>JBBRQH010000015.1:0-92884 GCA_038226705.1 Chthoniobacterales bacterium | reverse complement strand
GCGCCAGACCCAGGGCCAAGCCCAAGCCCAGGCAAAGGCCCAGGCGGATGCCGCGGCAAGGGCCCAGCAGCAGCGCGAGTCGCAGGCCCAAGCGCAAGCGAAGGCCCAGGCGGATGCCGCCGCGCAACAGGCGCGCGAAAAACAGGCGGAACAACAACGCCAGGCGCAGTCGCAAGCGAAAGCTCAGGCGGAAGCCGCTGCCCGCGCCCAGCAGCAGCGTGAGGGCGCCGCTCAACAGCAACGGCAGGAACAAGCCCAAGCCCGCGCGCAGGCACAAGCCCAGGCGCAGCAACAGCGCGAAGCCGCCATTCAACAGCAACGCCAGCAACAGGCGCAGGCGCAAGCGCAAGCGCAAGCCCAAGCTCAGGCGCGCGCACAGGCCCAGGCTCAGGCTCAGGCTCAGGCCCAAGCCAAGGCGCAGGCCCAAGCCCAAGCTCAGGCCGCCGCGCGCGCTCAGCAGCAGCAGCAACAACCGCAAAAACGCCCCTACAAGCCGGGCGATCCCACGCCGGTGCCGCAATAAATGGGCATTCGGACGCGCCGGGGCGGGTTTGCTTCGGCGGCAAACGCGGGGCGGTGGGCCAGTGGTCCTGCGCGGTAGCGCACCCGCGGTCTCGTCTGGAAACTTTGCCTCGCCTCCTCTGTCTCAAGTTTCCCTTTGCCTGCCAGACCACGAAACGGCTCTTGCTCTTCGAAAACGGTAGAGCCGCAGTGGATATGGCGGGCGCGCCGCGACGGCGCTGGATGTGATACCGTCACACTCGTGGCTGATTCCTTTCCGCCCCAGCGCGTCCTTGCCGTCGAGGAACTCTCCGTTCGTTTTACGACATCGGAGCGCGTGGTCGAGGCGGTGCGGGGCGTTTCCTTTCATGTCGAACGCGGCGAAACGCTCGCGATCGTGGGCGAGTCCGGTTCGGGCAAATCGGTCAGCGCGCTGGCCGTCCTACGCCTGGTCGAAGGCGGAGGGGGACGCATCACGCAAGGGCGGCTGAATTTCCGGCGTCGCGATGGCAGCGTGGTCGATCTCGCGCAGACCCCGACGGCGCGCCTGCGTGACATTCGCGGCGCCGAGATCGCGATGATTTTCCAGGAGCCGATGACCTCGCTCAATCCGGTCTTCACGGTCGGCGAGCAAATTGCGGAATCGATTCGCCGGCACCAGGGGCTCGGCCGCACGGCCGCACGTGCCGAAGCGCTGCGCATGCTCGACTTGGTGCGTATTCCCGAGGCGAAGCGCATGCGGGACCGCCACCCGCATCAGCTCTCGGGCGGCATGCGCCAGCGGGTGATGATCGCGATGGCGCTTTCCTGCAAACCGCAGCTCCTGATCGCCGACGAGCCGACCACCGCGCTCGATGTCACCATCCAGGCACAGATCGTGCATTTGATCCGCGCCCTGCAGGACGAAATGCACCTGGGCGTGATCTTCATCACGCATGACCTGGGGCTCGTGGCCGAGATTGCCGACCGTGTCGCCGTCCTGCAGCGCGGCGAAAAGGTGGAGGAAGGCGGCTGCGCGCAAATTTTCGCCGCGCCGCAGCACCCCTACACCCGCGCCCTGCTTTCCGCGGTGCCGCGACTCGGCGCCATGCGTGGGCGCGAGCTGCCGGAAAAATTTCCCGTCGGAGAGTCGGGAGCCGAGACGGCACCCGGCGCGAGCGCAGTGGCCAATACCGTCCAGCGCGAGGCTGCACCGATCTTGCGCGTGCGCGAATTGACGACGCGTTTCGACGTGAGAACGGGCGTGTTTGGCCGGGTCACGCACCGCGTCCATGCCGTGGAGAAAGTGAGCTTCGATCTGCACGCCGGGGAGACCCTTGCGCTGGTCGGCGAGTCGGGCTGTGGCAAATCCACCACGGGCCGATCCCTCCTCCGCCTCGTCGACTTCCAGGGCGGCAGTGTCGAGCTGGCGGGCCGCGAGATTGGGGCGCTGGCGGCGGCGCAAATGCGCCCGCTCCGACGCGACATCCAGATGGTGTTCCAGGACCCGTTCGCTTCACTCGATCCGCGCCTGACGGTAGGATATTCCATCGCCGAGCCGCTCGCCATTCATGGGGTGTCAAAGGGTGCGGCGGCCCGCGAGCGCGTCGCCACATTGCTCCGGCAGGTAGATCTGCCTCCGGAAGTGGCCGACCGGTATCCGCATGAATTCTCGGGCGGACAGCGTCAGCGCATCTGTCTCGCGCGCGCGCTCGCGCTCAATCCGAAGATCATCGTGGCGGATGAAGCCGTCTCCGCGCTCGACGTGTCGATTCAAGCGCAGATCGTGAATCTCTTGCTCGACCTGCAGCAACAACGCGGGATCGCCCTGCTCTTCATTTCCCACGACATGGCCGTGGTGGAGCGCATCGCCCATCGCGTCGCTGTGATGTACCTCGGACAGATCGTGGAGATCGGCCCGCGCCGCGCCATCTTCGAGAATCCGCAGCACGCTTACACCCGCAAGCTCATGGCGGCGGTGCCCGTGGCCGATCCGATGCGCCGCCGCGGGCGGCTGGAATTGCAGGTCGATGAAATCCCCAGTCCGATTCGGCGGATCGGAGATGAGCCGCCCACCGTGCGCCTGCGCGAGGTCTCGCCGCAACATTTCGTGGCGGTCGCATGATCGGAGCGCGGCGTCCCGCCCGCTTCGCATGCCTTTCAGGACTCTTTTCTTCATCGCTTCTTCCGGCGGAATGCTTGATCATCGATCGTGCAGAAGCGGGCGGGACGCCCGCGCTCCCAGCCTTCGCTCTTCCTCCCCAAAGTGTCTCATGTCGATAAAACCCTTCCTCGCGTTTGGGCTGTTTGCTCTCACCGGCCCGGCCCTTGCGGCCAGGGACGTGGTCATGGCGATCGATTCGACGCTCACCACGACCGATCCTTACGATGCGAACGACACGCTTTCGCAGACGGTCGCGAAGTCGTTCTATCAGGGGCTCTACGGCTGCGACAAAGACATGAAGATCAGGCCGGTCCTGGCGCTGAGTCACACGGTGAGCGCGGATGGGCTGGCCTACACCCTCAAGCTGCGGCCCGGGGTGAAGTTTCACGACGGCACCGAATTCAATGGCGACGCGGTGAAGGCATCGTTCGATCGCGCCACCAACCCGGACAACCGACTGCGACGTTACGCGCTCTTCAGCAATATCGATCGCACCGACGTGCTCGATCCCCTCACCGTGCGGATCAAACTGAAGAAACCCTTCTCCGCTTTCCTCAACCAGCTCGCGCATCCTTCCGCGGTGATGATCTCGCCGGCGGCCATGGCGAAATACGGGAAGGATCTCAAGGATCATCCGGTCGGCACCGGGCCGTTCAAATTCGTCGAGTGGAGGCAGACCGATTATCTTCGGGTGGAGAAATTCGACGGCTACTGGAAACCGGGCCTGCCCAAGGTGGACGGCATCACCTGGCGCCCGGTGGTCGATAACCAAACGCGGGCCGCCATCATGCAGACAGGGGAAGCCCAGTTCGCCTTTCGCATGCCGCCGGAACAGATCGCCCTGCTGAAGACAAAGCCCGAACTCGAAGTCCTGACCGGTGCCTCGCTCTTCGTGCGCTACATGTCCTTCAACACGCGCCAAAAGCCCTTCGACAACCCGAAAGTGCGCGAGGCGATCAACTATGCCATCAACAAGGAAGCGCTCGCGAAAGTGGCCTTCGCCGGCTACGCCAAGCCCATGGAGGGAGTCATTCCTCCCACGATGGAGCACTTCGTGAAACTGGGTCCCTGGCCTTACGATCTTGCCAAGGCAAAAGCGCTGCTGGCCGAGGCCGGGTATCCGAATGGCTTCGAGACCGAACTGTGGTCCGCGTACAATCACAGCACGGCCCAAAAAGTGATCCAGTTCCTCCAGCAACAACTCGGACAAGTCGGCATCAAAGCGAAACTCACTGCGCTCGAAGCTGGCCAGCGCGTGGAGAAAGTGGAGTCGGCGCAGAATCCCGACACCGCGCCCGTGCGCCTGTATTACTCCGGCTGGTCGTCCTCAACCGGCGAGGCCGATTGGGCCTTGCGTCCGCTCCTCGCCAGCGAATCCGCGCCCCCGAAGCTCTTCAATACCGCGTATTACCGGAACGAGCGCGTGGACAACGCCATCGCGCAGGCCCTGAGCACCACGGATCTCGCCGAAATCGGAAAACACTACCGGGACGCCCAGGAACAGATCTGGAAGGACGCGCCGTGGGCGTTTCTCGTCGTGGAAGACGTGATCTACGTGCGGAGCAAGAAGCTCGTCGGCGCCTACGTCATGCCCGACGGCAATTTTGACTTCGAAGAGATGGAGTGGCGGTAGCGGAATAGGAAAGGCAGTCACTCCTCGAACTCGAAGACGTAGCGCGACGGCGACGCGGCAGAGTGGTCTCACACAAAGCCACAAAGTCACAAAGGGGAGGACCGAAAGGCGTGCCTTCAGCCTTGGTGGCTTTGTGTTTTTACGTGAGTGATTTCTGCCATGCTGTCGAAACGAACACGATTGAGAAATGGACGATGAACTCGAGCAGATCGCCAAGGCGGTGGTGGATGCGGCGTTTAAGATTCACACCAAGCTCGGACCTGGTCTCCTCGAGACGGTCTACGAAGTCGTGCTTTACAAGGAATTGGAGCGACGGGGCTATTCTGTGCAGCGGCAGGTGGTCGTCCCGATCGTTTTCGAGGGATTGCGCTTCGACGAGGGCTTCCGGGCCGATCTCATCGTCAACGAACGCCTGTTGATCGAAATGAAGTCCCTCGAAAATCTTGCGCCGATCCACGGCAAGCAGGTCCTGACCTACTTGCGACTACTCAACCTGCGACTCGGCCTCCTGATCAATTTTGGCGCTGCGTCGTTCAAAGACGGGATCAAGCGCATCGCCAACTGAAACTCGGTCGATCACGGCTGAATGGTCTCACACAAAGCCACTGAGTCACAAAGAAGAAGAAGCTTCGGAGTCGCTTCGGAGTCTCCTCCCCTTTGTGCCTTCGTAGCTTTGTGTGAGACCCTGTCAGCCTTCCCCGAAAGAAGGGCCCGATCTCGGATCGTCTCTCTCCCCTTTGTGCCTTCGTGGCTTTGTGTGAGACCCTTTCAGCCTTCCCCGAAAGACGGACCCGGCCGCGGAAGTGTTTCCTCCCCTTTGTGCCTTCGTGGCTTTGTGTGAGACCCTTTCAGCCTTCCCCGAAAGACGGCCCCGGTCGCGGAAGTGTTTCCTCCCCTTTGTGCCTTTGTGGCTTTGTGTGAGACCCTTTCAGCCTTCCCCGAAAGACGGCGCCGGTCGCGGAAGTGTTTCCTCCCCTTTGTGCCTTTGTGGCTTTGTGTGAGACCCTTTCGGCCTTCCTCGAAAGACGGCGCCGGTCGCGGAAGTGTTTCCTCCCCTTTGTGCCTTTGTGGCTTTGTGTGAGACCCTTTCGGCCTTCCCCGCAAGAAGGGCCCGATCTCGGAAGTGTTTCTCTCCCTTTTGTGCCGTTGTGGCTTTGTGTAAGACCCGTTCAGCCTCACGGCCGGCTCGGGCGCACGTCGAAGTCGCCGCCGCTGAAACTTCCCTGCATCCACTTCAGGTTCTCCCGCACCATTTGCTCACGCGGCACCTGCATTTTGTCCCACTCGGCACGATCCACGACGATGATCTGGCCGCCTTTGCCGTTCTTCGCGTTCTTGTAGAGCAAGTAGGCTCGCTTGCCTTTCCACTCCCGGGTTTCCAGGACAGTATCGGCTGCCGTGATATTGCGGGTCTCAAGCGTGAACTCCGTGCCGTATTGCTGCACGAGCGCCTTCAGGATCCCCCGGACGTTTCGCGCGCCCTCCACATCGATGTGGATGGAGTAGAGCTTTCCCCAGAGGAAATTGTAGCGCACCTCCGCGAGGCCTAATCCGGCGTAGCGAATCTTCTCGCGCTTGTCCTTGTACGTCACGAAGCGCCCAATATCCTCCGTCACTTCCGCGCTCGGCAAGGCGGCCGGCGTGCAGCGCAGCGAAACGCCGAGGAACCCGAATTCGGTATCGATCGGACCGACAAATTGTTCCGCCCCGCGCAACGGCAGGGCGGCAACGAGCGAGAACAAAACGGCAGCGAGAAACGGACGCATGGAGGACGCTGCGGGCCGCCGCAGGTGTCGTCAAGGGGTGCGATCTCCATTCCGTCCGCGCCGACTACGCCGCCCCGCGGAGGCTGTCGTCCGAATCCTTGATGACGAAGCGGGCTTGGAGCTTCGCCACCGTGGTGGCGAGTCCGGCGACCTCGACGGAGCGGAGGACTTCGGCAAAGTCCTTATACGCCGCCGGCGCTTCGTCCTTCGGGTACTGGCGGCAGTTGGTCAGGATATCGAGACGATCGAATTCCTCATCCACTGTCTTCTGGTCGAGCGCACGCATGGCGGCCTTGCGGCCGAGGGCGCGGCCGGCGCCATGGTTCACGCTGAACGCGCTCAGGGCAGCGCCCGGTTCGGCCACCATCACCGCACTCCCGGCCGCGGGATTTCCCGGGAGCAGGATGGGATGTCCGGTTTCGAAATACGGCGTTCCCGCCAGGCCATGATGGCCACCCGGGAGCGCGCGCGTCGCGCCCTTGCGGTGGATCCAGGCCGGACGATTCTCGTGGATTTCCTTCCGGGCGATGTTGTGGCTGATGAAGTAGACGAGTTGCCCGCGCGTACCGGGAATGATCTCCTGAAAGGCCTCGAGTACGAGCGCATTGATCAGCAGGTGATTCACGGTCGCGAAGTTCGCGCCAAGCGCCATGTCGTCGAGATAGGCGTTTGCCTCCGGCGTCCCGAGCGGCGCGTAGACCAGTTCCTTGTCGCCCCCCGGCAGCGGCAGCCCCCACTTCGCGAAGAACGCCTGGAGCGTCTTGAATTGCGCGCTCGCCAGGTTGTGGCCGAATCCGCGCGAGCCGCAGTGCGAGAGGAACGCGAGTCCGCCTTCGCGCAGACCAAAGACCTCCGCGGCGCGGCGCGCGCGGTCGCTGTCCACCAGCGACACGGCCTCGCATTCGCCGAAGTGATTGCCTCCGCCATACGAACCCAGCTGGCTCATCTTGTCCGCAAAACGCGGGAAGGCCCCACTGGAGAGCAGGTGCTCGAGGCGCGTCGCGAGGGCGTCGCGTGTGTCGTTGTGGCCCACGTGTGCGGCGTCTTCACAGCGCTCCGCCCACTCGGGTGGAACTCCGAGGGCGGTGCAGACCGAAGCCGAGGCGCCCTCGGTCACCACCTGGCGTCCGAGATCCGCGTCGACCGGACGCGCTTTCTTCACCGAGCGCTGGCCGCGGCCCGCACCAGTTGGGGTGCGCTCGGCGATCGCGTTGATCAAGGCACGACGTACTTCCTTCGAGGCGACCGCCTCGGCTGGCAGATCGAGCGCGAGCAGGCTCATCGAGCACTTGATGTCCACACCCACCGGTCCCGGATAGACGTGCGAAGGCGAGACGAGCACGCAGCCGATCGGCGCGCCGTAACCGGCGTGTGCATCAGGATTGAGAATGAGATCGGTGACGCCCGGGGCGCTACGTGAATTGAGCGCCTGCTCAAGACAGCGGGCATCGAAGGCCGAGCGGATCGCCTCCGTTCCGATCACCGTGATCGGCTTGCCGCGCGAATCGCGCGTGGGCAGGAACCCGGTGGCTTCGCCCGTGGAGGTGATCATGGGTGGAGAAGAATCGGTGGTCATGAAAGGATGGCTGCGGGGAGAAACCTGAAAATCGCGGCGACGAAAGGTGATGAAACGTCGTGCTCTACCGCTGAGCTACGGCTCCGTCGATTTGGAGCCGGTGGGACTCGAACCCACGACCTCGATCGGGTATGATGTGGTTCCATCGGCATTCGCCGCGAAGATTCAGGAAATGGAGAAAAAGGGGGCGGCGACAAGGAAAAGGACGAAACGGAGCATTGGACAAATGGAGTTCCGTCCGGCATTCGCCGCAGAGGGTTTGATCGATTCGAGGCGACAAGGAATTGGCGAAACGTTTCGTTGCTCTACCGATTGAGCTACCCCACCGAAGTGGGACCGGGATTCGAACCCGGGACCGACGATGTAAATGGAGTTCCGCACGGCATTCGCGCCGAAGTTCGAGCGAAGAGCGTGCCGACCACGATTGGCTGGACAACGCGTCGCTTCCGCTTCGCGTGCGGATTTCGAATCCGCTTGGGCTTGCGCCCGTGCCATGTAGTCCGGGCCGGCATTCGGCACGCTCTCGAAATCTAAAAGAGAAAGTTGGATCGCCGACGAGGTTATGGTGAGACGGGGCATATTGGAGATGTAGTCCCACCGGCATTCGGCGAAATTTTTGAGGTGAAGAGTGAAGTTGAAATGAGGATCTGATCCGGTTGGCCCGCCCGCGCCCGGATTGGCGCGGACGGGCTTCGATTCGTTAGAGTTCGATCTTTTCGATCCGGCCGACCCAGTGCTCGGCCCCGAGTTCACCGCGGGCAAACGCGGCGATCAAGTCGAACACGGCGTCCGAGAAGCCGCCGACATTCAGGATGTCGGACCGCTCCTTGGCCTGCGTATGCGCGGCCGGCTGGAGATCGAGACACACCAGGCGGGCGGCTGGATTGCGCGAGCGGAACTTCTCCCACTCCTGCATGGTCGCCGTGGCCGAGCCGCCAAAGCGGCCATGCGTGGGCGCATCCATCCACGACTCGTTGTCCGAGACGAAGATGACCAGGTCGCCCTGGGCCTTGGCGGCGTTCAAGTGGGCAAGCGGAGCCGAGCAGTTCGTACCACCCGAGGGCAGTGCGGCGAGCTTCGCAGCGTTCGTGAGCACCGAGTCGCGCGGGTTGAGGCGCACGGGCACCGCCTCGGTGTGGAAGGCGATGATCTCTGTCTTGCGGTTCGCCCGTAGAAGCGCGGCGGCGACGAGCGCAGCCACATCGAGGCAGCGGACGGCCGTGGTGGCGCCCGGACGATGACCGGTCACTGGCGAGTGCATCGAACCCGAGACGTCGGGCAGCACATAAATGCGGCCTTCGATCTGCGGTACGTTCGCGAGGGCCAGCTCCATGGCATCCTGCAGCGCATCACGGACTTCCTCCGGCACCGCCGGATCGGCGGAAACGAAGGCGGTCATGAGCGCATACGGGAAACAACGGGCCTTCCGCACCTGTTCCGGATCACGCAGCCGATTCGCGATTTCGCGGATCAAGGCGCGGTCCTGGAAGACACCGTGGCGTGCCAGCGTGTTCAGGTTCAGCCGCGTGGCGTTCCACGGCAGGCGGCGCGCGATTGCACTCCAATCCTGTTCACGGAGTTCCAGCGCGGTCAGCATCTGGAATGGCACATCGGGCGGAGTGGCGACTTCGCCCGCCTTGAAAGCCTCGAACTCGCGCACCAGCGCGGGCAGAGCTGCCGCATCGTGCGGACGGCCGATCAGCCAGGCGTAAAGCGCGGCCCGCGATGGAGTCGCCGGGCGCGGATGCACCATCTTGATCACGTCCGCGAGCGAAGGCTTCTGGCCCACGCAGGCCCGGAAGACCTGGTCATCCGAGCGCGTTTCGAACCAGCGGCGCACGAGGCGGCGGGGAGCCGAGCCGAACGACTTGCGGCCCGTCACGCCGGAGCGGACGATCTGCACGAAGTTGCGGAGCATCTTGGCGTCATCGATCACGCGATCGAAAACACGGTCGAGCACCTTGACGTCGCGTGCGGCGAGGATGGCCGCGAGCAGCGCCGGCATATCCTTCATCTTGCCCTGCGTGCGGCAGTAGACCGCCGTGCGGGCGAGGAACTCGGGCGTCGCCTGCGTGGCGAGCTCCAGCGTCTTCTCGAGCTGGGCGGTCGCCGACGCATAGAACGTCGAGTTCAGGCAGCCCGTCACGGCATACTGCGCCAGCGCATGGCGCGGCGAAAGCGCGTAGGCCGGGGCACCGGCGAGATTGGTGGTATCCGTCTGCGGACGCAGGGCGCCGACAATCGACGAGAAGAGTGATGCGTTAGCCATAATGGGCGCTGGGTTGTGCGCATCCCTATCGCTCGTGCCGTGCCACGCGTGTCCAAATCGCGCCGTTGCACCTCGTAACACGTTGCTGTCGAGGTAGAAAAATTCTTCAGACCCCAACCCAGGCTCGGACGGCACTCATTCCAAAACCCCCGGAAAGCGCGCCTATCCGCTAGTCTTTCGCCATTGCGCGCGCTTGCCGCCGCTCCCATGGTCACCTTTCGCACTCGCCCCATGAAAACCAAACCGCTGGTAGTTCTCGGCTTCGTCGGCACGCAACTGGATCTCGGTGCGCGACCCAAACGCTGGGACAAATGGCGTCCATCCGTGGCAGTGTGCCAACATGAGAGCCTGCGCGTGCAGCGCTTCGAATTGCTGCACGAAAGCAAATGGGCGGAACTCGCCGGCACGCTGGCAGCGGACATCGCCACCATCTCGCCGGAGACGGAGGTCCGGCCGCAGGCGGTCACTTTCAATGACCCGTGGGACTTCGAGGAGGTCTACGGCGTCATCGCCGACTTCGCGCGCGACTATCCCTTCGAGCCCGAGAAGGAGGATTATCTCTTTCACATCACGACCGGTTCGCACGTGATGCAGATCTGCCTCTTTCTGCTCGCCGAATCACGACATCTGCCGGGACGTCTGTTGCAAACCGCGCCGCCGAATGTCCGCAACCCGCTGCCACCAGGCGGTTATTCAATCATCGATCTCGATCTCTCCCGCTACGACCGGCTCGCGGCCCGTTTTGCGGCCGAGCAGCACGAGGCGCTCGCCTTCCTCAAATCTGGGATCGCGACGCGGAATGCCGCCTTCAACCGTTTGATCGAGGAGATCGAGCAGGTCGCAATCGCTTCGCGCGATCCCATGCTGCTGCTGGGACCGACCGGGGCGGGAAAATCTTCGCTCGCGCGCCGGGTCTTCGAGCTAAAGAAACAGCGCCGCCAGCTCGCCGGCGAGTTTGTGGAGGTGAATTGCGCCACGCTGCGGGGCGATACCGCGATGAGCACGCTCTTCGGCCATGTGCGCGGCTCGTTCACCGGGGCCCTGCGGGATCGGCCGGGACTCCTCCGCGCGGCCGACGGAGGACTGCTCTTTCTCGACGAAATCGGAGAACTCGGACCGGACGAGCAAGCCATGCTGCTGCGTGCGCTGGAAGAAAAACGCTTCCTCCCCGTCGGATCAGATCGGGAGGTGGGCAGCGACTTCCAGCTCATCGGCGGGACCAATCGCGATCTGACGGCCGACGTGCGCACCGGACGCTTCCGGGAGGATCTCCTCGCCCGGATCAATCTCTGGAGCTTTACGCTACCGGGCCTTGCGCAGCGTCCCGAGGACCTCGAGCCGAATCTCGACCACGAACTCGGGTCCGCCTCGAAGCGCCTGGGAAAACGCGTCACCATGAGCCGGGAGGTGCGCGCCGAATTTCTGGACTTTGCCCGCCATCCGGAGGCGAAATGGAGCGCGAACTTTCGCGATCTCAACGCCGCGGTCACGCGCATGGCCACGCTCGCTCCCGGGGGGCGCATCACGAGGGATGGCCTGGAGCGTGAGATGGCGCGTCTGCGCCACGCCTGGGGTGCGGCGCCGACGACCGATCCCGACGACCTCCTGCTCGCCCCCGTTTTTCGTGGTGAAGCCCTTGCCGCCATCGATCTCTTCGATCGCGCCCAGCTCGCCGCCGTTCTCCGCGTGTGCCGCGCCGCCGAAACTTTGAGTGACGCCGGTCGCCGCCTCTTCCAGCATTCGCGCGGCGGACGCAAAACTCCGAACGATGCAGATCGGCTCCGGAAGTATCTCGCTCGCTTCGGGCTGACCTGGCAGACGTGCCGGAAACCCGCGGGCTAGGAGACCGATTGCGCCCCGTCGCATCGACGCCATCTTTCGCGTCCTCATGGCGCCAAACTCCTCCTCCGCCCGTCCGAAAGCTGTCGTCATCGGGAGCGGTTTTGGCGGCATCGGCGCTGCGATCCGGCTGCAGGCCCGCGGGTACGACGTGGATCTCCTAGAGATGCGCGACAAGCCCGGCGGCCGGGCCTACGTCTACGAGCAGGATGGGTTCACCTTCGACGCCGGTCCTACCATCGTTACGGCACCGTTCCTGATCGACGAACTCTTCGCCCTCGCCGGCGAGCGCACCGCCGACCACGTCAAAATCGTGGAGTGTTCGCCTTACTATCGCATTCAGTTTCACGACGGCCGCATCTTCAATTACACGGGGAACACCGAGGAGATCGTGGAGGAAATCCGGCGTTTCAATCCGGACGATGTCCCCGGCTATCACCGGTTCGTGGAACGTTCGCACGCCATCTTCGATCGCGCATTCACGGATCTCGCGGACATCCCCTTCTCGTCCCTTTGGGACATGCTGAAGATTGCGCCCGACCTGGCCCGGCTCCGCGCCGACCAGAGCGTCTACAAGCTCACGTCGACTTTTCTGCAGGATCCCGCGCTTCGGCAGGTCTTCAGTTTTCACCCGCTCCTGATTGGCGGGAATCCGTTCCAGAGTTCGTCGATCTACTCGATGATCCACTACCTGGAGAAAAAGTGGGGCGTGCACTCCGCGATCGGCGGAACCGGCGCGATTGTGCGCGGTCTGCTCCAGGCTTTCGCGAAGCTGGGCGGTCGGCTCCATCTCAACGCCCGGGTCGAGGAGATCACCATCGAAGACAGCGCAGTGACGGGTGCGCGCCTCGCGGATGGCCGGCATTTTCCCGCCAGGACCGTGGTCTCGAATGGCGACCTGGCCAACACCTACCGCAAGCAGGTGGCGCCGAAATGGCGGCGAAAGTGGACCGATCGCAAGCTGGAGCGGATGCGCTACTCGATGGGTTTGTTCGTCCTCTATTTCGGAACCAGCCGGACCTACGAAAACCTCGCGCATCATACGATCGTCCTCGGTCCGCGGTACAAAGAGTTGCTGGCCGACATCTTCACGCGCAAGCAACTGGCCGAAGACTTTTCGCTTTATCTCCACGCCCCCACCCGCACCGATCCGAATCTCGCGCCGCCCGGTTGCGAATGCTTCTACGTGCTCTCGCCTGTACCCAATCTCCAGGGCGGACAAAACTGGGACGAGGTCAAGGAGCGCTACGCCGACGCCATTCTCGCGTCGCTCGAGATTCCGAGCCTTTGCCCGGATCTCCGCCAGCACGTCATCACGCAGCGCATCATGACCCCGCTCGATTTCGAGCGTGATCTCGATGCCTATGCCGGGAGCGCGTTCCAGTTCGAGCCGATCCTCACGCAGAGCGCGTGGTTTCGCCCGCACAACGTCAGCGAAGATATTCGCGGCCTGTATTTCGCCGGCGCGGGAACGCATCCAGGAGCGGGGATGCCCGGTGTCCTTTCGAGTGCCAAGTTGCTCGACCGCGTGATTCCGGCGCCGGGGGCCTGAGCCGGGCCGATGCACTTGGGCGGCATGTAGATGCGACGCAGATTCTAAGCGTCAGCGGAAGGTGGCGTGCCCCCAGTAGAGCAAATTTACCGCGAAGAGCTGAATCGTGGGAAAGATGGCGCTGAAGGCGCGCCAGGCCACGATGAGCCCGATCCACATAAAGGTGGGATTCTGTATAAAGGTGAAGTACGCGCGGGCGGCTTCCGCCCGCAGGAAAAGGAGCGGAAGGCTGGCGCCATCGAAGGGCGGCACCGGCACCATGTTAAAGGCCGCCAGCAGAAGATTTTGGTTGAAGACCACGCTGGCCAGGAGGGCCGCGAAGGACGCCATTCCGCCCGGGGTCGTGGCGACCGCGAGAGCGCCCCAGCCCACCCGGCCCGGAGCCTGAAACCACTCCATTTCCAGTCCCATGCGAATGACAATTCCCGCCAGCAACGCGAGGAGGAGATTTGTGGCTGGCCCAGCCAGCGCCATCCACGCGCTGTGCCGGGGATGGCGCTGGGCCCATTCGGGATCGAAAGGCGCGCTCGCCCAGCCCATGAGGGATCGTCCACCGCTGAGGAACAGGGTCGCAATCGGCACGACGATCATTCCGACCGGAGCTCGCCGAATGTGCGGAATCGGGTCGATCGAGACCTGTCCACCCCGATAAGCCGTATCGTCCCCCAGCCGCCACGCCACGAAGGCATGCGCCGCTTCGTGCAGGATCGTGGAGTAGAGGAATACCAGGTAGAATATGATTCCGTCGGCGGGATCGAAGGACATGAGCAGAAAAGCTGCGCGTCCTACGCGGCCAAGCCCAAGATGACAACTGCTGATTGGGCTACTCGCGGTCGAAGCGGCGGAGCGGCGTGGCAAATTTCACCCGCAGAGGAGAATCGCGCTATTCGACCGCCGAGGCGTCGAAGAAGTCGACCTCGCCCGTCTCCAGCGAGTATTCCGCTCCGACCACGTGGAGTCCTTCTTTTTGAATGAGTTGCTCCAGGATCTCCGAGCCGTGCCGGAGGTGATCGACCGACGCGCGGACATTCGCCCGGACCGCCAGATGCATGAATTCCTCGGCATCGTGCCGCAGGTCGCTGCGGAGGAGGAGCCGCTCCACCGAAGGCCGGATTCGGTCCACGATCGAACTCAAGTTGCGCGATTGATTCTCGGTCGGGCGCGCGAGTTCTTCCAGGGTCGCGAGGATCGCGCCGCATTGGGAATGGCCCAGGACCACGACCAGCCGGGTATTGTAGCGAGCCGCGGCAAATTCGACGCTGCCAACCTGGGAAGGAGCAACGATATTTCCGGCCACGCGAATGACAAAAAGATCCCCCAGCCCCTGGTTGAAGACGATCTCCGCCGGCACGCGCGAATCCGAACATCCCAGGATGATCGCGAAGGGCATTTGCGCGTTGGCCAGTTCCGCGCGGCGCAGGTGAATCAGGTCAGTGTCGCGGTCCATGCCGCCGGACACAAACTCGTGGTTGCCCCGGCGGAGGCGTTCGAGGGCTTCGGTCGCGGGAATCATCGGTCCCGCCGCCATAGCTGAGGTTGCACGTGGCGTCGAGCGCGCGCAGTCACCTGGTGCGCAAATCCCGCGGTCTCCGGGGGATGACGCCCATCCGGGGGCGATATCAGCTGGCGGGGGGAGCGGCTGTCCCGCATGGGGTGACCGCAGGTCCTCAGCTTTTCTACCCCTTTTTACGTCTCAGGGACGGATTTCCGCGCTTCCGCGAATTCGCCCGCGGATCCTCTCAAGCCGAGTGGATGATGGATTTCTCACGCAGAGCCGGCGAATGTAGCCAAGCGTCCAAGCGAGGCTGGCCAGGATCGGCCGGGGTTGGGTCGTCAAAGTCGTCGGCCCATGGCCTCAGGCACGCCCGGCCTCGAGCGCCAGCACCTCGCCGTGTTCGACTCGCACGCGAATGAATGGCGCGACGTGGGTGCCAAACGGATTGTGGTACCACTGCACCCACTCCTCGGGGGCCTTCTTGCGCTCGCCATCCTCCCGTCCCTTTTGCACTTTGTAGCGCTTTGTCGGTTCTCCCAGAATTCTGATAAACTCCTCCAGTGGCATTCCGGTCCGAAGCACGGTCGCGGGAGAAATTCCGTTTCTTTTGAAATATGCTTGAATCCACCCCTGCAACGCATCGGCTTCCTTACCCACGGAAGGCACGGGATTTGATTCTCGCTCCGGCAGCATATTCGAAGCGTTTGCAGGGAAGACCAGACCTCCAAGAGACAGGTAGAGACTGACAATTCGGGGAAGCGGCATTTTCTTCATTTCAGCCAAGTCGTGGCGCGGATGTGGCTCGAGGGAAGATCGACACCGCGCGGAAGATCTCTTCGGCCATTTGGGGCAATGTTGATTCTCAGCGCCTACTCGCCCTGAATGCAAGCAGGCTGGTTCCCACGCACCCGATCTTGGCGGGAGTTGTAACTCTTTGATAGCGTTCTGCCCTGAAGACCCTCCCATGATGCGCCGAATCTGGACCGCCTTCCGCCAGCTGCATTTGCTGCTTTATGGTCTGTTCTTCGTCATGATCGGCCTCGGCGGAATCGTCGCGTCGGTTTTCGAGCAGTACTCGATCATCGATTTCGATCGAATGCTGGGAGAATTGAAGCTCCTGACGCAGGCAACCGCCCGGGGCGATCAGCCGAAAGACGACTCCCGCCTGCGCGAAGCGCTGCGACCGCTCGACGAAAATGCGCGCGAGGCAAAACGCGCCGGGGGCGCCCGGGACAGGAATGTCAAAATCAATCTCGGCGGCGCTCCGACTCGCTGGATGACCTTGTTCATCGTGGCGTGGCTCTGGCCGCTTTACCGGCACTACTTCTCCCACCGCAAAGCAAATCTCGTGCGGGTGGAGCAGCGCATCATCGACCTCCCCCTCTTTCTCTTCGGCCTCACCTGGCTGGTCACCGCCTTGCGCTATTTCGATAAAATCAGCCTCTATCGAGACCTCTATGGGGAGCCCGATCTGCGGATCGTCTCCACCTTCGCCGCCTCCGCGATTCTGCTCGGCACGCTGGGCGGGTATCTCAATCTCGAAGTCACGCGGCTCTACGATCATGTAGGAGCCGCCGTGCGGGCGGCGGTCGGCATGCGCGCAGCGCTGGCGGAATTCAACCTCACGGGAGTCTACCCCCACGTGCAAGCCGGCGTCGGTGTGCATGCGGGACCCTTGGTGGCCGGCAATGTCGGCACCGACGAGCGCGCCGAATACACGGTGCTCGGTGACACCGTCAATGTCGCTGCCCGCATCGAAGGCCAGACGAAGGAACAACGGGCCGATATTCTCGTGAGCGACGTCGTCGTCGCGCTCCTGGGACCGGAAGATCGCGCGGCCATTCCCGTTCAGTCCTGCGGGCCGATTCTTCTGAAGGGAAAGTCCGCGCCGATGGAGTTGTATCGCGTGGAATGATCGCAAACGGCTGGCTGGTCATGGCCAGCCGGTCCCGTCAACTTTGGCACCTGGAGGCGTGGTGATCCAAGCGACCGATCGAAGACACCCGCTTCGATTCGCATTCGCCCTGCCTCCCGCTAGGTTCTGGGCGTGACTGAAGCGGAACGCGAGCTGACCAAACGCTGGGTGCAGACCTGGGCGGCCGCCACCCCGGAACTGCAAAAGGTGCGCGATGCGGACATACGGGCGGCGGACACGGCTCAGGGGATGCGCATCTTTGCCGGTTCGGCGGACTGGGCTGTAATGCACCGGCCGGCCGAGGCGACCTCTGGATTGATCGAACAACAATACTGGTTTGCGAAAGCGTCTTCATCGCCATGAACGAGCTCACGCAACTTGCCCTCGAGCTTCAGGTGTTTTTCGAAGGCAGGAAGTGGTCCTACTGCATCATTGGTGGCCTCGCCGTTCAGCACTGGGGTGAGCCGCGTTTTACGAAAGACGTGGACGTCACGCTGCTGACGGGTTTCGGCGGCGAGGAGGCGTTCGTCGACGCCTGTCTGGGTGCCTACGAATCGCGGGTAAGTGACGCAAGAGAGTTCGCGCTTCGGAACCGCGTGCTGCTGCTTCGCTCCTCCCGCGGAATCGGCGTCGATGTTGCGCTCGGAGGATTGGCGTTCGAAGCAGAGGCCGTCGGTCGCGCGGCGGAGATCGACCTCGAACCCGGCGCCCGACTCCGCCTCTGCACCGCCGAAGACCTTATCGTAATGAAAGCCTTCGCCAGTCGCCCGCTCGACTGGAATGATGTGCGCGGCATCCTCGTTCGGCAGGGCACACGAAGTCTCGACTGGGATTACATTCGCCGGCACCTCACGCCTTTGTGCGAAATCAAGGTAGCGCCCGAAATTTTATCGCGGCTCGACCGGTGCCGCCAGGAGATTGCCTCGACGGAATGAGGCTGCACGCGTCCCTGCCTCAAGGCCGTTGGTAGAGCGACATCGTGCGCCCCGGACTGTAGGACCAGACGTCCGCGGCCACGGTGCTAACGAGGTTTCCGCCATAGATGAGCATTTCCCGGCCGGTCCAGATCGCAGCCTGGCTGTTGCGCGGAGGTGGCGCGGAAACGGCGGTCATCGGCGACCAAACTCTCGTGCTCGGATCGTAGCGCGCTCCGTCATTCGAATAGGCACCGGCCGTACCTGCCCAGATGAGCATTTCGTGTCCGGTCCAGATCGCCGCGTGCTGGGAGCGAGGGCTCGGCGAATTGGAGGCGGCGGGGAGCGAAATCCAGGTATCGAGCGCAAGCACGTACGCCCCGCCGTCGCCCAGTCCGCTTCCGCCCCAGACAATCATTTGGGTGCCGGTAAAGACGGCCGTGTGACCAAAGCGCGCTGCCGGCTTGTTGCTATTCGACATCGTCGTCCAGGAGTTCGAAGCCCGGTTGTAGCGCGCCCCGGTCGAGAGGGTGATCGCGCCCGATCCCAAACCGCCCCAAACAATCATCTCCGTGCCTGTCCAGATCGCGGTGTGCGCCTGGCGGCCGGCGACCGGCGCGACGATCGCTTGTGGCGACCAAGTATCGGTCGCCGGATCGTAGCGGTTCCCGTCATTCGTGTACTGGGCACCCCCTGCGGTGCTGGCGCCTCCCCAGGCGATCATCTCGGTGCCGGTCCAGACTGCGGTGTGACGCGCCCGCCCGAAGGTTGTGGCCGTGGACATCGGTGCTGACCACGAATTTGTCGCGACGTTGAAACGGGCTCCCCCATTGATCACGGATGAGGAAGTGTCGTAGCCACCCCAGACAATCATTTCTGTACCGGTCCAAAGCGTCGTGAAGTACCGCCGGGGAGGCGGGGCGCCGGAGCTAGGGAGGGCGTTCCAGACATTCAGGCCGGGATCGTAGCGGGCACCGTCATTCAGATCGTTGAGAGCGACATCCACCCCACCCCAGACGATCATTTCCGCCCCGGTCCAAACCGCGCCGGCCTCCGCCCGGCTGGGCGGCGGCGTGCCCACTGCCGTCGGAGCCCAGCTATTCGAAGCGGCGGCGTAGCGACCCCCGTCGTTCAGCGCAATCAAACCGCTCGTTCCACCCCAGACAATCATCGCCGAACCGCTCCACACGGCCGTGTGCGCAAAACGTCCGACCGGCGCATTGGTCGTGCTTAAGGCGGTCCACAATCCGCTCACCGGGTCGAAGCTGCCGCCATCATTGGCGGCACTGGTGGAGGAACCACCCCAGACGATCATCCGCGATCCGGTCCAGACCGCGGTATGAAGGTAGCGTGCCCCCGGTGCGCCGGCGGTAGGGAGCGTAATCCAGGTATCGTTCCCAGGCTGATAGCGCCCGCCAGAGTTGGTCGTGGAGACGTTGCCGATTCCGCCCCAGACGATCATTTCAGAGCCACTCCAAATCGCGGTGTGATTGGCGCGGGGCGTGGGCGCATTCACCGCACTCAAGGCCGTCCAACGGTCGCCGGAGGGGTTGAACCGCGCGCCGTCGGCCAGGTAGCCGGCTCCGGTGTTCCCACCCCAAACGATCATGTCGATGCCGGTCCAGACGGCGCTGTGATATTCCCGCGCGGACGGCGCGCTGATACTCTGCAAATTGCTCCAGGTGTTGGTCAGCAGCGCGTAGCGCCCCCCGGAGTTGAGCGTACTGGGATTGGCTCCGCCGAAGACGATCATCTCGCTGCCGGCCCAGACCGCGGTGTGCAAGTAACGCGCGCCCGGCGCCCCTGCGGCGGGCAGGGCCACCCAATCGTCGGTCGTCGGCGTGTAGCGCGCGCCGTCGTTCAGGAAGACGCCGTTGCGCAAGCCGCCCCAGAGGATCATACCGCTGCCGGTCCAAACCCCGGTATGATACTGCCGCGAACCCGGTGCGTTGAGCGCAGCCACTGGAGTCCAACTGTTCGTGCCGGGATTGTAGCGGGCGCCATCGGCCAGGACCGCGCCCGCGCTGCTGCCACCCCAGACGATCATTTCGGTGCCCGTCCAAACGGCAGAATGGTTCTGTCGCGAGCCCGGCGGCGGACCGCCGGTTCCGCGTTGCTGCCAACAATCCGGCAGCGTCGTCACCCCGATCTTCACGAAACCCGCCGCAACGAGGGCCGGGTTGTCATCCGGCGAAAGAATCAGGCCGCCGCTCGGCACCGCGCTCTGCCCGCCCGCCGTGAGATTGGCGGCCGCGACCCCCGCCGCCAGTTCCTGATTGCCCAGCGAGCCATCGGCGATGTTTGCCCCGGTGATTGTCCCCAAGGCGATGTTTGCGCCGGTGACGGTCCCGGCCGCAATCTTGGCGCCCGTGATCGCGCCATTTGGCACAGTCGCCGCCATGAGCGCATAGCCCACCGCGGCAATGCGCTGGTCCGGAGTGAGCAACTGCGAACCGTTTGTGCCGTCGTCGAACCAAACGCGCAGCCTGACATCGGTATTCGCAAACACCGTGTTCGGGATCACCGTCATGTTCGTCACTGTTGCATCGCCCAACAGCACGCTGAAGAGACCGTTGGTGACCGGGAGAACCACCGCGCCGGTGGGTTGCGAGCCGGTGCTGCCGGTCCCGTCATTGCTCCAATAAGTCACCGAGCCCCCGGAATTCACCAGCGCGAAGCGAAAGCTTCCGCTCCCGCTGAAATTGGCGCCAGCCGTGCTAGCCCGCCCCTGATAGCCGATGAGTTGCGGGACCTGCGCGCGCAGGGATTGGTCCGGCAACAGCACGAACAGAATGGCGGCGAGAAAATTCCGAAAAGGCAGTCGCGGGCAGTGCATAGGACGACGGCCACGGTGGCCGTCGGAGGTTCTACTCCGATTCGACGCCGAGGTTACCGGCTTGCCTGTTCCCCTTCCTCGATTCGCACCACGATGCGTCCAACCGAAGATGCGCTGGAGGGCAGCGCCGGACGGACCGTCCGATCTTCCCAATCCAGGCCGATGCGGGCGAGTTCGCGCCGCACGGCAGGAAGATTCCAGGCGTAGAGATTTACGTCGATCAACGTGAAGAGACGCACTCCCGCCGGGTCGAACCGCACGTCCAGCCGCCGCGCCGCCGGCAAGTGTCCCAGCACCTCGCGCGTCGCGATCCGCGTAAGGGCAAGACCCGCGTCGTCCCGCACCACCAGGAGCGATCCATCGGGCGAAAACCAACCTTCCTGGCTGCCTTTCGCGAGCGCCGCTACTGCTTCCAGCCCCGGCCAGCGAAAAAGGCCTGCACCCGCGTCACCACAGGCAAATAAGAGCATCCCGTCCGGACTGAACTGAATATTTCCGTCGCGCCCCAGATTCAGGCGGCGCACGAGTTTCCCTGACGGATATTCCCAGAGCCGCACGTCGGATTCGCCTGGCTTGATGCTGACATGATCGGCCGTGACCACGAAATTCCTGCCGGGTGCGATGACGCAATTCGACGGCACCCCCGAGAGCGGATAGTCCACTGGCGATCCACCGCCCTTGAGCGGGAGGACCGAGGCGATCGGCGCGCGCGCGCCGCTCAGAACCACCAACGCGGGATCGCCGGCGACCTGCAAAACAACCAGACCGTGCCGCGCATCGATCTGCCTGGGCGGCCCAATCTCCAACGTCCGGTCGTCCCGCCAGTTCAGGTTGCGCGCCCACGTTCCCGTCCCCGTGACGGAATAAACCAGCGTGCGTCCGTCCGGTGAAAACTGGGCCGTCTTCTCGTCCCCTCGCGTGCCGTCGGCGAGGACCGCTTCGATGCGCGCCGTCCCGCCGGCCGCGCGCGGCGTGGCCTCCAGCGTCACCAGGAGATCGCCGCTCGCCGCGTCGAGCAGTCGCACGCCGCTCTGCGACGCCAACACTAAAAGTCGGCCGTCCCGGGAGACATCCAGGCCGCTGATGTCATCGAAGTGATCGCCGGGGGTGCCGTCGTAAATCGCCTGTCGGACATCGGCAAGGTGCAGGCGCAACCGCCAGGCACGCGGACCTTCCGACGTCGTGACGACAAAGGCGCCATCGTGGGAGAACGCCAGACCCTGGCTCCCGCCGAGCCGCGGGATGGCGAGCAACTCGGCGCCATCCGAGCAACGCCAGAGGCGCGTGGAAAGATCCATGGCTCCGCTCGCCAGGACTCGTCCATCCCGGCGATAGGCAAGCCCGATCGGAACGTCGACATGTCCCCGGAGCGTCACCCCCGGCGCACCGGTGAGCGCGTTCCAAAGGTGAATCTGCCGGTCCTGGCAAGCGCACGCCAGCTCCGCGCCATCCGGACGCCAGACGCAATTGAAGACCCCGGCGGGATGCGGCAGCACGAACAGAAGACGCCCGGTGACGTGATCGTAGATTTCCACCCTTTCATCGCGCAGCCCGCAAAGTGCGATGCGGTCACCTGCCGGGCTGAGCGCCACGATCGCGGGCACCGTCGTGGTTTCGAGCCGGCCGACTTCACGACCCGTCGTCACCTCGTAATACGCCACACCGCCTTCGGGTCGGCCCACGAGCAATTCCCGGCCATCCGCCGAAAGGCCGAAATCGAGGAGAAAATTGACGTGTGCCTGCCGAAAAAGCCCGCCCTGAATTTCGCAAAGCGGTTCGTCCTGTCCCACCTCGTAGACGCGCACAGAACCGTCCGCGAAGCGTGCCGCAAAGCGCGTCTCGCCGGCGGCGAATTGCGCAATGTAGCGCACGCGCGGCGATCCTTCCGGCACGGCAAATCGTTGCAGCTCGGCGTGGTCGGGGAAGTGCCGCAGACTCAGGACGCCGCGTTCGGCCTCGACGACATAACGTTCCGTGGCGCCGTCGAAGCGGATAGCGGCGTTGCTCGTGTAACGCGGTTCCCAATCGTCTTGGATGATGGCATCCGGAAGAGCCAAGACCGCCAGCGCTTCTTCGCGAAGATCGAGTCCCGGGCGAATCGCCGCCGCCCGTTTCAGCGCCTCCAGGGCATCGAACCGCTGGCCGATTCGCCCGGTCAGTTTCGACGCGCGCGCTTGGGCCAGCGAGGCGGTGCGCACCTCCCCACGGCGCTCCTGCTCGGCCGCAAGGGCGCGTTCGAGGGCGCGGCCCACGCGGACACTCGAGAGCGTCGAGATGATGGAGACCGCGAGCAGGGCAAGCGCGAGCAAACCGGAAACCCCCGCAAGCGCCGGGTTGCGCCGGGCCCAGCGCGCCAGCCGCTCGGCCCGCGAGCTCCGACGCGCGAGAATGCCGCGTCCGTCACGCCACCGCTCAAGGTCGTCCGCGAGCGCCGCAGCGGACTCGTACCGCGCAGCCGGTTCCTTTGCGAGAGCCTTGAGGCACACGATCGCCAGGTCATCCGGGATGCCGGTCCGGCGGGTGGACGGCGAAGGCGCCGCCCGTTCGACCACCTGCTTCATCGTGGCCAGCGCCGAATCCGCCGCGAAAGGCACCGTGCCGGTCAGCGTCTCAAACAAGACTGCCCCGAGTGAATAGACGTCCGAGGCGACAGTCAGCGCGCGACCCTCCGCCTGCTCCGGCGACATGTAGGCCGGCGTGCCCAGCAACGCGCCGGTCCGGGTGACCCCCATGCTGGCATCGAGAAAACGCGCGACGCCGAAGTCGGCAATGAACGGCGAACCGGCGGCGTCGACGAGAATATTGGCTGGCTTCAGATCCCGGTGCAGCACGCCGTGCTGGTGGGCGTGGTGCACGGCGCGCGCGACTTGGGTGAGCAGCAAGGCTGCCTCCCGCGGTGGGAGCGGTCCTGCGCGCAGGCGGTCGGCGAGGCTGCCTTCCACGATCTTCATGCTAAAGAACGGCAGTCCGTCCTGCGCCCCCACCTCGTAGAAAGGCAGCACGTGCGGATGTTCGAGCGCGGCGGCGAGCTTGATCTCAGTTTGGAATCGCTCCACCGCAGCCTGATCGGGCAGCACTTCCAGTCGCAGCGTCTTCAGCGCCACGATCCGTCCCGTGGCGCGCTGCCGGGCGCGATAGACGATCCCCATGCCGCCGGCTCCCAGGCGCGAGAGCAATTCGTAGCCTCCGAGCATCTGCCCCAAGCTGGGCTCCACCGGCGCAGCGTCTTCCTCGACCGGCGCCTCGAACCAGGCGACCCCGACAAGACAACGGCGGCATTCCGTCCCCGCCTCCAGCAGTCCGTCACATTCGGGGCACCGTCCCGTGCGGTCAGCCGGATTGCCGCTCATGTCAGGATTTCCCGCAAGTATTTGAGCTCCTGTTCGATTTCATGGGGCTCGGTCACGGTGGCGGCGACTTCTTCGCGCAGGATCTGGCGGAATTCCGTCCGCAGCCGATGCACGCGGACCTTGATCGCGTTGATGGTGATGCCCAAGGCCAGGGCCGCTTCCGCCCGGCTCGAATCCGCTCCATCCCGCGACAGGAACGGGCGCAGCCGCTCGAATTCCCCGGCGTCCTTGGTCTTCCGAGCGGCGGCCAGGCGCGCCGTGGCGCGGGCGAGCAGCGCGGTCGCCCATTCCCGATCGAAAGCCCGCTCGGGATTCAATCCACCCGTCGCCACACTGCGCTCCAACTCCTCCTCGCTGGCGCTCTCGAGATCGACAAAAACATACTCACCGCCCCGTTTTATTCGATGCTCGCGTTTCGATGCGGTGCCCAGAAAATTCTGGAACGCGCAAAGCAGAAACGTGCGGAAGCGGCCCCGTTCGCGGTTCGCATGCCGCAGGCTCTGTTTTGCGATGAGCGCGAGGTAGAAGGCCTGCACACCGTCCTGGGCATCGTGATGCGCCAGGCCACGAAGACGGGCGTAAAGATAGAGTGGACGCCAGTAGGAATCGAGAATGCTCGTCAGCGCCGCGCTAACCGCGTCATGTTCGGCCCCGCCGGCCTCGAGGACCAAGTCCCAGCGTGTGGTGTGAAATTCCATGGCGGCGGCGCGAAACAACGAACATTCGCCCTCGCGAGCAAGTGCCGTGCAAGTTCCCGGCGCAGTTTTCGCAACGCCCCGTTGATTGCCCGGCTGCAGGCTGAGGACGAACGGCGAGAGGTGGAAGCGAAATCATCACTGGGAGCTCGAGCCGTGGCGCGCCCCACCCGATGCACTTAAGACTTCCCGCGCGCGGGGCTACAATTCCCGCGTAACCCGCCCCAGGTGGCGCCGTATAGATAGCGATGGGCCTCGTACAATGCACACCTCACGGGCTCCTCCCATGAATCAGGTTCTGTCTAATCACCTCGGCCTGCTTCTCGCGGGGTTAGGTTTCATCCTCGCTCCACGACCGGCGGAGGCGGCCTTGATCGCCTACGAAGGCTTCAATTACCCGGCAGGAACAGCGGTTAGCGGGCTAAACGGTGGCTTCGGCTGGAATGGCCCCTGGCAGACGAGCCCGCACTTCACCGCGCAAGGCCTCGACCTGACCATCAACAGCGGTGATGTCCCCGTAAACGCGCCCTTCACGAACCTCGTCACCGGGGGTAACCACCTCAGCACCATCGGCAGCCTCTCGAGCGTCACCACAGGCGGCAACGGCAGCGGCATCCGCACGTTTCGGGCGATCGATCTGGCCCGGCTCGCCGGCACCGGTTTGCTCGATCCCGTTTCCGGCAAACTCGGCGCCCCCGGCACTTCCCTTTGGTTCGCATTTCTCGCGCGACTCACCCCGCCGTCGAATTCCAACTCGAACGGCGGCAACGGTGGCATTCACCTCTACGACGGACTCGCGCCGCTCACGCAGTCGCCCTACGACGGCGACAAGCCGAACCACGAGCGAATTTTCATGGGCGACCTCGCCAGTTTCACGACGTGGTACGGCGCGCGCACCACCGCCGGCGGCCCGGGCGCTTACAAAGGCGACAGCGGCGTGACCGTCAGCACCACCACACGGTTGCTCGTCTATCGGTTCGACTTCCACGCCACCGGCTTCGAGATCAAGCTCTTCATCGATCCCACCCCCGGAGTGCAGCCACCCGATTCGGCCGATAAACTCGTCCCGGCCGCGAACAACCAACTCGCGTTTGTCTTCGACTACGTGGAGATCGGCACGGCCGATGGGCCTTCCGCCCAGTTGGAGAAAATGGACATCGACGAGATCCGAATCGCGACGACCTACGCCGAGGCGGTGCCGCCGATTGCGCCGGGCACGCTGCAGTTTAGCGCCGCCGGGTTTTCCGTTGCGGAGGGTGGCGGGATGGCAAACATCAGCGTGACGCGGGCCGGCGGCACAGCGGGCGCCGTCGGCGTGAGCTACGCGAGCGCGAACGGCACGGCGACAGCCGGCCAGGACTACACCGCGGCGAGCGGCACCTTGAACTGGGCCGATGGGGACGCGACCCCGCAGATGTTTCAAGTCGCGATCACCGCTGACTTTCTGGCCGAGGGAAACGAAACCGTGCTGCTTTCGCTCTTCAACCCACTGGGCGGCGCGACGCTTGGCACCCCCGCCAGTGCGACATTGACCATCCAGGATCCAGCGGTGGACGCGTGGCGTTTTGCGAACTTCGGCGTCAACGCGAACAACCCCGCGATCGCTGGCGACAACGCGAATCCCGCGGGCGACGGGATCCCGAATCTGCTCAAATATGCACTTGGGCTGAATCCAAACGTCTTTCAGCCCGCGCTCCCGGTGGGCGAAGGGGTTCTGCAAGTCGGCAGCTTGAGCTACCCGACCCTCACGTTCACGCGCGCCACGGGAACCGCCGATGCGACGTGCCGGCTCGAGCAATCGACCGACCTGACCCAGCCGTGGAATGCAGGAGTAAGCTATGGCGCCTCGGGGAGCGGTGGGGTAAATCTATTTACGGTCGAAGTCTCCCGCTCGCCGGCCGGCCCTGGCCTCGAGACGATCGTCGTGCGGGACGCGCTCCCGCTCTCCTCCGGCGGCCGGTCCTTTCTCCGACTTAAAGTGACGCGACCTTAGCCCGCCGCGGTAAAGCGGCCGCGGGCGTGCTCGCGCGCGCCCGTCGCAGGTATGAGCGATCCCACTTTTCCCAAGCCGAAGGCTGGCATGTTGTGGTAGACCGACTCGTGCTGGCCCGGCGATATGACGTAGGTTTCGTGCCAGATTCCCACATCCCCGCTGCTGCCCACCTCGCGCCGGAACGCTGACCACGCAGGGAGGTGAGCGAGGTCGGGATTCGTGGCGTAGCGAAGCAAATCCTCCGCGGAGCGCCAGGATTGCAACGCGATGGTCGTGCGCCCAAACCAAGTTTCGCCGCCCAGAAACCCAGGGTCCCTCTGTCGCTCCAACTCGGAAATCATCCTCGGCATGGCGCGCGTGACGGGCAGCCATTTGTGAATCATCCACGGACGGTTCAGCCGCATGCATCCCAATCAAGAAGACGCAGAATTTCCCGTCCATCCGGGCCGTCACGCGCTCACGAAAGATCTTGTTCATCGCGGCAGGATCGATTCGCCGCGAAGAACACGCAACGCTAGGACACAGGGTGCCTCAAGGAAAGCCCGCTGGCGGGCCAGAGGTTTCTACTCCCTGTCTGGGACCCAGCGCTTTACCGCTTAGCGTCGGCATCGCTTTTCGTGATTCGGACCGGCGCAAATTCCGGAACGGCCAGCGCCTTCTCCACCCATTGGGCGCCTTGCGGCACGGTCCGCTCGAATTCCCGCCAGGCGGCCGCACGCGCCACCTTTTGCCAGAGCTCCCATTGTTCTTCGTCCATGTCGCTCACCCACGCTCCTCCTTGCAGATACGACGATGCTACGGCCTCCTCGTCGGCTCGGGCACTTTCCGTCCCAAATCTCTCGAGCCCCACGGCGACCTCCTGGACGATTCTACGATGCTCGGGAGTGAGAGATGCCAAGGTGGCCTTCGACGCGAGGATGGGGGTTAGAAAGTAAAAAAGGGCACGATTCCGCGGCGTCGTGACCGCTCGGCAGAAGTCGTTTAACTTAAAAGCGTTCAACGAAGTAGCCGCCGTGACAGCCGCATCGATGCGGTGCTCGCGGAAGGCCTTCGGAATCTCGCTTGAGGCCATGCTCACCACCTTGGCCCCCATCGCCGAGAGCATGGAATCGACGCCCTTTCCGGCACCCCGGATCCGCAGGTCGCGCAAGTCTTCCGGCACCACGATCGGCCTTTCGAGCGAGACGATCCCCGCGGCCTGCCACATCCAAGACAGCATCGCGATCCCGTTTCGGTCGAAGAGCGCCACGAGATCATGGCCAACTGGAGCGCTCCGCCATCTCATGCCGTGCTCATACCCCTTGATGATGCCGGGGAGGATCGTGACGGCGAGTTCCGGAATCTTGCCGAAGATGTTGTTCACGGGGGTTAAGATAAAATCCGCCGTCCCCGCCTTGAGCGCATCGACGTATTCGTCTGGCTTGACCAGCTTGTTCGCAGCATAGACCTCCACGCGCAGGGAACCAGCAGAGCGCTTCTCGACTTCCGCCGCAAACTTGCGGGCGAGCCGATCGCGGAAGTCGCCTTCCTCGCCCAAGGTAACGGGAAATTGATGTGCGAGCTTAAGCACTCGTGGGGCGGGGACCTGCGCAGAAAGGCAGGATCCGAAGGCCGCAGCGGCGGCGAGAAGCGCGAGAGGACAGTTTTTCATCAGGGCACCGTTTACTTGCGGGGTATCTAGACGGGCCTGGAACGACCACGCCTCCGACTGATTGTTTGACAATCGCTTGGCGCGGGCCCAGCTCTCCCGTCGCATTAACTTCTAGCAATTCCCAAGCCAACGGGACGATGCTGACACCCGGGAGAGGAAATCTAATTGTATACAATTCGCCACGGGGTCGAAATTCGATTGCCGCGCAGGAGCTTAACGTCGCGGGAAGCGTGCGCCCGGCCCGGAAACAAGCAACTGCTGGAAACCCCTGCCCTTGGCGGGATTGCGACTTCCTTTCTCAGAGTCCGAGAAATACACATGCGCCCAGCACAAAGACGAGCAAGGCGAACCACCCCACCGTAAACGCCACCGCCGCGCGCAATCCATTCGCATGCAGCCGCGCATAGTCCACCTGCATGCCCAGGCCCGTCATCCCCATCGTCATGAGGAACAGCCCGGCGTACAACATCCAACCGCCCGTTTCCTTGAGCCAGGGCGCGCCGCCAGTGGCTCGAAGCGCGAGCGAATAGACGACTCCCACCGCGAAGAAACCAACCACGAACCAGGGAAAGGGCACACTTGCCTTCGCCTCCGGACTGCCGTGACGACGGATCCAGGCCAGGAGCAGGAGAATCACGGGTGCGAGCAGGAGCACGCGAACAAGTTTGGTCACGGTCCCGACATCGAGCGCGCCATCGACGGGCGTGACGGCGGCGAGAACCTGCGCGACTTCGTGCAAGCTCGCCCCGGTTACAACGCCGTAATGCAGGGGCGTCCAGTGAATGACAGTTTGGGCGGCGATGAAGGCCAGGGCAAATCCCGTGCCGACGATCGTTACGAGGACGAGCGCGAGCGCGGATTGATCCTCGCGGGCCCGCACGACCGGGGTGGCGGCGACAATGGCCGAAGCCCCGCAAACGGAACTGCCGATCGCCACGAGCCAGCCCATTTCTTCTTCCAGGCCGCAGAGACGCGAGAACCAGGGGAAGAAAAGCATGCCGAACGCGATGAGCCCGACATCGAGCACAAGGATCTTCCAGCCAGCGCCCAGGACGAGGTCGAAATTCAGCCGCACCCCCAGCAGAACGATGCCGTAGCGCAGCAGCGCCTTCGAAGCGTAGGTAAACCCAGTCTTCCAGTCCGCCGGGGGACGCCAGGCTGCCTTCAGCGCCATGGCGATGAGAAGCGCGACCGCGAGCGGTCCAATGATCTTAAGCCCCGGCAGGCGCGCGGCCCAAAATGCGAGAGCCGAGAGGAGGAAGGAAAGGAGCAGGCCAGGTAACATGACAGGGGGTTCCGGGCGACCTAATCGATCTCAGCCAGACGGAGCCGTTGCACCTTCCCACTCGGCCCCTTGGGCAATTCCGCCACGATCCGCAGCACTTTGGGGGTTTTGAATTTTCCGAGCTCCGCGGTGGCGAAGGCGCGCAACGCTTCCAAATCGAGCGCCGCACCCTCCTTCAGGACCACGCAGGCGAGAATCTCCTGGCCATAGTGCAGGTCGGGAATGCCGGTCGCAGCCGCCTCGAGAACTGCCGGGTGCTTGAGGAGCGCCTCGTCGATTTCGCGCGGGGCGATGTTCTCGCCGCCTTTGATGATCAGTTCCTTCAAACGTCCGGTGATGAAATAAAAGCCGTCGGCATCGCGATAGCCGAGATCCCCCGTGCGCAGCCAGCCGTCCGCATAGTAGGACTTCGCGTTCGCCTCGGGATTCTTGAGGTAACCGCGGGTAACGTTGTCGCCCCGCACGCAGAGCTCGCCTGGCGTTCCATCGGGCAACGGGCGACCTTCCAAATCGACCACCTTCGCCTCGTTGCCGTAGGCCTGCCCCGGGCTCCCGATCTTTCGGCCGGCGCGATCGAGAGGATTGGTGAAACACGGGGCGCAGGTCTCGGTCATGCCCATTGTTTCGATGATGCCGATGCCAAAGCGTTCCTCGAAGGCCCGATGCAATTCCGGTGGCAGCGGCGCACTGGCGGAGCGCGCGAAGCGGATGCGCGAGACATCCAGCCCTTCCGCGCGCGGATCTTTCCCGGCGAGCAGATACGAAACGATCGTAGGCACGAAATTGAGCCATGTCGCGCCTCCTGCCACCGCCGTTTCCCAGTAGTTCGTGGCGCTGAATTTGCGCGGCATGATCACACTCCCGCCGCTGACCAGCGGGGAAACCGCCGTAACGATCTGGCCGTTGATGTGGTAAAGCGGGAGCACCGCCAGCACGCGGTCCGCCGGCGTGAGCGCGTGGGCGGCCATGGTGAAGATTCCACCGGAGACAACGTTGCGCTGCGTGAGCGGTACACCTTTCGGCTGGCCCGTGGTGCCGCTCGTGAACATGAGTAGCGCGTCATCGGCTTCGGTCACTTCCGGCAGCGCCGCCGCGGGCGCGGGCGCCGCGAAGGTAATCGGCGCGTCGGGATCCACCTCGATGACCTCGATGGCGCGATCGATTCCCCGAAGCGCGACCCGGAGGGCATCCCGCTGGCAGGGAGAAACGAAGACCGCGCGCGTGCCGGAAAAATCCAGCACGTACTTCAGAAGCGAACCTTGCGAGAGCAGGTTGACCGGCGAGACTATGAATCCGCCATACATCACACCCAGGAGCAGCGAAATCGACTGCAGCCCGTTGGGCAGCATGAACGAGACGGTGTCGCCGCGTTGCAGGCCCCGGGCCAGGAGCTGCCGGGCGAGTTCCTGCGCGGAAGCCTGGAGTTGCCCGTAGCTGAGGCTCACCCCCGTCTCCGGTGCCAGGGCGAATATCTCGTCAGGCTGGAGCGCCGCGCGCTGATCAAGGTGATGGCGGATCGTGCGCATGAGCATCGCAGTGAGAACAAAACCGGTGGCAGACTCCTCAGCGCGGTGCGTGCTTTGCCAGATAGTCGCCAAACACCTCGCCGGTGGTGACCTCGCGCGGCGGAATTGGGCGGGAAATCCGCGTCACGTTCAGGTAGTGCCGATACGTGAGGTTGTCGGAGAAGTTGTTTCGTCCCCAAGTCCCACAGCCCATGGAGAGCGAAAAGGGCAGCCCGTTGTCGAAGCTTCCGCCAGTGGCGATGCAATGCGCCTGGTTGACGATGACGCGGCAGACCGGCAGCTCGAGTCCCAGGCGAAGAATGCGCGCGTCGTTCCGCGAGTGGATGCTCACCGAATGGCCGGCCCCCTGATACCGGTAGATGGCGCGTGTCAGTTCGAGCGCATGCTCAAAATCGCGTGCCCGGTAAACCGTGAGGACGGGGCAGAGCTTTTCCCCGGAAAATGGGTACTCGCGGCCGGCGCCGGTTTCTTCCACGAGAAGCATCGAGGCGCCGTGCGTTTCCGGCCGCGTCAATCCCGCCAGCTCCGCGATTCGGCCCGCGCTCTGCGCCGTCGTCTTCGAACTCAGCTTCCCATCCGGAAACATCAAGGCCGCCAGCGTGGTTTTCTCCGCGCCATCGAGCAGGACTCCGCCTTCGTGCGCGAGAGCGGCGAGAACTTCCGCATAAACCGTCTCGAGCGCGATGAGGGAGTTCTCCGAAGAACAACTCGTCGCGTAGTCGAACGTTTTCGATTTTCGGATCAACGCCGCGGCTTGCGCGAAGTCCGCCGTCTCATCGACGATCGAAACCACATTCCCCGCCCCCACCCCAAAGGCCGGCGTTCCGCTTTGGGCCGCCGCGCGTACATTCGCCTGCGAGCCAGTGCAGACGATCAGATCGGCCTGCCGGAGCAGTTCCGCACTGGTTTCCTTGGTCACCGGCGCGGGCAGCATCTGCACGAGATGTTCGGGCGCGCCGACGCGGGCTAGCTCGGCGTGGATGAGCTCGAGCAGTCGTGCACAGGTGCTCCAGCCCTTGGGAGAAGGCGAGACGATGACGGCGTTTCGGCCTTTGAGCGCGTTGATGATCTTGTTCGCCGGCGTGGCACCCGGATTCGTGGAGGGGGTCACGGCGGCGACCACCCCCACTGGGCGCGCGATCTCGACGATCCCGCTGGCCGGGTCTTCGTGGATCACTCCCACCGTCCGCACCCCGCGCAAATCGCGGAGCAGTCCCATCGTCTTGCGGAAGTTCTTCGTGAACTTGTCTTCCACCTTGCCAAGGCCGGTATCCCGGACCGACATCTCGGCCAACTCCCGATTCCGCCCCGGCTCGCAGATCGCCCAGCCGACCGCGGTGACACATTCATCGACCTGCTGCTGGTCGAATTTTTCATACGTCCGCTGCGCGGCGCGGGCGCGGTCGATGAGTGCCCGAACGATCTCGGCAGCGGGAGTTTCCATGCGTCGAACTTACTTCACCGCCGCGAGGGCGTCGCCTGCCGGATCTGCGATGTGCTTGTTCGGATCGATGAAGCAGGCCGCGACTGCGCCGATGGCAAGCAGGGCGGCGGAGAGGAGAAAGGGAACCTTGTAGCTGAGCGTCTTGTCGATGAGATAGCCAAAGGCGACCGGCGCGATCATGCCCGCCACGCCGAAGCCGGTATTCATCATGCCCGCGGCCGTTCCGCCGTAGCGACCGGCAATATCGATCGGCAAACTCCAAAGCACTGCGTTGGTCAGTTCAATCATGAAAAATGCTGACGCCAGGAGCCAGACGGCCGTCGTGACTTCCGTCGCATAGGCAGTCGGCACCATGAAACAGACCGCTCCGCCCAAGCCGGTGATCAAGAGCGCAAGCCGAGCCAGCCGAAGCCGGCCGGTGCGTTTGTAGATGTAGTCGGAAACGACTCCACCCAAAGTGTCACCCACGAACCCTGCCAGCAGCGTGAGGGTGGAAAAAAGCACCATCTTCTTGAGATCCACCTTGAAGGTGTCGGAAAAAAAGGAGGGCAGCCACGTCAGAAAGACCCAGAGCGACCAGCCATAACAAAAATCGACAAATGTCACGAGCCACATCCGCTTGATCATTTCCGCCCACGGCGTGGGCGGCGGCTTGGTCGTCGAATGCGACAGGACGACCGAGCCGATTTCGTCCATCTCCTGCTTCGACACGCCTTTTTTCTCCAATGGAGAGTCCCGGAACCAGAGCTGCCACCAGACCACCCAGATGAGGCTGGTCACGCCCAGGACAATAAACGAGAAGCGCCAGTCCCTGGCCTGCACAAGCCAAAGGACAATGGGCGGAGTCACGGCACCGCCGAGGCGGGCAAAACTATGCGTGATGCCTTGGGCAAAACCGCGCTCACCCTTCGGCAGCCACCAGGTGAAGGCGCGCGTGGCGGTGGGGAACGCTCCGCCCTCGCCGATGCCGAGCAGCACGCGGGAAGCCACGAGTGTGATCAATCCGCCGCAGAAACCCGTCCAAATCGTCGCCACCGACCAGACGATCCCGAGCAGCGTCAAAGTGAATCGCGGGCCGTATTTGTCCGAAAACCAGCCTCCCAGGATTTGCATCGCTGCATACGGATAGGCGAAGACGGAAAAGACGAAGCCCAGCTCCGTTTTGCTGAGACCCAGCTCCTTGGCAATGAGGGGGCCTGCGACCGAAATGTTCACGCGGTCCACGTACGTGATGAAATACATCACACAGAGGATCCCGATGACACCGTAGCGATATCGAAGGAGTCGGTTCATGGGGGGATGATAGCCGCGCGGACGAACCGCCCGGCAAGATTTTCTGGGGGTGTTGTTTTCCGAAGGAACGGGCGCCGCCGGAAGCGGTGGCCGCTCAAAAGCAAGCGAACGCGTCAGGCGCCCGGCGCGCTGTGCGCCTTGTATTTATCGAGCAGGCGCTTGGGCTGTTTAAAGGCGTCCCGGCGGAAGGGATCGCCCAGCTCACGCGTCAGGTTGATGTTCAGAATCGTACACTCGTTCGACTTGATCGCTTCCGTCAGGGCGTCGGCGACCTCGTCCTCGTGCGAAACGGTGATGCCCTTTCCGCCCATTGCCCGGGAGATCTCGGCAAAATCGGGGCTCGTGAGATTGGAGCCGACATAGCGCTCGCCAAAATAGTCGACCTGGTTCTTCTTCTCGGCGCCCCATTGCTGGTTGTTGAAGACCACTCCGACCACCGGAATTTTCTCGCGCACGCAGGTCATCACTTCGGCGAGCGCCATTCCCCAGGCCCCATCGCCGATGTAGGCGATCGCCGGCCGATCCGGGCGCCCCACCTTGGCGCCCATCGCCGTCGGAAAAGCGTAGCCACAATTCCCAAAGCTCATCGCGGCCATGAAAAGGCCGGGCTCCTCGAACCGCAGGTAGCTGTTCGCGACGGAGCAAACATTGCCGATGTCGGTCGAAACCATCGCATTCTTCGGCAGGGCCCGGGCGAGTTCTGCCAGAGCGCGACGCGGACCGATCTTTCCCTCTTCATTGGGCGAAGGCCAGTTCGCCAGCTCCTTGGTCCAGGCGGCGTTTTCCGCCTGCACTTCGGCGATCCGGGCTTCATTCCGCGCCAGGTTGGGCTTGAGCGCCTGCACCCGGCGGAGGATTTCGATCGCCGCCAGCCGGGCGTCGCCACAAACCGCGACGGAGGCCGGCCGGACCAGGCCAAGCATGCGATGGTCCGCATCCACCTGGATGATTTTCGCGTCCTTTGGCCAGTAGTCGATACCGTGCTGTGGCAGCGTTCCGAACGGTCCAAGACGCGAACCCAAGGCCAAGACCACATCGGCTTTGGCGATCAATTTCATCGCCGCTTTCGAGCCTTGGTAGCCCAAAGGTCCGCAGGCGAGGTGATGGCTCGCCGGGAAGGAATCGTTGTGGAGATAACTGCTCACCACCGGCGCCGAAAGGTACTCGGCGAGGGCTTTGCAGGCCTCGACTGCTCCCGAGAAAATGACTCCGCCACCCGCGAGGATGACCGGATACTTCGCCTCCGCGAGCGCCCGCGCCGCCGCCTCCAGCGAGGCCGGTCCACCCGCACTGCGCTCAATGGCGAGGGGCGGCATGATGGTCGCGTCGATCTCGCCGTAAAAATAATCGCGGGGAATATTGATCTGCGCGGGACCCCGCTCCGCCATCGCCAACGTGAAGGCACGGTGCGTCAGTTCCGCCATGCGCGCCGGATGGTTCACATGGACCTGATACTTCGTAATCTTGGAGAAGATCGGCATTTGGTCCGTCTCCTGGAAACCGCCGTGACCCATCGTCAAACTTCCGGACTCCGGCGTGACCATGACCACCGGGGAATGCGCCCAATAGGCCGCCGCGATGGCGGTGACGAAATTGGTGATGCCCGGCCCATTCTGCGCGATGCAGACGCCATGCCGGCCGGTGGCCCGGGAAAAGCCATCCGCCGCATGGGCCGCCGCCTGCTCGTGGGCCACCGAGATGAAACGGATCCCGGCCAGCGGGAAGAGATCCAGGGCATCCATGTAAGCAGAGCCGACGATGCCAAAGACTTCCTTCACCCCATGGGCGGCGAGGGTCTCGACGAAGGCTTCGCTGGCAGACATGCGTACTTTTTGGGGATTCATGGCGGTGGAGATTCGCAGTTATCGATGAGGGTTCGCGCGGAAGAGCCCAACCCGATTCCGAGCCTTATTTCGAATTTCCGGGCGGTTGGCAACACAAATTAAACAAAAATGTAACGAATCATTTCATTTTGTGCGTTTTTGCGCAATCCATGCTCGATGCGGAAACGACCTGCTGAAATTCCGGCGCCACTCATGCATCCTCACCGGATGCCCCGCCGCGCTCCCGCGATCATGCCGGTCAAACCCAAGGCCCCGAGGGCTTCCGCCAAGAAAGAGCCGGCGCCGGGTTCCGCCGCCCTGCGTTCGCTCCACGTGCTGGAAGCGATCGCCAGCGCGGAGGAGCCGCTGGCGCTCGACGATGTGGCGCGGGTGACGAATCTTTCCAAGCCCACCACTTTTCGCATCCTGCGCCTTCTCGCCGAGGCGGGCATGCTCGTGCGCGAACCGGGCGCGAAGCGTTTTGCCGTGGGGCATCGCTTCAACGCGCTGGCCTGGAGCGTCCTGCGCAATGCCCGTTTCCGCGCGGAGCGCCGCGCCATCCTGCAGCGTCTCGTCGCGGAAATCGGCGAGACCTGCAATGTCGCCATGCTGGATGGACGCGAACTCGTTTACCTCGACCGCGTGGAAACCGCCTCTCCGCTCCGCCTCAATCTCGCGCCGGGTTCCCGCGTGCCGCTTCACTGCACCTCGGGCGGGAAGCTTTTCCTCAGCCGCCTGCCCCGTTCGCGCTGGGAACGTCTCCTCGGGACGGAATCTCTCCCGCGTTACACCCCCCACACCCTGACGGATCGCGACACGATCGAACGCGAACTGACCCAGATCCGTCGCCAAGGCTGGAGCGCGGATCGGGAAGAGATGCTGGCCGGGATCATCTGCCTGGCGGTCCCGGTGCTGAATCGGGCCGGCGACATGCTAGCGAGCCTCGCACTCCAGGCGCCCCTCGCCCGCATGACCCACGAGCAAAGCCTGACCCATCTGGCCAGGCTGCGCGCCGCCGCGGACGCGATCGGCGGTACTTTCGAACCCGAACAAACGGAAGTCGTCCGCCAGACCACCCGGCCACGCGCCCGCAAATGAACGTCGCGTTGCTCCAGCCCGGAAAGTACGAGCCCCTCCTCGCGCGCTGTCGTGGAACCGCTCCCGTGCGCACAGCCGTAATTTATCCCTGTTCGCCGGCCGCGCTGGAAGGCGCGTGCGCCGCCGCCAGCGCGGGCTTGATTGCGCCGGTTTTGGTCGGTCCGGAGGAAACGATCCGTTCGCTCGCCAACGAACACAGGATCGGCCTCGAGAGGTGCGAGATCGTCGCGGCGCCGAGCGCCAGCCTGGCCACCATGAAGGGCGCGGAACTGGTGCGCCTCGGGGCGGTTGCGCTGCTCATGAAGGGCAGCCTGCATACCGATGAATTCATGGCGGTCCTCGTTTCTCGCGAAGGCGGACTCCGCCAGGGCCGGCGCATCTCGCATTCGTTCGTGATGGATGTGCCGGCCTATCCGCGACTGCTGCATATCACGGATGCCGCGGTGAACATTTTCCCCGACCTCCCAACCAAGCGCAGCATCGCGCAGAACTGCATCGATTTTGCGCGTTCCCTGGGCGTGGCGCAGCCCAAGGTCGCGATCCTTTCGGCCGTCGAGACGCTCAATCCGGAGATCCCGTCGACGATCGATGCTGCGGCGCTGTGCAAGATGGTGGAGCGAGGCCAGATTGCCGGCGGTTTGTTGGATGGGCCGCTTTCCTTCGACACGGCCATTTCGGCGGAGGCCGCGAGAAGCAAGGGCATCACGTCGACGGTGTCCGGAGAACCGGACATCCTGCTCGTGCCCAATCTCGAAGTCGGCAACATGCTCTTCAAACAACTCCAATATCTCGCCGGCGCGACTGCCGCCGGCGTGGTGCTCGGAGCCCGCGTGCCGATCGTGCTGACGAGCCGGGCGGACGACGCGCGCACGCGGCTGCTTTCGACCGCGGTGGCGTGTGCGTCTGCGCTCGGGGTGGGTGGCAGCCGCTGGTAGCGGCTCGGCGATTCGAGAGCGCCAAGCAACCCGGTCTTACCAGATTCTCGATGCGCCCAGGAGCGAAAGCGGCGTGTCAGGCGACAGAATCGTCATCCCTTCCTCCATCGCTTGGGCCGCGAGTAGACGGTCGAAAGGATCAGGATGAAGCCGGGGCAACTCCCCGCTGCGGTAGATGGCCTCCCGTTGCAAGACGAGAGGGCTGAACTGGTGAAAAGCAAATTTCGCCGCGATCCAAGCCCGGGGCGCGTCAGGAAGCGGCAACTTACCCGCCGAATGCTTCAGCGTGATTTCCCAAATGCTGACATCACTGACAAAAAGTTCGTTCGCCCGATCATCGATGACGGTGATCGCCGATTTTGAGAGCAACGCGGGCTGTTGGGAGAGCCAAAGAAAGGCGCACGTGTCGAGCAAGTATCTCATAGGCCCCACGCCTTGAGTTCCTTGTTCGAGAGTGGCGCAAAAGCCGAGGCCGGAAACTCGAATGGCGCACCCTGGATTTCTCCCGCCTTTGGACGCAGTTTCCGTGGCGTGGGCTTGATTGGCACCAGCATCGCAACCGCGGCCTTGCCTCGAGCGATGATGAACTTTTTCCCCTGTTCGACCTCGGCCAGGTAGCGCGAGAGATGCGTCTTAGCCTCGTGCGTCGTGATGGTGGTCATCGACGAGAGTATCGACTGTCAGCTTGGTTAGTCAACTTAGTTCAGGCAAGGCTTGACGATCCTTTTGCTTCTGGCGGGAACCCGGAAACCCCCGACCGCATTTGCGACGGCGCGGGATCACCGCAAACTCTGCTGCACGATGCGGCGCGCCCTCTCCCCAAATTCATCCCCGTCCTCGCCGGCCCGAGGGAAACGCCTGGAGAGCGGTGTCTCCTGAACGTGGAGACGCCCGCCCTGCTCGCCAGCCACGCGTACTGCCACGCGGCGACGCGGCAGCATGCCAAGAGCTTTTACTTCAGCTCGATCGCGTTGCCGCCGGAAAAAAAACGCGCGGCGTATGCCGTGTATGCCTTCTGCCGCTATGCCGATGACCTCGTCGACAAGGCGGCCTCGAAAGATGGGCTCGAGGCCGTTCTCGCGCGACTCGGCCAGGATTTCGACCTGATCCTGGCCGGGACCCGGCCCGAGCTCCCATTTGCCCCCGCCTTCGCCTGGGCGGTGCAGCGCTACACGATCGAGAAACAGCATTTTCTCGATCTGCTGCGTGGAGTTGGCATGGACTTGGGCGCCGTCCGCATCGCCGACTGGCCGGCGCTCCGGGAGTATTGCTACTACGTCGCGTCTGTCGTCGGGTTGATGATGGCGCGCATCTTTGAATTGCGCGATGCCGCCGGACGCGAGCGCGCCATCGATCTCGGCATCGCCATGCAACTCACGAACATTTGCCGCGACGTAGGCGAGGACTGGCGTAACGATGGACGCGTCTACCTCCCCGCCACGGAGTTGGCGGGATATGAGGTGGACCTCGCGGAAGAAATACGGCGCGCCGCTTCGCCGAGTCCGGCGTTCGTCCGCCTCATGAAGTTTCAGATTGCCCGCGCCCGCGAACATTATGCGCGCAGCGAAGCCGGCATTCCCCTGCTGGCCGATGACGGCTCGCAGGCCACGGTCTGGCTGATGCGCACCGTGTATGCGGGCATCCTCGATGAGATCGAGCAGGCGGGCTATCGCGTGCTCGATCGCCGAGTTTCGACCTCGCTGCCCCGCAAGCTCCTGCTCGCCTGGCGGGCCCGGCGCGCGCACCGCCGGCAACGCCGCTCCGCATGATCCCCGCGAGGAATTCCCGCTTTTACGAGTTTACGGCCGGACGTCTGATCCAGCGTGCCGTGCGCCGGTATTTCCACGCTTTTTATCTCGATGGCCTGGAGCATCTCGCCGCGCTCGATCCCGCGCGCCCGGTGGTCGGCTGCTGCAATCACACCAACTGGTGGGATGGCTTCGTGCTCTACAGTTTCTCCCGGCAACGGATGCGCGACCGCGCGTTTCAGCTCGCCATGGATGAGAAAAATTTGCGCCGTTATTTTTTCTTTCCCGGCCTCGGAGTCTTCGGGGTCGACCTCGAGTCGAAGACCGGTGCGGTCGCGGGAATGCGTTACGGGGCCCGCCTGCTCCAGGAGCGCGCCGACCGCGTCCTTTGGGTTTTTGTGCAGGGCGTGCTGACTTCGCCGCGCATGCCCATTGTGGCGCGCCCAGGCGCGTCGTTCTTTGCCCGCCAATCGAATGCCCAGATCCTTCCCGTGATCATCCGCTATGAATGGCTGATCGAATCGCGTGCCAGCGTGGTCCTGACCTTTGGCCCTGCGCTTGGACCCGCCGCCACACCGGAAGAGATCGCCTCCGCGTTGAACTCGCTCGCGGCTAAAGTCGATGCTCGCATCGAGGCGCGCGGGGTGGAAGGGCTGACCGGTTTCCATCCCGCCCGCATCTCGCTCAATAAGCGCTGGGATTATCTGCTGCATCGCTTGCGCGGCGGTTCGCGCGAGGATTTCAATGCGCAGAATCAGTGAGGAATGGTCAACATTACCGTGCTTCGCCGCCTCCTTTTGTCGAGACCTCCAGCGACTTGCAGGCGTGGGTCGCGAGTCGGCACTATCCCAGTTCCGCTACGATACGGACTCGCGATGGACTGGCATTCGCGACGATGGCGCCGTGGACTGCGCGCTCTGCGGGACCGCCATCTCCTGCGCAGCTTGCTGCGCCTAACTGCCGAAGGCCCGTATTTTCCGAGAGCAAGGATCGGCTCCACTCACCCGGCAGCAAGCTGCCTGGCCAACAGCGGCAGCAAGCTGCACGCAGTCCACGGCATCCCCATCGCATAGCCGGCAGTATCCCCATTCCGCGCGCTGTAACTCATTTTGGACGGCAGGCAGACTCGGTTTTCGCGTCCCGCAGAGCGCGCAGAGCGGGACGGCCGGTTTGCGCGTCGCGCATCCACCAATTCAGGCGTGCAGGACCACTACGCTTTCCGTTGGACCAGAAGCGGTGGACAGAGCGGGACGGGCATCACGCGCGCGAGCCGTCCCGGCACCAGCACCAACGCAGTCCCCGCGAGCACGCCCGCGCCGCCCAGCAGCGTCCAAAGTGAAAGCGGTTCGGAAAGGAAGAGCCAACCGAGCAACACGGCCACCACGGGTGTGACGAGCGCGATCGCCATGGATTTCGTGGCTGCCACGCGGCGCATCAGCCAATAGAACAGCACGAACGCCAGCGCCGAGCCGACCAGCGCAAGGTAAAGGAGACAGGCGACCGCGACGGGATTCCAGGATAACGCAAAAGGATTCCCCTCCGTCGCATAGCCCAGCGCGAGCAAAGGAATCAAGCCAAAGGTCATTTGCCAGGCCGCCATGCTGGCCGCCGGAAGGTGGAAGCCGCGCGCCTTCACCAGGACATTCGAAAAAGCGACGCTGGCCGCCCCGAGCACGATGCCGAGACTCCCCCAAAAAGCCTTGGGTCCGGCGGCTTCAAACTGATGCGAGAAGATCGCAGCGACTCCCGCCAAGCCGAGCAAAGTCCCGGTCAGCCGGCGCGCCGTGAGATTCTCGCCGGCCAGTCGTCCGTGCGCGAAGAGCAGACCGAAACACGGAATCGTGGCCTGGAGAACCGCGGCCAGTCCCGAGGAGACAGATTGCTCACCCCAAAACAGGAGTCCGTGATTGATGGCAAAGGCGAGCAGTCCGGTCCCGACGAGAAACGCCCAGTCGCCCCGCCGCGTCGGCAGGATCGGGATGCCGGCGACGAAACAGCCCCCAAACAAAACGCCCGCGCCGATCACGAAGCGGATCCCGGCAAAAGTCAGAGGGGGAAGCGAGCCGAGACCCACCTTGATGGCCAGCCAAGTGGAGCCCCAGATCGCACAGAGGCCGAGCCAAACGAGGGCCACGAGAAGGGGAGATGACGCCTCTCGAGCGGGCAGGCCAATCTGGCCGTCGCGCGATTTTTCTGCATCCATTCGCCACAATCACAAAATGTGATACTGGGTAAAGCCATAATGACAGAATCCGCTTCGAAACAGAAGGTGTTCAGCGAGAGGGAAGTTGAAGCCCTGGCGCGTGACCCGGTAAACAGAACCCTGTTAAGCGAATTACAGCGCGACGCGCGCATTCCGTACGCCGAGTTGGGCAAGAAGGTGCATTTGTCTGCGCCCGCCGTTTTCGAGCGGGTGCGGCGGCTTGAGCGCGCCGGGGTCTTGCGCCGCTACTCCATTGAGGTCGATCCCGAAAAACTGGGCCTGCTTTTCTGTGCCTTCGTGCGGATCGCGACGTCGACGAAAGGCTGCTGCGAGCACATCGTACCGGCTTTGCGCGAGTTTCCCGAGATCGAGGAATGTCACGCGATCGCGGGGGAAGACAGCGTTCTGGTGAAAACGCGGACGGCCAGCCCGCCGGAGTTGGATCGTTTGCTGAAACGCATTCGCGCCGTCGACGGCGTGGAACGCACGCTGACGACCGTGGTGTTGTTGACGCATTTCGAGCGTGGAATTCAGGCCGGGCCGGCGGCGACGGTGACTTGAGCGACGCCTGATTCAACCGAGGATCCGCGACCACACTCGCAATCAAGCGTCGCTTCGCGACGCGGGCGAACCATGACTCCACCGTGGGTTGAAGACCACGGCTACCATCAACCGTCGCTCCGCGACATTCTGACCCTCGGCGCTCTGGCGCTCTGGCGCTCTCACCTTATTTGCTCTTGAGCACCCACGTCCCATCCCAATCGTCTCCCGGCGGATTGGCCGCGAGGTGGTCGCAGCGCTCGGTGTAGATGTTTGCGAGTTTGTCCTGCGGATTGGCGGTGAGCACCTTCGCAAAACTCCGCTTCGCTTCCTTCCAGTTTTGGCGGCGATAAAAGCCCACGCCGCTTTTGAAATAGTCCACGGCATCCGAAAGATTCGGGAAGGTCTCATCCGTGTGGTAGTCGAGCACCTCATAGACCCCCACGGGCCGGCTCTTGCCTTTCACCACCACCCAATCCACTTCGCGAATGCGGTAGGTCCCGTGCAACTTGCGATAGGTGTTTTCGCTGATGAGAATCCGCGCGCCGTACTGCTTGCAGGCGCTCTCCAGGCGAGAGGCGAGATTCACGCCGTCGCCGATGATCGTGTAATCCATGCGCTTCGGCGATCCGATGCTGCCCGAGACGACGGAATCCGTATTCAAGCCTACTCCCATATCGAGGGGCTTCTTCCCAGCCCGCAAGCGGTCCACGTTCCAGCGCCAAAGCTCCGAGATCATCGAGATGGCGGCCCGGACCGCGCGGTCCTCCTCGTCCTCGTGCGGCACACCCAAGCCGAATCCCGCCATGATGGCGTCGCCGATAAACTTATCGAGCATGCCGCCCTGCTTCGTGATGCATTCCACCATGATGGTGAAGTACTCGTTGAGGAGGCTCACCGTGCCGTGTGCGCCCAATTCCTCCGCAAAGTTGGTGAAATTGCGGATGTCCGAGAAAAGCACCGTCGCGTTTACGCTCTTGCCGCTGAGCGAGCTCTCCCCGCCGGCCAGCAATTGGTCGGCCACCGCGGGGTCCATGTAGCGCGACATCGTCGACTTCATGCGCTTCTCGCTGCTGATGTCCTCGATCATGATCAGCGAGCCCAGCCGGTTGCGCCGGCCCTTATCCTCCGCACTCATGAGCGGGAGCACGGTCACGTTGACCGAAACCTTTTCGGCGCCGATGGCGAGCTCGGCATCCACCATGATGTCGGATTGCAGCGTCTCGCCGACGACCCGGATGCGCTCGAGCACCCACGCGTTCGCCCCGGAGAAAAACTCCTGGGCCGGGCGTCCAATGACCTCCTTGGCGTTCGCCCGGAGGATACGCAGTCCCGCGCTATTGCAGGTCACGATGCCGCCATCCTCACTCAACGTGAGCACGCCATTCGACATGCTGTGCAGCATGCTCTCGTTGTAGTTTTTGATGTTCTGGACGTCGTCGAAGAGCTTGGCGTTCTCGAGACTGATCGCGAGCTGGGCCGTGAAGGCTTTCAAGCGCCCTTCGTCCTCCGCGTTGAAGGGGCCGCCGCGCTTGTTCAACACCTGCGTCACGCCGATGACCTTGCCGGCCTTGTTCGTGATGGGCACACACAGGATGGAGCGCGTGAAATAGCTCGTGCGGTGATCGAGCCCGGGATTGAAGCGCAAATCCGCGTAGGCGTGCGGAATGTTGATCGATTCACCTGTCGTAAACACGGCGCCGGCGATTCCCATGTGGTTCGGCAGACGGATCTCCCCGACGGAGTCTCCCATCGCCACGCGCGAAAAGAGCTCGTTCGTTTTGAAGTCGTTCAGGAACAGCGTCGCGCGATCGGCCTCGAGCAACTTGGCCGCCTCATTCACAACCTTCGAAAGCATCGCCCCCAAATCGATGTCCGAGGTCACGTCGGCCACGAGATCGAGAAACTTCATCTCCTGCTCGCGCGCTTCCTTCATTTGCTCCATGAATTGCGTGGACCGCAGCGTGATCGCCGTCTGCGTGGACATCGCCTCGAGGAGGTCGAGATCGTCCGCGGTAAACTCGCCCTCCAGCTTGTTGAGCATCTGGAGCGCCCCGATCAATTCGCCCCGCGCCGTGCGAATCGGGGCGCAGACCACACTGCGAGTCACGTAGCCGGTTTCCTCATCGATCGTGCGATTGAAATGCGGATCCGTGTAGGGGTCGCGCACGATCACGCCTTTGCCCGTGCTGAAGACGTGGCCGCCGATGCCACTGTTGTTCGGCAGCCGGATCTCGCGAAAGCCGGCGCCTTGGGCAACCCGGGTGTAGAGTTCGCACGTCGCTTCGTCGTTCAGGAAGAGCGTCCCGCGGTCTGCCCCGGTTTCCTCGGCGCCGAACTCGACAATCGCCCGCAGCACTTCGTCCAGGCTATCGATGGTGGAGACCTGGCGCGCGACCCGCAGCAGCACCTCCATCCGGCGATACTGCCGGCTCGCGAGATCAGCCGACGGCGCCGGCTTCTCCCCCACGGGTTCGGCGGGCTGGGCTGCGCCGACGCTGGCCTTCGGCGCAACGGCCGGACGGAGGGGCACCTTGCGGGCGCGCCCTTTGGGCTGGGGCGGCTTCTTCACGAGTTTCTTCTTAGCAGGCATAATGAATCTCCAGTTTCTGGCGCAGCGCACGGATGGCTTCGTGCAGGAGACGCTGCTCGTCCTGGGCGGCATGACCGGATTGCTGCAATGCCTCGCGATGCGCGAGCTTTTCCCGTTCCATTTCCGCGCGCATCGCCGTGATCGTCGCCTTGAGCTGCGCCATCTCGTCGTGCGCTTTCGTCCCGATAGCCTCCACTGCCCGCTGTTTCTCTTCGCGAGCGGCTTCGAGCTCGCCCCGCATCGCCGTGATCGTATTCCGCAGTTGCTGCGCCTCGTCGCGGGCCTCCGTGGCGAACTCCTCGACAGCCTGCCGTTTCTCCGCGGTCAGGCCTTCCATTTTGTCGCGCATCGCAGAAATCATGCCCTTGAGCTGGAGCATCTCGTCGTGCGCGTCCGCTGCCACCTGGTCGACCGCACGCTGCTTTTCGGCGCCCATCTGCTCCATCTCTTCGCGCATCGCGGCAATCATCCCCTTGAGCTGCAGCATCTCGTCGCGCGCGCCGGAGACCACGGCGTCGACGGCCCTTTGTTTCTCCGCGTGGGCCGCTTCCAGCTCGTGGCGGAGGGCAACGACGGATTTCTTGAGCTGTGCCGTCTCGTCGCGTCCCTCCGAGATCACGGCATCGACCGCGTTCTGCTTCTCCGTGTGCGCGGCCTCGAGTTGTTCCCGCAGAGCGAAGATCGATTTCTTCAACTGGGTCATCTCGTCACGACCATCCGAAACCAGGGCATCGAGCGCGCTTTGCTTATTCGTGTGCGCGGCCTCGAGTTCTTCGCGAAGGGCGAGGATGGACTTTTTGAGTTGCACGATTAGGTCGTGCGCCTCGGAGACCGCCTCCTGGACCAAATCCTGGCGCCGCACCGCCCCGCGCTCCAGCTCTGCCCGCAGCGCGAGAATCGTCGCATGCAACTGGGCCTGCTCCTGGGCGCTGCCGGACAATTCGTTCATGTCTGGCGCGCCTCAGGCGGCGGAAGGTCCCGGCAACACATGAGCAAAGTGTATCGCAGTGGCCTGCGGCCACGCAAAAGCATTCCACTCCCGATACGGCCAGAAATCTCCAGTTTCGCGAAGAGCCGGTATGAGCAACGACGCGAAAATCGACCGCAAGCGCATGATCGAACTGCTGAACGAAGATCTCGCGCGAGAGTTTCAGGCCATCATCGCCTACGTCACCTACAGCCAGGTGATTAAAGGCGCGGCCTACATGAACATCGCGGCCGAACTCGAAAAGCATGCTTCCGAGGAACTCAGCCACGCTCTGCAGATCGCCCAGCAGATCGACTATTTTAACGGTACTCCAACCACAATCCCAAAGGAAGTGAAGTCCTCGGACAAGGCGGAGGACATGCTTCGTTTCGATCTCGAAAACGAGAGAGAAACGATCCTCAACTACCGCGAGCGCATCCGACAGGCGGAAGCCATGGGCGAGTACGCCTTGAGCGAAGTCTTGCGCAAAATCATCGCCCAGGAACAGGAGCACTTGCTCGACCTCGCGAACGCCCTCGGGATCGACAATCCGAAACTGAAGGACTGAGGACTGCAGCGCCAGCGCGCCGGAGCGCCTCAGAAAAGGCTCTTGGGCAGCAGGCCCGTGATCGTCACGGTGGGGGTGTTGACCCACTGGCTGATGCGCAAGTTGAGCGCCACACTGCAGAGGACGTAGGCGTTCTCCGGAGTGTACCCAAACTTGGCGACCAGGAAGTCGATCGCGCGATCGATGCAAGATTTCGCCGCCGTCAGGGCATCGGTCCGCGAGGCAATAAATGCCCAGTTGCCCTGATCGTCGGCGTCGCGCGCCGAGGCGGGCGTTTCCGCGAAGGGCTCCGTCAGGGAGAAATCCCGGCGCAGGTGAAATTCGAACTCGGCCTCGGCCGGCATTTCGATCCCATTCACGCAGACCTCGCCATCGCCCTGCGCGGCGTGGGAATCGCCCGCCGAAAAGAGCGCGCCCGGCACCTGCACGGGAAGGAAAAGAGTGGTGCCGGCGACAAGTTGTTTCACGTCCATGTTTCCGCCGAAGCCGCCGGGCGGGCGCGTGCGATGCTCCCCGGGCTCGGCCGGTGCCACCCCCATGATCCCGCAAAACGGTTTTAGCGGCACCACCGCCGGGGGGAGATTGCGCGCCACGTTCTCCTCTAGCTCCCAGATGTGCACATAAGGCGCGAGAAAACGTTCCGGCAGCATGCCCATGCCGGGCACAAAACTCGTCCAGCCCCAGCCGCGATGCGCTACTTTCCGGATGCGCACCTCCAGCACATCGCCCGGTTTCGCCCCGCGGATTTCCACCGGCCCCGTCAGCGTGTGCACCCGGTCCCGGTCGAGCGTTTTGAGATCGGCCACCGTGCTTTTCCGCGTCATTTGTCCACCGCTGGAATCGTGGCAATCCAGTCCCACGACGTCGCCGGGATTGACGGAGAGAGCGGGCGCGAGCGCGTTGTTCCACCGGCAATGGGTCGCGGTCTTTGCGAGAAAATGTTCAGCCATGCGCCGACTCTAGGACGGCGGGCGTTGCCTGGCCAGTGCACGGGACGTCGTCATGGGAAATGCGCGCGACAGATCCACTGGACTATTCCGCCTTCACGTCTCCGCACTCAAGGCGCGATGGCCCGGCGGAACCACTGCGCCTGAGCCGGCGCCGACTGATCGAGGAACGCCGCGTTTGTGGCCGGGTCTGCGACGCGCTGCAGCAACGTCTGCGTTTGCAGATTTTTTGGGACACGGATTTCAGGAGCAGATCTCAGCCGCCTGTGGCGGCGCAGGATAGTTCCGCGAGGCCCAGGGCACGCCGCTTCTCGATGACGTAACGACGGATTCTCCGGCGGTTCACCGGCTTGATATCCCCCGCCTGCCCCAAAGCACACCAGTACGTGTCCCAAGGTTCGTAGGTCTTGAGTCCGGAACGCTCCCGAGCGGCCTCAGTGTCACAAACCGCGAACCAGGAAGCGACCGGATCCGTTTGGATCGACGACATCGGGAACGGGCCGCAGCCCGTTAGAGCGACGAGGAGGAGCACGCAGAAGAGCCGGACGAAAGGTTCAGCCTGAGCAGACAAGCGACGGGTTGGGAGAATGGGCAGCATGCGAATGAGATAGCGTACAAACGCGCGGAGATTTCCGGAAATCGTCGCGCGCGGCTATGTGACGGGGCTGTCGGCGCCGGCTTGGCCTGAACCTCGACGAGGTGCGCGTGGAAGCTGCCCGAAGTCGGCCGATGCGCGGTTGTCTCGATTGGACGGAACGCCACCCGCATCTCGCCGGGGCCCGCGGAGCCGCTCTTCTGCCGCAAGGGCAGAGGAGGGTTGGTTCCGGCGCGGGCGGATCGAACTCTCGATCCGCGTTTCGCCCAAAGGCTGCAAGGTCTTGCGCGGAATCGCCTCCCCCGGCGGCACCGCCTGAGCTTTTTCGTGGGATCGGAGTAAATCGCGGCGCGGAACGATTTCCGGTCACAGCGGCGGGGCGGGCTGAGTCCATCTCTTTAAGCCCCGGTCTTCCCCGCGGCCCCAACCACCCAAATCGCCATGTCATCCACGCTTCGTTCCAGCCTGCCCGCCGCCGTCGCCCTCGGCTTCCTCTCGACCTCCAGCACGGCGGCGGCCGCCCCCACCACCCCGGTGGTCACCCTCGTGAAAGTGGCCAAGCCCTGGTATGTGCCGGGGTTCATCCTCGTGGGAAAATTCCGCGAGACCATCCCGCAATACGAGGCCATCCCCGGCCTGAAATTCAAGATCTACACGCTGAGCCGCGACGGCGCCTTCGGCGGCATTTACCTTTGGCGCGATCGGGCCGCGGCCGAGGCCTGGTTCAACGAAGCCTGGTTCCAGCGCGTGCGCACTCAGCGCGGAGTGGAGGGACGCGTGCAGTATTTCGAGGCACCGGTGATCTTGGACAATGTCCCCGCGGGCACGGCGACTCCCGCGGACGGCCGCACCGTGACCAGCCTCGTGACCATCCCCATTCCCGCTGGCGTGACGCGCGAGCAGATCTCGGCCGGCTTTCGCCAGGCGGTGCCGGTGTACCACAAGGTGCCCGGCCTGCTCCGGAAGTACTTCATCCTTACGGCCGACGGAAAGTTCGGCGGCATCTATCTGTGGAAGGATGAGCAGGCGGCGCGCGTGCATTACTCGGACGCCTGGCGCGCCGAAGCGCAGAAGCGCTACGGGGCCAGCCCGACGGTGGAGTTCTTCGAAGCGCCGGTGCTCACGCCTTCCCGACTGCCGGAGAATCAAGCTAAGCTCGGCCGGCCATGAGGATACCCGAAATCGATCCGGAAACGCTCGCCGCCGCCCGGGCCGGCGAGCTGGCTGCCCTCGATGGCATTCTCGTCGCGATCCAGCCCGGCATCTACAATCTCGCGGTGCGGATGCTGGGACATCGGGAGGATGCCCGCGACGCCACGCAGGAAATCCTGCTCAAGGTCGTCACCCATCTCGGCTCCTTCCGCGGCGAGGCGGCCTTCAGCACGTGGGTCTTTCGCGTCGCCCAGAATCATCTCCGCACCGCCGCCACGCGAGCCCGGGAAACCCCCGAGGTGTCTTGGGAAGAACTCGACGAAAGACTGGGCCAGGGGATCGCCTACGCGCAAGCCCACGGCGAACGGACTCTCTCCCCGGCCGACAAGACCGAGGCCCGCGAGGTCGCGGTGGGCTGCACGCAGGGCATGCTCCTGCGGCTCGACCGTGACCAGCGCGTGGCCTACGTGCTCGACACGGTCTTCGCGCTCTCGTCCGACCAGGCGGCCGAAGTGCTGGAGATCACGCCCGCGGCGTATCGCAAGCGCCTCTCCCGCGCCCGGCAGGAGATCCATGAATTCGCCGGCAAAACCTGCGGCCTGGTGAACCCCGAGGCGCCCTGCCGTTGCGAGCGCCAGCTTCCCGCCCTGCACGCCCTCCGCGCGCAAGGCGGTCAGTCCGACCGGCTCCAGCTCGAACGGGAGGAACTGGCCGAGGCCGAGGCACATTTCGACCGACTTAGCGCCCTGACCGACACCGCCGCCGTGTTCCGCGCCCATCCGCAGTATCAGGCCCCCGGCGAATTGGTCGGCGCCATTCGTGCGGTGCTGAGGCGCGATGGATTCTGGCCCGAGGCAGCGGCTTGACGCGTTGCTTCCGCGTCGATCAGTGGGACCTAGCGCCTCATTTGCAGCGGCGCACTCGAGACGGCATGATTCGAGGTGAAGTTTGTGCTTCTGCTTGTCGCGCTCGGACTTTTCGCGGCCTTGATCTGCTCCTTCCTCCGCTGGCGGTTTCTCCGAACCGTTCCCGCCGGATTTGAACACGCTTGGCAGGGTCACTGGGCGAGCCGGACGAGCAGCTTGCGCGGGCGGGCCTTCGCCCGCTTTAAGGCCACGGTTTTGCCCTGTCCATACTCGGTGGGCGAGGTGGATGTCGTGGCAAACTTCGAATGGGCGCGCGGCTCGACCATGGAGAGACACTAATCACCGGGGACTTTCAGGTCGAAGCGCTGAGCGAAACCGGCTTTTTTCACGCTTTCGCGCCGGCCGACGAATCCTTCCGCGTAACGCAAAAGCGAAAACCAAGCGGACAGGACGCCTGCGCTCCCAGGAAGGCGTTCAATCTTGCGATTCGCACTGAGTGGATCGCGAACCGATTGAGTTCCACCGGAGCGTTCACGACACTCGATCGATCTGCCCCCGCCCATGAAAAGAACCCTTCTCTTTGCTTTCCTGGCTTGCCTCGCTCTCCCCACCGCCGCACCCGCGGAGGACCGCGCCGCCGGCTTGCCCGCCCTTATTCCGCGGGAACTCATCTTCGGCAATCCGGAGCGTGCAACGCCGCAACTGTCGCCCGATGGCACCCGGCTTGCGTGGCTCGCCCCCAACGACAAGAACGTTCTCCAAGTTTGGGTAAAAACGGTGGGGAAGGACGACGACAAAGTCGTCACGGCCGACAAAAAGCGCGGCATCCGGCAATACCAGTGGGCGAGGGACAACCGGACGATTCTCTATCTCCAGGACAACGATGGCGACGAGAACTTCCACGTCTTCGGGGTCGATCTCGCCAGCGGCATGGTGCGCGACTTCACTCCGATCCAGGGCGTGAGCGCAAGCATCGTCGCACTCGACAAGGAATTTCCCCATGAGGTGCTGGTGCAGTTCAACGCCCGGGATCGCACCCTTTTCGACGTCTATCGCCTCAACCTCGAAACCGGTGCGTTGGTGCTCGACACGAAGAACCCCGGGGACGTCGCCGGCTGGATCGCCGATCCCAAGTTCAAGATTCGACTCGCCCAGATCGCCACCCCAGATGGCGGCACCGAACTCCGCGTACGCGCCACCGCCGCTTCCGAGTGGCAGCCGTTTCTCAAGGTGGGCCCCACCGAAATTCTCTCCGCCATCGGTTTCACCGCCGACGGCAATTCCGTCTATCTCAACTCCTCGCTCGGGCGCGACACGGCCGCGATCGTGACGCGTCCGCTCGGCAAAGGCGAAGAGACTCTGGTCGCCGCGAGCGACGTGGTGGACGCGGGCGATGCGTTGATTCATCCCGACACCCAGAAAATCGAAGCCGTTTCCTTCGCTCCCGGGCGCACCGAATGGCGGGTCATCGATCCCGCCGTCCAGGCGGATTTCGACGGCATCAAGAAGCTCAATGACGGCGATTTTTTCATCATCAACCGCACTTCAGCCGACGACGTCTGGCTGGTCGGCTTCCGGGCGGACAAAGCGCCGATCCGCTACTACCGCTGGGATCGCTCGAAGAAGTCAGGCGAATTCATGTTTTCGGCGCGCCCCAAGCTCGAAGACAAGACTCTCGCCGTGACCAAGGCTGTGGTGATCACCGCGCGGGATGGCCTCAAACTCTACAGCTACCTCACTCTTCCGGCCGGGGTCGCACCGAAGGGGCTCCCGCTGGTGCTGTTTCCCCACGGTGGTCCGTGGGCGCGCGACACCTGGGGCTTCGATGCGTACGCCCAATGGCTGGCGAACCGCGGCTACGCGGTGCTCCAGCCGAATTTCCGGGGCTCGACCGGCTATGGGAAAAAGCATTTGAATGCTGGCGACAAACAATGGGGCCTCGCCATGCACGACGACTTGATCGACTGCGTGAACTGGGCCGTGAAGGAAGGCGTGGCCGATGTGAAACGCATCGGCATCATGGGGGGATCGTATGGCGGCTATTGCGCGCTCGCGGCCGTGACCTACACGCCCGAAACGTTTGCGGCGGCGGTCGATATTGTGGGCCCTTCCAATCTCAAAACGCTGATCGCATCCATCCCGCCGTATTGGAAACCGATGCGGGCGGTCTTTGATGTGCGCATGGGCAACGTCGACGACCCCAAGGACGCCGAACTCATTCGCAAGGCCTCTCCCCTGACCTATGCCGACCGCATCGTGCGTCCGCTCCTCATCGGACAAGGCGCCAACGATCCCCGCGTCAACCAGGCCGAGAGCGAGCAGATTGTGGCGGCCATCGAGAAGAACCGCGGCAAGGCGATCTATGTACTTTATCCCGATGAAGGCCACGGCTTCGCCCGGCCGGAGAACCGGCTCGATTTCAACGCGCGCGCCGAAGCTTTCCTCGCCGCGAATCTGGGCGGCCGCCTCGAGCCTCTCACCGCCGAAAAATATCCCGGTTCCACCGCCATTGTGAAAGTCGTAGGGAACGCAGGAGCCCGGTAAGGCTCACTTCTTCTTCACAAAGCTCACGATCTTCTCGGAGTCGCCCTGCGCCGACCACGTGACCCGCAGAAAATCGGCCGGGTGAATATCGTGCTCCGTAAAGAAGGCGCGATCGCCGCCGCAGTCGTACATTAAATCCGCGGGTAATTCGCCCTGCAGCTTGGCCAGCGCTTTTTCGATCAAACGCGGCAGCCATTCGATTCCTTCAATGGCCGCATCCTTGGGCGGCAGTGACTCCATTTTGATCTGCGTCCGGGAGAGTTCGCCCTTTTGAATCGTGCCGAAATAATCGCGCCGCGCCGCGCTGATCAGCAAAACCGTCTCCCAGTCGGGCTCGCCGCCGCGGGCATGGTCCTCGGCAAAATCATAAATCTCCTGCGCGGTTTGTCCGATGGAGGCGAGATACGCCGTCTCGTCCGGGGAGAAGTACGTCGCTGCGTCGCGCTGCCCGGCGCGGTATTTGTCCACGGCCGCGTGGAAGAGCTCCTTGAGGCGGGAATACCAAATGTATTGCTTCATCGGGAAGGCTGCCTGTGGTCCGGACGGCGGGCAATCGCGCGCCGCGTCAGCGAGGAGGAGGCGCATGATTCGATCTCCGCCGCGGATCCGGTGCCGATCATCCACTTGGTGCGAATAGGTCCAATCATCCCATTCGCGCCGTGGTTGCGAATTCTTGCTCTCACGGCCGGCCGGGGACGCCGCGGACGATGCGCAAGGAAAGCTTGCCGCCGCGCCGCAAAAGTCTCATAACCTTGTAGATGCACACGAAACGACTGTCTTTGGCCAGGGTCGTGCGCGGAGGATTCTTGTTCCTTGCCACGGCGATCGCGACTGCCCCCCTCGCCTTGTCTGCCGCGCCCCTCATCATCGCGCAACCGTCCAACCGATCCGCGTTCACCGGCGATTCGAATGTGACCTTCGCCTTAATCGCGACGGGCGCGTCGCCCTCGTACCAATGGCAGGTGCAGGTGGGCGGGGCGGGCGCCGATACGAACATCAGCGGCGAGACGAGTTCAATCCTGACCCTCGCCCACCCCGATCCCAGCCTGAACGGCAACAAGTATAGCTGCGTGGTCACCGATGGGACCGGTTCGGCGACCAGCGTCCGCGCAACCTTAAAAGCCTTCTCGGCGCCGACTCTTACCCCCGTGGTCACGGTTTCACCGGGCACCATTGCGGCGAACAACACCGGCAACATCACGGTGCTCGTAACTGGCATCACCGCCGGCGACTCGGTGCGGTTTAACCGCGTGCTCGACGCGAATGGAAATGGCCAGGCGGACATTGGCGAAGTGCTCGCGCAGAGCTGGGTCGTGACCGACGGACAAAACTCCGTGATCGGAGGCGTGACGAACGTCAATGTCCCCGGGGACGACGACGGGGCGGCGAACGGCCAGATCACAACGCACTTCTCGCTCCCAAATTCCGTGGAATCCGGCCGCCTTGCCGGCACCTACTTAATTCTGGTTTCAAGCCCGACCGGCGCCTTCCGGCCCATCACCAGGACGCTGACGGTCACTCAGCCGGTCTATGGGCAATCCGTGAGCGGTCAGGTGACCAGTGGCGGCTCTCCCGTGCCCAATGCGGGCCTCGTTTTGCTTTCCATGAACCAAGGGGACCTTGTGTTTGCGGCCGGTTGCGTCGCAGACGCCTCGGGCAACTATGCGCTCAACGCACCGCCGGGCTCGTACGTCCTGCTCGCGGGCGGGACGGGTTTCGCGGCCAATTCGGCGACCGCTCCATCGTTCACGCTCGGCGCAGGTCAAACCCTGACCGGTCAAAATCCTGTGCTCACGGCGGCGACCCGTACCATCGTAGGCCAAGTCCAGGACCTCGGCAGCGGCTCGGCGTTGCACGGCGTGCAACTCTTTGTGCAGTCTCAGGGAGGCTACCTCGCCATCGTCACAACAGACAACGGCGGCGTCTACGATGTCCCCGCCCTGGCCGATCTTTGGCAGATCGACATCGCCGATGCCAGCCCCGCCTTTTCCGGCCACCTCCGCCTGCAAACCAAGCCGACTGCCGACACAACCGCGGCGAGCGTGTCTAATCTCAACATCCTTCTGCCGGCGGCGACGGCGCTCGTCTACGGGACGATCAAAGACGGCGCAAACATTCCCCTGCCGGGCGTTACGTTCGGCAGCGACAACGGGACGTACTCCGGTTTTGGCGTTTCCTCCGCGACTGGATCCTACGTCGTCGGGGTTCTGGGCAACACGGGCCTGTGGCAGATCTTCCCGGATTCGAGGCAACCGGCCCTCGCCGGGTATATTCCGCCGGACAACCAGCAGTTCACCCCGGTGAGCGGCACGGCCACCCAAATCAATTTCGTCGCGCAACAGATCAATGCGCATTTTCAGGGCACGGTGACCAACCTCGGCGTGCCTGTCTCCGGCGTAACGCTGGTTGCCACCACGGGTTCCGGAGGCCTGAACGCCACCACCAACGGGAGCGGACAGTTCGATATCGGTGTGGTAGGGGGCACCTGGAATATCTCGCTCGAAAACTCCAGCGCCGCGTCGCAGAACCTCGTTGGGCCGATCCTCACCCTTCCGATTGCCAATGGCCAGACGATCCCTGGCATCGCGTTTCAGGTCCGCAGCGGCACCGGCACGATCAGCGGCACCGTCCGGGATTACGCAGGCAACCCACTCGCCAATATCAACGTGTCGGGGGACGCCACGATCGGCGGGGTGAACTACAGTGCCGGCGCCCAAACCGACAACAGCGGCCACTACAGCTTCCCCGTGATCAACGGGACCTGGAGCGTGGCGGCCTCGGGAGTTTCGAATGTGAATGTGCCGGTGAGCGGATCCGCGATCGTCGATCTGACACAGAGCGCGTTTTCGAGTCAGCCGTCCAACCAGACCGTCAACGCCGGACAAAATGCCAGCTTCAACGTGGGCACCAACAGTCCCGGGCCGAGTACCGTCCGGTGGCAGCGCGCGCCGTTCGGCTCTCCGACTTTTGCGGATCTGGTCGATAACGCCACCTACGCGGGCTCGACCACGAATGTCCTCAACATCACCAACACCACGCTGGCGATGAACGGCGATCAATTCCGCTGCGTGATCAGTTTTACCTACAACGGCTCCCCGTTTTCGCAGACTTCGAGCGCAGCGCTCTTGACCGTCAACCCGGGGTCGATCACGGCCCATTTTCAGGGCACCGTGACCAACCTCGGCGTGCCTGTCGCCGGTGTGACGCTGGTTGCCACGGGTTCCGGAGGCACCTTCCCGACCGCCACCACCAACGCGAGTGGACAGTTCGATATCGGTGTCGCGGCGGGCACGTGGAATATCTCGCTCCTAAACTCCAGCGCCGCGGCACAGAACCTCGTTGGGCCGTTGCTCACCCTTACGATTGCCAATGGCCAGACAATTTCCGGCATCGCGTATCAGGTCCGCAGCGGCACCGGCACGATCAGCGGCACCGTCCGGGATTACGCCGGCAACCCACTCGCCAATAACAACGTGGCGGGGGACGCCACGATCGGCGGGGTGAACTACAATGCCGGCACCCAAACCGACAACCTCGGCCACTACAGCTTCCCCGTGATCAACGGAAATTGGCGCGTCGTGGCCTCCGGACCAGGATTTCCGTTCGTCAATGTGACGGTGAGCGGATCCGCGATCGTGGATTTGACGGAGAGCGCGTTTTCGAGCCAGCCGTCCAACCAGACCGTTAACGCCGGACAAAATACCAGCTTCAACGTGGGCACCAACAGCCCCGGGCCGAATACCGTGCGGTGGCAGCGCGCGCCGTCCGGCTCTCCAACTTTTGCGGATCTGGTCGATAACGCCACCTACTCGGGCTCGACCACCAATGTGCTCAACATCACCAACACCACGCTGGCAATGAATGGTGACCAGTTCCGCTGCGTGATCAGTTTCACGTACAACGGCTCCCCGGTTTCGCAGAATTCGAGCGCAGCGCTTTTAACCGTGAACGCGGGGCCGACGCCGACGCCCACCCCAACGCCAACTCCCACGCCGACGCCAACGCCAACGCCGACGCCGACTCCCACTCCGACGCCACCCGCATCCCTGCCGGATGGCGCCGTGGATACCGCATTTGCGCCTCCGGAGATCAACGTCGGCCAAGTCTTTCAGGTCATTCGCCAACCCGACGGAAAATTCCTGGTTGCGGGCGACTTCACGAAGGCGAATGCAACGACGCAAAGTGGACTGGCACGCTTCAATTCGGACGGTACGCTCGATGCGTCGTTCGCGGCGAGCCTGGGCACCGGCTTCGATGGGACAACCGCACAGATCGCACTCCAGTCGGATGGGTCGATCATTGTCTGCGGCGATTTTTTGACGTTCAACGGCACGGCCCGCACCGGCATCGCCCGCCTCGCGCCGAACGGCTCTCTGGACCTCTCCTGGGATCCCGGTTCATTGCTTAATGACGTGAATGACCCCAATGGTCGGGGAACCGCTGCGACGTTCGCGCTGCTGCCCGGCGACAAAATCATCATCGGCGGCCAATTCCAATCGATCGGACCGGGCCCGACGCCTCCGCTCCGCGGCAACCTCGCGCGATTCAATGCCAACGGCTCGCACGACACGACCTTCAATCCCGGCGCGGGAGTGACGCTCGGTGGTTCGGCGGCGAACGCCTCCGTTCAGTTCCTGCTGGTCGGCGGCACCAGCATCTACCTCCAGGGACCCAACCCCGCTGCCTTTGACGCGGTGAACGGCGTCGCGCGCCCAACGGCCTTCGCGAAGATCGATTTTGACGGCAATTTGGATGCGACCTTCACGGTCGCCACCGGCCCTGATGCCAACGGCAACGCGGGGCTCGCCGCCGTCGATCCGATCGGCAAGGTCTACGTCTCGGGGTCCTTTACCTCGTTCAATGGGCTGACCCGAAAAGACGTCATCCGGCTCAATAGCAACGGCACGGCTGACGCGGGCTTCAACGCTGGCGCGATGCCAGGCACCTTTGGGGTGACCGCCGTTCTGCCGCGCGGGGATGGTACCGTTTTCGTCGTCGGAGGCTTCAACAGCATCGGCGGCCAGGCTCGCCGCACGGTGGCCAGGCTCACCGCCGCAGGCGCCGTCGATCTCGCCTACGACGCCGGGTCCGCCGCGACGAATGGCGGCGGCTCGACGCTGCTGGAACTGCCGGATGGCCGGGTGCTCATCGGAGGTTTCTTCGGAGCTTTCCAAGGCGCTACGCGCTCCAGCATCGCGCTCACCAGCGCCACCGGCACGCTCGATGTAAGCTTCCTGCCCAGTATCGGAGTGACGCGCGGGAGCGTCGGGGTGAATACGATCGCGCCGCTGCCGGATGGAAAAACGCTGGTGGGCGGATTCTTCACGCTGGCCGATTCGAGCCCGCGCGGCGGCCTCGTCCGATTGAATGTGGACGGCACTCTCGATCCGACTTTCAATGTTGGCGGCCTCGGCGCGGACGGTTCGGTCCGCACGTTTCTCGTGCGTCCCGATGGCAAAATCTGGATCGGCGGCGGGTTCCGCAGTTGGAACAACGTGCAGCGCGTTCGCCTCGCGTTGCTGAATACCGACGGATCGCTCGATTCCTCATTCGATCCCGGGCTCGGGCTCGACAACCTTCCGTTTACCCTCGTCCAACAAACGGACGGGCAACTCCTCGTCGCGGGAGCTTTCACGACCGCCAATGGCGTCTCGAGCAACGGCATCGCCCGTTTCAACCCGAACGGCACCGTGGATGGCTCGTTCAACCCCGGCACCGGCATCGGAGCCGCCTTGACGAACAGCTTCTCGATCCGGGCCATGGGACTCCAATCCGATGGCCGGATCATCATCACGGGCATTTTCAGCACGTACAACGGAACTTCGCCCCTCGGGATCGCGCGCCTCAATTCCAACGGTTCGCGCGACATTTCCTTTACCACGAGCCTGACCGGAGGTGGGGCCTCCGGGCGCGCCTTGAGCGTGCTCGCCAACGACAAAATTTATGTCGGCGGTAACTTCATCACCGTGAACGGCGTGGCCCGTTCCCGTGTCGCCCTTTTGAATGCGGGCGGCACGCTCGACAGTTTCGTTCCGCCCACCATCGCTGGCGGCGTGCAGGCCTTGCGGCCCCTCGCGAACGGCCAGATTTACGTCGGCGGTGGCTTCCAATCGGTCGGCGGCTTGCCGTACAAAGAGATCGTGCGCCTGAACTCCACCGGCACCCTCGACCCCACCTTCGACGCTGGGACGAGCGGGACCTCCTACCTCTATGGTGTGCCCGGCCCGACTCTGCCTGGTTCCGTCACCGCCATTGCCACCCTCTCGACCGGCGGATCGCTCTTTCTCGGGGGGAACTTCCATTCCTTCGGGGGGTTCGCGCGCGGAAACTTCTTGAAGCTGAACGCCCTGCCCTACGAGACGTGGCTGGCTACTAACTTCACTCCGGTGGAGCGTGGTCTGCCGGCCATCAGTGGTGACACGGCCGACCCGATGGCGACGGCATCGCGAATTTGCTCGAGTACGCGTTCAACACCAATCCGCGGGTCGTGAATCTTCCCACCGGGCTGCCGACCGTCGCGCTGGTGACGCAGGGAGCCAGCACGGCGAATCAGATCACGTTCACACGCCGCGTGACCAATCCCGAGGTCACTTACATCGTAGAGACTTCCGGCGACTTGCAGAATTGGGATCCTGCGGGCGCCACGCAGGTCCTGCCGGCTGACCCAGGGAACGGCGTGACCCAGTCCGTCGTTTTCCGCGATAACACGCCGCGCGACGCGAGCCACCCCAAGCGCTTTATTCGCGTGCGTGTGACCCGACCGTAGTTTTTGTCTGGAGATTGGATCTGCCATCCCGGCAGCCCGCCGTTTTCGCCCAAGGCGGCAGAGAACTGCCGCACTCCAAATCGCTCCTTCCGCGCGACGAGCGCAACTCCATCAGCCAAACTTCCGCTCGCGTTCAACATGACCAAACCTGAACGTGAAAGCAGCACGCGGCGGTACGGCCAATCTCCAGATTGGCCCAAACTTCACTGTGACCCTCGCTCCGTCTGGATCTCGCCTCCGCGGCATTGACGCTCAGTCGCAGACGACCTGCGGCAACTCTTCCCACCAGCACTATCAGCGCGGCCCCTTTGGAGTGCGGGAGTCCACTCGAGATTGGATCTGCCATCGCGGCAGCCTGTCGTTTCCGGCCAAAGCGGCTGAGGCCAGCCGCACTCCACATCGCCCCTTCCGCGCGAGGAGCGCGACTCCTTCATCCGAAACTCCGCTCGCATTCAACATGACCAAACCTGAACGTGAAAGCAGCACGCGGCGGTACGGCTAATCTCCAGATTGGCCCAAACTTCACCGTGACCCTCGCTCCGTCTGGATCTCGCCTCCGCGGCATTGACGCTCAGTCGCAGACGACCTGCGGCAACTCTTCCCACCGGACTCCGAACGCCGGGCTTACTTTACCAGGACCAGCTTGTAGGTACCCGCACCGTTCTTCGGGTTCAGCTCCCACTGGTACGTCACTTTGAGGCTGCCATCGGCTTGCGGCGCGTAAGTATGGAAACCGACCGTCAGATCGAGTTTGGCGTCCTTCCCCTTCGTCTTCTTGGCCTCGGGTGCCGAGGCGTTGTAGCGGAAGATGGCCTTGTAGGTTTTCGTCTCCGCGTCCCAAAAGGTGACCGCGGTCCATTCCGCGCACTTGGCCGTAATGAGGCCGTCACTGCCCTTCTCAAAGGTCACGATCTCCCCGGAATCGGCATTGCGGTATTTGCCGGAGAGTTCCTGCGCGTGGGCCAGAGTTGTGAACGCGAGCACGCCGGCGAGGATGCAGGAGGCGAAGAGGGCTTTGAACATGGTGGGCGGGCCTGCGATGCGTGTCGGTCGGGAATGTCGCACCGGTGCCATTTGGCACAGGCATCGACCGACCGCGCGCGACTCCTGTGTATCCAAGCAGAATCGGAGTACAGGGTCAATTCGGATCGCCAGGTTTCAGCGGCTAATTTTTGGGCACGCCTGCCGCTCTGCTGTATAGGTCCGGCGAAGCAGCGTCGGCCCGGCGCGCCCATCTGCGCGGCAGGCAAAGGTAAGTGCGGCGCGACATAACGCTTCTGGCCGGAACATCACAGGGTTTCTCGGCGGAAATGCTTCGACCGCAACACCCGCTTGCATTGCTTGCACGCAGCTCCCATAAATTCACGGCACGAACAATGACTTGGGAGGCCGCGGCCGAGTTGGTGGAACGGGGACGCCACTTTTTCCCCGCGCTGCCGCAGCTGGTCTTCCGCCTTCGCACGTTCGTGGGACCGATGTTCCAGCAATCCCCAACTTCCGGGCCAATGGTGGAACGAACCTCCCAGCAACGTCCGGTCGCGCGTTCGTCGTCGGTTGCGCAGCCCGCGCGATCCCAGTGACAGACCCAAATACTGGAAGCATGGCTCCACCAATCGCCTCCGCGCGCTGCGTTAGTGCAACCTCCGTCCTAGCAATCGGGTCGTTTCCTTACGATAATGGAAGCTCGGTCAACGGAATAGCCGCGCCCCAACTCTTAGTAGGACTTCGGTCCGAGTAAATATTGTGCCCAACAACGTACGCGTCGAACCGAAGACCGATTACTAGAACTGAGCTTCCAGCATCCCAGGCCACCGCAGCGCACGCGCCGACTTTTGATCCAATTACTGGGACGTTCGTTGCACTAACGCAGGGATTCGCGCAAGACGCGTGGTACGACGCGCCACTTAGTCGGATGTAGATTCCAGTAACGCAGACTGCTTCCCGATCGCCCGCGCTCCGCCGCAATATTGGCGGGAGATGGATTGCACCATTTCAGCGGCAGAACGAATACGGAGCCGTCGGGATCCCGATTAGTTGAACGCAAATACCAGCAAACGCGGCCGACGCCGCCATTACTCGGAGCTGGCTTCCAGTAATGGATGCCCAGCCCGCGAGCGTGATCGGAAAGTGAGTGTCGGCGCTCACATTCAGACGTGATAGTGGGACGGACATTCCAGCACCACAACATTCCGTTGAAAATGACCTCACGTTCCTTCCAGTATCTCGCGCGAAACGCCAGTTTGATGGTAGCAAGATTCCACCATCTGACCGCCGCTCCTCGAATGGTGGGATAGTTGTTCCAGTAATCTTTCAAAGTTGACATTTTTCTCACTCTTGAGGAGTCTTCGCCATGTTGAAACCCGCTGAGAGCAAGGCTCTCTCGCAAAAACGCGAACAAGCGCTTATTTCCGCGGTCAGCGAGACGACACGGCTCGCCGTTCTCCGCCTGCTGGTGGATGGACAGCAGTGGACCGTGACCCAGTTGGCGATGGAGTTTCATCGTCCGCTTGACTCCATGGCGCGGCACCTCCGCATCTTGAACAACTTCGACATCCTCCAGATCGTGAAGGTGGAAAACGTCGACGGACGCCTGGTGCACTATCGACTGCCGGAGCGGTTCATCACCACGAATTCAGACGGTTCACGATTCCTCGACTTCGGACCGGTTTTGTTCCGACTCTGAGGTTTCCACAGCCTAGCGGCTCAAGAAAATGGTGATGTCGTTATCTTCCGAGTTTGCCACGACGATGTCGGCCTTGCCGTCGCCATTCAGGTCGCCCACGGCCACTCCATCCGGCCGATGCCCGCAGGGCAGAGTGGCAGCGCGCCGCAGGGTGCCCTCACCCGCGAGGAAGACGGTCACGTTGTCGCCGGTATAGTTTGCGACGACGACGTCGGTCACGCCGTCGCCATTCACATCCCCGAGCGCAAGCGTCGACGGGGCGCTCCCCGCGGTGAACGGGGAGCCGCGCATCGGCGTAAAGCCGCCGCGGCCGTCGCCGAGCAAAACGTTCACGCCGTCGTTCTCCGATTGACTGGGCTGGCCGGACCAGTTGCCGATCACGAGGTCCGGTTTTCCGTCCCCATTGACGTCGCCAATCGCGACTCCAAACGGAGACTTCCCGCACGCAAAAGGCGAACCGGACGCCGGGTGAAAACCGCCGCGCTTGTCCCCGAGCAACACCGTGACCGTACCCTCCGCGAAATTCGTGGTGACGATGTCGGCACAGCCGTCGCCGTTTACGTCCGCGGCGCGCACTCGCTGGTAGGGCATGTGACCCACCGGGAATTGCACCCCGGGGCTCGTGAAGCCGCCTCGCCCATCGCCAAAAATGACCGTGACCTTTTGCTCGCCCCAACTCTCCGTCACGAGATCGAGGTTTCCGTCCCCATTGAAATCGCCGGTCGCGACGCCGTGCACGTGCGGCCGGGACGTAACCGAAACCGGCGAGCCGGCGGCAGCCACAAAGCCCCCCCGCCCATCGCCAAGCAGGACGGTGAGAAATTTCCGGTCGTGGTTGGCGATGACGACGTCGAGTTTCCCGTCCCGGTTGAAATCACCGACACCCAAATCGTTCGGCCCATTGCCGGCGGGAAAAGGCGAGCCTTTCGCCTCGACAAAACGCCCCGCGCCGTCGTCGAGCAGGACGGTCAGTGTGGAGCCTTCGCCGTTGGCCACGAGGAGGTCGGGCTTACCATCGCCATTCACATCGCAAATCACGATGGAACGTGGCCCTTTGCCCACGGGAATCCGCCGGGTCGAGGCAACGGCGAAGCCGGAGTCGGCCGCCGTGAGCGCGCCCGCGGAGGCGACGAGCGCCAGCAGTCGAAGAAAAGCTTTCATCGGGAAGGCCGGGGAGAAAAGTGCGCGACGGACGCTGCGGCGGGAGTCGGAAATCGCAAAGCCTTTCGCGCTGAATTCGGCGCTGAGATCGCTCGCATCATCCGATTCCTGGCGTTCCTCCGCGCTTCATGCCGGGAATGTCTGCACAACGCGAATCCCCGTCACTGGCAGCGATGTCGACGAAACGGAAAATGTCGGTTGTCAGCCCGTCAGTCTGCCAAAGCAGACGAATTCACCTCGGTTCGACGTTTGGTCGCGTGCCGGTCGCGTGCTGCGGAGCGTGCGCCTTAAACACCGCGACGCGTAAGGGGACGCCTCAAATGACGTTCAAGCCGTGCAACCCAAAGTGGGACGCGGCCGTGAGCAAGTGCGCATCGTTGGAATAGACGTCGGGGAAGCCGTTCTCGGCGGCGCAGGCGAGGTGCAGGGCGTCGGCCGCGCGGAGAAAGACGTTGGCGGCGAGCTTCGCGAACCTGCGCTCGACCCTCTGCACAACCGCCTCCGAGAGTGGCAACCACCGGAATGCCCCGGCGGCGCATTCCTTCTCGAACTCCGCCGTTACCACGCGAAACTGCGCCGCAGTCAGACTTCCTTCGCGCAATTTGCGGTGCAAGGCTGCGCTCGCCTCGGCGCGGCCAAGAACGCAGCACGCGACTGGCGCGGTGGTCGCGAGTTGGCGCACGGCTGCAAAGCCCGGATCGTTGATGTAGAGTCGGACGACGTAGCTGGTGTCGAAGTAGATCACCGGCCGCCACGATCTGTGGAGATGGATTCGGTGCTATCGGTGCCGCCAAGCAGCTTGCCAGATTTCAGCATTTTCTGGAAGGCAGGGCTGGACAGACGCCGGGCGAAATAGGGGATCTCCCGGCTATCTTCGTCGGGGACAATCTTTGCCACCGTTCGTCCGCGATCCGTGACGCCAAGTTCTCCAAAATGCGCCGCGAGCCGCACCCATTCTCCGGTCTTGGCGTGCAGTTCACGAATCGTGATCGTCTTCATGTGACACAGCGTGTCACAAGCGCCCCGTGACGTCAATTCGAGAGACAAGGTTGGCCGCATTCCCGAGGCGCTCCGCGTAAAGCGTATAGCTGCCTAGAGGAGTCACGATCTACTGCTGGAATCGGCGGAGAGCATGTCGGGAGGCTCGCCAATAGTGCAGCCGATACGACCGGTTCAGCCTGGGCGCCGCGTCCCCTGCGCGCAAAGTGGCAGCGGGTTGGGTGGGAAGTGCTCCCAGCCCCGCCCTGCGCTCGAGCGGGGCGGGACCGAGGCTTTTTTTGGGATTAGACTGCGAGCAGCTTGCTGCCGCGGTCGGCCAGGCAGCTTGCTGCCGGGTGAGAGGAATCGGGCCGCGCTCCCGGAGATCATAGTGCCTTGCGGCATCGGAGGCGCAGCAAGCTGCGCGGGAGACGGCGGTCCCGCAGAGCGCGCAGCGCGGGACTGCGGCGCAGTCCACGGCGTACCTCCCATGAAGGCCTGCCAAAGCCAAAGCGAGTTGGCGCCCATACGACTTAAAGACAAACCCGGCCCGGCGATCTGAAGGCCTTCGACTGCGCGCAGCTTGCTGCCGGAATCGATCGCCAGCGCCAACCGGTGAGTTGGCCAAAAAACACATCCAACTGGGAGCGCCAATTCGAACGACGGGAAGAACGCCCTTGTCATTACTTCGCCATGAGCACTGAAAACATCTCCTCCGTGCCGCCCATTCCCACCGCGGGAAAAGGAACCCAGGAGCAAGCCGCCACCGATCAGACCGGCGCCGACGCCCTGACGACCGGCGCGGGCGTCGCAGGCGGAGGCGTGGTCGGCGCCGCGATCGGACTTTCTATCGCGGGTCCGCTCGGGGGCGCGATTGGGGCGGCGGTCGGTGCCTTCGTGGGAGGATTTGGCGGTGCCGCGCTGGCGGAGGCGCCTTTGCCTGCGCCACCCGAAACGGATCTTGGCGCTGGGGACACTCACTTTCTTGAACCCCTGCGAACGCCGGGGGCTCCACCCTCTCACGATGAGATCGCCGCGCGCGCGTGGAGCATTTTTGCCCGCGAAGGATACCCGCCGGGACGGGATCTCGAGCATTGGTTGCGCGCTGAGGCGGAATTGACTGTGCAAGCGCGCGACTGATGGGCCGGCCCTTCCGGCCTGCTCACCGTCATATGGACGGATGACTGCGAGACAGCCCCGCGAGTGCGGCGGAAAATCCGCAAGATCGGAGGTCGCGTTTCCCGGCAGAATCGGCTGTATGGGAGGCGGCGATCCCATCGCCCCGTCCCATGAATCACCGCTCCGCTCTTCTTCTCGTCGCCTGCACCCTCCTCGCGGGTCCCCTCCCCGCCCAGGAACCCCGCGAATTCACCGTCGGCGAACTGCTCGAGAAAAACGTCGCCGCCCGCGGCGGGACGGAGGCGTTACAGGCCCTGAAATCAATCCGCGTAACCGGAAAACTGCTCGTCAACCAGGGCCAGCTCGAACTCGGCTACAACCGGACCATCACGCGCGAGGGCGCCGTGCGGACCGAAGCTTCCCTCCAGGGTCTCACGATGGTGCAAGCCTTTGACGGCACCCAGGGCTGGCAAATCGCGCCGTTCAACGGACGCAAGGATCCGGAAAAGATGTCCGCCGACGACGCCAAATCCATGATTGAGGACGCCGATCTCGCCGGGCCCCTGGTCGATTGGCAGGCGAAAGGCAACACGGTCGAGTATCTGGGCAAGGAAGACGTCGACGGGACGCCCGCCTACAAAATTAAAGTCACCCGCAAGAACGGCGACATCGCTTACGTGTATCTCGACCCCGAGTTTTTCCTCGAGATCCGGGTGGTCAGCCAGCGCATCGAGCGCGGCGCGCAGGTCGAGGTCGAGACCGATCTGGGCGACTACGAAAAAGTGGGCGGCGTTTTCGTTCCCTTTGCGATCGAGGCCGGCCGCAAGGGCTCGACCGACAAACAAAAAATCATCCTGACGAAGGGCGAAGCCAACGTGGATCCTGACCCGACGGCCTTCCGCTTTCCTGCCCCCGCCTCGAAATAATTCCGACCTCATCCCATGCGCGTCTTCCCCTTCCTTCTCTCCGGCGCACTTCTGCTCGCCGGCATTGCCGCCGGCGCCGACGCACCGGCGCCGGTGTTTTCCTCCGCCAGCATCTCCGGCCTCGGCGCCCGCAATATCGGATCGGCCGCCATGAGCGGGCGCATCTCGGCCCTCGCCGCCTGCAAAGAACCCTCGGGCAAGATCACGCTCTTCGTCGGCGCGGCGAGCGGCGGCGTCTGGAAATCCGAGGATGGCGGCACGCGCTACAAGCCGGTCTTCGACGACATGCCGGCGCAATCCATCGGCGCGGTGGCGCTCGATCCCTCGGATTCAAAGATCGTCTGGGTGGGCACGGGCGAAGCCTGGACGCGCAACAGCGTGTCGATCGGGGACGGGATTTATCGCTCGAACGACAGCGGCGAAACCTGGAAATTCATGGGTCTGCCGGAGTCGGAACGCATCGCGCAGATCGTGGTGCACCCGAAGAGCAGCAACACCGTTTATGCGGCCGTACCGGGCCGGCTTTGGAGCGATTCGGCGGAACGCGGCATTTACCAGACGAAGGATGGCGGCAAGACGTGGAACCTGATCCTCAAGGGCGCGAACGCCTCCACGGGCGGATCGACCCTCGCGCTCGATCCGGCCAACCCCGACATCATTTTTGCCGGAATGTGGGACTTCCGGCGCAAGGGTTGGACGTTCCGTTCGGGCGGCGAAGGCCCCACCGCTCCCTCGGGCAGCGGGCTCTTCCGCTCCGCCGATGGCGGCGCGACCTGGACGGAGATCACGGCCGAGGCGAACAAAGGTTTCCCGAAAAAGCCGTATGGCCGGATGGCGGTGGCCATCGCGCCTTCGAATGCGAAACGCGTCTATGCTTTCGTGGAGGGCGTGAACAGCGCGCTCTTCGTCTCGGACGATGGCGGCGCGACCTGGGAAGCGCGGGACAAAAGCAACTGGATGGTCTGGCGACCCTTCTACTTTGCGAACATGATCGTGGACCCGAAGAATCCGGATCGCGTCTTCAAGACCGATGGCGCGCTGATCCTGAGCGAGGATGCCGGCAAGAGTTTTTCCGTAGTCGGCGGTTTCCAGGGGATGCACGGGGATGTGCACGATCTCTGGATCGATCCCACCAATCCGCAGACGGTGATCGCGGGTGACGACGGCGGCATGTGGTACTCTTACAACGGGGGCAGCAAATGGTGGAAAGCCGGCAATCTCCCCGTCGCGCAGTTTTACCACGTAAGCGTGGACGACGCGGATCCCTACCGCGTCTATGGCGGCCTGCAGGACAACAGCTCCTGGGTCGGACAATCCGCCTACCCGGGCGGCATCGGGAATTCGCAATGGGAAAACATGTACGGCGGCGACGGGTTCTATATGTTCGCCGATCCGGCGGACCCCAATTACCTCTACGCCGAGGCGCAGGGGGGCTTCATCGGGAGGGTACATCGCGACACCCATGAGGTGCGCGACATTCAGCCGAAGCCCAACTACAAGGAAAAGTTCCGCTTCAACTGGAACACGCCGATCGCGCTCTCGCCGAACGAAAAGGGAACCATCTACATCGGCGCGCAGTTTCTCTTCCGCACGCGCGATCACGGGCAGACCTGGGACCGCATCTCGCCGGACCTCACCACGAACGATCCGGAGAAACAGAAGCAGGAACAGTCGGGTGGCATCACGGTCGACAATTCGGCCGCGGAAATGCACACGACGATTTACTCCATCAGCGAGTCGCCCAAGGACAAGCTGGTGCTGTGGGTGGGCACCGATGACGGCAATCTTCAGCTCACGCGCGACGGCGCGAAGACGTGGACGAACGTCGTCGCGAATGTTCCCGATCTCCCGAAGAATTCCTGGGTGAGCTGGGTGCAGGCGAGCAACTTCGACGCCGGTGCGGCGCTCGTCGCCTTCGACCGCCACAGCTTCGGCGACATGGCGCCATACGTTTTCAAGACCACCGACTACGGCAAAACCTGGACCCCGCTGCTGACCGCGAAGGATCCCAAGGGGGTACGGGGCTACGCGCACGTCATCAAGGAGGATCTGGTGAAGCCGGACCTGCTTTTCCTCGGCACGGAGCTCGGCCTTTTCGTCTCCATCGATGGCGGCAAGGCGTGGGCGCAGTTCAAGGGCGGCCGCTTCCCGGCCGTGGCGGTGCGCGACCTCGCCGTGCAACCACGGGAGAACGATCTCGTGCTCGGCACCCATGGCCGTGGCATCTGGATCATCGACGACATCACGCCCTGGCGGGCGCTCGCGCCGGATCTCCTCGCGCAGACCGCCAGCTTCGTTTCGGCCCGGCCCGTGCAGCAGCGCATCGAGGCAAACGGCGGCTGGGCGCCGGGCGACGCGGTCTTCATCGGCGACAATCCGCCCGATTCCGCCGTCATCACCTATTTCCAGCGCTCCCGCCATCTCTTCGGAAAGATGAAAATCGAGGTGCTCGATGCCACGGGGCGCGTGGTGGACGAGATCCCCGCCAGCAAACGTCCCGGGCTCAACCGCGTTTACTGGAGCATGCGCGAGAAGCCGCCCCGGGTTCCCCCGGCGGTGCAGATTGCCGGAGCCGGCATTCGCGGGCCGCGGCTCCTGCCGGGTGCGTACAGCGTCCGCCTGACGAAGGGCGGGAAACCGGTGGAAACCAAGCTCATCGTGCAATCGGACCGGCGCGCGAAATTCAGTCCGGTCGAGCGCAAGGCGCAATATGACGCCGCCATGCGGGTCCACGCGCTTTTCGGCGCGGAGAGTGCCTTAATGGATCGTATTCTCTTTCTGCGCGAAGGCGTGGAGAAACAGGTCAAGGCGCTGCCCGCGGGCGATCCCCTCCGTGGCACCCTGGAGAAGCTGGATGGAAAGATCGACGCCGTACGCAAGCAGATCGTCGCCACCACCGAGGGCGGCGCGATCACGGGCGAGGAGCGGTTGCGCGAGCATACCGATCAGCTCTATGGCGCGCTGCTGAGTTCCGAAGGGAAGCCGGCCACGTATCAACTTGCCTACATCGACGCCCTGCGGCGCGAACTCGAAGAGGTGGGGAAAGAATTTGCCGCCATCCTCGAGAAGGACGTGCCCGCCGCGAACGAGTCCTTGAAAGCGAAAGGGGCACCCGGCATCGAGGCACCGCCCGCGAAGATCGCCGTGGCGGAGAGCACGCTGGGCTCCGGCGGCCTGGCGAATCGCAGCCGCGATCCCGACGAGATGCCGCTGAAGATCTCCCTGCCGGCGGATTTTCGATTATTGCATTGAGGCGGCAAGACGGGACGGACAGGACTAACTGACCGAAGAGGGCGGAGAGGACGCGCGCGGTTGACAAGCGGCGGGCACTTTGGCGAATCGACCGTGGCCTCTTCGGTGCCGGAGGCTCCGCAGAAATTAGCCGGTGCGCGTCAGCCACCGGAAAATCCGCAAACGTAACTCGCCCCGGAGGGGCGAGCGGAAGGCGGTATCGCGACATTACGGTCCCTCGACGTCGAACGCGTGCGATCGCAGACGAATGGCGCGCGCGTTTTCACCGCCGCGCCAGGCGTTTGGAATCTCCGGTTCCACCGCCGCTCCGGGGCGAATTGCGTTTTTTGATTTCCCGTTGGCGGACGCGCACCGGCAAATTTCTGGAGAGCCTCCAGCTCCCAAGCCGCCTCTGACTCCTTCTTCCCCCTGGTTCTGTCTATTCCCTCTGTCCTGTCAGATGCCCCGTTTCAGACCCCAGCAACTTTCCGAGATCGGCGACAAAGGCGTCGACATCCCCGGCGCGCGTGTCCCAGGCGCACATAAGCCGCACCGCGCCGCGCGGATCGACGTCGTCGTAGAAACGCCAGCCGATCTTCCAGAGCGCCTCGACGGCCGGGCGCGGGAGATGGACGAAGACCGCATTCGCCTCCCGGGGATACGGAATGCGTACGCCGGGCAGGGCGCCAATCGCCTGCTCGAGCCGCGCCGCCATGGCGTTGGCGTGGCGCGCGTGGCGCAGCCAGGCGTCATCGCGCAGAAAGCCCACCCACGGCGCGGCCACGAAGCGCATCTTGGAGGCGAGCTGCCCCGCCTGTTTCTTGCGCCGCTTGAAATTCGCGGCCACCGCCGGGTCGAAAAAGACCACCGCCTCCCCGGCGGCGAGACCGTTCTTGGTCGCACCGAAACTCAACACCTCGACCCCGGCGCGCCAGCTCGCCTCGGCCGGCGAGACGCCGAGCGCCGCGACCGCATTCGCGAAGCGCGCGCCGTCCATGTGCAGACGCAGGTTCAACGCGCTGGCCGTCTCGCGGAGCGCCGCCAATTCCCCGGCCTGGTAGACCGTGCCAAGCTCCGTGCATTGCGTGAGGCTGAGCGCCCGCACCTCGGCGGTATGCACCGAGTTCCGGGCGGCCACCGCCGCGCGCACGGCGGTCGGCGAAATCTTGCCGTTCTCCCCCGCGACCGGCACCAGTGTGAGGCCGTGCCGAAAAAAGCCCGGCGCCCCGCATTCGTCCGTCATGATGTGGCTGCTCTCGTGACAGACGACGGCGTGCATCGAATCGCAGAGCGACGCGAGGGCCAGGGAATTGGAAGCCGTGCCGTTGAAAACAAAAAAGACCTCGAGCTCCTCGTGCTCGAAGACGCGGCGCATCTCCGCTTCGGCCCGCGCCGTCCACGCGTCGTCGCCGTAAGCGCTGGAGTGGTTGCCGTCGTTCGCTTCCACGAGCGCAGCCCAGGCTTCCGGAATGATCCCCGCGTTGTTGTCACTCGCGAAATGGCGGGAAGGAGCGGCGGCGGACATGGAGACGAGTCGAGGAGCGCCCGGGCCAGCCTGGGCGGCGGAGAATTGTCCCCGGCGGGAATCGAACCCACATCAAAGGTTTAGGAAACCTCTATTCTATCCGTTGAACTACGGGGACTGGTGTTGATGAGCATCCGCGCGTGAAATCCTTGAAAGTGTGCCTCAAAGTGTGCCCCGCGTTTTTGCTCGGTAAGCGGCAAATGTATCGCGGTGCACGCCAGTGGCAAAACGGCGATTGTACCGAATGCGCCTCACCTTCGCCCAGGTCCACGGAAAGCGAGTCCTGCTGAAGGAACGCGGCCGGGAGTACGTGGGGGAATTCGAGAGAATCACTGACCCCAAGCATCCCGGCGAACGCCTGATGATTCTCGCCCTCAACATGCGCTGGGTGACCGCGAAGGAACTGCAGCGGGCAGAGGAGCAGCCGGATGGGTCGTACGTGCTGGCGCTGTGATCTTGGCATGGGCCGCCTAAAATGGTGAAGTCACAGAATCAAGTGCCTTGCTCTCGCCATCGCCGTCAGAAGGATCCGGGCGCGGATTTCGAGCACCTCACCGCGAGAGCGAGCGAGCGGTGGGAGCTTTTCATCGTCGTCATACTAATCCCCGAGTGAGAGGAAAAGCCAGAATAACGCGACACCGATGGGCACAAGACCAAAGACCGCACCGAACTGAAGTCCGCGCCGAAGCACGGCTACCTCTGGATGCATCGGATCGTAATACACCAGCACTTTTGTGCCGATGAGGTAAGCCGCTTCGGCTCTGTCTGCCGAACCGCCAAAACAATACGTGCTGCACTGATACATCTGGCCAGTGACCTCATAGACGTATTCGTGAACTGTCTCCTTATACCCAACAGGACTGACCCCCGTGCTCGACAGATCAATTCCATCGATAGAGAACGAATCGTCACGGAAATCAACGATCGTGCCTTCGGTCTTCTTCCACTTGTAGTTGGACAGACCGAGACGGACGAGGTCTCGCGCGCTGTAGAGAAACCAAGCGCCGATACCCAACAGGGCGACAAACACGATGATGGCGAACGCACTCATGCTGGCTAACGACTCACGCTGAGCGACGGCGAAGCTATTGGCAACAACCGAAAGGGCGGCAGCAGGGCTTTTTCAACCTCAGTTGCTTGCCGCCTCGCGGCAAAGCAACTCCCAATGTTAGGCGCGCTCGCCAATCGGGGGAATTGGCGGCTCAGCAAGCTTGATTTCTTCGCACATAGCCTCAAAGCGGTCGAAATATTGATGCTGAAGTTCAACCGCCGGAAGAGAAAATGCTTCGAATGTTTTCGTAAGGGACAAACGCTCGGCAAGCTGCTGAGCATCGGTCTGAAACTTGGGATACATGACAACGGCATTGGCGAAGTCGCCCGCATTTCGCAGCATGTAGTCAGTAACCCACAAACAGTAAAAAAGACGCTCCCAGTCGCTGAGAACTGCGGCGTCACCCAAGGCTCTCTTCTCAAGAATCCCGTCTACCAGGTTTGCAACCCAACTTTCATTTTCGGAATGTGTATTCATCTTGGCGCCTACTCGTTATACTGAGAGAGCGCGAAGCTGTTGGCAAGCAAGCGAAATGGCGGCCCAGAGCTCGTTCAATAAGCGTTGCTTGCCCGCTTCGCGGCAAAGCAACTCTCAGGGTTAGGCGATAGAGTCAGGGTTTCGGAGCGAACGTTTCGGCAAAAGGCGTGGGCTGACCCGCCTTACCTCTTCCCGAGAATCAAGGGTAGAACCACGGCGACAATGAGCAACACCACGGTGACCAGAATCGCGACCACCAGGAAGCAATGGGAAACGAACTTGGTCGGCACGGCTGCCGGCTCTCTTTTCGGGGCCACCGCGCCGGCGGCCAGCGTGAAAAGCAGGCTGGCGAAGACCGCGAAAAACCAACCCTCGCTTCCCGTGACCGACCGCGTCACGATCGCCAGATAAATTGCGGCGGAGCCGGCCAGCCCGAAGACGCCCGCCCAGATCCATTTTGCTTTCATAGCTGAGCTGGGCCTGGCGTGATTTTGCGAACCGTACGGGGGCAAACGCGCACGTCTCCTTCTCCGCCACCCGCCCTACGCCGACGCGGTGAAAGGGACCGTGGCGGCAATTTCTCCCTGCTCGATCGCCTCCTCCGAAAACGCGGCGTCGAACGCGTCGACGTCGAATGCTTCGACCGAAAACGCGCCCGTCGCGGGCAATTCGATCTGCATCTTCTCCGTGCCGAGCGTGAAACGCACGCCGCGTACATTCATCTCCTCCTCGCGGAGACCGATCTCGACTTCGCGCCCGCCGCAGCGGACCAAAACCCTTCCTTCACCCAGGTAAGCGCAACGCAATCCGATCTCCTCATCGATCAGGGCCCATGCGTCCGGGGGCGAATCGCTCCACAGATCGAACCGGCCCCGTCCGCTTCTCCCGGTGCCGTGGGGAATGCGCTCGTCGCGCTCCCAGACCACGGCAAAGCGATGGGCATCGAGCCAGACGCGGCGCTCATCGCTGGCGAAACGAAACTCGCGCGTGAGATGATCGTGCTGCTGCGGGTCGATCCAGATGGCCTGCGCCTGGGCAATGCGCATGGCGGCGTTGCGCAGCGTGATGGCCAGGCCGGCCTGCAGCGCCGTACGCAGGCGGAAAGGCAGCCAGTTTGCCAGATCCTCGTCCTCGGCGATCGAGAGGGAGAGGCAGGCGAATCCGCTCGCTGCCTGGAGAGTGGCGACGGCCTGCCTTTCATCCGTGAGCGCAAAGAGCAGCGCCTTATCCAGCGCCGCCCTTACGCCGCCCCCGGGGGGAGGCGCGAAATCGAAGGAGAGCTGGGAACGGAATCCGCCCTCACAGGCGGAAGGAGCAGTCTTGAAAAGCGCCGCCGCCACCTCGGCGGCCAGGCTGAAGCCCTCGAAAACCACACGCGCGCCAATGAATTCATCGGCCGGCGGCGCATTCGCGCCGCCGATCGCCGCTTCGAAAGGCAGCGGCACGGCCGCAATAGTGGCCAGCGCCGCGAGATCGAGTCGATCCGCCCCGACGTCGAAAGGCACGGCCAGGCGGCACTCGGCATACGCCCCGGCGGCGAGGAGATTGACGATCGCCTCCTTCCGCGTGGCCAGCCGGGCGGCGAACTCGCGCAGACGCTCGTTGAATGCGACCCCGGTTTCCTCGCGAATGGCGTGAATCCACTCCCCGTCCCGCTGATCGCTCGCGAACTTCATCATTTCGTCGAACGAAAGAAAGACCGGCGGAGCGACGATCCGAACGAAGGGATCAGTCGGCACGAACCCCAAAGCCGCACTGACTTCGCCTTCCTCGCGACCGCCACTCCAGGCCACGAGATCGAGCGCATGCCCCGCTGGCGGGGAGTGGGTGGCAGACATGATGGGGAAGTCGACGAGTCCGGTGCGGCGCAGAAGCGCGCATATCAAAGCGTTTTCAAATGCGCAGGTCGCGTAAAATATCTGGCTCCAGCGGCAGCGCAGCCCATCCCGCCGGCCGGAACGCCTGTTGCTGCATCCTCCGCCCTCGAAAAGGCGTGTCTCTTCTCTACCAGAGTAAAGTGCGTCAGTGATCACGCGAGGGCGAAGTGGAAGCCGAGGGCCTGCCGCCGACCGGAGAGGATGCGGCCAACGGACTACAGGTCGAAAGGCCACGCCCGTTCTCCCGGGGGCCTCGACTCAGTCCGCAGTCGTGCCGCTCAGTTCCGCCTGGGCGTGGCGATTTTGCTCCTCCATGACCATCTGGCCGAGCTGGTTCTTGAGGTCGTTGAACTCGGGCGAGGTCGTATGGCGCGGCCGCGGCAGATCGATCGAGACCACGGCCTTCACGGTGCCCGGCCGATACGTCATGACGACGACGCGGTCGGAGAGATAGATCGATTCCTCGATCCCGTGCGTGACGAAACAAATCGTCTTTTTGAATTCGCCCCAGATGCGGATGAGTTCGTCCTGCAAGGTGCGGCGCGTGAGCGCGTCGAGCGCTCCGAAGGGTTCGTCCATCAACATGATGGGCGGATCGAGCGCCAGCACGCGCGCGATCGCGACCCGCTGGCGCATGCCGCCGCTGAGTTCCTTCGGAAACCGCTCGCGAAAATCCTTGAGCTGCAAAGTCTTGAGCAGCTTCTCGGTGGTCTCCGCGATGTGCTCCTTCGACTTGCCCTGAATCTCCATGCCGAAGCGGATGTTTTCGCCCACCGTCATCCACGGAAAAAGCGCGTATTCCTGGAAGACCATGCCGCGATCGGGCCCGGGCGCGACGACCTGTTTACCGGAAACCTGCAGCGTGCCGGAGGTCGGCAGGGAGAAGCCGCCGATGGCATTGAGGAGGGTGCTCTTCCCGCAGCCGGAAGGGCCGAGAAAGCTCACGAATTCACCGGCATAGATATCGAGGTCGATGTCTTTCAGCGCGTGGACCTCACCGAACTGCGTGCGGTAAACCTTCTGGACGCCGGCGATGTGGATTTGCGGAGGGGCGGAATCGCTCATGGAGAGGAAAAGGGGAATCGCGGCGCAGGGCTCAGTTGCTTTCCATTCCGCGATGCCAGCGCAGGAGGTGATTGTTCAGCCGGGAGATGAGCAGATCGATGATCAAGCCGAGCATGCCGATCGAGGCCATGCCGACGATGATCTTATCGCTCCAGAAAAACTCGCGCGCCTCGGTGATGCGGTAGCCGAGGCCGTTGTTCACGGCAATCATCTCGGCCACGATCACGACGATGAAGGCGACGCCGATCCCGATCTTCACCCCCGTGAGAATGTAGGGCATGGCGGCCGGAATAATGACGCGCCAGAACATGGTGAGCTGGTTGGCGCCGAGATTTCGCGCCGCGCGGATGAAGATGCCATCCACATTGCGCACCCCGGCGATGGTGTTGATGAGGACGGGAAAGAAGGCGCCCAGCGCAATGAGGAAGTAGGCGGGCGGATTGCCCAGGCCGAACCAAAGAATGGAAAGGGGGATGTAGGCGATGGGCGGAATCGGGCGCAGGATCTGCACGAGCGGATTCATCAGGCGATAAATGAATTCGCTCGCGCCCATGGCGAGCCCCAGCACCAGGCCGGGCACGGCGCCGATCAGGAAACCGACGAGGACGCGGCCGAGCGACGAGATGGCATCGTGGATGAGCTCACCGGAAAAAATGAACTGAAAATAGTTCTCCTTGGCTGGATCGAAGGGACGCAATTTCAGCGCGCGCGCCCAATCCACGAAGCCGAGTTTCGGGCCTTCGGAGGGCTCGAAGGGCCCGACACATTCCACGAACTTGCGGAAGACCGCCGAGGGCGGCGGCAGAATCTGCACCTTGACCCAGCCCAGCCGGCTCGCGGTTTCCCAGAGGGCCAGCAGCGCCACGATGACGATGAGCCCTTCGAAGGCGCGGTAGGCCAGCTTGCCCGCGCGGTTGGAGGATGGGCGGCCCGGTGCAGCGGTGGGACGAGCAGACGGGGGTGCGACGGCCGTGGGGGCGGACATGATCTGGGGGGCGCTAAGAGTGGGAAGGGATGGGCGGATTCCGGGGCGGTCGAGCCCTCATCCGCTCCCGAGCGGATGCGCAGCCCTGCGCCGAAGGGAGAGGAAGAAAATTTCTCCGCCGCGTCAACCGTTTTTCGCGGCGAGCGAAACGCGGAATGAGTGCAATCGGTGCCAGCGAAAGATCAGCGCAGGCGGCATTTGGATTTCGCGGCCAGGATGACAACAAGAACAATCGGGAAGTGCCGCGCGCCTCGAGGATGACAGCCCGCCATCGACAGACCCGCGACCCAACTCCACAATACGCGTTTCCCGCGCCCGAGTGATCCAGACCCACGCCGATTCTCACGAGCTGGCCCGCTTCGTACCGGCGTCCGTGCTTGCCCAAACGCTGCAATCGCCGCGGCCGCTGGCGGCGCCGCTCCACGCGCGCTTTCCGGCGGCCGTTCTTTTCGCGGACATTTCCGGTTTCACCCGACTGAGCGAGCGCCTCGGCGAACAGGGCGCGCGCGGCGTGGAGGAACTCACCCGCATCCTGAACACGTATTTCAGCCGCCTGATCGAGATCATCCACGCGCACGGCGGCGATGTGGCCAAGTTTGCCGGCGATGCGCTGCTGGCGGTCTGGCGAGCCGACGACGACTCCGCGCTGGTCGGCCAGATTCGCGCGGCGGCGCAATGTGCGTTGCAAGCGCGGGACGCTCTCCGGGGTTTCACCCTGGACAGCGGAGAGACGTTGTCGTTGCGCCTCGGCCTCGGGGCGGGTCTCGCGGATGCCGCGACCATTGGAGGAGTCTTCGAGCGCTGGGAATTCGTCATTTACGGTCCGGCGTTGAACGAAGCGACGCGCGCCGCCTCCTCTGGAGCGCCGGACCAAGTGCTCGCGGGTGAAGGCGCGTGGCGCCTGTTGCGCAGTCATTTCGAAGGCGCGGAACTCGCGGGTGGCACGGCCCGCTTGAACCGGGCGACCGGGGAGGAAACGCCGCGGCCACTTCCCCCGCTCACGCCCACGGATGAGATCGCGCCCCTGCTCCTTGCCTACATTCCGGCGGCGATTCACCGGCGGCTTTCCGCGCGCCAAAGCGCCTGGCTCGGCGAGATGCGCCCGCTCACCGTTTTGTTCGTCAACCTGCCGGATCTCCAGGCCGACACGCCGGTCGACACCATGCAGCAGGCCATGCGTTCGCTGCAGGAAGGTCTCTACCGCTACGAAGGCAGCGTGAACAAGCTGAGCATCGACGAGAAAGGCGTGACGCTGGTGGCGGCACTCGGTCTCCCGCCCCTCGCGCACGAGGACGATCCCACGCGTGGCGTCCGCGCGGCGCTCGAGCTGCGCACCCGCCTGGATGCCTTCGGCTGGCGCGGCTCCATCGGCATCACCAGCGGACGCGTTTTCTGCGGAACGATCGGCAGCGCACATCGCTGCGAGTACACGATCATCGGCGACCGCGTGAATCTCTCGGCGCGGCTCATGCAGGCCGCGCACGGCGGCATCCTGTGCGACGCGGCGACGCACGCGCGGGCGAAAAACCGCATCATCTTCGAAACGCTGGAGCCCATCTCAGTGAAGGGGAAGGCGGTGCCGCTCGCCGTCTTCCGGCCGCTAGTCGAAGGACGCGCAGGCACGACGGTCTCCGGTGGACCCCGCGCGATGATCGGCCGCCTCGCGGAACAGCAGCGCTTTGACGAACGCCTCGAAGCGCTGGCGGACGCCAGCACGGGCGGGATCGCGATCATCGAGGGTGAAGCCGGCATAGGGAAATCGTGCTTCGTCGGGAGCATCCGCGAGAGCGCGCGCGCCCTTGATTTGAACCCGTTCATCGGGGCCGCCGATGCGATTGAACGCTCCACCCCTTATTTCGCGTGGCGCGGCGTTTTCCGGCAACTGCTCGGCAGCGAATCGAGCAGCAGCTCGGAGTCGACGATCGGACGCGCCACGCGGCTCGATTCGGAAAGCGCGCGTCTGGCGCCCTTGCTCGCCGTGGTGCTCGGGTCAGTCGTCCAGGACAACGAAGTCACCGCGCAGATGTCGCAGGAGGCGCGCGTCACGAGCACCAACGACCTGCTCGTGCACCTCCTCCGCCAGGCGGCGGAGCAGCAGCCACGGCTCGTCGTGCTGGAGGATTGCCACTGGATGGACTCGGCTTCGTGGGGACTGGCCCGCCGGGTGGCCCAAGGGGTGCCCGCGCTTCTCCTCGTGCTCGTGACGCGTCCGCTGGGCGAAGTGCCGCCGCGGGAATACGCGCAATTTGTCGCCGACGCCGGCACGCTCCACCTCACGCTCGAGCCGCTGGGGGCCGAGGATACGCTGGAGCTGATCTGCCGCCGGCTCGGCGCCCGCAGTCTCTCGCCGGAGGTGGCGGCACCCATCCGCGCGCGCGCCCAGGGCAATCCCTTTTACAGCGAGGAACTGGCGCTCGCCCTGCGCGACTCCGGCGCGATCGTGGTCACCGACGGAGAGTGCCGGGTTGCCCCGAACCAGGACTTGGCCCGGATTAATCTCCCGGACACGGTGCAGGGGGTCATCACGAGTCGCATTGACCGGCTGAGCCCGCCCGCGCAGCTCACGCTCAAGGTGGCGAGCGTCATCGGCCGCACGTTCTCGTGCCGGCTGCTGCGGGACGTCTTTCCGATGGAGGGTGGGACCATCGATTCCGCCCTGAATCTCGATGCGCTGGTGCGCAGCCAGCTCACGATGCTGGACGCGCCCGAACCGGATCCCACCCAGATTTTCCGCCATGTGATCACGCAGGAGGTGGCGTATCACCTCATGCCGCCGACGCAGCGCAGCGCGCTGCACCGCTCGGTCGCGCGCTGGTATGAGGAAACCCAGGCCGAAACGCTTTCGGCGCACTATCCGCTGCTCGCCCGGCACTGGAGTGGCGCGGAGGACACGCCCAAGGCGCTCGAGTACCTGCAGAAATCGGCTGAAGACGCTCTGCACACTTTTGCGAACGAGGAGGCGATTCGCTTTCTCGAGCAGGCGCTGGAATTCGCCGCCCGCACGCCCGGCCATGCCGATGCCTTCCGCCAGGCCTGCTGGCATCGGCAGCTCGGCGAAGCCCACTACAATCTCGACGACTTCGATCGCAGTCTCGCGCATTTCCGCGCTGCCTTGAAACTGCTCGGGCATCCCCTGCCGGAGGGAACCGTACGGAGTATCGCCGCAAGCGTGAAGGAATTCGCCCGGCAGATTGCGCATCGCGCGCTGCCCGCTTTCTTCGACCGGCGCAGTGCCGGCGACCACGGGCCAACGCTGGAGGCCGCGCGCGCCTACGAACGCATCGCGCAGATCAAATACTTGAACAACGAGAAGGCGCCCACCATTCACGCCGCCTTTAAATCGCTCAATCTCGCGGAGCGCGTCGGGCCCTGTCCCGAGCTCGCGCGCAGCTATGCGAACTCGGCGGTGGTATTCGGGTTGCTCATGCTGCATGGCCCGGCCCGGGCGCACGCGCGCCGCGCCCGCGAAACCGCCGAGAAAGTAAAGCAATCGCCCTGCACCGCCTACGTGGATTTCATCCGCAGCGTTTATTGGGTGACGGTCGGAGAGTGGGACCAGGCGGAGAGCGACCTGCGCAATGCCACCCGCATTGCGGAGGACATCGGGGAGCGCCGCCGCCTCTACGAGAGTCTTTCCACGGTCCAATATGCGATCCAGCGGCGTGGCGATTTCGCGCGTGCCCTCGAGACCTCGCAGCGCCTGACCGACATCGCGCGCCGGCACGGCTCCCCGCAAGGGCTCGAGTGGGGCTTGGGCGAGCATTTGTATGTCCTGCAAATTACCGCCGACGAGCCCGGGAAGGAGGCGGAACTGCGGCGCGAGCTCGACGCGTATTTGGACGCGCATCCGGAACTCCCACGGGCCGCGCAGACCCACGGGCACGGCATCCTGGCCTGGTCCTACTGGCGGCGCGGGGAGCGCGCGGCGGCGCTGCGTTCCGCGGCTATGGCAGAGCGCATCATCGCCGAATCGAGTCAGATCGCCCACTACCTGCTCGGCTCGTTTTCCAGTTTGGCGAATCTGTACGCGGCCCGCAGTGAGGAAACCGGCGCGACCGAGGCCGAACGGAAGGAGTTCGCGAATTCCCTCGCCCGCATTTGCGCGCTGCTCGCGCAGTTTCGGATGATGTATCCGATCGGCCGCCCCGCCTATGCGCTGCATCTCGGCCGTCTCCATTGGCTTCGCGGCAGGGAGCAAGCCGCCAAACGCGTCTGGCGCCATGGGATCACCGCCGCCCGGCGTTTTGCGATGCCCTACGACGAAGCCTTGCTCCAGCACGAGCTCGCCCGCCGCCTGCCGATCGGGGAAACGGCGCAGCAAACACACGCCACCCGGGCGCGCGATCTCTTTGCGCAGGTCGGCGCAAGATCGGTACCACCGCGGCCGATTTGACGTTCCGCCCGGCAGCTATCGAATCCGAATCATCCAGCCCGACGTTCCGGGTGTCACCCCGCTTGGCGTCACGGTCCGGCCATTCAGGATGACGTCCGGTTTGGCGGCGAAGCCCTCGAGTTGCAGCCCCAGCGGCGGACCCGTGGTCTCGGACGCCAGGTCGATTTTCAACCTCCCACCCGACGCCTCCGCTTCGAGGCGGCACATGCCGAGCGGCCCCGCTGACGTAATCCGCGCGCCCGAGGGAAGCGCGAGCACGAGAGCCGCAGGAGTTCCCTGCGGATTCCAGGCGATGAATCGATCGCGCTGCGGCGTCGTTTGCAGAAATAGCCGCACGGGCGGCGCTCCCTCCCGCGCCTGCAAGCTGGCTCCGCCCTTTTCCACCTTGTTCCACCCGAGGACACTGGTGGGTGTGTCGCGCAGAATCTCGTCGGCCGGAAAAATACTTTGCCCGTCCCAGCAGGCCGCGAGGAGTTTGGGCGGAGCGCCCGGTTCGGGAAAGGTGGCTCCGACCAACGCCGTGAGTTCAAGAACGCCGGTGCTGGTCCGAAAGGTCGCGCGCGCCTGGGCGGTCGCGGAATCGTAGCTGGTCGAGACGGTGTTCTTTTCGAAGCGCGCGCGAAACTTTTCGAAGTTGGGCTCTTCCGCCACGTCGGCCATTTGCACCGCGAATCCGGTAAAGCGGCGTCCGAGCGCCAGCCAGTCGGTCTCCCCCGGTAGCGGGGTGTCGCGCCGGACGAGATAGGAATTGATCACGAGCGCGGGCGTAATCGTGATCGGCGGATTTGCGGCGGGTGCGGTCACCTGCGGCCGGCCCGCCTCGATGCTCACTTCCCCGGCGTCACCGGTGGTGGGATCGGGCAGCGCGATGATGCCCAAATATGTCACGCCGTCGCGCAGCACGATGGGTTCGCCCGCGTGCGCCGTGACGGGCAACCGGTCCACGCGCCGGCCCTTCACCCACAGCTCCCACGTGGGACCGCCCGGGCGGAGATCGAACAGGCCGAGACTGTGTTGCAGGCTGCGCACTTCTTCTCCGGCCCCGCCGCCCGCAAGTCCGGATTTGGTCACCGCGGGGGCACCGAGCGCGAGCCAGGTCTGACCGCGTTGGGCCACGATTTGATGGCCTGCGGTCCGGATCCAGCCGGGGGCATCGTTGACCCAGCGCGTTTCGTTCACGCCAAAGCGCTGGTCGAGCGTGCCGAGATCGAGCGCGCTGCGCGTTTCGTGGTCTTCCCGCTGCCATTGTGCCATCGCCTGGATGCGCGCTTCGCCTGTGGTACTAAGCGATGCCATCCCGTAGTGCCGCCCGAGCCAGGCGCGCCGCCAGCTCTTTTGAAACCGATGGGTCGCTTCCCACGGCAGCGGTTTTTCGTCGACCAGCGCGGCCAATTCGGGCGGCGCCCACGGGGCCGCGAGCGCCAGGCGCGCCGCCAGGTCCGCGCTGGTTTCCCGCGTGAAGACCGGGATGTTTCCCGGCAGCGCCGGGCGGTCGACATCGGTGAGCGCACCCCGCCGGGAGAGCGAATGCATGATGTACTGCAGGCCGTCCTGGCTGCCGAGAAGGTACTCGAGCGATGTCCGCGAACTCGGCGCCATGAAGCGGCGCAGACGCGGATGCCAGGCGCCTACGGCTTCTTCCAATCCCTTCGTGAGCAGGCTTTCGGCCATGAGCCGCGTGTCGCCATCCGGCGCGCCATTCGCGAGAGTTTTCAGCCCCTTCAGCGTTACGCCGAAATAGTAATGATCGAGATGCTCCTGGCTGGACCCATCGTTCCAGATCCAATGGTTCAGGAGCCACTCCCGCACCCCGTGCCGGCCATCGGCCATGGCCCGCTCCGATCCGATGGCGTGGCCAAACACCACCGCGCTGATCGACGCCGTCGTATTGAAGTTCTGCGTGGATTCCGTGAAAAGAAAGCCCGAGCGGAAGAAGCTCTTGTTTCCGCGCCAGTCCCCGGTCGTGCGCCAGTAGGTATCCTCGACGCTGACCGATGTCGGCGGGCCGGACTTCGCCCGCGCGAGTTGATCCGCCATCGGATGCACGAGCGTTCCATCCTTCCATTCCGGGTTCAGCAACTGGTCTCGCGGGCAGGTGTCGCGGTCCGGCATCAGCCAATCGATCCAGTAGCGTCGGATTGCTTCGACGGCCGGCTCCGGGAGGATCGCGCGGGCGAGTTGCCACTCCGAGAACTCGTTGGCGGCTTCGAAGCCATCCCAGCCGCGTGTCTGGCGTCCGATGAGTTTGTCGATCCAGATCCCATACGTGGCGGACGCGAGTGCGCTGCGATCCGGAGATCCGTCCGCGGTGCGGGGGACGCTGCGGAGCGCAGCATCGACCAAATGAGGCGGAAGGAACTGGCACCAGCGCGGGAGCTGGCTCGAACTGCCCCGCTCCAGCGCAAACAACTCCTGCAGCCGCTGCCATTGCACGTCGTCGGCCCAGGCGGGACGCCGCTCCGCTTCGGTCGCCAGCTGCGCGATCTCTGCCGCCGAAGGCAGGACGGCGGTCAGGCGTCCGCGATTCCCATCCGAAGTGCGCGCCTGGGCCGCGAGCGCGGAAATGTCGGCCGCCGGAGGGAGCGGATCGACGCGCTCGCCCGCGCCGTTGGCGAAGGTCACCTCGAGACGCGGAGCACGAAACAGAATGGCGCGGCCGCCCGTGGCTGTGGCCCATTCGTAGACTCCGCGAAAGTAACGGTGGTCATACGTTTCCCACTTCCGCACGATCACTCCGCAATCCGCGAAGTTGCGCAGACGTTGCGGCAGGGTCGATCCGAAGGCGCGATCGAGCAGCGCGGCGGTGACGTCCAGCCGGCCCTCCGGCACTTCCGCGGAGACTTCAGCCGGACCGAAGACCTGCGGGAAGCGATCGGCCTTTTCGTCTTGCGCGCCGAACTTCTGCCAGGAGACGGCGCCGTTGATGGCGGAGTTGAGTGTGGGACCGAGGCCCTCATCCGCACGCCAGGGTCGGCGCAGGACGGATGCGACGACGTGCCAGCGCGCGCGGCTTTGGAGGTAAAGTTCCTGCACGCCCCAGTTGGCGCGGTAGCTGTACGCTTCCGGTCCCGGCCAGTCGGGTCGGCCCGGCGGAAAGAGTTCTTCGTCGAGAAAGGGCAGAACGATCTCGACTTTTGCGATGGATCGACCGGCGCGGAGTTCGGTCGCGATGCGCGCGGTGGCGTCTGGAAAGCGCAGGAGCAGGCTGCGATTGAGCGCGTCACAGGCCAGCGCCCCGGGCTGGCCCTTGCGTCCCGCGACCGACCAATCGGCGAACGCGCCATGCGCTTTATCCGTCACGCCATCCCACCAGCTCCGTGCTCCTTCCTCCGCGAGCGGGATCGGCGTATCCCAATGCGCGCGAAACAAGCTGAGACCCATCGTCTCGGGATTCGCGATGACGAGCATGCGGGCCGGCTCCGCCGCAATTGCCGGGCGTGACCAAAAGGCAAATACGACCGCGAGGAGCAGGGAGCGAGCGGCAAGAGAAACAGCCATGGCGCGCCGCACGGTAGCGCGCATTTCCGGCTTGATAAGGCGCTGGACGAACGTCGCCCACGATTTCCAGCCGTATTGGGTTGGGTGGACTCCCGCGGGACATGGAGTGCGGCGGTTCTCTGACGCTTTGGCGGGGATTGGCCGAGTGCTAAACGCCGATGCGCAATGCACCGGGATGCGGCGGACGCGTTTGCCGAGCCATGGGTATTTCTCTCGGCACACGTTCTCACCGCGGAAAGCGCCAGAGGACTGGCGCACTCCATATTTGTCTCCCGCGATGCGCGACGCGATGTCCCTTTTCGGCCATGAGTGTTCGAACTTCCGACTCGCCTCGGATTCGAACTGCCGTGCATTTGCCCTTCAGCTGCGATCGCAATAGACAACGACATGGCCGGAACCGCTCGCCCGACCGCCGCGCAACATCGGTCCCGCCGACGCGCAAACTGGCCGTTGGTGCTGGCGGGAAGTTTTGCCGAGGCGGAGGAACAAACCCGGGCGTATTGGCGCGCTGCCACTCCGGCCGAGCGACTCAACGCTCTCGAAGCCCTGCGGGAGCCTTTTTATGGCAAAGATCAAGTTGGCGGCAGACTTCCGCGGATTCTTGAGATTGTGGATTCGCCCTGGAGTTGGCTTTCGCCTCAGCAGGATTTCGGCTGTGATCCAATCCTCCCGGGCGCTACAACGGCGTGATCGCATCCATACGCTCCCCTTCCCTGACTGCACAGATTCCAGTCGGCCGGCGACTGCCGCAGTCCATTCTCGGTTCCGAAACCCCACTCCAGATGTCCCTCCGCACAATTACAACCGCTCTGGCAATCTTGAGTGTCTTTGTCGGCGCAGGCCCCCGAGTTCAGGCCGAAGACGCCGGCGATCCAGAAAAAGACCCGCGGATGCGCGAACTCCTCCAGCAGGCGCGCAGCCTGATCGACACCAAGCAGCCCGTCGCCGCGATCAAGCGCTGTGACGAGGTCATCGCGAGCTACCTCGCATTCTACGGCAAGAGAATGGAAAAGGCCTATTGCGCGAGCAATTCCACGCAGTCGTTGGCGATCTTGTTGGAAGCGGCCAAAAAAGGCGAAGACGCCATCGTGCTCGGTTCGACGACGTGGGCGGGCGCCCATTACATGAAAGGATTTGCCTTGATCGAGATGGGCAAAATCGCCGAGGCAAAACCGGCGCTCTTAAAAGCGGTCGAGATGGCGCCCTGGGACGCCCAGGCCCGCAACGAACTGGGCCAGCTTTACTTGCTCGAGAAAAATTGGAGCGCGGCCCAAGCGCAATTCGCCGCGGCCGAGGGCCGGGTCAGCCTCGGGTCGGATGACTCGAAGGCTGCCGATCTCGCGCACGCCCGTCGCGGTTTGGGTTACGTATTCGTGGAGTTGGGGAAGCTGGCGGAAGCAGAAGAAAAGTATCAGCAGTGCCTTGCAACCGACCCGAAGGACGAGCGAGCGAAACGGGAACTCGCGTATGTGCGCGAGCTCCGGAGCAAAACGAAGCGGTGATTTGGCCAAAAAGGCACCGCGGCGCGCGGCTATCTGCGCTCCGGTTCGCGGACGCTCGGCTGCCGCACTCCACAATCGTCCGGCTTCGGCACACGCTCATTTGCCCTTCAGCCGCGATTGAAATAGACAACGGCATGGCCGGAAACGCTCGCCCGACAGCCGCGCAACGTCGGTCACGCCGACGCGCAGACTGGCCGTTGGTGCTGGCGGGAAGTTTCGCCGAGGCGGAGGAACAAACCCGGGCGTATTGGCGCGCGGCCACTCCGGCCGAGCGACTCAACGCCCTCGAAGCCCTGCGGGAGCCTTTTTATGGCAAAGATCAAATTGGCGGCAGACTTCCGCGACTTCTTGAGATTGTGCCTTCGCCATGGGGTTCACTTCCTGGTGATCGGGGGCTATGCCGTGATCCATCACTCCCGGCCGCGCTACACCGGTGATCTCGACTTGTGGGTCGAGTCGTCACCCGAGAACGCGGAACGAGTCGTTGCTGCGCTGCAGGAATTTGGCTTTCCCCCCGATGCCGTCACGCCTGGCGTGATTACCGCGGGCGAGAAGATTGTGCGGATGGGTCTGGAGCCCATGCGACTGGAACTCTTCACTCGGATTCCCGGTGTTGAGTTCACCTCGTGCTACGAGCGCAGACAAATGGTCAAAGTGGGGCGCATGCTCGTGCCTTTCATCGCACTCGATGACCTCAAGGCGAACAAGCGCGCGAGCGGACGCGCGAAGGATCTGCAAGATCTCGAAGAATTGCCCTAGTCGTCCGACAACCGACGAGGCTCGGGTTGCGTAGCCGCACCTCGGTGACCAGACTCTGGAAGATGGAAGCCCTTTTCGATCTGCTTGCCGATGAGGCGGAGTTGCGCGGGCTGCGTTTTCTGGTCATCGGCGGCCGCGGACTGGTGGCGCACGGCATCCAACGCTTCACGCGCGACATCGATATTGCCATCGGCGAAGCGGCGCTCCCCGACCTGCGGCGGTTCATGCAAAACGCCGGATACACGGCGGCGCAGCCCATTGGCCAGTTCGCTCGCTTTCGCGGGCAGGACGACTCGGCTCCGCCGCTTGATGTGATGACGGTGTCCGATGCGACCTTCGAGAAGATGTGGGGGTCCGCCATTGCCGGACATCTCGGGCGGGCAGGCCTGCGCGCGCCGGATCTCGCGACCTTTATAGCGATGAAACTGCTCTCCTTGCGCAACCAGCCGGACCGCGCCTTCAAGGACGCCGGCGATCTCGATGCCCTCGTGCGCGCCGCCCGCGGGTCGTTGACCGGGGAAAACCTGCGGGCGCTCTGCACCCGCTATGGGACGCCCGACGAAGCAAGCCGGCTGCTCTCGATTCTGGAAGCATGAACCCGGACGTCCTGTTGCTGGATCTGCCGGAAGGGCGCGTGCCGCTCAATCCGCCCCCGCCCTTGCCGCCCCAGGACTGGAACCGCTGGCTCCACGCTGAGTATGCGAGGCTCGTGCGGGTAGGTCGCATCGTCCCCGGCACTGAGCCTTTTCCGGTAAACTTCCAAGCGTTCGAAATTCCGCAGGGCGTTTACGGAAACGACCTCTCGATCCGAAATCCGGCGACGTGAAGTGAGCCAACATTTCGACTACTGATTCGCCCGAGGTGAGCGGATGCCGTTCGCCGCCACCGTGACTCGACCCGGTTTTTAGCACGGTCCTTGGGGCGGTTTCCGGAGCTCATCACAAAATCCTGTTCAGCGCCGTCGCGCACGCGAAAATGCGTCCGCATGAGCGGCCTTCGCACCCTGGCCTTCCACGCCTCGGTCTGGACCGCGCTTGGGGTGCTGCACGGTTTGCAGGTCCGCTTCGGCTATCTCGCCGCTGGGGCGCAGATCACCACGCCGGCGTATCCCGTCTGGATGTTCGTCGGCTGGTATGTGGTTCGCTATTGGGGCTGGGGCCTGATGACGCCGCTCATCGGCTGGCTGGTGCATCGCTTCCCGCCGGGGCGCGATTGGAAGAGCAGCATGCGGGCGGTCGCCATCTACCTCGCGGCCGCCCCTTTCGCGGTGGCGCTGCACGCCGCCCTCGTCGCCCCGATCCTCGCAATGCCTTTCCTCGATCCGGATGGCGATGGCATCTGGCGGGCCTGGCGTTTCGGCGTGGGGGTCCTGACCTTCTTTGGCTTGCTGACCTACGGCGTCATCACGGCCTTACTCGCCGTGCAGACTGCCCAGCAACGCTTGCGTGAGGAAGAGCGTCGGACGGCCGCCGCCCACGCCCAATCCGTCGCCGCCCGGCTGCGCGCCCTCCAAAGCCAGTTGCACCCGCATTTTCTCTTCAACTCGCTGCACGCCGTGGGCGGACTGATGCTGCGCGATCCGGAACGCGCGCTGGAAATGATCGACCGCGTGGGCGAGTTTCTGCGCCTCTCGCTGGGGCGTTCGGAACGGCTCACCGCGCCCTTGCAGGACGAGTTGGAATTCATCGAGAGATACCTGGCCATCGAGCTGATTCGTTTCGGCGACCGGCTCCAAGTGCGCTGGGAAATCGATCCCGCAACGCGCGACACCGAGGTGCCACTGTTGCTTCTCCAGCCGCTCGTCGAGAACGCCGTGCGGCATGGACTCGCGCAGCGCGTGGCGGGCGGGGCCATCGTGCTGCGGGCCGCTTTCACGCCGTCCCCGCTGCGCCTGCAACTCGAGGTGGAGGATGACGGTCCGGGATTCACGCCCGAATCCGCTCCGGGACTCGGGATCACGAACACGCGAAACCGGCTGGCTTCATTTTACGGCGATGGCGCTAGTCTCAAACTCGAGCCCGGCGCCAGCGCCGGCGTGTGCGCGCGTCTGCTCCTGCCGGTGACGAAGGCCAGCCTCGGGAAGGGATCGACCGTCCCGCGGGAAAGCCGGATGGAGGCGCGGGACCCGCAATTGACGACGGCATGAACCCTGCGGGTCCCGCTCCTCCGTTGCGTGTCGTGATTGCGGACGACGAGGGGCCGGCGCGGTCGTACCTCTCGGGACTAATCGAGAAGGAACCCGCCCTGTCCCTCGTGGCGGAATGCGCGGGAGGACGAGAAGCCGTCGAGGCGGTGCGCCGCTGCCGTCCGGATCTGCTTTTTCTCGACGTGCAAATGCCGGAGGTCGACGGCTTCGACGTCATCGCCGAACTCGGCGGCGAAGTACCGGCCCAAGTCATCTTTGTCACGGCCCACGACGCGCATGCGGTGCGCGCATTCGAGGTGCACGCCCTGGACTACCTCCTGAAGCCCTTCGGTCGGGAGCGATTCCGCAAGGCAGTCGAACGGGCCCTGGCAGCGGAGGCGGGCCAGGATGCGCTGGCGCCGGCACCGTTGGCCGCGCTCCTCTCGGGCGCCGGCTTTCCCAAGCGCATGCTGATCAAATCGGGTGGGCGCATCCATATCCGCGCCGTCGCGGAACTCGACTGGGCGGAAGCGGAAGGGAACTACGTTCGGCTGCATTTCGGCGCCGATTCCTTCGTGCAGCGGGAGAAAATCACGGACCTGGAAGCGCAACTCGATCCCACGCGTTTTGCCCGGCCGCATCGCTCGATGCTGGTGAATCTGGACCGGGTCAGGGAACTCCGGCCCGTCTTTCACGGGGACTATGTCGTGGTGCTGCGGAATGGCCGGGAGATCACGCTCGGCCGACCCTACCGCGAGCGCTTCTTGGCACAAATGCGCGGTGGATCCGCGGGTCTCAGCCCCGCCGAGCGGTGATTTTCGCGCGATTCGCACGAGTCCGTCACTTCGGCTTACCCGGACCGCCGGCCGGCGCCGCAAATTGCGCGCATGAAGCATTTCCTTTTCCTCGCATTTCTTCTTTGCGGCGCTCTTCCCCTCACCCTTCCGGCCCAGGCGGATGGAGCGCTCGACGCGACTTTTAACGCCAACACCGATCCCGGGGCACTCACGCTCGCCTTCGCGCCGCAGGCCGATGGGAAGATCATCATCGGCGGAAATTTCTCCGCCGTGAATGGCACCGCCCGCGCGGGACTGGCGCGACTGAACACGGACGGTTCACTCGATGCCGCTTACAATCCCGGCGCGTTGCCGAATGGGTTCGTGGCGTCCGCCGTGCTGCAGCCGGATGGAAAACTCATCGTGACCGGAATGGCCTTGCGCGTGGGCGCCGGAACCAGCGGCGTCGCGCGGCTCAATGCCGACGGCTCGATCGACCCTTCCTTCACCGCCGCGGTAACCGGCGCCGCCTATTCCTGCTTGCTGCAGGGCGACGGCAAGATTGTCATCGGCGGCGATTTCGCCGCGGTCGGCGGCGTGACGCGCAATCGGGTCGCGCGGCTCAACCCAGACGGCACGCTGGACACTTCTTTCAACCCCGGAGCGGGCGCGAACGCAGTCTCGTTTTCCGTCTTCGGTCTTTCGCTTCAGCCCGATGGAAAAATTCTCGTCACGGGTGGCTTTACTTCCTTCGCCGGTACCCCGCGCGGCCATCTTGTCCGTTTGAATACCGACGGCTCAGTCGACGCCGCCTTCAATCCGGGAACCGCCGCAAATTCCATGACGAACGGCACGCTCGTGCTGCCCGATGGCGGAATCCTGCTCTTCGGCGACTTCAGCAGTTTCAATGGCACCGCCCGGGCCAGCCTCGCGCGGCTCAATGCGAACGGTTCCCTCGATGCGTCCTTCGACGCGAAATTCCCCGGAGGCGTCTTCATCAATGCATTGGTGCGACAGACGGATGGGAAATTGATCGCGGGCGGACAATTCAGCGGAGCCAACGGGGTGGCGCGGGATGGACTGATCCGGCTGAACGCCGATGGCAGTGTGGATCTAACCTTCTCGGCTGGGACCGGGGTCAGCGGGAGCGCGGTCTACAGCGTGAAGCTCGGCTCAGATGGCACCCTGCTGATTGGCGGCAATTTCACGACGGTAAACGGGGTTGCACACATTGGCGCGGCCCGACTCAGCAACGCCGCCGGACTTCCGCCGGCGCGTCTGATCAACATTTCGACCCGGGCGCGCGTGGAAACGAATGACCGGGTGTTGATTGCCGGATTCGTCCTCGGGGGGAGTGCCGCGAAGCGGGTGATCGTGCGCGCCATCGGACCGGACCTGGCGAACTTTGGCGTGACGGCGGTGCTCTCGAATCCGCAGCTCGCACTTTTCAACGCCCAAGGCCAGCAGTTGTCTGGCGACGACGATTGGAAGACCGGCGGCCAAATGAATGAAATCGTCGCGGCCAATCTGGCGCCCCACAACGATCTCGAGGCTGCGCTCATCGCCACGCTCGCGCCGGGAGCGTATACCGCAATCGTGAGCGGGGTGGGCGGAGGCCAGGGGGTCGCGCTCGTCGAGGTCTACGATCTGGATATTCCCAACCAGGCCGTTCATCTCATCAATCTCAGCACGCGCGGCGTCGTCGGGGCTGGGGAGAATGTGCTCATCGGCGGCATTGCCATCCGGGGCGACGCTCCGCGCCGCGTGATTATCCGGGCGATCGGACCGGACCTCGCCAACTTCGGCGTGGCGGGCGCACTGGGCGATCCGACCCTGACCGTTTTCGACGACCGATCCCAAGTCGTCGCGACCAACGACAACTGGAAGACCGGCGGCCAAATGGCGGAGATCGTCGCCACCGGATTAGCGCCGCGGGATGAACGGGAGAGCGCGATCATCGCGACATTGAGCCCGGGTAACTACACCGCGATCGTCGCGGGCGTGGCGGGCGCAACCGGGGTGGCGCTCGTCGAAGCCTACGAGCTGCCCTGACCCTTCACGGCACGCCAAGCTTCTTCTTTGCCGCCTGCAGCAGCTCCGTCTTTACGAATTCCGCGCCTTTCGGTTTCCGCGCGAGCTTGGCGAGGCCAAACTTCACCATGGCATCCGCAGTAGCGTCCACTTCGGCCGGCTCGGCATCGTAGCTCCAGCGCATGTTGCCCACGGAATCGACGTAGTCTTCATGGGAAAGCTGGCCTTTGAAGACGACCGTGCGCACGAATTTCTCAGCCTCCGCGGGATGCTCGATCAGATACTTCGTCGCCTCGACAAAGCACTCCATGAGCCGGCGCGCGACATCCGGGCGTTCCTTCAGAAGTTGCTCCGTGAAGAGGAGTGTGCGGATCGGTTCGCCGATACTGGTCTGGTAGGGCTTTACGATTTCCTTCGCGAAGCCGAGTCGGATCGATTGGGAGGCCTGCGGCTCCGGCTGGCAGGCGGCATCGATATCCTTGCGCTGGAGCGCCTGATTGATGTCGGTGTACGCCATCGTGATGATCTGCACGTCCTTGCCCGTGGCATTCGAATAGGTGAGGCCCGCTTGATCGAGAGCGGCATACAGCACTGCTTCCTGCGCTCCGCCCCGCGCCACCCCGATCTTGGACCCCTTGAGGTCCTTGACCGACTTATAGTCGCGATCTTCGCGCCCGACGATGCGCAGGCCGCCTTTCGCGTAGCCGGCCACGATGAAGACGGGAATGTCCTGCGCGCGGGCGGCCACGGCCGCATCCACCGCCGTCGTGCCAACATCCACTTTTCCGGCCACAATCGCCGGGATGATGTCCGCGCCCTTCGTGAAATATTGGTAGTCGAGCTTGAGGCCGTACTTCGGCGCGAACTCGTTCATGTAGTAAATCGGCGCAGCCGTCACGAACTTGAAAGTGCCGACTCGAACGATGTCCCCATCCGCAGCCAGCAGGGGCAGGGCGAAGGCGAGCGAGCTGAGGTGAAGCAGAAGGAACTTTTTCACGGGGCAACCCTGACGAATTCGCCCGGCGGGTGCAAGCACCGCAGCCTGTGGATTGAATTTGCGCGCGGGCTCCAATTCCGGAGAGTGTCCGCCGAGCAATCGCACCGGTAGCTCAATTGGATAGAGCGTCGGCCTCCGAAGCCGAAGGTTGTGGGTTCGATCCCCGCCCGGTGCAGTAACTCTCCCGCCCGGAGTCGCCGGGGTTGGCAAAGTTTTCGGTAAGCCGTGAGAGCCTCCGGACCCTGCAGCGGTCGTTTCCCAGGGAAAGACCGCAGCGCAAGGGCAAACTTTCACCAGATTGCCGCCGGCCAGTCTGCGGTATCCACGGCGCCGGCTCTTGTTCGATTCCCCGTCGTTCTCCCGACTTTCCCATTCCTCCCATTCCTCCTATTCCTCCGCAGCCGTTGAGCACTCCGGAAATCGAGAGAATCGCCGCGCAGCTCTACGGCACGTACTGCGATGCTCTCGGTGGCCTCGCCTATGACCTCCAGCCCTTCCCCTCCTGGAAAGGACTGCGAAGTGATCCGGCCAAACGCCGGCAAACCAGTGCCTGGCTGGCAGTGGCTGCGCTGGCGACTCCGGCAGCGGCCCTCCAGGCCGAGATGCGCGCGGGAGTCGAGGCGGTGATCCGCGGCGATGCGACCCATTTTCGCGGGCGCTTCGTCCCTCCCGCGTTGATCGAGGAATATTTGGAAGGCGACGGC
>JBBRQH010000014.1:0-96922 GCA_038226705.1 Chthoniobacterales bacterium | reverse complement strand
GGCCTTCGGCACCCGGTTTCCAATGCTCCGAGTCCTCCGGCGCTCCGCGCCTCAATCTCCCCGCAAGGTCAGCATCGGATTCACCCGCGCGGCGCGCAGCGCCGGCACGAGCGACGCCACGATCGCGGCCACTCCGAGTACGACCCCGATCGTAAGCCAGACCGTGGGCTGAAACGCCGTCACCCCGAAGAGCAGCCGCCGAATTGTCCCGCCCAGGCCGAGCGCGATCATCAGTCCCAGCCCCACTCCGACTCCGGCCAGCCGAACGCCCTGCGCCACGATCATCTTGGCCACGTCCCCCATCTGCGCGCCGACCGCGAGGCGGATCCCGATCTCCCGCGAGCGCTGGCTCACCGAGTAGGCCAGCACCCCGTAGAGTCCGACGGTGGCAAGCAACAACGCTCCCACGCCAAAGGCCACGACCAGCACCATCGAAGCGCGCATCGTCTGCAAGGTTTTCGCGAGGCGCTGATCGAGGGTCCGCACGTCGAAGATCGGCTGTTCCGGATCGATCGCCTGCACCGCGGCGCGCACGGAGTTTACGAGGCTCTGGGGATCGAGGGGTGTCTTCACCACAAGTCCCATCGTGCGCGTGGGGTTTTGCCGCTGGGAAAAATAGATCGTCTCCTTCGCCACCGGCTCCGCCGGACTGGCGGCATGCACATTCGCGGCCACACCCACGATCTCCCACGTGCGCGTCGGATTCGCCGTATCGAAGTAGAGCGCGCGACCGATCGGATCGGTGTTCTTGAAGTATTTGTCGGCCAGAAACTGGTCGATCACCACCACCTTCGGAGCCTTCTCGTCATCGGAATCCAGGATGCCGCGCCCGCGCAGGAGCTTGACGCCGGCCGTGGCGAAATAGCCGGAATCGATTGAAAGATTGATGGCGTGCGGGTCGGCTTCGCCCGGCGCGAGCGTGGCGCCGGCAATGTTGTACGACGACTGGCCCGTCATGCCGCTGAGGGGGAGATTGTCCACGACGCCCGCATTTATGACCCCCGGCAAGGCACGCACGCGCTCCATCAGCCGCGCGTAGAAATCGGCGACCTTCGGGTCATCCGGGTAGCGGGAGGCGGGGAGCGCGAGCTGCGCCGTGAGCACATTCTCCACGCGCAGGCCGAGGTCGACCTTCTGCACGTTGGCAAAACTGCGATAGAGCAACGCCGCGCCGGTCAGCAAGGCAAAGGCAAGTGCCACCTCTACAATGATGAGGCCACCGCGGAGACGTCCGGTCGCGCGCCCGGCCGAGGCATGCGCCCCGTCGCGCATCGTTTGCGCGAGACTACCCCGGAAGAGCGCAAACAAGGGCGCCAGGCCGAAGAAGAGACCGGTCACGGTCGAGAGCAGCAGCGAGAAGGCGACCACTCCGCCGTCGACCGCGATTTCGTGGGCGCGGGGCAACTCGCTGATGCCGAGCGAGCCGAGCAGCCGCACGCCCACCCAGCCGAGGGCGACCCCGACAACTCCGGCCGCAAGCGAGATGCTGAGGCTTTCCGCGAGCAGCAGTCGCGCGATCTCACTGCGCCCGGCACCGATCGCGGTGCGGACCGCAATCTCGCGCGCTCGGGCCCCGGCCCGGATCAAGAGCAGGTTGGCCACATTCGCGCAGGCAATCAGGAGCACAAGCACGGTCGCGCCCTGCAGCATGAGGAGAAGCGGGCGCACCGTTCCAACCGTCTCCTCGAGATAGCTGATAACCTTTCCGCCGAAGGCGCTCTTGCGCCAGAATTCGCGGGCCTGCGGCAGGCGTTCCGCATTCCGGATCTGGATCGCATCGAGTTGCGCCTGCGCCTGCGCCATCGTCGCGCCCGGGGCCAGCCGCGCTACCATGGTCGAGTATTCCTGGCCGCGCTCATCGTCGCTGCGCTGCTTCGGCGTGAAGGCGAAGGGCACAAACAAAACCGCGTCGCGCCCCGGGGCGAGGAAGCGTTCCGGCATCACTCCCTTCACACGCCAGCTCTCCCCGTTCAGACGGATCTCACGTCCGACGATCCGCGGGTCGCCGCCGAATTTCGCCTTCCACAGCGCGTGGGTCAGGACGACCGCTCGGTCGTTCCCGGGCTCCGCTTCCGCGTCCGTGAACCCGGTGCCCAGCTTCGGCGCAATGCCATACGTTGCGAAGAACGACGGTGTGACGCGTAGTCCGCGCAAGCGCTCCGGAGTGGTGCCATCGGCGAAGGAGAAGCTCGCATCGGCAAAAAGCGTACTTTCGGCGAACGTGGGCACCGCGGCGCGCCGGTCGAGATAATCCGGAATCGCGACGCCGGCTTTATCCAGGCTCATGCGCGGATACGTATTCCAGGCGAAGACGAGACGGTCCGGCTCCGGATACGGCAGCGGCTTCAACAACACTCCCTGCACCACGCTGAAGATGGTGGTGTTCGTGGCGATGCCGAGCGCGAGCGTGAGAACCGCGACCGCCGCGAATCCCGGATTGCGCCGCAGTCGGCGTAAAGCGAAACGAAGATCGGTCATGGGGTTCGGATTCGAGAGGGGTGGGGCGGGGAGAAACCGGGACGATCACGCGCAGGCGCACTGTCGCCCCAAGCCTGTTTGCAAGCGGCGTGCCACTTCGTCGCGGGAATTCATCGTTCTCTGTGCGGGCAGCCATAGAAAGCGTATCGCGCAGGCACAGAATCGGCGGGGTTTCGGATCTGGCACGCCGGCGTCCCTTGGCTGGGACAGGTCTTTCTTACGATATTCCGCCATGCCGCGGACATCGGCGCCGCAGGAATCAATCGAGCTCGGCGCGGGAGAGCACGTCCCGCAGCGCCGCGTCGTCGCGAAAGGCGGACTGCATTGCCGCTCCGAGTTTTTCCAGCGCATCGCGTGAACCCGTGGCGGAGAAGATTCGACAACCATCGACGAAATTCCAGCGTGGATTCGCCCATTGCATTAGAGCGGCTATCGCGCCCTTTCGGTTGTTCTCAGTCCCGGGTTCTGTTCCGCCAATTTCGTCCGATTTTCTTGACGATTCCGTCATGAATCCCTAGAACCCGCATCAATCCCGTTTAACGAGCCACCTTCCGCTCTTTCACCCAATGCCAAATACGCCTGATACCAAAACCGTTGCCCTTTCGTTTCAGCACCGTCTCAGCGCCTATTCCGCGCTTGCGGCCGCCGGGGCCTGCGCGGTCGCCGTCCCGCCAAACAGCGCCGAAGCATCGGTCATTTATAGCGGACCCTTAAACCTTTCGGTTTCGGTTTCAGTCGTGGGATCTTATTTTGACCTAGCCACCTTTGCCTTCGGAGCGTCGTACGGAGCGGTCAACGGCGGCGATGCCACCGCGCCCGTTCTCAACCTTTGGGGGACCGGCAGCAGTTTTTCGTATCTCTATCCCGGCACCAGCACTACGAATCGCTTCGTCGGTGCGACGTCGACGGTACAAAACCTCACGTTGGGCATGAATGTTGGGCCGACGGCCACCTTTGGCACCACCCGCGCTCCGAGCGCCTTGGGCGCGACGGGAAATTGGACAGCCGGAACCACCGGCTATCTCGGCATTCAATTCCTTAACGGCGCGACGACTGAATACGGTTGGGTCCAAATTTTCTTCCCAGGTACGCCTACCGCAGGCAATCCGATTCGGATCATCGACGCGGCATTCGAGAATACCGGTGCCGCCATCTTCGTGGGGCAGGGGCAGGTGCCCGAGCCTGGCACGATCAGTCTCCTTGTCGCCGGTGTGATCGGTGCAGGCGCGCTGACCTGGCGCCGCCGGAGGGCAGCCTGAACCGCTTCTCGGAACTCGTCCGTTTTGCAACGGCGGCGGATTGACCCGCCGCCGTTTTTCTTGTGCGTTAGCGGTGTTTTGCGCTGATCCATTTGGCTGCTCGTGACCCCTTCCGACCCGACTCCACCGGCGCCCCGCAAACTCCTGCTGATCGGCTGGGACGCCGCCGACTGGAAATTCGCGTTGCCGCTCCTCGAGTCCGGCCATCTACCCGCACTCGCGTCCTTGGTGGAACGCGGCGTCTTGGGAAACGTTGCCACGCTCCAGCCGCCCCTCTCGCCGCTGCTCTGGACGAGCATCGCCACAGGCAAACTGGCCGATAAGCACGGCATCCTCGGCTTTCTCGAGGCCGACCCACTCAACTCCGAGTTTGGGGTCCGTCCGGTCTCGGTCGGCTCGCGTCGCGCCAAAGCCCTCTGGAATATCCTGGACAGCCGCGGTCTCGACGCCCACGCGGTCGGCTGGTACGCGAGTCATCCGGCCGAGCCACTCCGCGGCGTCACCGTCTCAAACCGCTTTTTCGAACCGCCCGCCAACGCGGCCGCCGATTCCAAAATGTTCCCAATCGGTTCCGTCGCCCCCACCGAGCTCGCGGAGACGCTCGCTTCGCTCCGCGTCCGCGCACACCAAATCACCGACACCCAACTCCTCGGCTTCCTCCCGGGGTTGGAGCAAATCGACCGCACGAGCGATCGACGTCCGGACATGCTCGCTGCCGCGCTCGCCCGCGCTGCGTCGGTCCAGGCCGTGGCGACCGCGATTTTGCAAAATGAGCCCTGGGATTTCCTGGGCGTTTATTTCGACGGCATCGATGTGCTTGGGCATTATTTCATGCCGTATCATCCGCCGCGGCTTTCGGGAATTTCCGCGTGCGACTTCGGGCTCTACGCCCGGGTGATGACCTGCGTCTATCAATTCCACGACGCCATGCTCGCGCGTCTGCTCCAACTCGCCGGAGCGGAAGCGACGGTCATCGTTGTCTCCGACCACGGCTTCCACTGCGACTCGCAACGACCCGCTGTCACCGGGAGTGAAAACCCGATGGCGCTGGACGCCGCCTGGCACCGCACCTTCGGCCTGTTTTGCGCCGCCGGCCCCGGGTTGAAACAGGACGAACGGGTCTATGGTGCCTCTATTCTCGACGTGACGCCCACCGTTCTCACCTTGTTCGGTCTGCCCGTCGGCGAGGACATGGACGGCCGCGTAATGATCGATGCTTTCGAGCAATCGCCGACGATCCAGCGCATTCCGACCTGGGAAGACGGCCAATCCGCCGTCGTCGAGTCGCCGGGCGAAGCTGCGAATCGGGCGGCCATCGAGCAGTTGGTAGCGCTCGGCTATCTTGAGGCGCTGTCGGCCGACTCGGAACGGAACGCCGCGCACGTCGAGAGGGAAGACCGCTTCGCCCTCGCCACCGTTTACCTGAGCACCGGACGCCCCGCGCTCGCGCGTCCGTTGCTGGAAGCGCTGCACGCCGAGCACCCCGAGGACGAACGCACCACGCTCCAACTCGCCCAATGTCAGCACGATCTGGGGCGCGCCGCGGAATGCGCCGCGCTGCTCGAAAAGCAGTCGGTTCACGAAACAAAGGATCCCACCCTGCGCGCGATTCTCCTCGGCGCGGCGTTTCTCACGCTTGGCCGGGCCGAAGAATCCCAGCAACATTTCGCGGAAGCCGAGCGCCTCGCGCCGATGTCCGCCGGACCCGCGCTGCTGCGAGGCGACGCCTATCTCGCGATGAAGAACTGGGAAGCGGCAGCGGCCGCCTTTCAGCGGGCGCTCGCGCTCGATGCAGACAGCGCCCAGGCGTACGATGGACTCGCCGTCACGCATCTCGAAAATCGCCGCTTTCTCGACGCAGCCCAAGCAGCTTTGGAAGCGGTAGGCCGGCTACATTTCTTTCCGGCCGCGCACTTCCACCTGGGATTGGCGTTGGTCGGCTTGGGCGATCATGCTCGGGCCGTGCAAGCCTTCGAAACCGCGCTGGCCCTGGCGCCCGGCCACCGCGATGCCCACCGCTGGGCCGCGACGCTTCACCGCAAACTCGGCAATCGCGCCAAAGCTGCCGAGCACCGCAGGGCAGCGGAAGATCTGGCCCGGGTGATTTAAGAAACCTCACTCAGTGCGCCCCGATCTTCTGCCTCCCGTGAGATTTTTTCGCGCGCCTGCGGCTGTGGGTGTTCGTCGCGCTGCCCTTGCGTGACTTTTTGTGAACCCATGGGTCCCGCGTGCGCCTTTTTGTGCCTTCTTGTGGTCATTCTCGCCATCCGCAACGCCCGCGAACCACGTTTGAACTCGGAGACGACGCGATTCATCTCCTCACGGCCCTCCTAATACGCGCAACCGGCTCGATTGGTAGCATCACGCTCCCAGCAACTCGACCCTCCTTCATTCGTTATCGACCCAGCGGCGCTTTTGTCTGTGAAATCGGCGCTATTCAAAGGATGCCCGTCCTCCTAATTCACGCCCGCCGCGCGATTCATAGACTCACGCTCCTCCTAACACGTGTCTTTGGCGTCAAAGATGGTGCTCGCGTCCCACTTTCGCGCGGAAATGGTTCGATTCGTCGAATCACCGTCCCGATAGCACGAGGAATTTCTGCTATTCACGGAACCACAGTTCCACCAACTCCAGGCAAGGGCTCGCGAAAACGCAACCGGTGCCCGATCTCAGGCCTTTGCGGCGCGATGGCTGGTGCCGACATCCCACTAATTAGGTGCAATGCCTCCCGAATTCGAGCGTGTGGCATCTTCGAACGCGCCAGCGCCGTCAATACTAGAAGCGAGATCCTACCAAAGGATAACAAATCCATGTTCAAACATCAGCGTGGCGCGAAATGATAGGACGTCGACTCAACCAATCGCCCTTTTGGCACGAAATAGAAGGACGACGCGTCAAGCAATCGCCCCACGTCCTCGAATTGGTAGCACAACGGCTCAAGTAATCGACCCGCGGCCTGGAATTGGTAGGAGCTCGCCTCAAGTATTCGACCCGCAGCCTCGAATTGGTAGGACGACGCCTCAAGTATACGTGCCGCTGGCGCATTCCAACGACTCCCGCGCTCGTTCCATCGACCGCTTGGCATGAATTGCTGGGACGACGCCTCAAGTAAGCGACCCGTTGTCTCGTGCCAACGAGGCCCGCTCATGTTCCACCGAGCGCGTGGCTTGATTTGGTAGGACGATGCCTCAAGTAATCGTTCTTGTGGGCCGACCGTGGCGATAGGGAGGTTTCGAGAATCAGGTGCTGATCAAGACGAAGCGGGAACTTCCGGTGTTTGACGATTCTCCAGCCGAATCGTTAAGGCGAGCCTCACCAGGCCGCACACATGACGTCTACGAACGCGAGTTGCCCTCTTCCCGCGGAAGATCCGACTGTTGGAACATCGATTCGTGGGTGTTGCAGCGAAGCATCGGATCCACGGGTTTCGCGCTGGTGCCGCCTCCGCCCCGCTGCTACCTCGCATGTGATCGAATCGCGCGCACGAGTCTGGCGGAAAATCGGCTGCTACTACGCGCTGACGCTTGTTTTCGGCAATGTTTTCAACGCCTTCGTGCTGGACGCGGGCAAGGTGGACGCCGGCAATCTATTGTACGTGACCGGCGCGATGTGGAGTCCGGAGTTTGCGACGAAGCGGCTGTTTTCCGAAAGCATCCGCGAACTGCCGTGGTGGTGGGGTGAAGCGAGATACGTCTGGCTCGGCTACCTGACTCCGATCGCGAATGCCGTGCCGGTCTACTTCGTGGCGTGGCTGACGGGAATCGGCGGCTTCGCAGACGCGGCCTTCGTGCAGAAGACGGCGGAGCAATTCGGCTGGATCTATTTTCCGACGTGGCTGGTGCTACCGTTTTTCATTTTGTGCACGGCGACCCTCGGACTGGTGGGAAAGACGTCGCGCGCGCTGGGCGAGGAAATCGGCTGGCGCGGCTTTCTCGTGCGGGAGCTGGCGAAAGTCACGAGCTTCACCGGCGTGGCGTTGATCAGCGGCGCGATGTGGGCGGTCTAACTATCACTACCCGGTGCTGATCTACGCGGACTACAACGCGGGAACGCCAGTCTGGTTTGGGCTCCCGTGCTTCACGCTGGGAGTGATCGCGGAGAGCTTCATCTTCGCTTGGCTCACGCTCCGCTCGCAGAGGACTGAACGCCGGAGCGCCAGATAAGGCGGCTGAATCCGGTCCTCCGTCTTCAGTCCTTCGGCGCTCCTGCAGCTCACTCCGGACCCGCTTCATACCCATTCGCGCTTGTGCGCGCGGCGATCGACTTGAGCTGCTTCGCGCGGGCCTCGGTTAGCTCGACGTTGACGAAGAGGCCGCCTTTGCTGCTGCTGTAGATGCCCGCGTGGAGCGCGACTTCAGCGTCGCGAAACTGGACCCAGGCGCGCTGACCATCGCGCAGTAGAGTGCGCGAGGCGTCATCGGGCATCGAGGCCAGGGCAGCTTTGTAGCCGCGGTTCAGCGCCTCGTCCGCCTCGTTCATCGCTTTGCCCATCTGGCTGGCAAAGGCCGCGCAGGCGAGCAGGATAAGGGTGAATGCGACGATGATCGGTCCGAGGAAACGGAAAAGACGATTGGACTTCATGCCCGCCATCGCATCGCTTGCGCCCCCGAACGTCAATCCGAAAGAGGTCCGCGGGAACAGAGCGGGCAACGGAAAATGAGGAGCAGAGAGTCGGCAAAGCCCGCCGGACGGCCATTTCTACGGCATATTGTACTTGTTCGTGATGGACTGGGAAACAGCCCCGTTTCGGACTCCACGCGAGCCGTTGGCCGTGAAGGCAGTGAGCCCGATACCACCGCTACCTTGGTTGGTTTCTCCAAAACAGTTCGTTGCCACGCCAAAACATTGCATTCCCTGTCCCGTGAAGGAGTCACCGTAGGAGTTCTGCGCGGTGCCGGTTGCGTAAATCCCCGTCCCGGAAGAGGACGACCCTCTGGAATTCAGCACCAGCTTGGCAAAAATTCCGGACGCGGACCCTGAACTTCCGGTGCTGTTGGAGACGGAACCTCCGGACGCGGACAGGCCATCACCACTCGAGGAATTGTCGCCCGTGCACTGCTGGATGCAGGCCGCGTCGATGGCATTATTGAAAGAGACTGCTGAGGCGGTGCAATCGGTGGCGATCGTGCATAAAATCCCAAAGCTACCGGCTTGGGAAAAATGGCAGGCGCGCACGGTTCTCGCCGCAATCCCGACGCTTGCGCAGACCCGCACTGAGCAGCCTTCCACGAGCGACAACTCCCCTATGCCACCACAGTCAATTCCCGCGCCGACGCCGGAGACCTGGACGGCGCGCACGGTCAATGTTTTAGCACCCAGGAATTGAATCCCGTAGGCAAAGCCGCCACCCGAGAAGGTCGATCCCGAGATGGTGGTGGTGCCGGTGATATGGCCATTCAGGATTGTGACATTTTCCGCCGTGGCGGGGATGAGGATGCCGGAACCGCTCCGGGTCGGGGAGGTCGAAGAAATAGTGTAGCCATTGAGGTCGAGCGTGACATTCGATCCCGAGATCGTGAGGGCATCACCGGAAGAAACCATCAAATCTTGCGTCAGGTAGTAAGAACCGGATCCAATGGTGGTGCCGGCCGCGCTTACGGGAGTGCGGCGGTCTCGTGCCGCGGCGAGGCTATCGAGCGTGGCGTTACCGTTCGTGACGACTATTCCGTCGCCCAACCCATCGGCCCTTGAACCGACCGAGTTTGCCACGCGCACTGCCTGGATGGTGGTGGATCCGCCCAACGTGACGGAACAATCCGAAACCACGCCGGCGCGGATTCCCACGCCCCCCGAGACCCGAACGCTACAGGCTTGGACCACGCTCGAGGCATCCAGGCCCACGTCGATGCCAAAGCCGGCAGGCCTGTGACGATGACACCCGTAACGCGGGCCGAGCTGGGCTGGAAGGTGGGCCAGTTGATGCCGCTGTCGAAGCCCGGACCATTGCTGAAACTTCCGCTGTACGTGGCGCCGCTTCGGATGTGCCCGTTGGAAATAGAGACGCGGGAGCGGCCGTCGATGTTGATTCCGTTGCCGCTTCCGATCGCCGCCGTCGAAGCGATCGTAAATCCGTTCAGATCGAGGCTGACATCGTCGGCCGTAATCTTGATGCCGTCGCCGCTCGCGACCATGATGTTGCCCGTGAGCACGTGGGAGCCCGGCGCAGAGATGGTCGCCGTGCTCGAGCCCCCTGGGACGGCGATGCGTGGATCGACGTCGGACCGTACAAGCGGAATGGCGGGCGCGGGGAGAATGGGGGAGCCCGGTGTCGTGCGAGTCCCAGCCACGGCAGAGGTGGCTTGGGCTTCGATTGCCACGCCACCGGTGTTACTTGCGGAGGAGTCGGAGACCACTCCCGCGCGGATGCCCGGGCCTGCCGCGACGCTGACGGTCGTGCGGTTGACGACGTTGGAAGGCGTGGCGCTATTCAAGAGGATGCCGTTGCCGATCCCGGCAATCGACAGATCACTCACCCGTACGCCGCTGGGTCCGAGCGGGCCTTCGCCGCCGCCGGTGGCGCTGGCCGATATGCCGCTGTCGAAACCTCCCCCCGAGTAGGTCGCGCCGCTGTTGGTCGTGGTACCGCGGATGTTGCCGTTGCTGATCGAAATATTGGTCAGGGAGTCTCCGCTAATCAAGATGCCTGAACCGGTGCGCGCCGCCGCGGTGGATGAAATCGTAAATCCGGACAGATTGAGGGTCACGTTGCTCGTCGTAATGATAATGGCGTGCCCACCGCCGACGGAAAGACTGCCCGTGACGTAATACGAACCGGCGGTGGAAATGGTAAACGGGAGCGTGGCATTGGGGGGGATCAACGTGCGCGGCTCCATTTGCTGAAGCGTTTTCATCGTCGGCCCGGGAGGACCCGTCGGCGGAAGTGGACCCTGCTGAAGGGCAGACGGCGCGAGCGCAAGTGAGGTCAGCAAACTGGAAAAAACAAAATAGGACTTCATCGAGGAAAGGAGGGCGGCGGGAGGGTTCTACCCCCTCATAGAGAAATTCCCTCGAAGCAGTTTCAACAAATCAGCGGGAATGTTTTGCCCGTGTAACTCGCGGAGGCGAGGCCTCCGGTGGGGTTTTAGGCGGCACGGTTGCGGCCGGAGCCAAGCCTCAAATGGACCGGGCTTCAGTCCGCTTTTTCCGCCAAGGCTGATTCGACCCACGCGAGCGCCTTTTCGTAGTGCGCCGGATTGATGCTCACGGTCCAGACGAGTAGGAAGAGACCATCCGCTTCGATTCGCTCCGCGCGCATGGGGTACTGGGCGTTCTGCTGAAAATTTCTCCCCCACCACGACGCACGTCGCTGAGTCGCCGCGATCTTCGCGTCGAATTTCGCGTCAACCATCTTCGCCGGCAGCGCGATGCCGACGAGCGGACTGATGGTGCGGGTCGGCACGCCGTTGATCATCGTGCTGCCCGAAACGAAGCCCTCGAGCCAGAAATACGGCAGAGGTCCGCGCGGCGTCGAAAGTTGCCCGGTATAGGCCCGCCAGTTGGAGGCGTCCAGCGCGGCATGCAGACCGGCCGGGATCGTGGCGGCGGACGCAAGTTGATGGCGCGTGCGAAACTCTCCGACGCCACGCTCCAGGCGCTTCCGCCGCACATAAAGCATCACGATGAAGAAGATGATCCCGAGGAAGAGCCCGAGAGCGACGTAAGACCTGAAGGAAGAGTCAGCGAGCACGGGGATGCAACTTACACGGAGTGCTGGCTTTCAGCATGGCGCAGCGCACGCGCAAGTTCGGAATCCGTGCGGCGATTGGGGCAACGAGCCATCAACTCGTTCGACTCGTCTTGCGCCAGGCGATGACCTGGTTGGCGCCGGTTTGGGCGTGGGCCTCGCGCTCGCGTTCGGTGCAGCGCCGGTTCGCGCTTTGCGCATGGACTGGCGAGGTGTGGACAAACGGCGCGTTCAGTCCGTGAAGTGCGATCGCGGATTCGTCCCGGGGTCGAGCGTCGACGAGAATTCATTCGCAATTTTTCAACACGATTGCTTCGGCTTGCTGGCCCCGGCGTTATCGCGCTGGGGCAAGTGAAGCGGACAAGTCCCGCCGGTTGGGGCGCGTTGCCAGACAATAAGCAAACCCCACGTCACACCGGCCTCAGCGATGGGAATCGTGGCCAAGCACGCCTTGGCGGTGCTCGGCGAAGGACGGAAAAAGTGCGAACGCTCCAGCGGTGGCGGCGAACGGCATTCCCTCGTCCAGGAAGTGCCGGCGTACACAGCAATCATTCCGGCTTGAGCACCGGGGGCGAAGGGGGCGGCGCGACTTCCGGCAAATCGATCACAAACGCAGCCGACGCCCAGTTCACGTGATCCGAATTCCGGCCGTTGCGGGACTCGGAGACGCTTAGGGTGATTTCCTTCACGCCGCGCACGCCCACCCGCACGGCGCGCACACCGTCTGCTGGAGTCAGCCTTCCGCTCGAGTAGATGATCCGGCCGGTCTCATCGCGAATGCGAAAGGCCGCGTCGGCGAGGGTGGTGGGATTCGAGACGCCATCGCTAAAGCCGATGGTGGCCTCGAACACGGTGGCGTCCGCCGGGATCCGGTAAGTCATCTGGCAAGGCGTGTGCATGCCGATGCCATGGTGGTAAATCTGGCCCGCCATCCGGATCGGTTCGCCCATGATGGCTTTGTCCATTCGGGGAGCGGCTTCCCCGAAAGTCACTTGGGTCGGCTCCATTTGGGCGAGCCACTGGAGCCGGACGGACTCTGTCCTTTCCGATCCCACGTCGGCCGACTTCGTGCCGGCAACTTCCAGGGAGATGGGTTGTGGCTGCTTCGGCATCAAATACAGCGCCCATTCCTTCTTCATAAGTCCGGCCACAGAAGGCGGGGGCTTGAGTTTTTCCAACTGGTAGCCACGGGCGGTCAGAAAGTCGATGACCGGACGCACCAGTTCACTGGGCCCGAAAAGCGTCTTTCGATCCGCGAGGGACGCATCGAAGGCGTCCGCGATGTCGAGCTGTTCATTGGTCATCCGGTCCCAAGGCTGGGAAAGCGTCCAGGTGTCGAGGAACCGGTTGGGAACGCCGCCGAGGTGGTCGATTTTAGGGCCAATGCCGTGGCGCCAGCTCCGCTCTAAGTTTAGGCGCAGCCAGCCCGTTCCTCCGACATCGCCAGTGAAGACGACGTCGGCCGGCTCACGCGCGGGCAGCTTGGCGACGCAGGCGGCGACCAGGCCCGCGGCGCCGGGCGGAGGGACCTTGCCGAGGAATTCCATCCAAACGTTTTGCCACACCAGGAGCGCGCTAACCGCGACCGCCAACACGGGAGCCACGACGCGGGTCCAGCGGGCGTGGCGCAGACGCTCGTGGATGTACACAATCCCCGCCGCCGCCCAGAGCGAGAACGGGATGGCGAGAAGATTCAAGCGGTAGGAGTCGACGCGAGTCGTCAGCAGCAGGGCCGCGGCCGTGCCGAGAACCCAAAGGAGCAGAAACGTGTGCTGTAACCCGCGCAGACGCGCGAGTCGGGGGGAACTTTCGGAGACTGAGTCCTGGGGCGCGCGGCTTCGCCCGGTGGCCCAAGCCACGCCAAATCCCAGTAGAAGAAACGGGAAAAGCCCGGCGCGGAGGAGGGCGATCCGGGGAGGATCGGTTTGAAGGGCGGCGACCCCGGGAGGCCGGCTGAGTTGCCATGAGGGCGTGAAGTGCCAGCGCAGATTCGGCCAGTTTTCGGCCGCGACGGCCCCGAGCAATTGGGCCTTTTCGAGGAGGGAGAGCGCCTTCTTTTTGGGCTGCTTGAGGTAGGCCTCCACGTAATACGGATCGTCGACGAAGTAAGCCGCCTGTTCACCACGCGCAGCGAGGAAAAGGCGCGCCGTTCCCGCTTTCCATTCACCATAGGCCACCCCCCCGGCGCAGAGGAAAATCACGGCGACGCCGATCCGATGTCGCCAGCCGAAGATTCGCCAATGCCGCACCAGGCACCAGACCAGGCCGGCCAGGAGCAACAGCACCGCCAGCCGCGCGGGAGAATAGTGGAGCGTCGCAAGAAAGAAAGATGCAGCGCACGCGAGCCCCGACCAAAACGGCGGCCGTTCGCGCTCCAGAAACCACCAGGCAGTGTGGATGGCCAGAAGCAGAGAAAAGACCGTGGCGGAGAGCCCGGTGCCGTAGTGCCCGAGGAAGAGGAACGTCTGGTCGAGCGCCAGGCAGATGGCGGCAGCGAAGCCCCCCAGCCGGCTGCCGCCGCCAAAGCGTTTGCCCAGCAGGTAGATCAGGGGCAGCGAGGCCAGGGCCCACCAAACGGAGACCAGCCGCAGCGCGACCGGATCGAAGTCGAGCCAGTTGAGCAGGGCGTAGCTGGGTGGACCGAAGAGCATCATGGCGTCGCCGCGGGCGACGAGACCATCGTCCCAGCGGAGGCATTGCCGGACCAACTGCAGCGTCGTGGTTCCCTCCCGCGCAGAAGCCACCTGACGATCCACCACCGCAGATTCCCAAACGAAGAGAGTGTCGGGTCCCGGGGATTCGCCGATCCGACAAAGCAGGAACGCGCCCGCGAGACCGAAGAGCAGGATCCAGATGAGAAAGGAGGCGAAGCGCGTTGGTTGGGCCGCGCTCGCCGCCGACGGGGCGCCCGCCTCGACGAGGCGTTCGCGCCGCTTCGCGAGGAGCACGAATGCCACAGCGATCAAGACCACTCCGAAGGCCATTGCTTCCGGGCTGACAAAAGAGGCGGCGGCCGCGCGATGCAACGCTTCGATCATCGGGTTCAAGCTTCGGAGCTGCGAGGCAAAGGACGGTCGGGGTAAGGGGTCGCTACCTTGGAGAGAACGACGATTTTCGCCACTCCGGATTCGGCGGAAAATCAAGGTCTTCGCGGGCGAATGTGCCTTCCAGGTTCTTTTTCATAACCCAAGTCGTGCGCGCCCTTCCCGCGGCCAACCCGTCGTCTCGTTCCGTGGCCTCGGCTTCGACCCTACTCTACCAGCACCACGTTCGACACGCTCGACGTCTTCTGGGCCATCTCCTTTAACCGGTCGATGAAAAACATGACCCGGTCGTCCTTTCCTTTGAGTGGCCGCAGCCCGCGGGGAGTGAACTCAACCTGATCCTGGACAAGGCGAAGGAAATCCTCGGAGACGTTCACGCGGGAAGCCTCACTCGCGGTTTCCAGTCGGGAAGCGGTGTTCACGGTGTCGCCCCAAATATCGAAGGCGAACTTCCGTTTGCCCACCACGCCGGCCACCACTGGACCGCTGTGAATTCCCACGCGCAACCGCCAATACGGCTGACCCTCCGCTTGTTTCTGGGCGCAGCGCTCCTCGATGAAGTCGCGCATCGCCAGGCCAGCCCGGAGCAGCCGCATAGCGACACAATCGTCGTGCTCGACCAAGCCACTCACGCAAAGATAGCCGTCCCCCATGGTTTTGAGCTTTTCCACTTTGAACTGCCCGGTAATCTCGTCGAACGCAGTGAAGCAGGCATTGAGCTCGCTGACCACGGCTTCCGGCGGCATCTTTTCCGTCGTGCGTGTGAAGTTGACGAAGTCACAAAACAGTACGCAAACCGCGGGGTGCAGCGACGCCTGCACCACGCCATTCTGCTTGAGCTCGTCGGCAATGTGATCCGGCAGGATGTTGCGCAGAAGTTCGTCGGTTTTGCGTTTTTCCTCCGCGAGAAGTTTCTGGCTCTCCAGCAGCTTTTCCTGGAGCTCGAGCGAATTCAACAGCCGCAGTTCGTGCTCCACCAGGTCGCCCAGGCGATCGAGCAGTTCCAGTTCCGCCTCTGTGAGATCGCGCGGTTCGCGGTCCATCAAGCAAAGGCTGCCGACGGCGCAACCGGGCGCCGCGTCGAGGGGTCGGCCGGCGTAAAAGCGCACGAAGGGCTCACCCTTCACCATCGGATTCTGCGCGAAACGCGGATCAAGCAGGGCATCCGGCACGAGCATGATCTTCTTTTCCAAGATCGCGTAACCGCAAAACGATTGGTCCCGGGGCGCATTCAACTGGCATTCTCCTTCCTGGGCCTTGATCCATTGCCGGTCGTCGTCCACCAGCGAGATGTAGGAGATCGGCATGCGGAAGACCCGCGCGGCGAGTTTTACGATCCGATCGAAGCGCTCCTCCGGCGGCGTATTGAGGATCTCCAAGCGGTGGAGCGCCTTGAGCCGCTTCACCTCATTTTTCGGGCGCGGAATTTTGGGGAGGGGCTGAGCCATTTCGGCGGGTGCGGAACTCAGGGCTGCTCGTAATTCGGGCGGAGATGATCTTGAGAGCAGCTTCGGCAAGCCGGGTATTGGGTCTTTATAAGTGGTTGGACCGGAGGAGCGCGACTTTTTTCGGTGGAAGACGAAACCTAAAACCTAATAAAACGTGAGTCACCCATCCGGCGGCCTGAGTCCACGCCCCGCGGCTTGCCCACCAGGAAAATCCAACCCGCCAGGCCGGATCGCCTCATTTTTCGGGTCGGCTTTCAGCTTTGCAGCTGCCGAGATATTCGGCACAACACCGGCCCGGAAAAAACGCTAGACTAGGGCAACTCGTAGACTTCCACCAACCCTACGCCGCTTGTGTCGCCGGCACCCCGCACGACAGCGGTATACGAACCAGATTCCAATGTCGCAAAGATCGCGCTTTCGCGATTGTCGACCGGCGCGAAGCCGCTGGCCGTAATGTCCGCCATCTGGGTGCTGCGCCAGTCGTCATTCTCCGCAATCAGAGTCGAGCCGCGAAATAGCTGAACAGTGGGATTCTGCAACGCGCCTTGAACTCCATACGCGGCTAGCGAAGGGCCGATCGCCCGAATCAGGTAGCGTTTCGCATTCCCACTCGAAACCACAAAGCCTCCGATCATGACGCTGTCACCGGTCTCAACGCGACCGCGGGTGGACAAATTTACCAGTTCCGCGGCGCCCCCAAATGGAACGCCTGGAAGGCTGTCCAGATTGTACAGCTCGAGTAAAGCATTGCCCGTTGTGCCTCCCACCCCTCGAACAATTGCGGTGTAATTTCCGATTGGGAGTGAAACCAGGATGGCACTTTCCGAGGAGAACGAGGGAGACAAGCCAGTGGCGGCAATTTGCGCGCCTTGACGGTCTGACCAGTCGTCGTTGAATTGGATCAATCCGTTCGGACCATGAAGCTCGATCGTGGGGTTCGCCAGCACATTGGAAACGCCGTACTGCTCGAGTCCCGGTCCGAGAGCACGAATTAGTACCCGCTTCGCGGCCTTGACTACGAATCCCACAATCCCCACTTCATCCCCGGCTCCGACGCGCAGACGCGTGGAAAGATTTGCGAGACGTACATCCCGCTGTTGCACCACGTTCAAATCCGAAAGCCCGATAAACTCCCGTTCGCCGCTCGGCACACTCAAAATGATTTGCCCGAACGTGAGGCCTTCAATGCCCGTGAAGTCGCGAATGGTGCCAACAACGTGTATCACCCCAGGCGAAAACTGCGTTGAAGTGAACGAGAATTTTGGGTGGGCCAGTAAAGCGGGTGGCCAGGTTACAGTTACTGGATCCGGTGCCGCGACGTAGAAGGCAAAGACCCGATCTCCGTGTAGATAACTCTCTGAGGGCACGGAATAATCATTTAAGACAAGCGGAGCATGACCCGAGGCGGAATAAACGGTTTGCACCTGATAACTCCGATTCGACACCAGGACGTCGGCAGAATCGATGATTCGGCAGCGATAGGAGTGCCGCTCGCCGGGAAAACTCCCCGACGCAGACCGCCGGAGAGTGCCCGTCGAAGTGCCGGTGAATTTTCCGCTGTCTGTCCTGGGCGACAAATCAAAATCTTCGTACCATTCGAAGGTGAACGGACCGTTGCCACGGGGAACAACCGTTAGTTCAAGGGCGTCGTTCGCGCCCGAAAACGTCAAGCGGGGCGGCTCGGAAACAATTCCTCCAGCCTCGCTTGATGCCGTCAGGATATAGGTAGGTCCGGGAGAATCCGCTCGCGCCAGAATTTCATCCCTTTGATTCGCCCCGACCGCGAAATCGATTTGCTTGATGAAGCTGGACGACTCTTCATCCAACAGGTCTACGAGTCGGCACGATTGCCCCTGAGTAAAGATCCACGTCGCCTTTCCCGGAAATGAGAATTGATCATTGCCATTCCCGATAATCGAACCGTCTGCCAGGACAATCGTCGGTCGCCCCGAATTGAACCCGAGCGGGAGGGGAACGAGAGAAGATTGACCATTTCGCCAGAGATAAGGCAGCTCGCCAAAGGGCTGAGATTCAGGATGCGTAGTGCCAACCACGGTTAGCCCATCGGCCGAAATCGCAGTCGGCACTGAGCTCACATAACCGGGGGGAGGAAGGATTTGGCTCGCCACCCCTTCGCGAAGGACGAAACCGAAATTCTGCCCATTTATTTGTTCGGCGCCGATGATGTGGCCCGTCTCACTGATGGCAATGACGGAAGGTTTTAGAATGGCCTGCCACGACCCATTTTGCCACAGAAAAGGTGCTAAAAAACGGCCCGTGCCCAGAATCTGTCCAGCGCTATTGGCGAAGGTCGGCGTGACGAACCCGTCCGAAGCAGGCGGGCGCAATTCGACCATAGTGCCATTCGCGCGGTAGATGAAAGAGAGCACCGCACCGCCGCCGAAGAGCTCGTAACCAAATACGTCGCCAACCGCGTTTATGGCGGTGGAACGTTTGTTTAACAGTAAGAGATTGTTGAGGGGGAGCGTTGGAATTGACTCAAACTGACCTCTCCTGACGACGTAAGCCTGTGTTGGGTTCGAAGAATTCGAATCGAAGGCGACGCTTCGATCGTTGCTTAACCCAATGGCAGCGCCAATCAGCGGCGTAGGTTGCCGACGCGCCGGGATCCCGTCCGTGAGCCGATACGAGGGGAAACGGTCTCCAGCCCAACTATTGGTGGCACCCGAAATCAAAGAGAGGGAAACCGAGAAAACACAGAAACAGGAGGAAACGTGTCGGCGGAACATTTCCGTTCACACGTAGCAGAAACCTTCAATTTCGTCTCCTGCTATTTGCTGGCGCTGCGACGGGATCACCGCGCAAACTCGTCCACCAACTGGGGAGTTCCCTGAACCGAATCAAGCTCGCCCTTGAAGTGGCAAGAATGCTTCGACTGCCACGCAGAATCGGTGGGCTGGGAGGCGGAACTTGGGAAGAGGTCGAGCCCCTCATCCACCTTGAAATTTCGCCGCCTCGTCGTCGTTTTCGATCGTGGGGGCATCGTTCATCGACCCATCGGCCGTCACGGCCGCGTGAACTTTGCCGGGATCCACGCCGACATCATCCACGGCGGCCTGCTTTTCGCTGTAGGGTTCGCTCGCCTCCGCCAGAACTTCGATCTCCACGTACGTTTCGAACTTGGGAACTTCGGCCTCGCTGATGTCGACCTCGACCGATTCGGCCGTGTACTCGACTTCGACTTTGTCGTAGATCGAGACGTCGTAGGAAACGTACATCTCGTCGTGATAGCGCGCGATCTCCGCGGCGAAGGCGGTCCAGTAGGTGTTCAGCGTTTCGAACTCTTTCGCGAAGGAGGGGTAGACGAGGACGACGTAAGAATAGAGCCCCCGGTACTTTCCCTCGATTTCGAGCAACCGCTCGATGACGGCATGGAGAGCTCCAAAGGTGGCTTTCGCATTCTGGAGGCTGCGCGCCTCCGCGATGAGGTGCGTAAGTTCGTGATCGAGCCCCTTGCTCTTCACCAACTTGGCCTCGAGGGCCATGAGCAGCTTGATGAGTCCCTCGGTCTTCCCCTTCAGCGCCTCCATTTCCGCCCGTTGCTTCTCGTCCAGAGGTTTGGTGGCCCCGGCTGGATCCTGGTCGACCAAGGCGTGGCTCTCGAAGGCCCGGTCGTAGACCGCCCAAGTGGCCTTGAGTTTCTGCACTCCTTCCGCCACCGCGGGAGTCTTGATGCCGGAGAATTTGTACGTGGTATCGACCGACGCGATGGCCTTCTCGATCTTGCGCGCGGTCACGTGCGCGTTGTTATCCTTGGCTGCGACTTGCTTATCGAGCTCCGTCACGAGTTTGCTCGTGGCGGCGAGGTCCTGCTTGAAGGCGAGCGACTTGCGCGAGCGCAAACTTTTGTCGGTGGCCAGATTGTTCTTTTCGGCCTTGCCGATATAGGCGACCGCCCGCTCCATGTCGTGGATGAGTTCGCCCGCCTTGGCTTTCTTCTTTGTGACTTTCTTTGGAGTCTTTTGCGCCCCTGCTGCTTTCTCGGCGGGCTTTTGAGCCTTGGGCGAGGAAGGTTTAGCGGTGGGAGGGGCCGCGCGAACGCAAGGCGCCAGCGAGAGAAGAGCCACGAAGATCGCGCTGCTAGCTGAGAAGAAGGCGAGGCGGGAACGATTCATGGAAATGGGTCTCGGAGGCTTGACCTGCCTCGGCGGAGCTGCCGCTACGAACAGCAAAAATCCGGAACCCTGTAAAGTTCATTCGCTAAGGCGCATGCACAGAGCAGGCGGGACGCCCAAGCGACTTATCGCAGAGAACTCTCCGAGCAGTTGAGGTAAGCGCAGCGTGAGATTGGCGCATTGCGGAGAGGGGCGATGCGCCATTCTCAAAGTGCTGGGCGTTTACTCATCATCGCCGTCGTCATCATCGCCGTCGTCGTCATCGCCGTCGTCGTCATCGTCATCGCCGTCATCATCATCGCCGTCGTCGTCGCCGTCATCGTCGCCGTCGTCGTCATCATCATCCTCGTCGTCGTCATCGGCGTCATCATTCAGGTCGCCGTCGTCGTCGATATCGTCATCGACATCGTCTTCCTCCACATCGGCGTCGTCCGAAACGGCCTGTTCCTCACTGTAGGACTCGGACTCCTCCGCAACCGATTCCGTTTCGACATACGACTCGTACGCAAACACTTCCGACTCGCTGATTTCCACTTCCACGGAAGCAGTGGTGTATTCGACTTCGGTGGTTTCGTAGTAGGACGCGTCGTAGGAGACGTAATATTCATCGTAGTAAGTAGCGACCTCGGTGTCGTAGCTGACCCAGTAGGTGTTCGTCGTTTCGAATTCCTTGGCGTAGCTCGGATAAACCACGACCACATAGTCGTAGAGGCCCTTGTATTTGCCCTCGATGAAGAGCAATCGATCGAGCGCGGCGTGGAGCGCGCCATAGGTGGCTTTCGCTTTTTGCAGGCTCCTGGCTTCGGCGATGAGGTAGGCGAGTTCGCGGTCGAGTCCCTTGCTCTTTTTCAGCTTGGCTTCGAGCGCGGTCAGAAGCTTGATGAGTTCCTCGGCCTTCTTTTTTAGTGAGTCGAGCTTGGCCGTTTGCTTGGCGTCGAGCGGCTTGGTCGCAGCCGCCGGATCCTTGGCTGTGAGTGCTTTGTTTTCGAAAGCCCGATCGTACACCGCCCAAGTGGCCTTGAGCTTCTTGACGCCCTCCGCGACCTCCTTGGTTTTGATGCCGGAGAAGCGGAACGTGGTATCGACGGACGCGACCGCCTTTTCCAGTTGGCGCGCGGTGCCGTGGGCCGCCTTATCCTTGGCGGCGACCTGTTTCTTGAGGTCCTCGACCAGCTTGCTCGTCGCAGCAAGGTTCTTCTTGAACGCCACCGCTTTCTTCGAGCGCAGGCTCTTGTCCTTGGCCCGATTCGTCTTTTGCGCCTTGCCGATGTAGGCGACGGTCCGCTCCATGTCATGGATGAGGTCGCCGGCCTTGGCTTTCTTCTTCTTGTCTTTCTTGGCCTTTGGGGCGCCTTCGGGAGACTCTTTCTCCTCCTTGGCGGGTTTGTCCGCCTTGGCGGAATCCGCCGCCGGTTTATTGGCCTTCGCCGGTTTCTCAATCTTTGCAGGCGCAGCTGCCGCAGGCTTCGGGGAAGATTCTTCCGCACCGAGGCGCGGGGCTGGGCAGGCCAGCAAGAGTGCGGACGCAACCACCGAGGTTACGGCGAGTCGATCCGTTCGGAGCAGGAAGAAAGTTCTCATGGGAAGGCTGAAATGCCGTAGCGAAGGAGATGAGGTGGAGTGAAAGCCTGCGGACCATCGGGACTTCGCGTTGCCTGTAAAGCGCGTTCGGCACCACATTTTACAGGTTGGGCAGACAGGGCTGCCTAAACAGGAAGAACCCGGCGATCGAAGGCGGGCTGACGACCGGCTGACGACCCTCCTCGGCAAGGGAGGCGGGCGGAAAAAAACGCAAAAGCCTTCGATGCGTGGCGACCTCTTGCCTTACAGCCGCCCACGCAGAAGCGTCTCGAATTGGGGCTGGCCGCGCAGGGGATCGAAGGAAGGCGAATTGCGAACTTCGAGCAAACCTAGCCGGTACTCGACGTGCAGGATGCGCGAGAGCAATTCGCAGGCGCGATCCACGGCACCAACGTCCGCACAAACTTGCGCAAACTCCTCCATGAGTTGGTGCGCGGCGACGCCATCGCGCGTTTCCGGCATGAGCCGGAGGGCGGCCTCGCCCATGGCGAGGGCATTTTCCCGATCGCCCACCCCGGCGAACGCATCGGCCAGTTTCATTTGCCAGCCAGGATCGGAGGGATTCGCCTCGGCCTGCGCGCGCACCTTGGAAAACGCATCCTGGAAGCACGCTTGCGCTTGCGTTTCCTCGCCCAACGCCCGGTGCAGGCGGCCGAACAAAAGCGACTTCGGCACCCGCTGGAGCGCCGCCGCCACATCGTCACCGGGCAGGGCGCGGATCGTCTCCAGCGCCGCCCGGAAATCGCGGGTCATCCATTGCACTCGCCAGCGCCGGTCCGGCGGAACGCGGCCGGCGAGTTCACGGGCCTTGGACACGTAGATGTTCCAATCGCCGGTACGATCAGCCACACAGCTCCAGTAGCGGATTTCGCGATAGGCGTTCCCGCCGGAGATTTCGGTGGCTCGTTTGAAAATGGGTTCGGCCTCCGCGTAGCGGCGCATCGCGGAGAGATGCGTGGCCAGCGCGCTCACTTTGTTCGCGTCATCCGGCGCGAGACTGGCCGACTCGCGAAACATGACCAGTCCTTCCTCCCAGCGATCCTTGCGCCGGAGGATGTGGGCGGCGGCATCGAGCGCCTCCGCGTTGCCAGGCGCAATGGCGAGAGCGACGCGAAAAGCCTCGAGGGCGCGGTCGAGATCACGGTCCTGATAGCTCAACGCACTCCCAAGAGCGACGTGGCCATCGGCGAGCGCAGGCTGGAGGCGAATCGCGGTCTCAGCCGCGCCCCGGGCCCGCGCGATGCGTTGCGGTGTCTTGTCGATCGCGAACCAATAGACGGTGCCGTGCGCCTTGGAGATATGCGCCCAAGCGAGCGCGAAATTTGGGTCGAGCTGGAGGGCCCGTTCGTAGAGCGAGACCACTTCTGACTGGAGGCTCTCCGTGCGGGTGCCGCTGCGCTGCAGATTGCGGGCCTTGAGGAAGAGATCGTAGGCTTCGGCACTCGCCGTCGGGCGCTGCACGATCGCCTCCTGCTCGCCCGGGCTGAGATTCAGCGCGAGGGCACGGGCGATTTCATTCGCCACCGTGCGCTGGATCTCGAAGGCATCGAACGCCTCGCGATCGTAGCTGTCGGACCAGAGCTGCTGGCCGGTTCGCGCGTCGTTGAGCCGGGTGGTGATGCGAAAACGCGTGCCCTGCCGACGCACGCTGCCCTCGAGCACGGAGCCGACGCCGAGTTCGCCCACGAGATCGCGTTTCTCCGAGGTGCCACCGGCACGGCGCTCCACCGAGGCAACGGAAACTACGCGCAGTCCACGGATCTTGCCGAGGCTGTTCAACATGTCTTCCGACATGCCATCCGCGAAATTCTCGCTTTCTGAATCGTTGCCGACGGTCGTGAAGCGCATGACGGCGACGGTGCGTTTCTGCGCGGCAGGATCCGCGGCCACCGGAGCCGCCACTGGCGGCGGGAGTCGCGAGTGTCTGGCGACGAACGCCCAGGCGACGACACCGGCCAGAAGTACCACCGCCGCGAGCGCGCCGATCCACCAGCGCGAGGGAAGATTGACCGTGATATGCGTGCCACCCGGTGTGCTCGGCGAAGAAGTGCGCTGAGTCGGCGGTGGCTCGGACGGACGGGCATCGTTGGAAACTGACGAATTTGGCTTTAGCCGGCCCGCCGTGCCGATGGGTACGGCTGCGGGGGCAAGCACCGCGTCTCCGGCCGCTCGGCGTGCGCCCACAATCGCCTCTGCGGCTCCCGTTGCATCATGGTAACGCTCCGTGCGATCCTTGGCCAGCAAGCGGCGCAGGACCTCGACCACGGGTTCGGGCACGTTCTTCAACGTCTCCCACGGCGGAGCGCAAGAGACATGCTGATTGAGCATTTCCCGGTGATTGGGGGCGACGAAAGGCGGCCGCCCGGCGAGCATTTCCCACAGGATGCAGCCAAGCGAATAAAGATCGGAGCGGCCATCGATATCGGGCTCCTCCTCGCATTGCTCCGGACTGGCGTAGGCGACCGTGCCGCGGAAACCGGTGGTCGGAAGGGGAGCATCTGGCTCGGCGAAATCCGGCGAAAGCGGGGCACCGGACGAGCGCGCCAAACCGAAATCGATGATCTTGACGAGGCAACCCCCGCTGGCGGTGAGGGCGCGAAAGCGCGGATGATCGCCCTGATACTGCACCACCATCAGATTGGGTGGCTTGAGGTCGCGATGCACGATCTGCTGCTCATGGATGGCGCTCAACCCGTGCGCCGCCTGCTCCGCAAACCCGAGCGCCTGGCCGAGCCGCGGTCGGCCGTGCCGTCGCATCCAGGAATGGAGCGACAAGCCGTCCACAAACTCCATGGCGTAGAAAACCGCGCCGGCGGACTCGCGCTCTTCGAGAAAACTAATTGAGGCGACATTGGGATGGCTGACGCGCGCCGCCGCCCGCGCCTCCCGGATAAAAAGACGCTGGGCATCCGGATCCCCGAGTTTCGCGGGATGAATGACTTTCAGGGCGACATCGATCCGCAGACGGGTGTCGAAGGCCTTGTAGGTCAATCCCATTCCACCCACTCCCAGAGTCCAGGGCGAGCCATCCGGACGCGGATGCACGCGAAAATGAGCGTATTTCAGAAATTCGGAACTACCGCTGGAAGTGCCGCTAAGCATGGGCCCGGGAGGAACAAAGAAGTAAACGGGCGGTGACAACGCGTGCAAGCAGCACATCCCGCCTGACTGCTTTATTAGTCTACCCGCGTCCTGCCGTTCTAGGGGCGTTTTCAAAGGCGTGCCATAACATTTTGCTGCGCATATTACTTCTGAGGGATCGGCCGGCTTCCTCCGTTTCAACTTCTGATGCGATCCGATGAATTTACGGAATGCCTGCGTGCGCTGGCGGAAGAAACTCCGCCATCCGCACCGCTCAGGCTGGAAAGGGACATCTGGCGGGAGATTCGCCAGCGCCGGAAAGGCGGCCAGAGGCCGGCCGGCTGGTGGGCGGCATTGCTCGAAGCCTGGTTGCGGCCGCATCAGGCGCTGGCAGCAGTCGCATTTACCATTGCCGTGGGGGTCCTGGTCGCGCTGCAGAACATCCCCGTGCCTGCGGAACCCTCCCCGGTTGCCGCGCGGGGATTTGCCGTCTTCTCGCCGGCGGCACCACTTCTCCCTTCCACCCTCCTTGCCTCGCACCCATGAATCGCAGCCTTCGACTTTTGCTTCTCCTGGCCGTGGTCGCGGCGGTGGGTGGCGCCTCCAGTTTTTTGACTGCTCGTCTCGTGGCCGGATCGGCACGACCCGCTCCCGCCGGCGAGAGCGACGTGTGTACGTGGGCTTGCGCGCAGTTGCAGCTTACGCCGGAAGTTACGAAAGCGATCGGGGTAGTGCGGGCGCGTTATGCCCCCAGGCGCAGCGCAATCAACGCGCACCTTCGCACCGCCAATGTTGCGCTGGGGAGCGCGGTCCAAGAGGAGGGTGCCTGGTCGCCCCGGGTTGCGGCCGCGCTCGAAGACATTCAGCGCGCGCAGGGCGAGTTGCAGAAGGTGACCGTCGAACAGCTTTTCGAATTGAAGTCCGCCGTGGCGCCCGGGCAGTATCAACGACTCCTCCGAGCCTGCTCCGAGACGCTCGGCCAGAATTGCGACGACTGCGACGGCAAAGGAACCGCGTGCGAAACGCCGGCGAAGTCGCAATAAACGGGACCAGCGTGTCCCCGCCGTCTCCGTCCTCCGCAGCTTCCCTCGATCCCGATCTGCCGCTCGTTCGCGCGCTGCAAGGAGGAGACGAGGCGGCGCTGACGGGGCTGATGGAGCGTCACCGCGAGGTCATTTTTCGCTATGTCTGGCGCAGCGTGGGCAATGAGGAGGATGCACGCGATCTCACCCAGGAGACATTCGTGCGCGCGTATTTTGCCATCCGCACGTTTGAGCCCTCGGCGCCTTTCACCGCCTGGCTCTACCGCATCGCCACGAACCTTTGCCGGGACCGGGTGCGCAGCCGGGCCTTCAAGCAGAGTCGGCTGACGGCTTCGTTGGCGGACTCGCCAATCGAGCGCCCGGGATCTGAGCGGGCGCCCGGGGAATTGCTCGTGGCGCGCGAGCAGATGGAGGAGATGCGGGCGGCGATTGCGGATCTCCCCGTCGAGTTGCGCGAACCTTTCACCCTCGCGGTGCTGGACGAACTGCCGCAAGCCGAAGCGGGGGCACAACTCGGACTCACGGCCAAGGCGGTGGAGGTGAAGGTCTATCGGGCGCGAAAATTGCTGCTGAAACGGTTCGGGGTGGGCCGCCAGTGAGCGTGCGTCGTGGCGCGCACCTTAGGCCTTATTTCGTCCCGCCATGAGATGAAGAGGCATGCGGACCAGACGAGCGTGACTCGGCTCGCCCCAAAGCGGCGCGAGGCGTGCCTCGGCCCGCTCGAGAAAGGCGAATCCTTCCTTCGCGCCGAGTTTCTGCACGGCTGACCAAGTCGAAACGTAGGCAAAAAGTTGCGGCAGCGTCCACTCGCATTCAATGGCGAAACGGGGCGCGGCGATCGGGGCAAAGGGAAGCGCAATGTCGCGGTAGCCATTCCAAACGTGCTCGTTTTGCGGCGCCCAATACGGCGCGATGACGTCAAGCACCGCACCCCGGAACTCGTCCTCGATTTCCGGCGAGACCTGAAAACCGGTGTAACCCCAGGCGACGAAGACGCCCCCGGGTTTGAGCACGCGGGTAACCTCCCGGAAGAAAGGCTCGAACTCGAACCAGTGCAGCGCCTGCGCGACTGAGACCACCTCGAAGGCAGCCGTCTCGAAGTCGGTCGATTCCGCTCGCTGGACGGAATACGTCACGCGCGGATGCGGCGTGGCCTGCGCGATTTGATTCGCGCTTGCGTCCGTCGCGTCGACCCGCGCGAAATGACGGACGAGGCTGAGCGCCGCCTGGCCGTTGCCCGTGGCACAATCCCAGACGCGTTCGTGGGCGGGCGAAAGGGAAGCAATGAAGCGAAAAAGTTCCTCCGGATAGCGTGGGCGGGCCGCAGCGTAGAGATCCGCTTTCTGGGAGAAAAGATCGACGAAAGCCATCGGGCAATTTCCTAAAATATGGACGCGTCACAAGTCGGCTGCACTGTCGGCAATCCAGACTTGGCGGGAAATCTCGTCCGGCAGATTGTTCGCCGGGGCGGCGATGTCGCTCAGCATTGTGTAAGTGATCGCGAGTGCCTTGCGGCTCCGCCGGGCGGAGGGTCGGCGCGAAGCACGTGAGGCAGGTTGAGGGATGGGCTCCGGCTCTACGTTCTGATCATTGAATGCCTTCCGGCAACCTGTGCTTCCAGCAGGGGAATACGCGCCCGGCCTTCGATTCGAACCTCCACAAAACCATGAGAAAATTGATGCTTACCCTCGCGGCGATTGCCGTGTCCGCTCTCCCGCTCACCGCGCTTTCCGCCCCGCAGGCCCCGGCCTGTGCCGGCTGTGGCTGCTGCGAGCAGTGTGGCGATTGCGGCGGCGGCTGTTGTGGCTGCTGCGGCTGAGCGGCGACCTCGCTCGATACAAGAAGGGGCGGCTTCGGCCGCCCCTTTTTTGCGCGTGCGCACTAGTGGAAATCATGCGAGCGGGCCGCCGCGAGTTGCTCGAACTCCGGCAGATCCAGCCGCTCGATCTTGCGTGCCTGCACGAGCGGTGGGCCCTTGCGCCGGGAGACCCGCCCGGTGATCCGCAGATAGGGTTCCTGGACGATGACCAGTCGCTGCCGCTCATAGAGAGGGGGCGCCACGATCGCGTTGGAAATGCCGGTCTCGTCTTCCAGACTGATGAAGACGAAACCGTGGGCCGTGCCCGGACGCTGGCGACAGATCACGTTTCCGGCGATCACCACGTGCTCCTTGTCGCGCGTGCCGTACATTTGCGCGGCCGTATGCACCCCGGGCAGGTGCGGGCGGAGATAACTCATCGGATGTGGACCAGTGGTGAGCCGGAGCGTCTCGTAATCGGCCGAAGTACGTTCCGTGGGTGACATCGCGGCGAGCGGGGAAAGGGAGGGATCCGGGCCGGGGCTGGCTTTCCGCGGATCCCTGGCGGTATTCCAAGTGAACAGATCCTGCTCGGGAGCGGGCAATTCCACCTCCCACAACGCGGCGCGGCGATGGCCGCAGAGCGCATTCAATGCCCCAATGCGGGCGAGCTGTCGCAATTCCTCGGGCGAGAGGGGAACCCGCCCGCGCAAATCGCCCAGGGAAGCGAACGGCCGCTCGACGCGGGCCGCGACGAGCCGCTGCACCTGCTGGCGTTTCAACCCCACGACTTGATTCAGGCCGAGGCGCACTGCGGCGGTCGCGCCGCCGGTGGCTTCATTCCGGACCTCTTCGACCGAACAAAGTTCGCCACTCTGCCGAACGCAGACCGGACGCACGCGCACGCCATGGCGCCGCGCATCGGCCACGAGGGTGGCGGGTGCGTAAAAGCCCATTGGCTGGTTGTTCAACAAGGCGGCGAGAAACTCCTCCGCCCGATGGCATTTCAGCCAGGTGGAGGCGTACGCGAGAAGCGCGAAGCTCACGGCGTGCGACTCCGGAAATCCGTACAGCGCAAAGCTGCGCGTCATGGTCACCACGGCCTCAATCGTTTCCGGCGCGGCCTGCCGGGCCGCCATGGCAGCGCGCAGCCTGGCCTCCACCCGCAGCAAGCGCTCGTCACTGCGCTTGAAGCCCAGCGCCCGCCGCAACTCGTCCGCTTCGCTCGGCGAAAAATCGGCCATGACCATCGCGACCTTCAGCACCTGCTCCTGGAAAAGGCAGATGCCGAGCGTGCGCTCCAGGATCGGGCGCAGCCGCTCATCGAGATAAGTGACCGGCTCCAGTCCCTCCCGCCGGGCCAGAAAAGGATGCATCAGGCCCCCTTCGATGGGTCCGGGTCGGATGATCGCGACCTCGATCGCCACATCGTAAAAACAGGCAGGCTTCATGCGCGGCAGCGTGGCCATCTGGGCGCGCGATTCGATCTGGAAGACCCCGATCGTATCCGCCTGCTGCATCATCCGATAAGTCGCTGGATCATCCTGCGGGAGGTGCGCGAGATCGACCGGACGGCCGCGCGCCTGACAGAGCTCGATGGTCTCTTGCAGCACGGCCATCATCCCGAGGCCCAGCAAATCGACCTTCACGATGCCGAGGTCGTCACAATCATCCTTGTCCCACTGGACGATGGAGCGGTCCGGCATGGAGGAATTCTCCAGGGGCACGACGGAATCGAGCTCGCCTTCGCAGATCACCATGCCGCCGGAATGCTGGCCGAGGTGGCGCGGCAGGCCATGAAGCTGTTGAAAGACCCGGAGAAATGTTGCGGCGCGCGGGTTCGAGACGGTGAGACCGGCCTGCCGCATCTGCTCCGTGAAAGCGAGGGTGTGCGGATAATCGCCCTGCCCAAAGAGCGAGGAGAAACGGGCGAGCACGTCCTCCGGAAAACCCAGCGCCTTGCCGATCTCGCGGGCAGCGAGACGACCGCGAAACGTGATCACATTCGCCGTCATGGCGGCGCCGCGGCGCGTGTATTTGTCGTAGACGTGCTGGATTACTTTTTCCCGACGATCGCCGCTTGGGAGATCCAAATCGATGTCCGGCCAGCCCTTGCGGCCTTCGCTCAGGAAGCGCTCGAAGAGCAACTGTCCCTTGATGGGATCGACCGCAGTGATGCCCAGAACGTAACAGACCGCGGAGTTGGCGGCACTGCCGCGGCCCTGGACCAGGATGCCTTCCTTTCGGCAAAATTCGATGATGTCCCAGACGCAAAGAAAGTAGCCCGCGAAGCCGAGCTGCTCGATGAGCCGCAGTTCGCGATCGAGCTGCCGCAGTACTTCGAGAGAGGGATGGCCATAGCGACGGCGCGCTCCTTCGAGCGTCTCACGGCGGAGACGCGAGTCCATCGTCTCGCCCTGGGAGACCGGATAACGGGGGAATTCGTAGCCCAGATCGTCCAGCGAGAACTGGAGCCGGTCGGCGAGGCGGACGGCGTTCTCGATGGCCTCCGGGAGATCGGGGAAGAGCGCGCGCATTTCGGCGTCGCTTTTGAGATGCCGTTCCGCGTTGGGCGAGAGGCGGGCGCCGGCGGAATCGAGCTGGGTGTGGAGCCGGGCGCAGGTGAAAACATCGAAGGCCATGCGCTGCGCAGGCTCGGAATGGCAGGGTCCATTCGAAGCGAGGAGGGGGAGGCGCAGCGTCTCCGCCAGCTCGACGAGGCGCGCATTCACCCACTTCTCCTCGCGGCGGAGATGGCGCTGGATCTCGACGAAGGTCTGGGCGGGACCAAAGATCTGGACGAGCCGGCGTGCGGCCTGCTCAGCGCCAGACAGATCGCCGCGCGCCAGGGCGGAGCGCACCGGTCCTTCCTCGTCCCCGGTGAGGGCGACCAGGCCGGAGGCAAATTCCGGCAGCTCATCCCAGGCGACCCGGGATTCGTTTTTGGGAGAACGAAGTTTGGCGCGAGAGAGGAGACGGCACAGATTGCGATAGCCCGGGCGGGAGTCGGCCAGCACGGGCAGCACCGTGCCATCCTCAAGCGTAAGTTCGGCCCCGATGAGCGGCTTCAGGCCCTGGGCGCGTGCGGCGGAAAAAAGCCGGACCGCCCCCGCGAGATTATCCCGATCGCAAATCGCCAGGGCCGGCAGACCGAGCGCGGCCGCGCGTTTTACGAGAGTTTCCGGCGTGGAGGCCGCGCGCAGAAAAGCGAAAGCGCTTCGGGCATGCAACTCGGGGAAGCTCTGGATGGGCTCAGTCATAATTTCCGAGCACCCACCATTTCTTCTGCCAGGTCGCGACCCGCAGGAGCGGGCCTTCCACGAGTTCGACATCCCATTCATCCCAGGCCCATTCCTGCGCCGCCTCCCACCAATCGCCGCTCATACGCCAGGGACCGCGCAGCGTTCGCACGCCGCCGCTCCATTCGCGGGGACCCCGGATATTTTGCGGACGGCCGCGCCAGGCTTCCACCTCGACGGGCAGGGGCGGGCGAAAACGGCGCAGGGCGAGTCCGACGGTGAGCCGCCGAGGCGGTTCCGCACGGTAGCCAGTGCGATCCTCCTCGAAGAAACGCGGCAGCTCGAGCGTGAAACGATTCGGGCGATGGGTATTCGCACGACGCGGCGTGCCCACGCGGCCTTCCCCGGCGAGCACCACCAGGCGCGAGAGAGTTTCGGCGAAAGCGTTCGGATCGCGCAGCGCGCTTTCGAACAGGCCCGGCTGGAGATCCTCGGGCGGACTCGGTTGCGCGATGACTTCGCACGAAAGCACCGGCGCCTCGGTTTGCACGGTATCGAGCCAGCCGTGCGCGACGCGGAAGAGTAAGTCGACGTCGCCGGTGGGGGCAGCCAGCGTGAGTCGGCGCTCGATCGGGACGCCGCCATGATCGACCTCCAGCCGCAGATCCAGCGCCTTGATCAGCAAATAGGCGCTGCCGACGCGGGCGGCGAGTTCTTCCAGCAGGCGACGCAAGCGAAAGAGCAGCGGCTCCAGGGTTTCGATGCCACCCTCAAATTCGGTCAGTTCCCGGTAGATCTCCGGCACGCGCGCAAACCGCAATGGACGCGTGGTGCGTCCGGCCGCCCGATCCCACAAGGCCAGCCCGGCCGGACCGAGGCGCAGACCGATCTCCTCCCGGTTGAGCGCGAGCAATTCACCCACCGTGCGCAAACCCCAGTCGGCGAGCACGGGCTGCAATTCCGTGGGGACATCGAGCGCCGCGAGCGACAACGGAGAGACCGCTGCCGCAAAATTCTCCGCCTCTCGGACCGGTTCAACCGCAGTGGCCAGACAGGCCAGGCGGAGCGCCGATTCGGGATCGCCCGCGGCGCCGATGCGCGCGCTGAGAGCAAGCGCCGCGAGCGAAGAGAGGATATCGGCGGCCCAAACCGATGGCGCGGGATCAGGCCGACGCGAGAGATCGAGCGTCGCCAGTCCAGGTGCGGTGTCCTCATAATACGGCGTAACGCGGGCCGCGGCTTGCAGGAGCGCCTCGGTCGCAATGCGTTCCTGGACAGGCGAGCGAGAGACGAAACGCAGACCCGCACAACGTGCTAAAGCCTGGGCCGTCCGCATGCCTGGGCCCACCCCGGCTCGCAGCGCGACCAGCGTGACAGCGGTGACAACGTCTTCCTCGTCATCGACCAAGGCGGCCAGACGCGAGGCCGACAAGACATCATGCTCCGCGCGCAGGGCGCATTGCAGCGCAAAATCCGGCAGGAGGAGGGCGGCGAACATCATCCCGCAAGCGCGACAAGTTCCCCAAATACCGCTTCCCGGCGGCGCAGCCAGCGGCAGCGCAGAAGCGGAAGTAATTGGCCGCGACGCTCGTCGAGCGCGTCGACATCAAACCGATGCTCCAGCTCCAGACGCGCCGACGCGCTGGAAATGAGAGGACAGGGGGTGAGGGCGAGACAGGCGACGCCGCGCGCTTGGGCGGCATGGGCCAGACGATGCCAGGTGGACCCCGGCACCCGTTGCAATTCGGCCGAGGAGTTGAGGGTCAGGTCCAGCAAAACCAGCGGCAAATTGCCGTCCCGCAACAACCAGTCGGTCGCCTTGGTTGCCGCCGTTGCATCCCGGCAACGCACCCACAACACGGCGGCCAGCGTGGCGGCATCGAAGTCGTCCGGATCGAAAACATCACGTCCATCGACCAGGGCGACTCGCCCGCGACAACGAGCGGTTTCTTCCAGCAGGACGTGGATCAGGGTGCCAGCGCCGCAGCCGGCGAGGGGACGGACCACTTCCGTAAGAGTGCCGCGCGGTAATCCGCCCCCGAGCATGGCATCGAGTCGGGGAACGCCGGTGGGAAGAACTGATTGATGCGTTTTCTGCGCGGCCGGAAAGCGCTCGCCCAACAGCGCCCGCAACTCGATGATCTTCGAGACGGAAGATGGAGTAACGCAAGTGTTCATACGAACACACACAATGCAGCTTTAAAACTCACACTGTCAAATGCCGTTTGAGAGCAGGAGTTTTCCCGTCGACCCGAGGCGGATTTCCCTTGCATTTGCAGTCCGCTGCCGTGGTTTGGGAACATGCTTCGAATTGCCGCTTTGGCGGTCCTTTTGCTTCTGACCGGAAGAGCCGTCCGAGCGGCGGAAACTCTTTCTCCCACAGCCCTCGGCGCTTACTACAAGATCTCGGCGCAGCTTGCTGCCGACACCACCCAAGGCCTGCCGGAAAACGTCACGGCACTCGCGGCCGGACTGAAAATTCCTGCACTGCAGTCTGCTGCGCAGAAACTGGCCACCCCCGACCTCAAGCAGGCGCGCGATGCCTTCAAGGCTTTCAATCGCCTCCTGGTGGATGCGATCAAAGATGGAAACTTGATCCTGGAGAAGGAGGCGGCCTACCGCGTCCACTGCCCAATGGTCTCGGCCGACTGGCTCCAGGCGGCGAAAGCGCCCATCCGCAATCCCTATCACGGCTCCGAAATGCTGGAATGCGGCGGCGTCATGGAAACCGTCGAAGCCGGCCCAAAAAAGTAATCGGCATGAAAACTCTCCTGCTCACCAACGAGTTCCCCCCAAATATTTACGGCGGAGCCGGCGTCCACGTGGACTACCTCAGCCGTGAACTGGCTCGCTCAATGCAGGTCGAAGTACGGACCTTCGGCTCCCAGCGAGTGCAGAATGGGTCGCTCGAGGCGACCGGCTTCCCGGTGGACGCGACGAACTTCGGCTGTCCGGCACCGCTCCGTTCCGTCTTCGCGGCAGCGGCGCGCGGCGTGGCTTGGAATGCGTTTGGGATCGATGCGGATGTGGTCCATTGCCACACCTGGTACGCGCACTTGGGCGGGATCTTCGCGAAACTGAACTATGGCATTCCCCTGGTCATTACGGTGCACTCGCTGGAGCCGCTGCGGCCTTGGAAGCGTGAGCAGCTCGGCAACGGCTACGACTTCACCTGCTGGGTGGAAAAGACGGCGCTGGAAATGGCGGACGCTGTAATCTGCGTCTCGCGCGAAACCAGAGCCGATGTGCAGCGACTCTTCCACGTCCAGGAAGACCGGTTGCGCGTCATTTACAACGGGATTGACCCAACCGAATACAACCCCAAGCAGGGGACCGATCTCATTGAACCGCTTGGCGTGGATCCGACCAAGCCATTTGTTCTTTTCGTGGGACGGATCGCCCGGCAAAAGGGCATCATTCATCTGGTCCGTGCCATCCAGCACCTGGAGCCTGGGTTCCAGATCGTACTTGCCGCGGGCGCGCCTGATACTCCCGAGATTGCCGCAGAGATGCAGGCCGCAGTGGCCGAAGCGCGCAAGGTGCGGCCCGATATCCTCTGGATCGAGCAAATGCTGCCGCGCCCCGCGGCAATCCAGCTCTACGCGCACGCCGCCGTCTTTTGCTGTCCATCCATCTATGAGCCCTTCGGCATCATCAACCTTGAGGCCATGGCCTGCGCAACCGCCGTGGTGGCCAGTGCCGTCGGGGGAATCAAGGAGGTCGTCGTGGACGGAGAAACCGGCTTTCTCGTTCCACTCGAGCAGATGCAGGAGAGTCCGTTCGAAGCCGTTGACCCCGCAAAATTCTCCCGGGACCTCGCCGCGAAGATCAATCTCCTGCTGAAGGATCGCGAACTCCGCGAAAAGATGGCCAAAGCAGGACGGGAGCGGGCAATCCAGAAATTCAGCTGGGGGGCGATCGCGCAGGAGACGATGCGCTTATATGAAGATCTCAGCAAGTAGGCGCAATCTGCGCCATCCGCGCTATAGTGGCCCATGTTCGTCGATTACATCCGCGTCCACGCCAAGGCCGGCGATGGCGGCAACGGTTCGCGCAGTTTCCGCCGCGAAACGTTCGTGCCAAAGGGTGGCCCGGATGGAGGTGACGGCGGTAAGGGCGGCGATGTGATCCTCCGCGCGGATCCCAATGTGGACACCCTCGCAGCATTTTTCTACGAGCCCCACATCCGCGCCAAGGCCGGTGGAAACGGCGCGAAACGGCAGTGCTCCGGGAAAGCCGGGCCCGACAAGATTGTCCCAGTACCGGTCGGAACGATGATCTTCCGCCTCGCGGAGGGAGCTTATGTTCCTACGGAAAAAGAGTCGGAAGGCGTTGAGGAGGAAGTCTATTCGGCGGAACTGCACGGAAAAGCCGGAGATCCTCTTCCCGAACCAGTGGCGCCTCCGCCACGGGATGTGCCGAAGGACGCATTGGAGATGGTGGCCGACTTAATCGAGCCTGGTCAGAACTTCCTGTTGATGAAAGGCGGGCGGGGCGGCCGGGGAAACATTCATTTCAAGAGTTCGCGGAACCAGGTGCCGACCCGCGCTGATCCAGGCGAGGAAGGCGAGGAAGGCTATTTCTACTTTGAGCTTCGTCAGATCGCAGACGCCGGGCTGGTCGGTTACCCCAATGCTGGCAAATCCACACTGCTTGGCGCGATCTCTGCCGCCAAGCCGAAGATTGCTGCCTACCCTTTTACAACCCTGCACCCAAATGTTGGAGTGGTGGAGCGTCCTGGCTATCGGCGCTTCACGGTGGCGGATATTCCCGGGTTGATCGAGGGGGCGCACGCCAACATCGGATTGGGGCATGAATTCTTGCGCCACATCGTGCGCTGCAAGCTTTTGCTCTTCGTACTTGATATGGGCGGATCCGATGGACGCAATCCGCTGGAGGATCTTTCCCATCTCCGGCGTGAGCTTGACCTTTACGATCCAACTCTGTCGGAACGTCCATGGGTGATCATCGCGAACAAAATGGATCTGCCAAAGGCGGCTGAAAACCTGAAGGAACTCAGGCGAAAATACCGCAAAATCGAGATCATTCCGGTCGCGGCATCCATCGGGGAGGGGACTATTCCGCTAATGGATCGCCTCGATACGTTTATTCTCGGTGAGTTGCTGCCCGCCAAGTTTTAATGACTCTTTTTACTTTGCTTCGTGCCTCCCAAAAAGCCGCGATTGCGACTCGACCAAGTTCTCGTTGATCGCGGGTTCTTTCCGTCGCGAGAACAAGCTCAACGGGCCATCCTGGCCGGTGAGATTCGAAGTGAGACGCGCTTGCTCGACAAGGCTGGGCTCCGGGTAGAACTCGATATCCCGCTCGATCCGGTCGTAAAACCGCGTTTCGTCGGTCGGGGAGGTCTGAAACTCAAGGCCGCGCTAGAAGCGTTCCAGGTCGATCCAGAAATGCGGATCTGCCTCGATATTGGCGCTTCCACCGGAGGATTTACCGACTGCCTGCTCCAACACGGAGCGGCGAAGGTATTCGCTTACGATGTCGGACACAGCCAGCTCGATTGGCGAATTCGATCGGATCCCCGCGTGGTCGTCGCGGAGGGAGTAAATTGCCGAAATCTTCGTGCAAGTGATCTCCCTGAGCCGATTTCGCTCGTGGTCATAGATGTCTCCTTTATTTCCCTGACGAAGATTCTCCCTGCAGCGGTTGACGTCCTCTCAGCGAGTAAGGATCGAGGCGAGATCATTGCCTTGGTTAAGCCTCAGTTCGAACTTGAGCGCGCTGCCGTGGGAAAAGGAGGAATCGTCCGGGAGGCAGCGGAACAGGAGCGAGCCGTGACCAAAATCGCCAATTTTGTTCGGGAGAATCTCCCGATGTATCGCTGGCGGGGCAAGATCGACTCGCCGATTCGCGGGGCGGATGGAAACCGCGAATTCTTGGTCTGGTTGAGCCGTTTTGAGCTGAAATAGACGCTGGGCGTCGAGAAACGTGCGTTCGCTCTCGAATTTTGAAGGTGCGCCCTCGCGTCCGCATTGCGAACGGCACCCGCAGGCTGATTGAAATCTGGCAGGTCGGCGCGACCGCCTGCGGACGGCCGATTCGGGTTTATGAGACCCATTGCCGGCTCCTAAAGCGGTACTCGCCGCTTCCATTCTTTCTGCGCGTCACTCTCTGTGTACGTTCGATTTTCGTCATTGTTTCGCCATTCGCCATTCGCCCGCGCAGTCCGGTTGAGCGGCCGTGAAAATGAACCGGCTCTTCAGGTTCCCGAAAAGCATCTCGGCTTTTCTCGTTTTGCATCAACGCGAACGTGGGAGGTTGCATCTGTATCGCCATAAAGGTCGTACAACGATGTCCACGTCGCCACCGACCTTGAGGAACGCTGGGCTTCGTCCTGGACGAGAACGCAGCGGGGCATTTGCCTGTGCTCGCGCTTGAGCAGCTCAAAACGCCGCGAGCCACCGCGTAGAAGATCTCATACATTGTCGCGCAGATGAACTTGCGCTCCTCGACAGGTTCCTGCGGCGTGGACACGCAGATGCCGCAGCCCCCGGCTCCTCTCGTCGAAAGAGAACGTCGCCAGCGGCGATCTGAAAGTCGGGTAAACCAGCCAGTTTGAAAACTGGAGACGCAGGACTGCGAGTCGACGGAGTTGTCTTCGCGACTTCGCGCAAAACTTTTCTTCGTTTTCTTCCCGCTCTTTTTCCGGGCGCGATTTCAGACGCGATACGATACATTCCGCGCGAACGGCCGCGGATGCTCACGAGCCATTCGACAGCATGGGTGGCAGGGATCCGTAGCACATCGCGATAAGTCTCTAACCCTTTCCAGAGCTGCATTCGCCCCTTGGGGGTCACGCCGCACTGCGGATGCGCGGCGGGTCAATCCCCGTTGCTTTCGCTCTGCCGGGCTGGCAGTCTGCGGACTCTTTCCCGCTCGGCATGTCTGACGCACCCGTCCCGCTCCGATTCGCGCACTTCGACGTGCTGCGCAAAGCCGACGGTTCGCTCTGGGAATTAGGCCGCGGGGGGATGGGCGTCACCTACAAGGCGTTCGATACGAAGTTGCAGATCGATGTCGTCCTTAAGCTCCCGCACGAGCAGTTGATGGGCACCGAGCGCAACCTGCGGATGTTTCTGCGCGAAGCGCGAGCGGCGGCGAAAGTTCGGCATCCAAACATCGCGGCTGTGATCCAGCTCAACGACGAGCCGCCCTACTGCTACGTGATGGAGTTCGTTGCCGGGCAACCGCTCGATCAACTGCTCAAGGAAAAGAAGACGTTGCCGCTCGGCGAGGCCCTGGACATCCTCGATCAAGTGGCGTCGGCGCTGCATGCACTCAGCGGCGCACAGATCGTGCATCGCGACCTGAAGCCGGCGAACCTGGTTCTGCTTGCGGACGACGAGCGGCCCTTCAATCGGACGGTGAAACTGATCGACTTTGGCCTGGCCAAGGGGTTTGCGATCGAAGGAGCCGAGGCGGCGACGTTCCTGCACAACAGCTTCTCGCAAGCCGGCGTGTTCAGCGGCACGCCGGTGTTCGCCAGTCCCGAACAATGCGCGGGGGCCAGCGATCTGGACACCCGCTCGGACCTTTACTCGGCCGGAGTGATCTTGTGGCACATGCTGACGGGCGGGGTGCCCTTTACCGGCACGATGCAGCAGATCATGGCCAAGCATCAGATGCAGCCCCCGCCATGGGCGGCGCTCGCCGATGTGCCCGAGCCGGTCGTGGCGCTGTTGCGCCGGCTGCTGGAGAAACAGCCGGAGGACCGCTATCAGACCCCGCGTGAACTGCGCGAGGCGATCCGCGCGGCCGAGACCAGGATGACGGGTGCGGAGAAGTCCGCCGCGGGCGTAATCACCGTGTCGGCAGCGCTTTCACCAATCACGGAGTCGCTCACGCTGGGGACGACTTTAGTCGAACGGTACCATCTTGGGATCGACATGGGGGAGGGGGACGGTGGGCGGCTCTTTCGGGCGGCGGATCACGCGACTGGCGATGCGCCGGTGGCCGTGAAGGTGCTTTCCGCGGAACGGCTCAAGGACGCGACGTTCGTCGATTCGCTCACCCGGCAGCTCGCCGGCATGCGAACGGCGCGCGATCCGGTGTGGCTGGCTCCGCTCGGAGGACTCGAGCGCACCGGTCAAGGCGGGTTCTTCGCGCGCGAGTGGGCGGAGGGCTTCTCTCTGGATGAATTGCTCCGGGCGCGGCATGGCGAGTTAAGCGCGCCGGAGGTCTGGCGACTCTTGCAGACGCTCCCCACGGCGATCGATCGGGCGGCTCAGGAAAGCTTCGGGTTCGCCGAGCCGGTTTTGCGGAAGCTGTTCGTGACGCCCGAGGCAGGATCCGAACCGGACGAGGACTGGCCAGCGTTGCGCTCGAAGCCCATCAAGAAATGGCCGGCGTTCGTCCTGCGGTGGAACGCGGTGAGTTTCCGGGGAAGGCCCTCAAATGGACTGGTGACTCAGGTGGGCGACGGGGAGATTTCGGCGACCGAAGATCCTGTGGCGTGCCTTGCCGTGCTCGTGCGCCAGCTTCTGGGCGGCGCGCCCAATGCTCTGACGCCGCTTTCGGCGCTGCGGGGCGAGGCGAATGCCGTGCTGCAGCGCGCGCTCGGGCCAGGCGGAGGCAAGCTGGCGTTCCGCTCGGCACAGGAGTTTTGGAATGAATTGCAACGGGCCAGCGAACTCCGTCCTTCACCGATGGGCGGCGGTGGCTTTGGCGGTTTGCCCACGATTCACGATGCACCGGTGCAGCCCGTGGAGCCGCAGGTGGCCGTTATTCCTCTTTCGAGCGCGGGCTACGTGGTCCGAGCACCGTCGTCTGGCATAGGAAAGGGACTGCTGATCGCCATAGGGGTGGTGGTGACGGTGGTCGCGCTCGGATCGGGACTTTTCTGGGCGGCCGACAGCTGGATTCGCTCGCGCAGCGCGCAATCCACTTCCCCGATGTCGGCGACCGCCGTCCAAACGCCAGTCGTGGAGACGCCGCGGCCGGCGGCGGCCACAATCTTGCCGATGGCAATCCCGACAGTGAGGCCAACGGCAGTGGCGTCGGCGCTCCCAACTCCGATGCCGACCGCAGTGCCGACGCTGGTACCAACACCGATCAAAAGCGCATCCGATGTGTTTGCTGGCAAAACTGCGGGCGAAACGGCGGGCGAGCGCAAGATGATCATCGGAATCCCGTTTCGCTGGTGCCCGCCGGGGATATTCACAATGGGAAGTCCAAAGAGCGAGAAGGACCGAGCTGACAACGAAGTGCAGCACGATGTCACATTGACGCGGGGGTATTGGCTGGCGGAAACGGAGCTGACGCAGACGCAATGGAAGCGTTTTGTATCCAAGAATCCCAGCCCTTTTCAAGGCGACAAGCTTCCGGTGGTGAAAGTCTCTTGGGAAGACGTGGCAGGTTGGTGCCAAAAGGCCTCGGAGGAGCTGTCCGTGGAGGGATGGGAGGTGGCGCTGCCGACTGAAGCGCAGTGGGAATATGCGGCTCGAGCGGGGGTGCCCGAATCGACGCCGTGGTGGTTTGGGGACAGCCTGTCGAGCAATCAAGCAAATTTCGATGGGACCAAGCCAGGAGGTAATGCTTCCAAAGGTCTGCTTATGGCAAGGACGGCGCCGGTGGGGGATTATCCTGAGGGGGGATGGGGGTTGCGCGACATGCACGGGAACGTGTGGGAGTGGTGCGCGGACTGGTATGGGGAGTATCCGACGACAGCGTTGAGAGACCCGACTGGGCCGCAAACGGGCGCGGACCGCGTGTACCGCGGCGGCGGCGGGCGGGGCAGCGCTCGCGATTGCCGCTCGGCCTACCGCAGCAGGGGCACGCCGGACTTCCGATACGAGTACCTTGGCTTCCGCCCCGCAATCGTGCCATCGGCGTTGGCCGTCGCAACCCCGGTCGTGGAGACGTCCCGACCGGCGCCCACACCCTCGCCGACGGCCGTACCGACCCCTGTGCCGACGCTCGCAGAGACAACAGTGAAAAGCGCCTCAGAATCGTTCGCGGGCAAGACGGCAGGCGAGCGCAAGATCATCATCGGAATCCCGTTTCGCTGGTGTCCGCCTGGGACATTCACGATGGGAAGTCCAACGAGGGAGAAGGGTCGTGTCGATAACGAAACGCAACACGAGGTGACGTTGAAGCGGGGGTACTGGCTGGCGGAAACGGAACTGACGCAGGCGCAATGGAAGCGTTTCGTGTCGCAAAATCGGAGCATGTCACAAGGCGAAACACTGCCGGTAGATAGCGTCTCGTGGGATGACGCGGTAGGATGGTGCCAAAAAGCGTCGGGTGAACTGTCAGTCGCGGGCTGGGCGGTGGCGCTGCCGACCGAAGCGCAGTGGGAGTATGCGGCTCGAGCGGGGGTGCGCGAGTCGCCGTGGTGGTTTGGAGGAAGCCTGTCGAGCAAGCAGGCAAATTTCGATGGCAACACCCCGGGAGGGAATGCTGCCAAAGGTCCGTATTTGAGAAAGACGGCGCCTGTCGGGAGTCATACTGAGGGGGGATGGGGGTTGCAGGACATGCACGGGAACGTCTGGGAGTGGTGCGCGGACCTCTATGGGGACTATCCGACGACAGCGGTGAGTGACCCGACCGGGCCGAGAACGGGCGCGATTCGCGTGTCCCGCGGCGGCAGCTGGCTCGACGACGCTCGGTATTGTCGCTCGGCCTGCCGCGGCGGGCTTTCGGCCGTCTTCCGCCCCGAGTCCCTGGGCTTCCGCCCCGCAGTCGTTCCATCGGCCCAGTAGGCCACGGAGCGGGTTGGGTTGAGCCGACGCCCGAGCGCCGCTGCGGAGCGGAGGTGGTGAGGGAGGGGGAGCCAAAGCGTTGCCTCGGGTCCCGGTGGTCACGAGCGCATCGACTACCGCGCGCGGTTGGCGTAAGGCTGAGCGCACTGTGGGGGCGGCAACTCTCAGCTTGCCGAGACCAAGGAACGGGCCGCCGTCGGCATGCGGCGGACGGGCGAGAAGACGGTTTCACGCGGGAGCCGTCCCTCGCAGACGAGTTCGAGCCGACGAAGATGCGCCATCGGGAACCAGAAACTCTTCCGACCGATTTCGCACTCGTAGACCAGGCCGACCAAATACTCGGGCGAGCCGGGAAGAGTTCCGCGCTGCGAGGCGCATGACGGCGAGTATTTGGATCTGGGGCAGGGCGCGCAGGCGGTGGCGGGCGGCGATCCAGGAAGCGGCGATGTGGCTGCGCCGGTCGGACCAACCACTGCTCGCGATGTTTGACGAGACGTTCGAGCCGCGCCTCGGGCGTGGTTCCGCGGACACCGGCGCGAAGTTCAATGCCCTGAACAACTTTTGCCTTACCAAGCTGAACAACATTCAGCTGGTTCCACAAGAAAAGGTACTTGTCCGCAAGTTGTTCACATCACCCAAATCACCTCGCAGATAGGTGAATATCTATAACACGTCACAATAAATGTAGTATGTTATTGAACCGTATCTGGGCCGGCGGGCTTGAGGACCTGCCTTCGTCAGTCCTGCTAAGCCCGCCCGGTCGAAAGCGCCTCCAGGAAGCGCAGCTGAGCAGCCGTCTCGATGGCAGCCGCTTCGGATCTGCGGATTTCCGACACCGCTTCCCGCCATGACGCACCCTCGTCCAGAATCAGGTGCGAGGCAAGAATTGTCCCTGTTCGTCCGAGGCCGGCCGCGCAATGAACCGCGACCGGAAGGCCTTGCTCGAGCGAATCGTGAATAAATTGGGAGGCCTGCCTCGCCTGTCGTCCCGTGGGAGCTGCGCCATCGTTGATCGCGACGAGTTCCGCACGAAATCCCGCAGCTCGATAGCATTGCAGCGCATTCGGGTCATTCAGCAGACAGACGATTCCCCGCACATCCGCCCGCCAAAGATCCGGTAAATCGTCCGCAAAGTCACCTAACTGTGCCTTCTGGGGCTGATCGCGTCGACCCTCGTGTATCCAAGGCGCTGACATTCCCGCCAAAAGCCGGTTGCCGAGCCACCAAAGCGGAGACCGATTCGGCATTCGTTACTCCGATGGCCCAAGAAAAACGCGGGTCGGCGAAATGCGCCCAGCCCGCGTTTCGGGAAATTGCGTCTACTTAAAGAAGATTGGAATTACGAGAATCGCGACAACGTTCACGACCTTGATCATGGGATTGATCGCGGGTCCAGACGTGTCTTTATAAGGATCCCCGACGGTATCTCCGGTAACTGCGGCCTTATGCGCTTCGGATCCCTTCCCTCCGAGATTCCCCTCTTCGATATACTTCTTGGCGTTGTCCCAGGCACCGCCGGAGGACGTCATCGAAATGCCCATGAATAGTCCCGTCACGATCGTGCCAACGAGCATGCCGCCGAGCGTGGTGGCCCCCAGCCCAGGAGTTCCTGCCACCACAATGACCGCCAAGACTGGGAGAAGCGATGGAATGACCATTTCTTTGAGGGCGGCCTTGGTCACGATGTCGACGCACGCCCCGTATTCAGGCGTATCCTTGCCCGTGAGAATGCCGGGTTTGGCTGCGATCTGACGGCGGACTTCCTGCACCACCGCCCCGGCGGCGCGACCGACTGCGCTCATGGAAAATGCGCTGAACAGATATGGAAGCAGGCCACCCAGGAAAAGACCAATGATGATCTGCGGATCCTCGAGCGAAAATTTGATGGTCGATAAGAGCGGGCTGTTCGCGAGATGGGCGCGTAACTCCTCCACATAGGTCCCGAATAGCACGAGCGCCGCCAGACCCGCCGAGGCGATCGCATAGCCTTTGGTTACGGCCTTCATCGTATTCCCAACGGCATCGAGTTCGTCGGTGACCTCGCGAACGCTCTTAGGCATTTCGCTCATGACGGCGACTCCGCCGGCGTTGTCAGTAATCGGACCAAACGCGTCGAGCGAGACGATAATTCCGGCCATGGAGAGCATGGACATCGCGGCGATGGCGATGCCGTACAAGCCAGCGAAGTGGTAGCTCGCCCAAATTGAGGCGCCGATAAAGAGCACCGGAAATGCGGTTGCTTGCATGCCGATGGCGAGACCGGCAATGATATTCGTCGCGTGGCCTGTCTTGGAAGCGTCTGCGATCTTGCGGACGGGCGCATATTCCGTCGACGTATAATAATTGGTGAGGAGGACTACGATGAACGTCAGCACCAGACCGATGAGGGCTGCCGCGAAAAGCGCGGCGGGGGTTCGCATCGCTCCTCCCAAAACAGCGCCGTTCGGCAGCAGGTAGTTGATGGCCGGCCAATATGCGATGGCGGAAAGTCCACTGCTAACGGCGACCGAACCCATCAGAAGGGTGCTGGGGCTCCCGTTGACGAAGTTCACGAGCATGATCCCGACCACGGACGTAATAATCGAGATTCCGCCGAGGAGGAAGGGCAGGACCACCGCCTCCGTTTTTACCCCGGCGGCGGCGGTAAGAAAGCCGATCAGGACCGCCCCAATCAGCGAAACGGCATAGGTCTCAAAAACGTCCGCGGCCATACCCGCACAATCGCCGACATTGTCGCCCACGTTGTCAGCAATGGTTGCGGGATTGCGGGGATCATCCTCTTCGAGGCTCTGCTCGACCTTGCCGACCAAGTCAGCTCCGACATCGGCTGCTTTCGTGTAGATTCCGCCGCCGAGTCGGGCAAATACCGAGATCAAACTGGCCCCCAGGGCGAGTCCGATAAGCGAATCAACCGCCTTTTTCTCTCCCCCATTGGAAAGGACGAAGAGATAGAAAAGTGAGACCGAGAGCAATGCGAGCCCGACGACGAGCAGCCCGGTGACTGCGCCGCCGTTGAACGCCACCCGCATCGCGGCACGTCGGCTGACGGTCGCGCCTTGGGCCGTGCGGACATTGGCCATGACGGCGATGCGCATGCCGATGAAGCCCGCGGCCATGGAGCAAATTGCGCCAAGGACGAACCCGATCGCAGTTGTGCTGTCCTTAAACCAAAAAACAAGCACCGCGATGATGACGGCGATCACACTGATGGATCGCACTTGCCGACCGAGGTAGGCTTTGGCACCCTCTTCAATCGCGGCAGCGATCGAGCGCATTTTTTCGTTCCCTGCCGAGGCGGAGAAAATGCTTCGAATCAGGAAAATGGCGACGACAAGGCCCACGAGACTGCTCACGAGGGAGAAAATCATCGCGGGATTGACGAAGAACGAGGCGGCGAGAATCGACATAAACAAGGGTTAAGGGACTGGGCGCACCGGGGAGAAACGGCGCTCCGCGCACGGAAGCGCGGACAGTAGAGCGTTCCGTTTTCGCCGCAATCCGAAAAGCGGTAAAAAGCGCGAAAATTCGCTGCTAATCGAATATCTCGATTCCCATTCCCTCAAAGCTCGCGCGTCCAATCGTTGGCGCACCAAGCCAGAATCGCCTTTTGGGTGTGCAGTCGATTCTCGGCTTGGCGGAAAATGGCGTCCGCGTGGGCTTCGAACACCTCTTCGGTGATTTCCTTTTCGCGATAGGCCGGGAGGCAGTGCAAGACCAATGCCCCAGGTTTGGCTCGAGCGAGCAGACCCGCATTGACCTGGTACGGGCGCAGGTCCTCGATCCGCTCTGCGGATTCGGCCTCCTTGCCCATACTTACCCAAACATCTGTATACACAACGTCGGCGCCGTGCACGGCCAACGTCGGGTCAGTTTCGAAGCGAATGCCAGGAAATGCAGAAAATTTGGCTCGAAATGATGCTGGAGGCTGAAATTTCTCGGGAGCACCGATGCAAAGCTCGAACCCAAGTTTTGCCGCTGCCCAGAGCCAGGAGATGGGCACATTGCACGCGCCATCCCCCAAAAAAGAAATCCGCTTTCCGCGCCAGTCACCGAGTATTTCGGCGATCGTAAAAAGATCCGCAAGTATCTGACAAGGATGCTCTTGATCAGTAAGCGCGTTTATCACGGAGAGACCGCTATAGTGCGCCAGATCGACCAAATCGGCTTGCGCATACGTCCGAATAATGATGCCGTGGAGCATTCGTCCCAAAACCCGGGCGGTGTCTTTGATCGGCTCCCCCCGGCCGAGCTGGAGATCATTTGCGGAGAGGAAGAGCGGGTTGCCTCCAAACTCATGCACGGCCACTTCAAAACTCACTCGCGTGCGCGTCGAAGACTTCGTAAAAATCATCCCCCAGCTTTGATTTTGAAGGGGATACGACGTATGCCTCCCCCGCTGGGCTTTCATCTGCCCGGATGCAACGAGTATATCCAGCATCGCCTCTTCCGGAAGCGATTCGAGGGAGAGCAGCGAGCGTGACATGGAGTTTTAGGCTGGGATTTAAGTGTCCGGTGGGAGCATGCAGGTGCAATCAAAAAGTCACTACTTCGTACTTTTCTTTGCACTGCCTTCGGGCACTCTCCGACGTGGCGTTCCTGAAGCAGCATGCGGAGTCACTCTGGACCGCAAACCTCCCCTTTCATATTTTGAAGGCCGATCTCGGCCATCGGATGACGGTCATCCGGCTACCAAGTCGTTCCCTCTGGGTTCATTCTCCAATTCAATACTCTGCGGAGATCGCGGACGAGATCGCGGCTCTCGGACCAGTAAGCGATATCGTCGTTCCTAGCAGGTTCCACGACACGTTCGTTCGAGAATGGTTCATGGCGTACGAAGATGCTCGAATCGTCGTGGCGCCCGGCGTCGTAGACGATAATCCGGGTTGGCCCTCCACGGCTGAACTTACGGCAACCCCCCTCCCCGATTGGGAAAAGGTGATTGACCTCGCGCCGCTCGCTGGGATCCCGCGGGCGAATGAGTTTGCCTTTCTTCACCGACCAAGCCGGACTTTGATCCTCACAGATCTGGCGTTTCACTTTCCTCGCGGCTCTCGAACGGGTTGGACGCGAACGTTCCTGCAGCTTAACGGTGCGTGGGGAAAACTTCGTTCTTCGCGAGTCTTTCGACTCGTCATTTCGAACCCGGAGACGTTGGACAAATCGCTGGATCGGGTTCGGGCATGGGATTTCGATCGCATCATCATGGGGCATGGGGAAACCATTGAGGTTGGCGGCCAGGGGCTGTTCCAGAAAAGCTTCCCACGAAGGCAACGGTCCCGAGGACCTTACTAATAGCTCAAAACTAAGGACAATCCGCACCCATCGCAAAATCCGCTCCGGTTTATTTCCCTGTTCGCGGATCGGGAGCGCCGTAGGTATTTCCCGGGCCGAGGTCGGACCTTAAGTAGCTCGGTGTCGCCCAGCGATCATCGGCTCCAACAGTGATGAGTTTGAATGGGGCTTTCTCCCAAATCGGCAGTGTCCACACTGTTTTCGGAGCAGCCTTGGCCTTTTTGGCGAGATCCCTTTTCGCAATATCCTCGGCAAAGCGTTTTGTGAGTGCGTCGTCCGGCGCCGGTTCGAATCTCTCGACGAACGGCACCGCTTTCCCCGTCACGATCACCGCTTCCGGATCCGGAGCCTGCATTTGCTTGCGCACGGTTTCGGGAAGTTGTTCGGATGGAACGCGGACAACGCCTCCCGAGTGAACCACGACCGCCAAGCCTCCTTCCTGCCGCAGCACTGAGGCACTTTTCAATAATGTGCCGTTCTTGAGACGGATATCCTCGGCGAAAAGTGCGCGTGCCTGAATGGACCAAATCACCAAAACGACAAGAAACTGGTGGAAACGCACGCGCGTGAGACCTTCTCGAGGCGAAGTCGTTCAACCAGCTGAGTTACATCCCTCAAGCCGTCAGCGTCAAAGGCAGTGCGACACGCCCATTCGTTGACGGAACACGGGCGCTGTGATTGTCTCCCATTCGCGTCGCGCCTTTCCAAGTTGCGACGGGTAAAATCATCCCTGCATGTCTAAATCCCATCTCGGTGCGCTCGCGGTTTGCGCCCTCGCCGTCCTTCTCGCACGCTCCGTCCCCGCCGCGGAAGCACCGCCAGCGAAGATCGATCTCAAGGCGTTTCCGGCCACGGAAGTCGACGACGTCGTAGTTCCGGTTCCTGCCGAGGTTTTCAACGCGCTCGACAAAATGGGCACCGTGGCTTGGCGCATGGAATTGCGGCAGAGCTTTACCAAGCAGCGCGATGGGCGACCGCAAATCGCTCTCCTACTCGGCACCGTGATCGCCGACGGGTTCCTGGCGGTGCAGGCGCAGGATGCGGAGCGCGTAAAGGAAATCGGGCGCTCGGTTCTCGATCTTGCGCGCGACATCAACGTGCGTGAAGTCGTGCTCGCCCATTGCAACGCAATTATTGACGGAGCCGATCGCAAGGACTGGAAGATGGTCCGGAAAGAACTTGACCGCACCCAGCAGGACGTCCGGCAAGCAATGGACCAGCTCAAGGACCAAGAGCTTTCTCAACTGGTCTCGATTGGGGGCTGGCTGCGCGGCACCGAGGCACTGACTTCCCTGGTCTTGCGCGACTTCAGCGCCGACCGCGCCGAATTGCTAGCGCAACCAGCACTTGTCCGACAGTTCGGACGCCAGCTCGATCAGATGTCCGCGCGCGTAAAGAGCCATCCCTTGGTGGCCAAAATTCGCACGGGTCTGGGCAATATTCGTCCGTTGGTTGTCGAAGACGCAGCCCTGAACAAGCAAACCATCGAATCCATTAATGGAATCACGCGAAGCCTCGTGCGCGCCATTTCCCCCGCTGACTCCTAGGTGAAGTGACCCACGGTTCGGCAACAAATTTCCTTATCCTGACGTGAAGAAACGAATCCCCCTCTTCATTACGCTGTTCCTCGCCGCATGGACGGCTCTTCCGCTGCGCGCTACTGTCGATGACGCGTTGTCTTACGCCCTCGAGGCAATGACACCTTACGTGAAGGACGGCGGCTTCACGAGACGCGAAGATACTTGGGGTGGCGATCTTCCGGTTGGAAGCGCCAAAGCCATTTCGCAGCAGCTTTACAAGGGCAACGAATATTGGTTCACCATGGGAACCGACGTGAAGGGCGCGACGATTTCCGTCCATATCTACGATCGGGACGGAAATTTGGCGGAGACGGAAGCCTGGCAGCGCGATACATTTGCCGGGACGTTCATCAAACCGAAGAAGACCGGGTCCTATTTTCTGATTGTGAAAGTCGAGAAGTCGCCCCGCGAACGAACCCAGTGGGGCCTCGTCTATTGCTACCGGTGAGCACGTCGACCCCCAGTCTGCCGGTGGAGGAGAACGGCTCTGCGTCCGAGGTCGCTGCAGCGAACGGGGCGGAATCCGTCACGCTCCGCTTTGAGAGCCCACGTGCCGCCCAAGCCCTGTACGCAGGTGATCTTGGGCTGCTCAAACACTTTGAGGACACCATTGGGGTGAAGGTGACGACGCGCGAAGGCTGGATCAAGATTGACGGGGAGCCGGCTGCGGTGGACCGCGCCAAGCGCGCTTTCGAGCAGCTCGAACGCGCCCGCCAACAGGGTGTCCTCATCCGCAAATTTGAATTCAATTACGCGCTCCGGTCCGTTTCAGATCCGGACGGGGCGCAGCGGCCACTGCCCACCCAGCAGGAATTTCGCATTCAAACCTCTGGGCGGAAGCCCGCCGTCATGGCGAAGACGGCGAGCCAGCTCGCTTATGCGCGCGCTATCGAGTCACACGATGTCGTGTTTGGGATCGGCCCCGCTGGCACAGGCAAGACCTTCATTGCCGTCGCCATGGCAGTCGCTGCCCTTAAGCGAGAACAGGTCGGCCGCATCATCCTAACGCGCCCGGCGGTGGAAGCCGGGGAAGCTCTCGGATTTCTCCCCGGCGATCTGCAGGAGAAGATTTTTCCCTACTTGCGTCCGCTTTACGACTCGCTCAGCCGGCTGCTCGAGCCCGAGGAGATGCAGCGCTACTTGGACAAAAAGATGATCGAAGTCGCGCCCCTCGCTTACATGCGCGGGCGGACGCTCGACGAGGCATTCATCATTCTCGACGAAGCGCAGAACACTACAATGGAACAGATGTTCATGTTCCTGACGCGCTTGGGACAAGGCGCAAAATGTGTCGTCACCGGTGACCGGACGCAGATTGACCTTCCTCCCAACAAGCGCTCCGGGCTGGTCGAGGCACTACAAGCTTTGAAGGGGATTTCTGGAATTGAATTTTGCGCGTTCGATGAGCGCGACGTTGTCCGTCACGAGCTTGTTCAATCGATAATTCGCGCGTATCGTCAACATCGATACGGCGAGGCTGGCGCACAAAACGCCGGTCAACGCGACCGCGGAAACGCCTTTTGATGTCGGCCGGTCGCCGACATCCGTCCATGCTCTCCATCTTCCGCAAACAGAAGCTCGTCCGCCAGGGCTACGCGTGCGACAAGACGCGCCGCACCGCGGAGGAAAGCGAGTTGCGCCGGGTGCTGGAGGAAAGCAACGAGGTGAAGTGGGTACTGCTCCTGCTTTTTGCTGCGGGATTGGCCACGCTCATCTTCTGGGGTGCCCAACCCGCCCAAGCCCAGCGTTGTCTGCTCGGGCTGCTCATCTTGGTCACTGCCGCCGCCCAACTTTGGGTGAACCACCCGAAGTCCTTCGCCAGCAATTCGCGTCTCGGCTTAGTCTTCGGCGTCTGCCTCGTCCACCTCACTGCCGTCAAGGTGATGCTGGAATTGATGGATAATGGCACGGTCTCCTTCGTGTACGGGCCGCTCATGGTGCCCTACGCCTTCGCTCCGCTCGTCCTCACGCCTTTACTTGGCCGGAATCACGGACTGCATGCTGCGGTCTTCACCAGCTTGTGGTCATCAATCCTCCTGCGCAGCATCGATGCGGTCCCGCTCGTGATGAGCCTCATCGGTGGTTTCGTCGCTGTATTTGTCCTCGGGCAGGTCCGAGCCCGGGTCCAGTTGATCAAGGCGGGGTTTTTTGTCGGCCTGACGGTTTGGTTGCTCGCACTGTGTTTTCAGCTCATCGAGATTTACCCGTCCGCGTTGAATGAGACACCTTGGGGCCTCGTCGGGCAGCAAACCCTGCTGACCTTCGCCACGTCCATCACCTGTGCGATCATCGTAAGCGGAACCCTGCCGTTGGTGGAGTCTGCTTTTGGCATCACGACCCCGATTTTCTGGCGCGAAAAGGGCGACCTCAACCATCCGCTCCTTAAGCGTCTCTCGACGGAGGCGCCGGGAACGTACTTTCACAGCGTCAACGTCGGGCAGCTCGCTTCCGAGGCAGCCGAGGCCATCGATGCGAATGCCGATTTCTGCCAGACCTGCGCGCTTTTTCACGATGTCGGCAAGCTCGTGAAACCCGAGTATTTCATCGAGAACCAGGCCGAAAACGAAAATCCGCACGAGAATCTCGCTCCGAGCATGAGCGCTCTCATCATTGTGGCGCACGTGAAGGAAGGGGTGAACCTCGCCCTCGAGTATAAGCTCGACCGGCAAATCGTGGATGTGATTCAAGAGCACCACGGCACGTCACTCGTGTGGTATTTTTACAAGCGAGCTCTCTCCCACCAGGAAGATGCCCGGGCCCTCGGAAAGATTGCCAAGCTGCATGAAGATGATGTGCCCGAAGTGAACGAATCCACCTTTCGTTATCCAGGTCCCAAGCCCCAGACGCGCGAGTCCGCCATCATCAGCCTGGCGGATTCCATCGAGAGTGCCTCCCGTTCACTCGAGAAACCCACCCCACAACGAATCGAGGAGCTTGTGGACAAAATCATTGCCTCCCGCGTGCAGGACCGGCAGCTCGACGAGTGCGATCTCACTTTTCTGGAGCTCCGCAAGGTTGCCGCGAGCTTCACCACGACGTTGCAAAGCATGCTGCACCGCCGCATCGCCTATCCGAAGGAGGAGAAGGACGAAAAGGATGACGAGCGCGTCGAGGATGAACGCAAGAAAACAACTCCGCCGCGGCGCTCAACGGCGGCTTAGCCCGATTCGGGCAGATCGTTACCGCAGTCGTTTCAGGCTCAACTGACTAGGTGTGATGCGCTATCAACCGCGAATCTCAATTTTGAATCGTCAGCGCGCGACGCGCTTCTCGACCCCCCGCCTTCGTAAGCTGGCTCTCCCAGCGGTCCCGCTCTGCCTTGCCGCCCGCGGTCCCGAGCCGTCTGTCCTGCCGACCCTTGCCGAGATTACGATTTCGATCGTCTCGGACGCCCGCATCGCCCGAATGCACCAAGAATTCTGCGGGGTTCCAGGCTTTACCGACGTAATCACGTTTCAACACGGCGAGATTATCGTGAGCGCCCAAACCGCCGCGCGCGCCGCCGCGTCAGAGAACGAGCCGCTGGAGAGAGAGTTGCTGCGGTACGTCGTCCACGGACTGCTCCATCTGAATGGGCACCGCGACGAGTTACTGGTGCAGCGTCGTCGCATGTGGCGAGCACAGGAAAACGTCGTTGCAGCCCTCTGGAACGCCTCGTAGTCGTCACTGGGACTGCGCGCCGTGTGAGACGAGACCCATTTCGCCCTGCCAGGCGCGCCATTTCATTATCAGCCGGCCCAGCCCTTCATCCGCTTTCGTCCGCGCTTCCATTTCCTCCGTCGTGAACCATCTCAGTTCGTGGCTCTCGTCGCTGAGAATCGCAACGGCGTCCCTTGGGGCGGACAGGAGATAGCGCACGTCGAAGTGCTCGTGGGCGGGTTCCCCGCGTTTCGGGTTCGCCGGGATGGGATGGATATCGAGATCGAAAGGCACCTTTCCCACAACTTTCAGTCCGGCGATGCCCGATTCCTCCTCCGCTTCGCGCAGCGCCCCTGCGAGGGTGTCGGGGTTTCCGTCACAGTGCCCGCCGAACTGGAGCCAGCGGTCGAGAAAGCGATGATGGGTCAAAAGTGATTGTCTGCCATCCGCACTCACCACCAGCGCGCTCGCGGTGAAGTGCCCGGGGGGAAAACAGGTTCTCTCAAAGCAATCAGCCCGACCCGCAAGAAGGGCCAGCATACGGCGTCCGTGTTCGAGCTCATCCGAAAAAGCTCCGCATTCGAGATGGGCTTGAATCAAGACGGAAAGATCTTTCGAGGCGTTCATTTGCAAAATTGCGTCCGATTCGCGGGGTACGCCAAGCATCCGTTTGCGAAAACCTGCCGCCTGCGCATTTCCTCGGGATGCCGGATCTCTACCTCGTTCGTCATGGCCAGGCCAGCGTTGGCGCGGAAGACTACGATCAACTCTCGGAAATCGGCTTTGAACAGGCGCGCCTCCTCGGCGAATGGCTCGCCCGGAACGGCGGCCCACCCGCGCGCGTAGTCATCGGAGGCATGAAGCGGCACCGGCAAACTGCCGAAACGTGTCTCCGGGCAGCGGGCGCTCGTGACGAGGCGGTCATCGATCTTTCCACAGACCACGACTTGAATGAATTCGACCACGTCGACGTCATTGCCCGCTTCGCGCCCGAACTTGCTGGCCGCGGCGCCCTGCTGAACCTGTTGGAGCGGTCGGAGGATCCCCGGCGTGAATTCAAACGGGTGTTTGCCGAGGCGGTCGCCCGCTGGAGCGGAGGAGAATACGATGCCGAGTACACTGAAAGTTGGCCATCGTTTCGAGCGCGCTGCCTCGCCGCATTCCAGCGGTTGCGGACCGCTGCCACGGAGGGGAGTCCGATCTGGATTTTTACTTCGGGCGGGCCCATCAGTACGATTCTTCGTTCGCTGTCGAACGGGAGCGTCGAAGACGAATCGACCATCGATTGGTCGCTCCAGAATTGCGGCGTCACTCGTCTCTGGATGCTGGACGGCGAGATTGGGGTCGGATTCGCGAACGACCTGGCACACTTGCAGGTGGCCCGGCGCGCCGATCTTCTGACCTACGCGTAGCGGCGCGCGCGCGAGCGAGTCCCGAAAGTCCGTTAAGCCGACTTTCGCACCCCGCGAATCCACAAACCCACTCCGCCCCCAAGGAGAGTCATCAACCCGAGCCCGACTCCCAGGATCGGGATGATATAGTACATTTGGCTCCTGGCCCGCGATGGCAGTTTACCATCCACCAAAAGCGCAGGCTCCAAGACAAAACACGGATCGGCTAGAAGCACGCCGACATCCCGGAGAAATCGCGCGATTGGCACCGGAACCAAAGCACTTTTTGCCACCCCAGTGAAGGTGGCGGAGAAGGAAGCGGAGCGCCCCTGAAAAAGTGTAAAGCGATTGGTGGAGGCATCCGTGTAACCATCCAGGCTCGTCATCAGGACAAACTGCACCGGCTCACCAAGTTTCCACCGGCTGCTCGTGATCGGCACGTAATTTGAGCGCTGCTTCCGGGAGCCAGACGTCTCCTGCAAACGCTGCAGGAGCGCGGACTGAGGCGCTCCTTTCAATTCGAGCAGGTGGGTCCCTGCGCCGAGCTGTATCGCGCCGGCATTGAGATCGACCCGCTCGAGCGCCAGCTTTTGCTGGCCATCGTCATAGTAAAGCGCGGCCGCATAACCAAGGCCGCCGAGAACCGCAAAGCTCAACGCCACCCAGCAGAGAAGGAGAAAGGTCCTGCCTGTGGGTTGGGGTCGCAGGCTCTGCGATCCTCCCGCCGACCGTGAGAAGCCGAGAGACCGCGCAAACGGCGCCAGGGGCAAATAAAGCACGAAGACGGACAAAAGCGCGGTGATTCGCGTCGACGCACTTCCAAAGAAATGGATCTGGCGCTCTGCGATCCAGCCACCTAGCCCGGTGAGCGTGAAGCTACTGTAGCAAGCGTAGGCGAATGCACCCGTGAGATATACGATCGCCAAGGCGCGCCAGAGCGGATTCGGCGGAGTAGGTTGCGAGGGTTCCGGAGACATGGAGCGGAGCGGGAGTGGATACAACGGGAGCGGTGGATCCGTAGGCGAATCCCCCCCAGACGCGATCCGAGATTCTATTGAAGTGGCGACGCAATTTCCTCGCCAAATGTCCGTCATCGCCTAGGCGTGAGGACACCATGAACGCCACCAGTACTTTTGATCTCACCGGAAAAGTCGCCGCAGTTACCGGGGCCAGTCGAGGTATTGGCGAATCGATTGCGCGTCTCTTCGCGGCCCATGGCGCCCACGTCGTCGTGTCCTCCCGTCGCCCCGAGGGCTGTGAAGCCGTGGCGTCGTCGATTCGTGCGGCCGGCGGGTCGGCCGAAGTCCTCCCGTGCCACATCGGAGAGATCGAACAAATCGAATCGTTTTTCTCCTCCCTCAGCGCCCAGCATGGGCGTCTCGACATCCTGGTAAACAACGCCGCCGCCAATCCGTACTTCGGGCCGATCGCCGACACCGATCTCGGCGCATTTCAAAAAACGGTCGACGTGAATATTCGCGGCTACTTCTTCATGTGCGCCCGCGCCGTAAAGCTGATGGCCCGAAATGGCGGCGGAGCCATCGTCAATGTCGCATCAGTCAACGGCGTGAACCCCGGCGCCTGGCAGGGGATTTATTCCGTCACCAAAGCGGCCATCATCTCGATGACGAAGGCGTTCGCGAAGGAGTGTGCGCCCCAAGATGTGCGCGTAAACGCGCTCCTCCCCGGGATCACGGACACGAAATTCGCGTCCGCCCTCGTAAAAAACGAAGCGGTGCTCAAGGGGGCCCTTTCCCGCGTCCCCTTGAACCGGGTCGCGCAACCGGGCGAGATGGCGGGCGCGGCCCTCTATCTCGTTTCGCCCGCGTCAGCCTATACCACTGGCGCCTGCCTCGCGGTTGATGGCGGTTACCTGATCGGCTAGCCATTCGCCCCACACTTACTGCCTTCGGCGTGGACATCTCGCCGGACGCTGCACAATCTCATCGCATGAAGGACCTACGCGGAAAAGTTGCTGTAATCACCGGCGGAGCGGAAGGCATCGGGAAAGCTATTGCCGTCCGCGCAGCGGGCGAGGGCATGAAGCTCGTGCTGGCGGACATCAATCCTGAAAAACTCCAAGAAACGGTAGCCGAATTCTCCCGACAGGGCGTGGCGGTCATTGGCGAACGCGTCGATGTCTCAAAGATCACAGATATTGAGCGCCTAGCCGAACGCGCTTACCACGAGTTCGGCGCCGTGCACCTCTTGGTGAACAACGCCGGCGTTGCGCTTTGTAAATCCGCCTGGGAGACTACGATTGAAGACTGGGACTGGGTGCTCGGCGTGAACCTGAATGGTATCATCTTCGGGGTTCGCACCTTTGTTCCGCGCATGCTCGCGGGGGCCGAGGAAGGGCACATCGTAAATACGTCGTCGGCTGCGGGTTTTCTGACTGCGCCGGGCCTGGCGGCGTACAACGTCAGCAAGTTTGGCGTCGTTGCTCTCAGCGAGGCCCTCCACCACGATTTTGTGGCGCGCGGCGCAAAGATTGGCGTCTCCGTTCTTTGCCCGGCCTGGGTGAAGACGCGCATCGCCGAGGCAGAGCGCAATCGGGAGGGTGGCGACCGCATGGAGACGCTTGCCCCGGAGCCGATCGCGCTGAAGAGCGCCATCGCCATCATGCAGGCTGTGCAAAGCGGTATTCCGCCCGAGACTGTCGCGGACCAAGTCTTCGACGCGATCGTCAACGGGAGTTTCTATATCATCACCCACCCGCGAACCGATTCGGGAATCCGCACGCGGTTGGAGGATGTCCTCACGCGCCGGCCGCCCACGTTTCTCTCGCTCTGAGTTCAGTTTCGCGGGGCAGTATCGATCTCTCGCCCGCGGAATGCGGCCAATGGCCATCAATCCGGCAGAGGCGCGGTCTGCCACTCCGTCCAATCGAACCATTCGAGCCCGCTGAATTGCTTTTTGTAGTCGTAAAAGGACGACTCGCGAAAGGCATAGCCGAGATAATGCCAGCGTTTGCCGAGCTCTCGGGCGTGCTGGAACTCCCACAATTGGGTGGCAATCCCCAGACTTCGGCGCGCTTCAACCGGGTCGAACATGGCATAAATGCTCGAGTGTGACGCCTCTCCGAGCGCAATGTAACTGGCGGCGAGCAATTGGCCGGTGGAACCGCGGACACTCAGTTCGCGCATCACGCAAGGGACGTCTGACTCCGCGCCGTAACCGAGGAAGTCGCGCAAATCTTCCGGCACGTTTTCCTGGAATCGGGTTTTGTGCGCAGCAAACATCTCGTCTCGCGGGGAATCGATCCTGACCGATTCCACCCGAACTTGAAGATCGACATTCTTGCGCAGAATCCGCCGCTGGCTTTTTGAAGGAAAAAAGCGCGAGAGGTCGATCCGGAGCGGAATAACGGTCCTCTCCCCACCGCGGGCAGCGCTGTGCGAGTAACGAAAGAACAAAGGACCGAAATGACGCCACCCCTGCGCCCAAAGAGCATCCATCTCGGCTGGGTCGCGGCTAAGATCGAAGAATATTTCGTCCACGGGCGAGGCGGGTTTCATCGCGCGAGGTTGAGTGGTACGCAATCCTGCGCAGGGTCGCGCGCATGTCCTGACAAGCGAAGAAGTCCCCCGCCTTCCCGGCCCCACGCGGCGCTTGGGGATATTTGTCTTCGCGCTCGGAGGCGGCATCCTTGGTGCGGTTGGTGCGGCCATCCCCACGCGGAAACTGCTTGATGAACTTCCCCGTCCGCCCGGCGGTCTGCTCGCCAGCGAGGGATCGGAAGACACAAACGCCGCGCCTATTTTTCCTGGGCTTTCGCAGCGCGCATTGCAACGGGGGAGACCGGGCCCTCTAACAGCAACGCTGGGCGGGAGAAGAATCCAGGATTGCCCTGGCGCTCGGAACACCCGACAGATGCAGGCTTCGTTAGGACCGACTCCATGTGGCTCACCAATTCTCAGCGCGCGAGGTTCCTCGCCAAGGAACTCCTGCTCCATCCTTGGCACGTGCCTTCCTATCTGGCGCATCTGCCGTTCTGGGGTCGCGGCCCCGCTGACCTCGAGTTGCCGTGGTGGTCCTACAGCGCCATTCAGGAAGCGAAGGCGGTGCTGAATCCACAGGCCGAGGTGTTTGAGTTCGGCACGGGCGGCTCGACGATCTTCTTCGCGAAGCGCGTCCGTTCGGTCACGGCTGTGGAAGACGATCCCGCGTGGCAGGAATGCGTCGAGCAGCGACTGCGCGCGCGGGGGCGGGAAAACTACACGATCCGCCTCGCAGCCCTGCCGTCGCCGGACGAGGCTGATCCGCGCTGGGAGCCATACGTGGCGTGCCTCGATCGCGCTTACGATTTGATCGTGGTGGACGGTCAGGACACGCCGGCATTCGGCGTGGAGGGTGAGATCCGGACGCGGTGCTTCTTCGCGGCGGAGCGTTGGGTCCGTCCCGGCGGGATCATCGTGGTGGACGACTCCTGGCGGTATCCGCAGCTGCGCGCGCGGGCAAAGGCACGTCGATTCCGCACGTTTCAGGGCGTCGGGCCGTGCCGCGTCGGGGTCACGAGCACAGACTTTTATTACTACTGATCGACCAGGGGCGATGCGCCGCGCCCATTCCTACGCATGAGATCGAATAATATTTCGTCCACGAGCGAGGGAAGGTTCATCGCGCGAGGTTGAGTGGTGCGCAATCCTGCGCAGGGTCGCGCACATGTCCCGACACTCAAAGAAGTCGCCCGCTGCCCCTGCGTCACGCAGCGTTTGGGGATATTTCGCCTGCGCGCTCGGAGGCGGCGTCCTTGGTGCGGCGATCGCCACGGGGATCCTGCATGACGAGCTTCCCCGTCCACCCGCTGGTCTGCCCACCAGCGTGGGATCGGAAAACACCAACGCCGCGCCTAGTTTTCCTGGGCTTCCGCCGCCGCAGCGCGCCGTGCAAAGAGGAAACTGGGCCTACGACCAGCAACGCTGGACGGAGGCCATCTCCTACTACGAAGAAGCGCTGCGGCTGGGCGCCGACAATGCCGATGTGCGCACGGATCTGGGCAATGCCTACCGATTCACGAATCAACCGTTGCAGGCGCTCGAACAATACCGCGTCGCCCAAGCACAGAATCCATCCCACGAGAACTCGCTCCTCAATACCGGCCGGCTTTATCAGCAGGTGCTCAACGACCCGGTGAAGGCGCGCGCTTCGCTGGAACAATTTGTCGTCCGTTTCCCCAGCAGTCCTGCGCTCGCGCAGGCGCGGCAGGCCTTGACCGAACTGGGTGCAAGTGAGGCAGCACTGCCCGCACCGAAAGTCGCGGCTACCTCGCTTCCTGCGGCAAATCCCGTGGCAACGCCAGCGCTCGCGCTCGCTCCTACGCCGAGCACGGTTTCCCCCGTTCCCGTCGCGGCCGTCGCGATTCCGAAGACCGCGACACCCGCGCCTGCACCGATGCAAGTGGCCGAGGTCAGGGCTCCCGCCGTTCCTGCGTCCACCCCGACGCCATCGCCGGTGGATCAGGACAAGTTGAAAGCGTGGCTCCAGCAGCGTGCGGCCCCGACGACGAAGCCGTAGGCCCGATCACTTGAAGAGATCCCAGGCCAGCCGGAGCAACACGCAAACTACCACCGTCATGAAGCAGCGCCGAATGAAGGCGTTACCCCTGGCAATGGCAAGGCGAGCACCGATCACGGAACCGAGGACGTTGCAGACTGCCATGGGCACCGAGACGACCCAGACGATGTGGCCACGCGGGGCAAGCTGCACGAGCGCGGCCAGGTCCATGGCGGAATTCACGAGCTTTACGCCGGCGGAGGCGTCGAGAAAGCCCACCCGCAAGACGCGAACATAGAGGAAAAGCAGAACGCTGCCTGCCCCAGGCCCGAAGAAGCCCGTGTAGATCCCCACCAGCCCGATCGCGGCACCAAGAGCGATCCGCCGCGTGCGCGAGGGCGGCCCAGAAACTTTTTCCTCGTAGCCTCCGCCGACATCCCGCCGAAGAAAAGTGTAGAGCGCCACCACAATGAGAATCACGAGCATCAGCGGGCGCATCCATTCCGGCCGCGCCTTGGTGAGGAGAAAAGCGCCCAGCAATCCGCCCGCAAATCCCACCAGCGCATAAGGAAAAATTAGCCGCCAATCGAGTGCGTGCGAGCGGGCGTATCGCGAGGCCGCAGTCATCATCCCGGTGAAGCTCGAAACCTTGCACGTCCCAATGACTGTGGCGGGCAACGTGCCCGCCGGAAAAGCCAGAAAAGCCGCCGGTACCTGCAACAGACCGCCGCCACCGGCGACGGCGTCGATGACTCCAGCTGCAAAGGCCGCGGCACACAGCCCGGCCAAAGTCAGAGGCTCCATCCCGGCTCCTCCGTGTCAGCTCCGCTTGAAGACGAGGAAAGAAACATGCCGCACCCGCGCTTTCGCGCGAACGCGGCATGTCGTCAACGAACCCTCCCAACCAGACGTCTGTTAAGCGCCGGCCTTACCCTGTGGTTCTGCGTGCCGGCTTTTCAATTCTTCAAGGCTCTTCCGCTGCTCGGGCGTGAGGAGCGGCACGATCTTGTTGTGCGTGTCAGCCATGATCGCCTTCGCGCGGGCATGCGCATCGGCCCGGATAGCCTCGAGTTGCGGCCCCGCCGAGTCGAAGATGGGCTTCACCTGCGCCTTTTGGGCGTCGGTCAGGCCGAGCGCACGCGAGAGGTGCCCCATAGGATCATGCTGCGGACCACCGGGACGGAAATGTGGGTGCCCCGGACCAGCGGTGTCCTTGCCGGCGCCGCGTCCCGCTTGCATGCGCTCGCGGATACGCTTAATCGCCCGCAGGTCTTCCTGCTGCTCGGGCGTAAGATAGGCCGTGATCTTGGTCTGGACGCCCGCGATGACGGCTTGCGCCTTGGTGCGTGCATCGGAGTGGATGGCCTCAAGTTGGGGCCGGGCCGCTTCCAGGATGGGCTTGACCTGCGCTTTTTGCGCGTCAGTCAGGGCCAGAGCGCGGCTCAAATGTTCGATCGGGTCATGGCCCTCCCGGCCGTGCCAGCGGCCCGGATCGGCGAGGGAAGTGTTGGCGAGCGCTGCAACGCCGAGAGCGGCGACGGTGCCAATCGTGAGAAGTTTCGGATGGAGTTTCATGTGTTTGTTTTGTCGATTGCTGCGCCTTGCGGCGCGAAGCGAAGGGGAGCGCTTCGTACTTGTTGAACCGGCACGCCGCGTTTCGGTTACATCGGGACGCAGAAATTGACCGGGCACTTCGTCAGACTTCAGTGTAACCATTTGGCCACCACGCGGTTCATCAAGAATGCCCGGTGCATCCATGCCTTCATCCGACGACTTCGACTGGCAAAGCTGTTTGCGCCGCGTCCGCGAAGATCGTGATGAAGACGCAGCGCGCGCTCTGCTGGAGTGGATGCATCCGCTCGTTGCCCGCATTGCCCACTCTCACCGCCCCCGCCGGACCGAAGTAGAAGATCTCTGCCAGACTGTGCTCATGAACGTTTTCACCCATCTGGACCAATACGAGGGCCGCGTGCCGCTCGCGCATTGGGTTTCGCGCGTGGCGGTAAATACGTGTCTCAAGGCGCTCCGGGCGGAGAAGTCCCGCCCGGAATGGCGCTGGGCGGATTTGAGCGAAGGCGAGCGGCTAGCCCTCGAAACGGCTGAACAGCCGGACAAGAACCCGGATGCCGCCGCTCAATTGGGCTCCCGTGAACTCGTTGACCGCATGCTCGCGGCCCTCGCGCCGCAAGATCGGCTTGTTATCCAACTGCTGCATCTCGAGGAGCGTTCGATCTCTGAGATTTGCACGCTGACGGGCTGGAGCACCGCAGGAGTGAAGGTTCGCGCTTTTCGCGCGCGCCAGCGGATGCGCAAGATTCTCAAGCAACTCGAAAAGGAGGAAGTGCCATGTCCAAAGCCAATGATCGGCTGTCTCGCCTGCTAGCGGCCGCCCAAGTTTCCGATCCGTTCGAACCCACTCCGCTTTCGGCCCGCGCCGAGGCGGCGGTGCTCCGCGCGTGGCGCCTCACCGAACGAGCCGCTCCGGTGGCGTTTTTTGAGCGCCTGCTCCGGCCCTGCCTGGCCACAGCTTTTGCCGTCATGTTGCTCACGCTGGGGTGGAGTGCCTTCGATCCATCCGACTCCTCCCTCACGCAATCGACGAGCTTGGAAGAAAGCCTTACCGATCCCTCCGCTCTGCTTGCTTCGGACTCGTGATGCAATCCTCTCGCTGGAAGACCATTCTCGCCCTCCTAGCCATTTTCCTGGCTGGCGGCGTCACGGGTTGGCTGCTCCACCCCGCCCCGCGCTTTCCGCACCCGCCTCGCGGATCGCGTGAGCTGGCCACTCATCTCAACCGCCGTTTCGAAAGGGAACTGGCTCCCACATCAGAACAGGTTCAGGCCATGGCCCCGTTCATCGAAAAAGCCGCGAACGAACTCGATCGTGTGCGGGGAGAGAACGACAACCTCATCCGCACCGTCATGCGTGATCTCCATGCCCAGATCCGGCCAATTCTTACCCCCGAACAAATCCGCAAGCTTGAGGAAATGGTGCAGCGGCGCCGCGATCGCAAAGGTCAGTGACGCGGCGGCGGACTGAAATTACGCAATGCGGCAATGTCGCGCGTGATGAGACGCGACCCGCGATAATTCGCCAGGTACGCCCAACCCCACTCCACGAAAACCCCAAGTTTGTTTCGGAATCCGACGAGATACATGAGGTGGATGAAGAGCCAGGCGAACCAAGCCAGCAGACCGTTCAAATGGAACTTCTTGAAGATCGTCGGGAAAACCTGCGCGACCGCCTTGGCTCGGCCGATGGTCGCCATGCTTCCCTTGTCGAAGTAGTGGAACAGGCGCACGGGACGACCTGCGATTTGCTCGATGATATTTGCGGCCGCGTGCCGGCCCTGCTGCATCGCGACTGGACAAAGCGCGGGTAGCGGCGCTCCCCCTTGGGGAAAGTTTGCCGCGTCCCCCAGCACCATCACTTCCGGATGGCCTGGGAGCGAGAGATCCGCCTCGACCAGCGCACGCCCGCTCCGATCCAGCGGTACGGCTGGTTCCAGCGCCTTCAGCAAAGGAGACGCCATGTTCCCAGCCGCCCAGATGACCGTGCGGGAATCAATTCTCGCGCCGCCGGCGACCACGCCGAACTCATCCACCTGCGTGACCTGCTGGCCGGTCCGAACGTCGACTCCGATCTCGCAGAGCTGCCGGCGTCCGCTCTCCGAAAGATCCTCCGGAAAGGCCGCGAGCACTCGCGAGCCAGCTTCCAACAGGATTACCTTAGCCTTCGAGGGATCGATCCGCCGGAAATCCTCGGTCATCGATTGCCGCGCGATTTCCATGATCGCACCTGCCATCTCTACGCCAGTCGGTCCCGCACCGACGATCACAAACGTCAGCGCCGCCTCGCGCTCGGCCGCATCCATCGCCTTCTCCGCCAGCTCAAACGCCGCCAGCATTCGCTGGCGTATCTCCAGGGCATCCTCCATCCCCTTCAACCCTGGTGCGTGGCGCTCCCATTCGTCATGCCCGAAATAGGAATGCCGCGCGCCCGTCGCCAGGACCAGATAGTCATAGGTGAACGTCACGTCGTCCGTTTCGACCGTCCGCGTCAGGAGATCTACCCGCCGTACTTCGGCCAGAAAAACTTCCGCGTTCTCCTGTCCACGCAACACCGCGCGGATGGGCGCGGCGATTTGGGCGGGCGCGAGTGCGCAAGTGGCAACCTGATACAGGAGCGGCTGGAAAAGGTGATGATTGCGGCGGTCAAGCACCGTAACTCGCGCCTCGACATGGCGCAGCGCTTTGGCTGCCTCCAGGCCCGCAAAACCGCCGCCAACGATTACGATGTGAGGCGGGGTCACTTCCGCTACCACTGACACCCCCGCAGATTCGATGGGCTTTTTCATGACTGGCTCCTTCAATAAGAAATAAAGCACGCAATTCGACGCTTGTGAAATTTTTCACAAGCGCTGTGTGTCACCCGCGGCTAAGGGAAATTCAGGCTTTTGGTTAGCCCCCACGCCAATCTGCTTCGCACCAGTTGCGCTCGGACCTCGGACCACCCAAGGAAGATTTCGTAGGAGAGAGGAATTCTTGGCCGACGGCGTCGGAACCTCCTCAGGCTTTCCAGCGGGCCACCTGATTTGGTTCCAAAACGAGCTCCGAACGCAGCGCCGCTGCAGCCACCACGTTCGTCTCCGCCCCCACCGGCAGGAACTCTGCGACAAACCGCGCCCCATCGTTCCAGGGGAGCGACTCCACCTCCGTCGCCCCCACACAGAAGAAAAAGAACCTTCCGAGGCCTTCCACGAGCACGGCGCTTTCCGTGACGCGAATCCCCGGGGAATGCTTGTCGGCAGTCAGATTGATTTCCATGCCGGCGCCGCGGAATTTCGCCGCTGGGATTTCGATCCCTGCACGTACCCCGTGAATCGGCAGGATCAGGCGGTCACCGCTTCGGGGGACGACATAAACCGAAGCGTCGAGCGTCCAGCGATAAACAGCGCGCGTGCGCGCGTGCATATTGCGAAAAAAAGCCAGCTCGGCTTCGAGCACTTCGAGATGGGGCAATTCCCCAAGGGGAGAAAACGCCCGCACCAAGTCCATGCGGCTGGAACTGCGCAACACTCCCGTCACCGCGTCACGCCAGGGCACTTCGAGCTGCGCTCCTTTCCCAGTGCGCACCGCGAAGGGGGCCCGCGCCGTCTCGATCCGGATTGCGGCCGCCTTCCGCCCGTCCTCAAGGGGAATCACATGCACAGTCATCGCTGGCGGCAGACCGTCGAAGCGACTCGTCACCGCCTCCTGCCAGGCCGCAAAATCGGTTGCGTCGGCCCCGGAAACCCGACCCCGCCCATCGACGCCGATGAGCCAAAGCAACTCGCGCCCGCGCGCCGCGTTTGCGTGTCCCGCCAGCGCGCGGGCCACGGCGTTTGCCTTGGGCCAGGATGCGTGTGTCGCGGAAAGCGAATCGGGCGCGTTTCCACCGCGCAAATGCTCTACGAGTCGGAGCGACCTGGCCTCGGTATCGCGGGAGATACGCAGGGCGTTACTCATGCGATAACCGGAACAGGAATCGTCTTCATGCTTGGAATCGTGATTTCGCAGTGCACACAGGCTCAGCGGTCAGCACCTGTTTCGGAATTTCCCCGTGAAAACAAACTAATTCGCGAGTCCAGCCGGGACAGGCTCCCCCTGAGTCTCCTCGCGGCCAGCTGCAGCGGGCTTGTCCGCCTGGGCAGTCGGAGGGGCCACAGCGCTCCCATTCGTGCCTTCTGCGTGATCGGCGAGGCGCACCGCAACTGGCTTGCTTACGCCGGGCTGTTCCATGGTAACCCCGTAAAGCACGTCTGCGCGCGCAATCGTGCGTTTGTTGTGCGTGATGACCAGGAACTGGCTCTGGCCCACGAATCGATCGAGGACCTTGATGAAACGACCAATGTTCGATTCATCGAGCGGTGCGTCCATTTCGTCGAGGACGCAAAAGGGGCTTGGTTTGACCATGTAAATCGCGAAGAGCAACGCGACTGCGGTCATGGTCTTTTCTCCGCCGCTCATCAGCGTGACCGACTGCAGTTGTTTCCCCGGCGGCCGGGCCACGATGTCGATGCCGCTTTCGAGCGGATCGCTCTCGTCCGAAAGCAGCAGGTTGGCGCGCCCGCCGCCGAAAAGCTCGCCAAACATCTCCTGGAAGTTGCCCCGCACACGCTCGAATGTCGTGGCGAAAAGTTCCAGGGTGGTGGCGTTGATCTTGGCGATGATTCCCTGAAGCTCGTCGCGCGACGTCGTGAGATCGTTGCGTTGGGTGGAAAGAAAAGTGTGCCGTTGCTCGAGTTCGTCGTGCTCCTGGATCGCATCGAGATTGACCGTGCCGATCGCATTTAAGCGTTCCTGCATGGCATGAACCATCTGGTCAGCCTCCGCCCAGAGTTCTTCACCTTGCACCTTCGGAGCATCCTTGACCCGCCTTTCCGCGAAAGCAGCCTCGAATACCGCCAGATCCGGCACGAAGAACGCCAGGTCGACGCCATATTTTTGGCCGATTTTCTCCGCGAGATTTTCCTGCCTGAGTCGCACTTGCGTGGACTGTACTTCCACATCGCCCCGCTGATCGTGCAACGCGCTCGCTTGCCGGCGCTGGGCGCGGGCCGATTGCTCGAGTTCACCGATTACTCCAGCCACATTTAGCCGGGCGAGCGCGAGACGCTCCGTTTCCTGCTCCGCATCCTCGAGTTCGAGGACGCCGAGGGAAATAGCTTCATCGAGTCCGGCGTTTTCGGCCTCGTAGTGCTCCATGCGCGCGACGTAACGTTCGAGTTCGGAACGTCGCTCGCCCAGAATTCCGGCCCATTCATCCCGTCGCGCCGCAAGCTCATGCCGTTGCCGGGAAAGATCGTCCCGGCCCCGCTGCTCCGCGGCAAAGAGGGCGCGCAACTCCGAGAGACGGTCGTTCTGCTCGCTCTCCAATTTTCGCAGGTCATCGACCTGCGCCCTGGCATTGGCAATCTCGACCGTCGCCTCCGCCACAGCCGCGAGCGCGGCCGAAAGGTCGGCCGACAGGGCTACGGCGCGTTCCCGCGCCTGCTGCACGCGGTGCGCGCTCTGCTCCTGCTCCCGGCGCATGGCCTCTTCGCGCCGGGTCAAATCGTGCTCCTCGCGCTCGTAGAGCGTGATTTTCCCCGCGAGATCCGAAGCTTGGATTTGGGCGGTCTGGAGAGCCTCGCGCGATTCGCGAAGAACATCTTGCGCCGCCTGGAGACGCGCCAACGCAGCATCGCGACTTGCTTCGATCGAAGCCACCTCCAGCCGCGCCGTCTCCGCCTGCGTATCGAGCTCCGAGATCTGCGCCTTGCGATGGAGGATCGATGACCCCTCACCCGCCTTCCCCTTCGCTTTGCCGCCACGCCAGACTCCACGCGACCAAAGCACCTCGCCGGTCAGAGCCGCAATTGTCAGCGACGGATCTGTGATCTGAATTGCCGTCGCGGTCGTGAGGTTGGGCGCCAAAACCACGCCGGCGAGTAACTCGTACGTGAGCCACTCTGCCGCTGGCTCGCTCTTCACCCGGTTGATGGCCCAATCGGTCGCACCGGCCGGCAAGGGCAACAAATCGGAAAGTTCCCGCTCGACCTCCCGGCTCGGCGCCACACTCGCTTTCCCAAGCTGTTGCGTCGAGAGCGTCTGGAGCGCCTGTGCTGCCGTGTCGGCATCGCTCAGCAACACCGCTTGGAGGTTCTCCCCCAGGACCGCTTCGATCGCCGTAATACAGGATGCCTCGACTTCAATGAGCGTGGCGAAGGCGCCCAACATGGCCGGGCGGAAAAACTCCGGCCGATCCAGTCCGCGTAGCAGCGCTTTGGCGCCGGCGTCGAGCCCTTCCCCTTCGAGATTCAGTTGACGCAAGACATCGAGGCGCGACTGCAGCGCCGCGAGCGATTTGCCGGCGGTGGCGCGTTCGGCGTCGAGGGTTTGGAGTTCGCGCTGGGCTGCAGCCTGCTCGCCTTCAGCCTGCCGGAGAGCTTCGCGCCGCGCCTCGGCGGAGCGCTGGTTTTCGGCGTGATCGGCCCGCACTTGGGCGAGCGACGTCGTGGCGGCAGCGCGCGCGGGCCCCAGCGTTTCGAGTTCACCCGCGAGTTGGTTGAGCCGGCTTTGGGCGCCGGCCTCACTGGACTCGGCGCGCATGACCTCGGCGCGCAGAAATTGCAATTTTCCCTCGGCGGAAACGGCGGCCTGCGCGGCCCGCTGTGCTCCGCCTTCCCCTTGCGTGCGTTGGGCGCGCAAGGCCTGCAGAGTGGCATTTTCCAGGTCGATCCGTGCCTGCTGGGCACGGAGCGTCTCCGAAAGCTCACGCGCCTGCGAATCGGTCGCCTCGAGCCGCTCGGACTGCTGGCGCTGCTTCTCTTCCGCGCCGGCGATGTCAGTCTTCAGTTTTGCGACGAGACCGGCGCCCTCAGTCATCCGCTCCTTGTTGAAGGCGAGGCGGGACTGCGACTGCGTCAGGCGGGCCTTGACCTCGTTTGCAAACGCGCGTGCCCGCCCCAGCGCTTCGTCGCGTTCCGCGAGATCCATTTGCTGGATCTCGAGTTCGCCCTCCGCCTCCGTGGCGGCCTTTTCCGCGCGGTCGCCCGCCTCCCGTAGTTCGGCCGACTTTTGCTGGAGCGCTTCCAACTCGCTCTTCCAGGCAGCGTACTGGTGGTCTCCCACGTGGGTCTCGATGACGCGCAACTGCGTGTTGATCTCCTGAAAGCGGCGCGCTTTCGAAGCCTGGCGCGAAAGGGAGCCAAGCTGGCGTTGCACTTCCTTCAGGATGTCGTCGAGCCGGACGAGATTATTCTCGGTCTGCTCGAGCTTGCGCAAGGCCTCGCGCTTCTGCGCCTTGTAGCGGGTGATGCCCGCCGCTTCCTCGAAAACCGCCCGCCGGTCCTCGGGCCGCGAGCTGAGAAGCTGGTCGATTTTGCCTTGCTCCATGATCGAGTAGGCGGTGCGACCGATCCCCGTGTCCATGAAGAGCTGGTGGATGTCACGCAGGCGGCAGGCCGTGCCGTTGATGAGGTACTCGCTCTTGCCGTCCCGGAAAACGCGCCGGCTCAGCTTTACCTCGTGGAACTCGGTGCCCAATTCACGCTCGCATTCTGTGAACGTGAGCGAAACCTCCGCCATGCCGACGGGGGAAAGCACCTCGGATCCGCTGAATATGACGTCCGACATCTCCGCGCCGCGCAGCGCCTTGGCTGATTGCTCGCCGAGCACCCAACGGATGGCATCGAGTACATTTGATTTTCCGCATCCATTGGGCCCCACAATTGCGGTCACACCACGGCTAAAGGTCAGCTTCGTCTTGGTGGCGAAGGACTTAAAGCCGTTTAGCTCGAGCGAATGGAGATACATCGGGAAGGGCGTGCGGAAACCGGCGGGGTGGGACGTTTAGGCAGAACCGAGATAGCGGCAAGGCAGAGTGGATCGGAATCGCGGATAGTGGACTATGGAGCCAGTCGCCACTGAGGGAAATCCCCGGGCGGCCCAACCTTTTTGTCCTGTATGAAATCTCAACGCTGCCCCTGGTGTGGGACCGATCCGCTGTACGTCGCCTATCACGATGAGGAATGGGGCGTTCCCTCGCGTGACGAGACCCACCTGTTCGAAATGCTCACGCTCGAAGGCGCGCAGGCAGGCTTGAGCTGGATCACCATTCTTCGGAAACGCGAAGGTTACCGGCGCGCGTTTGCCGAATTCGACGTGGTGCGGGTAGCGAAGTTTGACGAGTCCAAGGTCGGGGAATTGATGCAGGATTCCGCCATCGTTCGAAATCGGCTCAAGATCGAATCGACGATCAAAAACGCCCGCGCCGTGCTGGCGCTGCCCGCCGCCGGCGAATCCTTTGCGGAACTGCTCTGGTCGTTCGTGGGCGGGAAGCCCATCCAGAATAAGTGGCGCGCGCTTGGCGAGGGCCCCGCCAAGACAACGGAATCTACGGCGATGAGCAAGGGATTGCTGCGTCGTGGATTTCGGTTCGTCGGCCCCACCGTCTGCTATTCCCTCATGCAGGCGACCGGAATGGTGAACGATCATCTCGCCAACTGCCCGCGACACCGCGCCGTCCGCGCACTCGCGTGAGCGGCGTTTTTCTGGGCAGGCGCCGGGATTTGTCGACGCCCGGGGATTAACGTAGGAGACAACCTGAACCGTCTTGATGGACTCCTCCCACGCTCTCGTTTTCTGTGCCGCGCTCTTGGCCGGCTTCATGAATGCGGTCGCCGGGGGCGGCTCATTTGTCACGTTTCCCGCGCTCGTCTACGCCGGCGTCCCCTCGCTCATCGCCAACGCTTCCAGCACGGTTGCGCTTTTGCCGGGCACGCTCGCGAGTTCCTGGGCGTATCGGGACGACTTCCGGAGTTTCAAGAACGTCTCGTTCCGGGCCATGCTGCTGGTCAGCCTAGCGGGCGGACTCGTCGGTGCACTGCTCCTGCTTTTCACGCCGCAAAGCAGCTTTGACCGGGTCATTCCCTGGCTTCTGCTTGTGGCCACCATCGTCTTCGCGTTTGGGCCGGCCCTCGCACCCCTCCTTCAGCGCCTCATGCATATCGGGCCGGTTGTTTTGCTGATTATGCAGTTCGTCATCTCGATTTACGGAGGATATTTCGGCGGCGCGGTCGGTCTGATGATGCTCGCCACCTGGGCACTCTTCGGGCTGAGCGATTTGAAGGCGCTGAGCGCCAGCCGCGTGCTGCTCGTGAGTTCCTTGAACAGCATCGCGGTCGTGTGCTTCATCGTCGCAGGTAAGGTTTGGTGGCCACAAACCCTCACCATGGTGATCGCCGCGATTGCCGGCGGATATGCCGGAGCGCGTTTCGCGCGCCGCCTCAATCCCGCGTACTTGCGAATTGCGATTACTGTTTTGAATGTCGTGGTGACGACTGTGTTCTTTGTGCGGTCGTCGCGGTGATGCGGACGGACCAGAAGGACGGAAGGAAGAGTTCCAGCGACGTCGCGGAGTTTCAGCTCTTTTCCGCGACGCCCAGCTTCACCTTCACCCGCCGGAGGTTTTCGGCCACGAGCTCGGCGATATCGACTACAGGCGGCGCCCCTTCCCGGCCAGCCGATTCGCTACTCATCAGCATGCTCTTGCAGAAGGGGCAGCCCGCCGCGATTTTCTTGGCTCCGCTTTTCTCCGCCTCGCGGTAGCGATTCTCCGAAACTTTCATCTCACCGGGTTCCTCCTCCTTCCAAAACTGGGCACCGCCCGCCCCGCAGCAAAAGGAATTGTTCTTGTTCCGGGGCAACTCCGTGAAGTTTTCACCCGCCTTGCCGTTTGCGGTCAGCACGGCACGGGGTGCCTCGTACACGTCGTTGTGGCGGCCGAGATAGCATGGGTCGTGGTAGGTGATCTTCTCCTCCATGATCAACTCCGGCAGCTTCCCCACGGCGATGAGTTCCTCGATCAGTTGAGTGTGGTGGACCACTTGATAGTTTCCGCCGAGCTGGGGGTAGTCATTGCGCAGGGCATTGAAACAATGCGGACAGGCCGTCACCACGCGCTTGGCCTTGGCCGCATCGAGCTTTTCGTCGAGCAGGGTGGCGTTCAGCTTCTCGACGTTCCCGGTGGCGAGGGAGTGGTAAAGATACTCGTTCCCGGCGCGGCGCGCCGGGTCGCCGGTGCAGCTTTCGCTCTTCCCCAGGATGGCGAAATTTACCTTCGCATGGTTCAAGATCTCGGCGAACGCGCGCGCCGTCTTCTGTGCGCTCGGATCGTAACTGCCGGCGCAGCCCACCCAATAGAGCACTTCAAAATCCGGGTTCTCCTCCACGGTAGGCGCGACCGTGTCTTTCTCCTTCCACTCCTCGCGCTTGGCTTGCGCAATTCCCCAGGGATTGCCGGTGCGCTCGAGGTTGCGGAAAGCGGTGTTGAGCTGCTGCGGGAATTCTCCCTTCGTCATCACGGCATCGCGCCGGAAGTCGATGATGTCGCTGAGTTGCTCGCAGCCGACCGGACACACCTCCACACATGCCCCGCAAGCGGTGCAGGCCCAGAGCGCGCTTTCATCTAGCACAAACGCCAGTGCGGGCCGGGGGCTGGCTTTGCCTGCCGCAAACTCGGATCGAATCGCGTTCAGCTCATAGCGCTTGTTGATTTCGATCGCGGAAGGCGCCAGCGATTTGCCGGTCGTGTGCGCCGGGCACGCATTCGTGCACCGGTTGCATTGAATGCAGGCATAGGGGTCCAGGAGTTGCGTAAAGCGGAGCTGCTCGATGCGATCCACCCCAAAACCCTCGGCGTGTTCATCCTCGAGATTGAGCAGCGGTTCCAGCGCTCCGCGTGGCACGGGCGAGCCGTCTACTTGCCGCCGTTCCAGTGCGAATCGGGCGGGCGCGGCGAAAAGATGAATGTGCTTCGAGCGCGGGAAATACGGCAGGAAGGCCAGAATGAGGCCGAGCGCTCCCCACCACCCGATATGCCAGCCGATGATCCGGCCCGGACCGTAGCCCATCAGTGCCGCCAACGTGCTTGCCACCGGCTGCCAGGCATCGCCATGCCCCTCGCTCGCCAGGAGACAGGCGGATCCGAAGATGCGGAATCCCACGTGCAGAAGAATGAAGACTCCAACGATGACCGAATCGCGCCGGATCCCCCCGGAGCGTACCCCTTCGTGCAGCCGCACGTTGGCGTTGAACTCCTGGAGTTTGGCATCCTGCGTGATGAATCGCCGCCACAAAAGATACGCGACGCCGATCAACACCAGCGTGCCAAAGAGATCCGCCCCCAGCCGGAAGAGCCCGCCCACGATTGAATGGTGGAAAAAAGCCAGCCATTCGACGGGGAAATACCCCTCCACGAAATCGACCAGGTTCACGAGCCCGTAGAAGATGAAGCCGTAAAAGACAAAGGCGTGAAAGAAGCTCACCACGGGCCGGTCTCGGAAAACCGTGACCTGGGTGATCGTGCGCACGAGCGCCTCGCGAAGGCGCGCCCCGAGGTGATTGGCGCGTGGATAATACGTCGCCGCCCCGCGATTCACGACCGCCACCACCTCGGCAAACCCCGTGCCGGCGTAGTAGATCGACATGAGAAGGAGGAGTAGGAAGAGCGTCTGCTCGGGAACGGTCAGCATGGCGGGAGGGGGCGGCGGTTCATTCCTTTTCGCCCGGCACAACAGGGCGGCGCAAGCAAATCATGCCGCGAACCTGATTCGGTCGGCTTTCCGGCCGGTAAACCACAACGCGCTCTGGTCAAAGGAGTGTCCTACGCGGGCAACACACTACGTTACGGGACGCCTCCCCGCATCACGCCACCTTCCGGAGGACTTCGGCGAGCCCGGTGAAGTGTCCTTCCCCAAATCCCATCGCTCGTTTCAGAATGATATCGCGCTCCAGCAAGTTGGGCGTGCGCGCCGCCCTGACTCGCGCCGGGGCGTCGATCAAGCCGCGCCAGCGCGCAAACCATGCCCCCACGGGAACGGGGAAGTCACTCCCGTGCAGGAATCGTCCCAGAAGGTGGCAGTTGAGAATCCGACGCAGCGCGGCGCTCCGCACCGGCGTGTTCAAGGCACTCGTGTCCGCATAGAGGTGCGAAAATTGCACCATCAGGTCGAGAAGCACTTCGAAGTAATCCGGGTCCCAAAACTGCTTCCGCTCGCCGCGTGAGCCGCGATCACCTTGACCCCAATCTCCAGGGGACGGCGCAACACGCGCGGATCCTCGTACGCTTTCGAAACCACCGGGACCGTCACCTCGCCACCCGTATGGGCCAGCAAGGGCAACCCTGCCTCAGCCATCCGTTCCCAGAACGAATCGAAGCGCGGCGACGAACAATTCAACCCATGGCAATTCGGGAGCAGCTTCAACGCGCGCGCCCCCAGAGCGAGACAGCGCTCCAGTTCCGCCAGCGCGTCCGGTCGCGCCGGATGAATCGAGACTGCGGGGAGGAATTCGGGGTTTTCCGCACAAACCGAAAAAAGGTAGTCGTTCGGCACATGGAAAGAGCCAAAATCGCGTCTCTTCCCATCCTCGCCGTACACCTCTTCCTGCGCGAGGAGGAGCGCGTGATCCAACGACGAGTTCCGCACGTGATCCACCAGCCGCTGCACGTAGATCTCGTCGAAGTCCTCGTGCCCCACCCCGACAGGCATGCCGATACACCGGCGCATCAGTTCGCCTGTCAGCCGGTATCTTCCGGACATCCGCATCCAGCAGCCGTTTCCCTTCCGCCCGTTGCCGACAAGATGGACGTGGCAGTCGAACCGGGGATCCGTGGCGGGAGGAGAATTATTAGAGGCAGGCCCGGTAATTTTTGCTCCAGAATGCATGAAACAACCCAACCTGCCATCCCTCCGACCCTTGCATCGATTCGCACCCGTTCGCGAGCCAGTGAAATCGATGCCGGGAGGCGCGCGCGATCCCGGCGAGCGCGCTTCCTATGGCTCTTTCTTCCGCTTCGTGAACTTGTCTACGCGTTCCGAAAACTGCCTGGCATCTGAAATCGGTGGGGAGCATGCCGTCGCGCTGCAGACGTAGGCCGCCGCCTCTTTTAGTTCCGGAAACTGCACGTCGATCTTTGGCGCGTCCTTTTCTCCGCGGTCGAGCCACTCGAGCTGCCGATAAACCACGGGATAGCGGGACGCGACCGCGAAAAGCGCGCGCGCGGCCGGATCGGTTTTCGCACCCACCACCACGATATGGAGCGGTGCGACTGCAAGCTCTGCATCGGCGCTAAGCACGCCTCCCACGGCGGAACGCCGCGTCGCGGCCACCTCCGGAGCCGCGAGATACTTGAGCGCGTGTTCCGCTACGCCTCGCTGGGCAGCATTTCCCGTGTAGCGCGAGAGCAGGTTCGCGAAGCGTGCCAGCAAGGCGTTTTCCTCGAATTGCGGACGCGCTTTCACTATCGCCATGGGATCCACTTGAGCGCTCGGAAACCCCGCTTCCGCCTTGAAGTTCGCGGCGATGTAGGCGCACGCCGCGCTGGCTCGATCGAGCCATTTCCGCTCGGCCGTGACGGCATAAAGGCGCAGAAACGCCCGGCCCATTCCCAGGGTGTCGCCGAGATAACCTGGTCCGCTTTCGCCATGACGGAAGCCTCCGCCGGGTAGTGCGCGCTGCGCGCAAATCCACTCGGCCGCCCGCACTGCATCCTTCAGCGCGGCGGCGTCAACCGTCGCCGCGGACAACTCGACCAGCGCGTTGATCGCCCACCCATTTTCGCGGGCGTAAATGTTTTTGTCGATGCGCGGAATTCCCTGCTTGCGCCGCGCCTTGTCGTCGAGCGCGAAATACTCCCCGGCATGCTCGCCCGGCACCAGGTCCGCATCCTGGCTGGTGTAGAACGCACCCTCTGGACTCGTCAGGAAATCGCGCAGATAGCGCTGGATCAGGCGCGCACTGGCGAGATCCGCTTCACGCCCCAGTTGCGCGTAAGCCAGCGCGTAAACCCGTAGATTCTCCGCCTGCATCTGAATGATTTTTTCGAAATGCGGATGCTTCCAGTCACCATCGGTCGAGTACTGGTAAACGCCGCCCCAGATCGGGTCGATCAAGGCGCGCTGGGCCTCGAGGGTCTGGGTTGCCATGCGCAATGCGCGCTCATCCCCACCCCGCGCCAGCGTCAGGCAGCGTTCGACATTGTCCCAGTCGAGGAACTTCTGCACGGTGCCCCACGAGCCTTCCTTTTCATCGTAGCCCTCGAGGAAGTTTTTCTGCAGTTCCTCCCGGAGCGCAGCGGCTAAGGACGCCTCGCGCGACGCGGTCACAGGCTTCTCCGGCGTCACAGAAGGTCCGGGAGAAGGATCATCGATGATGGCCTGCAACATCGAGGCCATCTCGCCCGGCGGAATGAAGCCGCGGCGCTTCACGATCTCGCTGCCGTCCGCCGCGAAGACGATGGTGGCGGGCCAGCCGTAGTCTTCGTAGCGATTCGAGAGATCCGGCCGGGAGTCCTGATCCACCCGGACCGTGAGGTAGCGCGCGCGTAAAAGTTCCAGCACCTTCGGATCGGAATAGGTGTCCTCCTCCATCACGTGGCACCAGTGGCACCACACGGCGCCGAGATCGAGGAGCACGAATCGATTTTCCTGATTCGCGCGGGCGAAGATCGCATCCGACCATTCGAGCCATTCCGGACCGGGTGTCTTCCTCTCGGCCGATCGAAGCGGAGAGCAAACCGAGAGAGCGAGCAGAATCAGGAGCGATGGTTTAGGCATGGGAAAATGGGGCGTCGCGCAGATCCTTTACGTAATGCGCCGTTCGATGGATGCGAAGGACGAGTTCGGACTAAGAACCGCGGATTTCGAGAACGGTCTGGCAGGCGGCCTCGAAAACATCTGGGCGGGTCAGGGCGGAGACGGCTGCGACGACAGACGCGGCCTCGCCGGCCGCGCGCATTTGGGCCGCCATTCCGCCCAGCGCCGAATCGCGAACTTTCGGCGTAAGTCGACGTAAGCTCAGCAACCAGTTGCAGAGGCGCTCGTCTTCTGAGATGGCATGCAGGAAATCCCCCAGCTCATCGGATACCTTGGCGCACGGCCAAGGGCAAAGCTGACTTGATTCTCTGTGACGCGGGGCGCGCGCCCGAGCGCGAATCAAACCCCAGCCCAGAAACAGCGCGAACAGGAGCGCGGCATTCGTAAAAACCACATTGCCATAGTGAGCAATTCCGTTGCCAACCGATTCATCCCGCTTGCAACCGATTCATCCCGCTTGGGAGTAACGCGGCGACGCCGGCTCGGCCGAATCGCCCACGCTATTTAAGATCGAACTTCCAAGGGCAAATCCTTACAAACGAACATTCGTCGGAACTCTCATTCATCCTCGGGGTTCACGCGGGGGCGCCTTTTGCCGAACCAACGCCGCCATGCTCCTGGCCCCCCTGCTCCGTTTCTTCGTTGTCGTCTTCGCGTTTGCTCTCGCTGCCGGCCCGGGTCGAGCGGCAAACAACGTCCTTCTCATCATCGCCGATGATCTCGGTGCGGATAGCTTTCCGTTGACCGCCAGCGCCGGCGCCAGTCTTCCACCCATGCCGGTCACATCCGGCCTCAAGGCCAGCGGGGTCCTCTTTCGCAATGCTTACGCGCATCCCACCTGCTCGCCGACACGCGCCGCTATCCTGACAGGACGCCATCCCTATCTCACCGGAATCGGCCAGGCGCTCGCCGGCGCGAGCAGTCCGCAATTGCAGGCTTCTGAATTTACCTTGCCCGAGGCGTTCGCCGCCAATGCCCCGCTCGGCTACAACCTCGCGTCCTTCGGCAAATGGCACCTCACTTCCGGCCCGGGGAGCGCACCCACGCCCAACACCATCGGCGGCTGGCCGAACTACGCGGGACTCATTATCGGGCAGCTCCCCGACTACTTTAACTGGAACAAGACGACGAACGGGGTGACCGCGAATGCGACCACTTACGCCACAACCGACACGACAAACGATGCGGTGGCGTGGATCCGGGCGCGCGGCACCGCGCCCTGGTTTCTCTGGGTGGCCTACAACGCACCCCACACGCCATTCCACAAACCGCCCAATGACTTGCACAGCTATGACTATCTCCCGGGCACCGTCGGAGCCAACAAGCGCCCCTATTTCGAGGCGGCCTGCGAAGCGCTGGACACCGAGATCGGCCGGCTCCTTTCGGTCGTCGATTTGACGAAGACAACGGTGATCTTCCTCGGGGACAATGGGACGGTGGCGGAGGTCATCCAGCCGCCCTACAGCGCCGCCCACGCGAAAGATTCGCTTTACGAGGGCGGGACAAAGGTGCCGCTGATAATCGCAGGTGCAGGCGTGACCGCGCCCAACCGTGATAGCACGGCCCAAGTCGGGGTAGTGGATCTCTATGCCAGCATTCTCGAGTTAGCCGGCATCGATCCTTCGATCGTGCAACCGGCGGCGAATCCAACCAACTCCCATAGCCTTCGTGCGATCCTGCAAAACTTGACGGACAGCCGCCGCTTTGCCTTCAGCGAGCAGTTTGGTGGCTCGCTCACGGCCGCCCAGTCGGGACAGGCCCTGCGCGATGCGCCTGGTTACAAACTCTGCGCGTTCCAGGACGGACGGGAGGAATTCTACGACCTGACGAACGATCCGGATGAGCAAGCGAATCTCCTTTCCGGGCTACTTACCGCCACACAACAGGCCAGCTACTACGGCTTGAAGCTCGAGCTGACAAAATACCAGTCTGTTCTCGCCCCGCCCGTGAACCAAGGTATCAGTTTGACTGGCGCGAGTGCAAACATACGTGTGGCGAAAACAGGCGGCGTGACCACGTATACATTATACCGGTCCCCCGGCCTCGTTTCCTATGGCACCTGGCTGCCCGTCGCTGGGGCAACCTTTGTGGACGAAGGCGGGACGCTCCTTTTTACGGACCCCGCCGCGAATGGAACCGCGTTCTTCTATCGGGTGCTCGCGAAGTAATGTTCAGGCCACCTTCGAAGCTAGCACGCGATTTGCGCGCCGCTCGCCCGCTCACGCCGCAGTTGATCGACCCGGTCCCAGGCGGCGCGGGAAGCCAAACGGACCTCTTCCCAGGGCAATTTGCCGCCGTAATTTTCGTAGTGCTCGCGCAGTAATTTCTCGGATTCCTCGAAACTTCCGTGGATCTCGTGGTACGCCGCGTGGCCTTCGTAGCCCGCCCGATAGGCTGGATGTAACTCTTCGAAAGTTGAGCCCGGAACGTGTTCCTGGCCGGGATGCGCTTCACGCCAATATTGCTCCTCCGCGGCGTGCGTCACCGTTTCGGCCGCCGCGCTCGCGCCGAGCCCTCCAAGTACGGCTCCCACGACGCTGCCCACCACCGCGCCGATAGGGCCGAGAGTGGACCCCACGACGGCGCCCATCGCCCCTCCACCCGCGGCCCCTAAGCCGGTCGCGACCGGATGGGAAGTGGTGTCGTCCAATAGGCTTGGTTCCGGCGTGTGCGAACTCGCCGCCGGGACAGGTTGGATGCCGGCCTTGGGATCGACCGGGAGAGGCGCATCCGGGTCGGGGCCACTATTTGCGAAGGAGGGAGAGTTTGCCGGCATAGGAAGACCTCGTGGTTCGTGCTTCAGCAAGAATCTGGCCGTGCGACGCACCCACCATGGCCAGTCGACGATAAGTCTTGAGCGCTGCGCGGTGCCTGTCTTATCAAAAAAGCATGGCCACGACCTACAAAGCGACCCAGAAGGTCTCATGCTGGAAACAGCACCGTTGCGCCCAATGCGGCTCCCTTTTTCGCTACGCCTTCGGGCGAACGCTCGTCGGGCAGGGGGCAACGGCCGAACAGGCCTCGAAGAACCTCGAATCAGTGACCACGAAGGCATTGGCGACGGACAGCGATCTTCATCCCTGCCCGCAGTGCGGAATGATTCAACCGGACATGAGCGCGCAGTCCAAACGGCGGTCCTTGCTCTGGATTCTGCTGGCTACTCTTGTGCTCGGGTTTCTGCTTGTCATCCTCGGGGCAAGCGGCGCCACACCGCCTTCCAACACAGCCTGGATCCTCGCCCTCTTCGGACTGCTTATGGCCGCGGCGACCTACTTCGTCCTGGGCCGCAATCCGAATGCGGATCCGCGCGCCAATCTCGCCAAGGCTGCTGCCGCAGTCACAAACGGACGACTGGCAGTCGATGAAGTCCGGAACCAAGCGGAGGCGTCGCGCTCCCGCGTGGGTTCCGCGGTGGGACTTGGCTTGCTCGTGACGCTGGGAGTCTCGGTCGTCGCGCTCCCCCTCGCCGAACTGATGCGCGCCACGAGCGGGTGGCCGGTCAATCCTGATTTCCATTTTCCCGTCGTGGGCCCGGGCGACACCGCGCGATTCTCCTTCGCGGGCAGCATCACCGCCGTGAAGAGCACGTGGAATGGGATTGGTCGGGTCCAGGTCGCAAACGGGCTCGAACTTCCCCTGGAGGCGGCCGCCGGTTTCCGAGTGACCTCGCACACCGAAACTTGGGGATCCACCATCCGCGTGAAGTCGTCGGAGAAAAACAACAGCGTTACCCCTTATGTTGATGTGGAAGTGCCAAACTTGCCGGCACTGGCGGGTAAACAGGTGCGTCTCAAGTTGAGTCTGCGCACCAATTTTCCCTCGATGGAGTCCGGCGGATCCTCCTGGCGGGAGCGCACCCAGGACTTCGCGGGCGATACTACGCTCGTGCTCGCGTCGCCCGGCGCCGGGAAGACGTATGAAACGCTTTGGTATTTTGGCACGATCGTCGGCGTGCTTGGGATCTCCACTGTCGCCTTCCTCGCCCGGCGAAACCTTGCGCAACTGTTGGGAACCACGCTGAATGCCGTCTTCGCTCCGCCAAGTCAGCCGGCCGCCCACCCGTAATCCTATTTCGGGCGGCAAAACCAGCCCAACTCGGACCAGTTGGCGAACCACGCCGTGATCCGCTCCTCCCAATTGCACTCCCGCTGGCTCGCCAAGATCGCGCTCTCGCAAGCGGCAGCCAGCGGCTGGCCGTCACGCAAGCCACAAAGGATTGCGAAGGCTTCCGGTTCAAGACGCTTGTAGTAGAGGTGGTTGTCGTTACGATGCACGGCGAGGAAGATTTTTTGACGCCGGGGTGGCGCCACGCGTCTGGGCCGGGCGGCTTCCTTGGGCTCCGCGCCAACGGCGTTGCTCGACTCGCTTCGTAGGATGTCTGAGTCCCGCTTCTTCACGGCGCGAAAGAACTCATCCACGGCGTGGTTCAGCTCAAGCAGCGTGAGGTAAGGCTGCAAGGCGAGCCGCAGCTTTTCCGGCGGCTGGTCGAGCAAATCGTCCACCGTGACCGGCTTCTTAGCCGCGCTGTCGAAGGCCACCACCTGCGCCCATTCGAAACGTGCCATCTCGAGCGCCAGCGCGGTGCGTGGCGTCGTCAGCTGCGGCTCGGCTGCGATGAAATTAATGAGCTGGCTCCCCAAATCGCGCAGCGCAAAAGTATCCGAGGGATGCCGCGCCAGATACTCCCGGCGCAAGGCGAGAAACTTGCGATCGCCGATGACCGCGCGCAGCCCCGGATAGTCGTCGTAGAGACAATCGAGCAGCCGAAACCAGTATTGCTTGTTGTAAACCTCGAGACGCTCAAAGGCTGACATGCGGTCATTTGGCTTGATGAAATCGGCGACCGCTTCGCGCGTCGGCCGGCCATCGAGCCAGGTACGCTGCATGCCCCAGCTCGGCGTAAGCTGGCGGAGCAGCGTCCCGCCCATCGCGCGCTGCAGTTCGGCGAGATCCGCCCGCGTCTTTATCTCACGCGGGGGCGAGCTCGCGTTCGATGAACTTGTTGGCTTTGAGCGCTTCGTCGTGGACTTCATCGAACGTGGGAATGCGATCGTCCCACTCCAGCAGCGTGGCAGTGTGTCCGACCTTGCGAATGGCGTGGGCGTAGAGCTTCCAGACTGGATCGATCACGGGCCCGTCGTGCGTGTCGAGAATGAGTTTCTGATACTTGGTGTGCCCGGCAATGTGAATCTGCCCGACCCGATGATGCGGCACTCCGTTTAAGTAGTCGAAGGGATCGAAATCGTGATTCTGGGAGGAGACGTAAATATTATTCACGTCGAGGAGGATGCCGCAGTCGGCCTGCTCGGTCACCTCGCTGAGAAATTCCCATTCCGTCATGTCGGACGCATGAAACTCGGCATAACTGCTGACATTCTCCACACAAATGGGCACCTCCAGATAGTCGCGCGCCTCGCGAATCTTCTGGGCGGTGTGTTTGGCGACACCGCGCGTGTAGGGCATCGGGAGCAGATCGTGCGTATACCTGCCATCGATGCTGCCCCAGCAAAGATGATCGGAAAGCCAGGGGGTGTTCGTCCGCTTCACCAGCCGCTTCAGCTTGCGGAGATGGTCGCGGTTGAGTTTGTCGGCGGAACCGAAATAGATGGCCACGCCGTGTTGGACGACGCGGTATTGCTCAAGGATTTCGTCGAGCACCTCGAGCGGACGGCCGCCATCGACCATGAAATTTTCCGAAATGATCTCGAACCAGTCCACGACGGGCTTCTTGGCGAGAATGTGCCGGTAATGCGGCACGCGAAGTCCAATGCCGATTCCGTAGTCGGTCTGACCGTTGAAGGAGTTTGCGGGCACGAGGGAGGGATAAATGCGAATTACGAATCGACCAACCGCTTGTTCGACGGCGGAACTGAGCGTCCGCGCCGAACCCTAACAAGAAGGCAAACTCAGAGCGTCCGCCGCCGTTCAGAAATTCCAGGAAGGCCGCGCAGTGAAGCCGGGGGATAGGCACCCCGGCTTCATGAGACGCATAATGGAATGCGGGAGACTAGGGCTTCTTGGCTGTGGAGCAGCCGCCCTTGCCCTTGCAAGAGTTCTTGCCCTTGCAGCCGCCTTCGCCCGTCTTGCAGCCGCCCTGGCCCTTGCACTCATTCTTGCCCTTGCAGGAATGAGGCTTCGCTACTTCGTCCTTCTTGTCGGCCATCACGGAAGTGCCGGGATCTGCGCTCCGGGCTGACGAGGTGGAAGCTGCGACGGCAGCCGAACCGCTAAAGAGTCCGGCCATGGCAGCGCCCACGACGAGCGCTTTGGTGCTGTTCTTCATATTACTTTATTGGGGGTTGTCTTGGTTTCTGCTTTGCGTTGGCCGCGCCCGAAACGGGGACGGTCAATGTTTCGATGGATAAACGTGGGAAGCGTCCGACACCGGCACGCGATTGTGACGCGGGGTGGGGCCGAATTATTCCGCCGTATTTCGCCGAATTTTCAAGCGAGCTTGATTCCAGCTGGGTGCCTTCGTCTCAAAATTGGATTCGGGATGCAATAGTTTCGTGCGAATTTCACCGCCGTTTTGCGTTTCACGCGCCCCTTCTGGCCAGGAAAAGTGCGTGCGTACCTGCTCTGTGCATCAAAGCCAGCGCCCTGCTTCCCTCCAGCATCCCGCGCTCGCCCCCCTACCCGGGTCCTGCCACAGTGGCAGCGTGACGCTGTTCGATTTGCCCACCCCTTCAATTGTGCTCGATCGCAGCATTCTGGAAAGAAATTGCGCGCGGATGGCGCAGCGCGCCGCGCAGCAGGGCGTGCGGCTCCGCCCTCATCTCAAGACGGCAAAATGCACCCGCGTGGCGGAGATGACCGCGCCTTTGCCCGGCGGGAGTATCACCGTGTCGACGGTCGCGGAGGCAGAGTATTTCGCGCACGCCGGCTGGAAGGACATCACTTGGGCGGTCGGTCTAGCTCCGGGAAAGACTGCCGCCTGTGCGATGATCCAGAAGTGTTTCGGCGCGCGGGTCAATCTTCTCGTCGATCACCCGGAGACGGCCCGTCAGCTCACCCGGATAGCCTCCGACCTCGGGGCCGACTTTCACGTCTTCATCGAGGTGGATTCCGGTGAAGGGCGCGGCGGTGTTTCCCCGCTCGATTCCCCTCTCATCCTGGAGATCGCCCGGGCGCTGGAGTCGCCCCGGGTTCGGCTGGCCGGAGTTCTGACGCACGCCGGACATTCCTATCGCTGCAGCAGCCGTGAAGGGATCGTCGAAGTCGCGAAGCAGGAGCGCATCGCCGTCGTTCAAGCTGCGACGGTGTTGCGCCACGCTGGGTTTGCCTGTCCCACCGTCAGTGCGGGATCTTCTCCCACCGCCACGTTCGGGGAGGATTGGACAGGCGTGACGGAACTCCGACCGGGTGTCTACACCCTGTTCGATCTGGTGATGTGGGCGCTCGGCGTTTGCACGCTCGAAGATATCGCCGCAACCGTGCTTGCCACGGTGATTGGCCACAATCACCGCGCCGGTCGCATCCTCATCGATGCCGGTTCTCTCGCCCTTTCGAAGGATATCGGCACCAATCAACTGCGACCCGGAGTGGGCTACGGGCTCGTCGCGGCCGTTCCTGCCCGCAAGCCCTGTCGCTTCCTACGCATTGCGGAGGCGTATCAGGAACACGGCCTCATCGCCGCCGAAGGAGAGATGCCTTGGGAGGCCTTCCCGATCGGCTCGCGTGTACGCGTCTGGCCAAACCATGCCTGCCTGACCGTCGCGCCTTATCGCGAATTCCACGTGATCGAGCACGGTGGCAGCGAGGTTGTCGACCGCTGGGAGAAACTCGGGAGCGGCTGGTAGTCGCCGTCCCCCGTGCGAGCCTGCCCGAATCCCCTCATGAAGCCACAGATCCATCTCGCCGAAACGCGCACGCCCGACGGGGCGAGCATGACATTGCATCAGCACGACGGCAGTTTTTGCATTCGCGTGAATGGCAAGGAACTGATGCACTCCCTCTCGCATGCCTCCGAGGATTTGCTCGGCGAACTCGCCATCGGTCCACGCGCGCTTCATTCTCCCTTGAATATCCTGATCGGGGGGCTGGGGCTCGGCTTCACCCTGCGGAGTGTCTTAGAGCGAACCGGACCGCGCACGACGGTGCATGTGGCAGAACTCATGCCGGCGGTGGTCGAATGGAACCGGACCTTCCTCGCCGACCTGAACGGCGGACTGTTGAGGGATTCCCGGGTCTATCTCCACACGGAGGACGTTCGCTCGGTTCTCGCCCGGGCCGGGCGCGCGGCATACGAACTTATCCTTCTCGACATCGATAACGGTCCCGCCGCGATGGTGCAATCCGGCAATGCCCGACTTTACGACATGCAGGGCATTCAAAAAATCGCCAGCGCGCTCAAGCCCGGTGGCCGCGCCGCGATATGGTCGGCAGGCCCTGACCGCGGCTTCTCCGCACGCCTTGCCGCCGCTGGATTCAAAGTGCAGGCCGTTGCCGCGAAACGGCATCCAAACGCGAAGCGTCCTGCCTGCACGATTTATCTCGCGGACAAGTCCAGCCGGGTAGGCCCGACCAAATCCTCGCTCGACCTGGGTCGCCGGAAATTCGAGGGCGAGAGGCGGTAGCCAGGCGTCGCGGAGCTCACTCTTCGCGGCGTGCGCTCGTCTTTCTTACGCGCCCGAAGCAATGGGGACACGAGACCTCCAGCACGTACTGCGGATCCCGCTGTTCCGCGACCGTCAGGGGCATCTGGCAGCGAAAGCACAAGACCGAATCGGTCTCCTGCAACCCGGGATCCACACCCACGCGACGGTCGAAGACAAAACATTCGCCCTCGTAGTGGGCGCCTCCGCATTCCTCGAAATACTTGAGGATGCCGCCGTCGAGTTGAAAGACCTCGGGGTAGCCGGCCAGTTCCAGGTATGGGCCGGCCTTCTCGCAGCGAATTCCACCCGTGCAAAACATCACGACCGGTTGCGACTTCATCCCGTCGGGGAGGCGCGCGACGGCCGCGGGGAATTCCCGGAAATGGTCGATTCGCGCCGGCACTGCTCCGCGAAATGAGCCCATGCGCACTTCGTAGTCGTTGCGCGTGTCGAGCAGAGTGATGGGCCTGCCTTCATCGAGCCATTGCTTGAGGGTCCGGGCGGGAAGTTTCGCACTCGGCCGGCGCGCTGGATCGATCCCTTCCACACCGAAGGCGATGATCTCTTTTTTGATCTTCACCAGCATCCGATTGTAAGGTTGTCGGATGCTCTGGCTTTCCTTCGCCGCCAGGTCCTCGAGACCGGGCAGGGTGCGCAGGTCGGCAATGAGCCCGTCCACCGCCGCCCGCGTTCCGGAGACAACAACATTGATGCCTTCCGGGCTAAGAAGAATCGTGCCCCTAAGGCCGCTTTCGCGGGTCAAGGCGAACAAGCGCTCGCGCTTCCCCGAAAGTTCTTCCAGCGTCGTAAAGCGGTAGGCGGAGATATTGATGAACACAGGCTGGCGGTCGTTCGAGCGGCACGCGGAATCTCCTTTTTCGCGGAAACAAAGCAAGTTGCCGACGGGCCGCCTTCACAAGGAGGTGAAGCGAAGTGGATACCCATCCGAATCGCGTACGATGAACTCCCGCTCATTCCACGGCATGACCTCAATTGCCGCGGGCTGGACTCCTTTCTCGGCATACCGCGCGTGGAACAAATCCACATTGTCGACTTTGAAGGTGACGCGCGTCGTCGGAACGACTGGCTGCGCCGCCTTCGTCAGCCGGATCTCGCCGGGCGATCCTGACCATGCGCTCAGCGTCACCGCCGCATAGCGCACGGGATCGCCGAGACTGAACGCGAGGCGAAAGCCCAATTTCTCCGTGTAGAATCGAATTGAACGGGACACGTCATTCACCGCGAGCTCCGGGATGACGCAGACCGCGTCGGGACGGTTCCCCCAGCCCGGCGGGCCGCCGTGGAAGTGGTGCGCCCAAAGCCCGCAAACGAGCATTCGCCGCGGGTTGGGCTGATGAGGTCGGCGCACGGCCAGTTCGCCCACGGGACGAAAGCCGAGAGCACGAGCCAAAGCCAAGGACGGCAGGTTCGCGTCATCGATCCAAGCTTCCGCCTGCGCGAGGGCGAGCCGGGCGAAGCCAAAATCTAGCGCCTCCCGCGCCGCTTCCTTCATCAGTCCGCGCCGCCAGAATTCCCGGTGCAGGAAATACGCAAATCCCTGCGGAGGCTGGCTTCCCACGAATCCAACGAAACCGAGACAACGCTCTGCATCCCGCAGTCGGATGCTCCAGTAGTTCGGGCCCGAACGGGTCATCTCCCAAACGGTGGTCCGGGTCGCTTCGAGACTCTCGTGCGGAGGCTGATACCAATATGCCATCGCCAAGCGATCGCGCATCGCTTCGTGCAACGCGGGGGCGTCTGCGAGGCTAAGCTGCCGGAGCTCGAGTCGCGCGGTCTGGAGGGTCGGAAGCGGCATTTCGAGTGCGTGTCACCCGGTGGAATGCCCCGCAGGGGTGCGGCTCCTCCGTCGGACTGCGTCCCGTGCCTTCAGGCGGTGCGACGGTGGAGCGTCAGCAGAAAAAAGATGATCGAGCCGTCTCGCAGGATGATGCCGACCAGGTTCAGGAAGTATTCCGGTCTTTCGCTGAGATACGCATACGGGAATAGGCAGAGAGCGAAGAGGAGCGCGACCGACCAGCAGATCGCCACGATCAGAGTCACTTGCTTGAGGTTCATCCGCGCAGGCTACAATTCGCGCAAGTCGTGAGGCGAGCGCGGAGAGGACGCGCGGGATTTACTCGCCGCCCGCGGATTGACAGCCCATCGCGCGGCCAGAGGCTAATCTCCGCATGCGCGACAAGTCCACCTTCCCAGCCATGTCCCTTCCTTACCTTTACGCGTCCGAACCGCCGGAATCCGACGTCGCCGCCATTCGGCAGATTCGGGCCGCCTCGAATGCCGCGATCGTCGCCCACGATGCGAAAGCCGTGGCCTCGTTTGTCGAGGATGAAGTCCGCGTGACCGCTGGCAGTGGCGAAGCATTCAAAGGCCGTAAGTCGATGCAGGAAAGGCTGGCGCAACAGTTCCAGAGGTCCTCCGATCTCGTTTACGTCCGCACCCCAGAGACCATTGAAATCAGTTCCGCCGCGCCCCTCGCCGCCGAGCGCGGCAAATGGATCGGCCGCTGGACGGAAGCGGGAAGGCGCGTCCAGCTCCGCGGAACCTATCAGGCGATGTGGCGGAAGACAGACGGGCGGTGGCTGATTCGTTCGGAACTCTTTGTGTTGCTCGAGCGGGTGGAGATCGCGGAGTAGATCTTACGTTGAGACCGAGCGCGAATTACGCCAACGCGGGGCGACGCGTTCGGGTGAAGCTTGTTTCGTGAGAGGTCTCACGAACCGTCGCTCCGCGGATTTTCCTCGTCGATGGGACGCAGGTGTCTGTCATTCCTCGCGCCCCAATCTCCCCCTTACCAGCGTCCGGATGGCAACAAAGCCCGCAGGTTCGCCAGCGTGTCTGCCTCCTCGGGTTTCTTGTCGCGGCGCCACCGGTTCATGCGCGGAAAGCGCACGGCGATGCCCGCCTTGTGCCGGGTCGATTCCTGCACAGCCTCGAACGCGAGCTCGAAAACAAGGATCGGTTCCACCGCCCGGATGGGACCGAAGCGATCTGTCGTATGCGCCCGCACAAACGCATCCACTTCAAGGATCTCCGCATCGCTCAAACCCGAATAGGCCTTCGCCACCGGCACCAGCTTCCCCTCGTGCCAAAGAGCAAACGTATAGTCGGTATACAGGCTCGCACGCCGGCCGTGGCCGAGTTGCGCATTCAGCAGCACCGCATCAATGACAAGCGGATCGATCTTCCACTTCCACCAATCGCCCCGCTGCCGGCCAACCCCGTACGGCGAGGAACGCCGCTTGAGCATGAGGCCCTCCACCTGACGCGCGCGGGATTCCGCCTGGCTCGCGGCCAGGTCGTCCCACGCCTCCGGGCGCAGCACCTCCGAAAGGCGCATCGGCCGCGGGGGCGGCGCAGCCGTTTCGTTGAGCGCAAACAGCTCGAACGTCTCGCCCACCGCAATTGGAGGCGGTTCGGGCGGACGCCGCAAGGCCTCCGCAATCACGGTCTCGAGTTGCGCCCGGCGCTCGCTGAGCGGACGCCCGCGCCAGTCCTCGCCGGCTACTTCGAGGAGGTCATAGGCGAGAAACACGACCGGGAACGCCGCACGCATTTTCGGGCTGACCACTTTCCGGCCCAAGCGTCGCTGCAGCCGCGCAAAGGGTTTCGGCAAGTCGTCGGCCCAGACCAGGATTTCGCCATCCATCACGGTCCCGTCCGGCAGGGCTTCTGCGGCTTCCGCGATCTCGGGAAAGGTCTCGGTTACAAGCTCGTCGCCGCGCGTCCAGATCAAGCTCTCGCCCTGGCGTCGGAGCAATTGCGCCCGAATGCCATCCCACTTCCATTCCACCTGCCAATCCGCGACGCTGCCCAGCGTCGCTGCATCCACCTCCAACGGTGAGGCCAGGTAAAAGGGATACGGGCGCGCCATCGCGCCGGCGCCTTCCCTGCCATCGAGCAAACGCTTAAAATCGGCGGATGTGGGCTCCCAATGACCGAGGACGCGATGGGCCATCACGGATTGATCGATCCCCGCCACCGTTGCGAGCGCCCGGACGACCAGCGTCTGCGCGACCCCCACACGAAATCCGCCGGTAATCAGCTTGTTCCAGACCAGCCTCTCACGCGTGTTGAGCTCACGCCACGTGCGCACGAGCATCTCCTTGCGCGCCGCTTCCGACGCCGCGCGCATCTGCAGGAGGCGCTGCTCCACCAACTCGTGCAAAGGAAGTGCGAGCGACGACACGGACTCGGGGAGCAACAGCGCCACCGTCTCGGCCAGGTCGCCGACAGCCTCGTAGCATTCGTCGACCAGCCAGTCCGGCAGTGCGGCTTCCTCGGCCGCCCACGTTCGCAAGGCGGTCGAATTCACCGCGCGCGGCAGCTTTCGCTCCGAAAGAAAATGCAAGGCCCAAGCCGCGTCTTCCGGCGGCGATTCCCGAAAATAGCGCTCGAGCGCCGCCACCTTTTCGTTGGTGCGATTCGTCTCGTCGAGGTCCGTGAACAGTTGGGTGAAGCGCTTCATCCCGGAAATTAGCGAATGCGTTTCAGGCCTCTTCAACGCTGGAAGCAGCCGGCTCGGAGTCGCCCGCAGCCCGAATCCGTTCTTCCTCCGCCTGCTCCCCCGGCTCTTCATTTCCGGTGGCTGCTTCGCCGACGAAGCGCGTGGCCAGTGCTTCGGCCTCCCAGCCGTTCTCCCGTAGCCAGCGCACCATCGGGGCGGTAAAGCCGTGCGTCACCCAGACCCGTTCGGCCCCAGTGGCCCGGATCGCCGCCACCAGGCCGGTCCAGTCGGCGTGGTCGGAAAGCACAAAGCCGCGATCCAGGGCCTGACGGCGGCGCGCGCCGCGCACTTGCATCCAGCCCGAGGCAAAGGCCGTCGAATTCTCGCCGAATCTGCGGAGCCAGGGAGACCCATCGGTCGAGGCCGGCGCGACCACGAGCCCGCGCCCGGCCGCTTGCCGAATCCAAAGCGATTCCACCGGCTGCACCGCCGGGAGTTCGACGCCGGCCGCGGCGTAATGCGGGAGCAAATTGGCGACGGCGCCGTGGACGAAAATCGGTCCCAGGCCTGCGTCCACCCCCGCCAGGATCCGCTGCGCCTTGCCGAGCGAATACGCAAACATGACGCTCGTCCGACCGGCCGCCTGGTTGGCGCCCCACCATCGGTTGATTTCCTGAAATGCCTCGGCTTGCGGACGCCAGCGATAGAGCGGGAGACCAAAGGTCGACTCCGTGATGAAAGTGTGGCACCGCACCGGTTCAAACGGCGCGCAGGTGCGTTCGGGCTCGACTTTGTAGTCGCCACTCGCCACCCAAACCTCGCCCCGATACTCCACGCGCACCTGCGCCGAGCCGAGAATATGCCCGGCCGGATGCAGCGAAATGCCGACGCCATTTCGTGTCGTGCTTTCGCCGAAGCTTAGCGTTTCGATGCGCGCACCGGGGCCAAGTCTCGCCTGCAGCACTCCCCGCCCCGGTTCTGTTGTGAGGTAGCGCCTCGATCCGGCCCGGGCGTGGTCGCTGTGCGCGTGCGTGGTGACCGCCAGGTCCACCGGCTTCCAGGGGTCGATGTAAAAATCTCCCGCAACACAATAAAGGCCGCGGTCGGTGATTTTCAGCAGACTCGCTTTTTCGCGCATTCCCACAACCTCGATTAACCGCGGGCTCCGTCCAGAGAAGTGCCGCGGGGGTGACGGGGACGATTTGGCGATACTCAGAGAGTGCGCGCATAGAGGGCGATCTCCGCTTCGCGGGCCTCGAGCGAAGCGAGACGATCGAAGGCGAAACCGAGCCGCGCGAGCAAGGAAATCGAGCGCTGGTTCCCCGGGGTAACGATGGCAAGCAAGCGCGCTAACCCAAGTTTACTGCGGCCGTGCTCCAGCATCGCTGAGGCGGCTTCGAAGGCGTAGCCCTGCCCGCGAAAAACGGGCAGGAACGCGAAGCCCAGGTCAACGTCCGGCAAGGTGTCCCGCTTGATCAAACCGCAAATCCCGATCAGCCCGCCTTCCTTTTGCTCCGTCGCGCACAGGCTGAACCCGAGCCGATCGTGCTGGGCGATTGGCCCTTTCAACAGCGATTCGCGTGCCCCCGCCAATGTGCGGATTCCCTTGTCTCCGATGAATTGAATCCACGCGGCGTCATTGATGAGTTCGAGATAAAAGCCCGCGTCGTCCGGCGTCAATCGCCGCAGGATGAGGCGTTGGGTTTCGAGGATTCGCTCCGGCGCTGGCATGAAAGCACAACTCCTACACCGAACCCGGGCGGGCGGGCGAATTCAGTCCGCCAGCCCCCGTTGCGCCGCACTTCGTCACGCCGCCGCTCGAGATACGCCCGTTCCGCGGCGTTCTTGACCCGCGCGATCGCCTCCCCGTACGCCACTCCCGCCTCCGCCAGGCGCCCGGCGCGCCGCAACAGGTCCGCCTGTGCGGCAAAGAGCAGGTGATAGTCGGCCAGTTCGCCGCGCCGGGCGATGTCTTCGATCCAGCGGAGTCCGTCCTCCGGCGTGCGCGCCATCGCGAGTGCGACCGCGGCATTCAGTTCCACGACGGGCGTGAAATGCAGCCGGAGCAGTTCCGCATACAGCAGGGCAATCTGGGTCCAATCCGTTTCAGCCGCGCTCGCCCCTCGCGCGTGCAACGCGGCGATCGCCGCCTGAATCTGATAGGGACCCGGCTGCCGCCGGGCAAGTGCGGAATCGATTCTCCCAAAGCCCTCCTCAATCGCTGGACGCGCCCAGCGCGCCCGATCCTGGTCCTCGAGCGCAACCATCTCCCCGCCCGCCCCCACCCGCGCCTCCCGGCGCGAATCGTGGAGCAGCATCAACGCGAGAAGCCCTTCGGCTTCGGGCTCGTCCGGCAGCGTCTCCACCACGAGCCGCGCCAGCCGGATCGCCTCTCCGCTCAACGCCGGCCGCAGCAGCGCCTCGCTCTCCGTCGCGGCGTACCCCTCATTGAAGATGAGATAGATCGTTGCAAGCACCCCCCGAATGCGCTCGGGGAGCGCTTCCGGCTCTGGAACCGCAAAGGGAATGCCCGCCTCGAGAATTTTGCGCTTCGCCCGGAGGAGTCTTTGCGCCGTCGTGGCCTCAGGTTCCAGAAACGCGCGCGCAATCTCCCGCGTCGTGAGTCCCCCCAGAATGCGCAGCGCCAGCGTTGTCTGCGCCTCCGGGCGAAGGGCGGGATGGCAGCACGTGAAGATCAATTCGAGCCGGTGATCGGGCAACCCGGACGCGCTGGCGTCCTGCGCTGCGGGTGCAACCGCGGCGGCGAGCTCGTCTGCCTCATCTTCGCGCACCGGGGACCGCTGCCGGCGCCGGAGGAGATCGATCAGCCGACGCCGCGCCACCGTGGCAATCCAGGCACCGGGAGAATCGGGGATGCCCGTTTCCGGCCAGTGCCTGATCGCCGCGGCACACGCATCTTGCAGCGCGTCCTCCGCGAGGTCGAGGTCGCGGCAGCGGGCCATGAGCGCGGCCAGCACGCGCGTTCTCTCGCGGCGGAAGACCTCGTCGAGAACGCGCGTTTCCATCCGTCAAACGAGCCGACTCAATGGGACGCGGCGAGCTCGTGCACATTCGTCGCCACTTCGGGACGCTGCTCCACGGATTTCTCCATACTCGGCACCAGAGGACGCACTTCGATGCTCCCGTGCGGCGCCGAGGGGCATTGCGAAGCCCACTTGGTGGCTTCATCGAGGCTGGCAACCTCGATGAGATAGTAACCACCGAGCTGTTCCTTCGTCTCGGCAAATGGGCCATCGGTCATGACGGTCTTGCCATTGCGCACGCGCACCGTGGTCGCCGTCGAAGTGGGCTGCAGCTCGGAGCCCGCGCGCATGACGCCGGCACCAATGAGGTCTTGGGTGTACTTGCCGTAGGCAGCGTACATTTCCTTTAAGGCCGGCTCCGGGATCGAGGCCCAGGCGGACTCGGCGGCGTAAATGAGGATGAGGTATTGCATTTAAGTAAGAGTTATTGGGGTTTCTTTTTCGCAGCAGGACGTCGGCTGCACCAGTGCGACGAATCGGCCGCCCGATTTTCGACAGCGCATGTTAAAAAATTTCCGCAGGTGTGCGACCGTTTCCGATTGGCGAAGTACCAACCACAATTATTCCGGCATCTCCAAAGCGAGTACTCGTCTTCCATTTTCACCTCGATCCGCCGTTAAAAAGAAGGCTGCTGCGTCGGCAAGCACGAAGCTGGTCACCCACCCTGCGGCGCGAAGCAGGTGGTCGCTGGCTCATCGGGTCCCACATGAACAACGGAAATCAGTCGAGGCTCCCGTCGGCGACGACTCCGCCCACCGCTTCGCCGTCGCCATCCCCATATGTGTGCGGATCGATTTACACGCGGGGCCTCGGCCAGCCGCGAAGAGGGGATAATGAACCGCTCAACGATTCCCTACGCCCGTTTTCTTCTCGCGCCGATTCTTGCCGCCGTGTGCCTGCTTTCCTTTTCTGCCTGTGACCGGACCGCCGCGCCCGTCGCCACCAAGTTGACGAAGGCGAACGTCGATCAAATCCAGCAGGGAATGACACAAAGCCAGGTGCAAAGCATTCTGGGGTCGCCTCAGGAATCGGACACCAAGGATCTCGTGGTCTACAAGCGAACCACGTTTCGCTACACCGAAGGGCCGGTTTACGTAAACATCACTTTCAAGAACAACGAACTCGACAAAAAAGAGACGAATATCGGGACGAAGTAGGCACCCCCACGGCAGTCGGGTGGCCAACGGGCGAGTTCGGACGGAACCTGCCCCGGCGAAAGCATTCGGAAGCAAAAGTGCGTTAGGAAACGGGCGGAGATCTGCAAAAAGATGGCATTGTCGCGCCGGAACGGCTGTATGCTGATCCGCCTACACTCGCTTCCTCGCATGGAACCTCCTCCGCCTCTTCCGCTCCCACCTACACTTCCTCAGCCCGATCGTCCGCGCTGGCTGATCTGGCTGGGGGGAAACCTCGCCATGAATATCGCCATGGGAGTTTTCTGCGGGTTGGCGGTCGGACTCGACAAGTTGTTGCACGCCGCCGGAACCATGGCGTACCCCAGTTTGTTTCTAGTGCCCATGCTGGGTGGAATGATCGCTGCCTTCTGTTGGCGCTCACTTCAACCTTCCGTCGGGAAAATCGCCTTGCAGTTGTTGTATGCAACGCTCGTAGGATTTCTGGGCGCGGTGATAGTTTTTCGGGAAGGCGCCATTTGCCTCATCATCGCGTTCCCGCTGATCTACGGACTGGCGCTGGCCGGGGGAGCAATTGGACGCGTTTGGTTCCGCACTGATCCGTCGAGGCTGCGCTTGTGCGTCCTGCCCCTGCTGGCGTTCCTAATTGCGGGTGAGCCGTTCGTGCGCTCCGACTCGGAAGCGCAGCTTTCTGACGAGATCGTAATTCGCGCCTCGCCGGATCGGGTCTGGAAAGAAGTCACTTCCTTCCCGGAAATTCCCGCTCCAGCCAATTTCTGGTTATTTCGCCTCGGACTGCCCTACCCCATCGCCACGACCAAGACGGGCGATTTTATCGGCGCCGATCGGCGCTGCATTTTCAGCCGCGACGCCACTTTCGTCGAGACTGTGGCGGAGTTTCTGCCGCGTGAAAAACTGACGTTCAACATTGTCGGTCTGCCGCAGGATCCCGAGCTGATTGGGCACCTCACGCCGCAGCGGGGGCAGTTTCTCCTCCGCGACAATGGAGACGGCACGACCACTCTGACCGGAACCACGTGGTATACTCTGCACGTGCGGCCGCTCTGGTATTTCGACGCCTGGACGCGCCATATCTTTCGCGCCGTCCATCTCCGGGTGATGGAGGACGTGCGGCGGCGCGCGGAGGCCTGAATGGTTTTCCACTGGGTCGTCCGGCACGTGCGCTGGCTCGCGCGTGTGCCTGGATCCACCCAGTTGTTTGATGCACTCCTGCTGGCATGGAGTTGCGTCTTCCATCGGCAGCGGGTTGCCGCGATGGAGGCGCTTGAGGCGGCGGCGCTACAGATCAAGGGAATTCGGCTCGGCGTGCACCGCTTTGGAGGCACCGAATTCCGCCTGCGTGGCCGGGAGCTTGGCCACGTGCACGGGAATGGACTCCTTGACGTGCATTGTTCACGGGAGCGGGGGCGGGAGTTGATCGAGGCCGGTCGGGCGAAACCACATCATATCTTTCCGCAATCGGGCTGGGTGAGCTTCCAGCTCGAATCACCTCGTGATGTTGCCTCCGGCCTGGAGGTCCTTCGAAGTGCCATCGCGGAATCGTAGCGGGCCACTCCGCGTGCTGGTCCATCATCCGTAAGGCGAGCCAAATTCGCGCTGGCGCGGGCGAAGCGATGAGCGACGCCAATCATCTGGACGTCAGCGGGTAAGCTCTGGCATACTCGCCGGTTGCTGGAAGGTCGGCAGCGACAAATCGAAGTGCCGCGGCCTTTCGCTCGCCCAGTTCGGTATCCCCCCAATTCCAACCTCGACGCCCCCGCGCTCGCTCATTCCTTGCTGCACCTTGCTCGTATCTTCTGCACTCCTTGCGCAGGGCATTCTGACCCCTCCAGGCCCTCCCGCGCAAACCATGAAGTCGCTCGACCAATTGGACGCAAAACTCGAGTCCAGGACGGCAATCACCACTACACCCACGACCATCGGCGCCTCTGGCAGCTACTATTTGACCGGTGATCTCGCCGTCACGAGCGGGAATGCGATCACCATCAGCGCAGACAACGTCAGCCTCAACCTCAAGGGGTTTACGATTTCATCGACGGCGAGCCCAGCCGCTGGAACGGCTGTGCTCATCTCCACGGGCCGCAGCAATGTCTCGGTTCGGAATGGCCAGATTCGCGGCATCACCACCGTTTCGGGCGGCGTTTTTACCACCGGCGGATTTGTGGATGGGATCTCCTCGGTGGGGAGTACCGGAACCAATCTTCACTTTTCGGATTTACGCATTGCTGGCATGGGGCAGGACGGGATCAATCTTAACTCGAACTCCGTCCCCAGTTTCGTGGTGGAGCGCTGCTGCATCAGCGTCTGCGCAGGAGTCGGAATCCGGGCGGCGTTGATTCGCGATTGCGCCGTCGAATCGGCGGGGGGCACCGCGGTATTTGGGGATGTCGCCGTGAATTGTTTCGGCCGGACCGTGGTGGGCAACGCCACCGCGGTGTTTGGCGGATCCGTCGTCGACGGGTGCCACGGAGTGGGGGTCGATGGCGCCGGGATCTCCGGAATCTCCATCTCCAACAGCACCGGGGTCAGCGGCACGGGAACTGGACTGAATTCGACCAACGCCAGCAACTGCTCGGGGACGAGTGCTTCCGGAACCGGCTTGGGCGCGAGTGCCAACGCCACAAATTGCTCGGGAACGAGCACGTCGGGAGTCGGGCTTTTCGCGAATGCCAACGCTACAAATTGTAGCGGGAAGAGCACCAGTGGCACGGTTGGCTTGCAGGTGACGGGCACCGCCAGTTTTTGTCGGGGGACGCGGGACGGTGGCACCGCGGTTTCGGCCAGCATCGCCATCGGTTGCACCGTCAGCGGCACCGGGACCGTAACCTCCGCGAACAAGTTCCTGGGCACTCCGTAACCCAAGCGACCCCTGACACTTCCGCCTCACTTCGACCCAGTCGTTGGCAAAGTTGGCTAAAGGACTCGCGTCGATCCGCGCTTGCGGGTTCCGCGAAGCGCAGAAAGAACGGCCGCTCCGACATGTCGTGCACCGAGTCGATCTTGCCGTGGAGGAAGAAGAGCACGGCCACCGCCTGATAGCCTGCGACTCCAGGCCGGTCGCGAGCACAGCGGAATAACGCGGCGATCACCTTGGGCGTCGGGTAGTCCGAAGCTTGATCGAGCGCCTTGGACAAGCCATCGGACAAGTCATCTGTTTCGAGACCTTCAAGGATTGCGGCTTCGCGCTCAGAAGCGTTTGCCGCCGGCCCATAGTTCTGGGCCGCCAGGCGCAAAACTGCGTCACCGGATTCACGCGCGCGCAGGATCGCGGCGCGGGCCGCTGGGGTATCCAGATGATCCAGTGCCTCGAGGTCGCGCCAGCCCTCCACTCCTCGGGTCAGCAAGGTCTGTTCGACTTCCCGCCGCTGCGCCGTAGTCATCTCCGCGATGGCCGAGACGTCGTACCCGATGCCATCGTGCCATTTCTCGAAGTCTAGCACCATGCTTTGCAGGAAGCGCTTGAGCGGGTCGGAGGCGGATTCGATGGCGCGGGGGGTTTGCGGACATAATATAATGACTACACCGGTCGGGCCCGGCAAACCGGGAACGAGGTTTTCTCCGCCCCACCAGGCCCAGTCAACGCGACCCCGGCATTTGCACCGTGACTTCCTGGCCGGCCCGACGCACGACGATCTTCGCGCCCGGCGCCTTGAGCGCCGGCGGAGGGGCACCCGGAGGAAAATCCTTCAACATGGTGCCATCAATCGAAACGATTTCGTCACCCGCCTTGAGACCTGCCTTTTCGGCGATCCCGCCGGCTACCACAGAATCAAGCAACAAACGACCGTCGTCCTCGCCACGGAGCATCACGCCGAGGCGCGGTCCGGAACCCGGGGCAGGCGCGGGATCGGGCTCCGCCGCAATCTCGGGCGCAAAAGCCACTTGGATGGCCTTGATCGCTTCCGTACAAACCGCATCGCCACCGCCGCCATTCGTACAGACAACCACGCCAAAGCGCTTACTCGGCCACACCGCGAAGGCCGCCGTGAAGCTGCCTTGCCCGCCAGCGAAGATGTTTCCTTCCCGTGGGCCGCTGTCCACCGGGCGCAGGCCCGGCAGCTTTGCGGCCGTCCCGGCCGGCAGAATCGTGCCGTCGACGCCGGCTTCCACTTCCGCCTGGGCGACGGCAAAGCGGGCAAAATCCTCAATCGGCAGACACACGCCGCCGGCTGGTGCAAGCAGACCTGTCGAGGGCGGGCCGCCGCTTGCCACTTTATACGCGCCCTCCGGCGTGCGCTGATGGCCTTTGGGGATGCCAGTTCCGCGCTCCCCGGTCGGGAGTCCGATTGTGGCGTTCCGCATGCCCAAGGGCTGGAAAACTTCCGCTTGGATCAACTCTTCCCAAGGTCGGCCCGTCACCCGCTCGAGAATATTGCCGAGGAGAGCGAAGCCAGCGTTCGAATAAACGAAGTCCCGACCCACCACGCCCGCGGGCTCTTCCATGAGCAGATGCTCGATGAACCGATTCCGCTTCTCCATCGGCGTTCCAGTCAGCTCGAAGATGATCGGCGTAAGCTGCGGATTGATGCGCGTGTAGGGCTGCAATCCCGCCGTGTGGCGCATCAGATCCGC
>JBBRQH010000013.1:0-99339 GCA_038226705.1 Chthoniobacterales bacterium | reverse complement strand
CTGAGGACTGAGGACTGAGGACTGAGGACTGAGGACTGAGGACTGAGGACTGAGGACTGAGGACTGAGGACTGAGGACTGAGGACTGAGGACTGAGGACTGAGGACTGAGGACTGAGGACTGAGGACGGCTACGGGCGGATCAAGAAAGGTTGCGGGGTTCTGATCATCGCACCGAGCATGCGACCGATCTCACGATTTTCTTCCAAAATGCGCGTAGCAGTTTCAGCAGTGAGATAACTGCAGTCCTGGGTGAAAAGAATGGATGTCGCGGTTTCATTGTTCTCGCAGTGAGGAAATTCCCGTGAAATCGCGAAGATCTCCACGGCGACCTGATCGGCGAGTTGGAAGACACGCAGGTCGCGCCCAGATCGGATTTCCATCCTGGGTTGTATCTCGATATTTCCGCCTCACGTCCATCGGCAACCGTGTCCTCCGCCGCCACTCTCAGTCCTCGGCTTCCGTCTCAGCCTCTCCGTCCTCCGTCCTCCGTCCTCGGCCGCCGCGCCTCCGCGGAAGACCTTCGGGCCGTCTTCCGACCAGCGAATCTGATTATTGCGTTCTTTGCCGAACTCGCGTCGTATAAGTGTCAGAATGCCAGCACTCGCGGAATCGGAAGGAAACGGGATCTTCGCCACGACGCGCTGGACCCTGGTTCTCGCCTCGGCGGAAACGCAGACGCCCGGTTCGCGGGAGGCGCTGGCTGAGCTATGCCAGACCTACTGGCGCCCGTTGTACTGCTACGTGCGCGGGCGCGGGGTCGATCTGCACCAGGCCCAAGACCAGGTGCAGGGGTTTTTCCTCCATCTCCTCGAGGATCGCGTCATCTCGCGCGCGGATCGCAGGCGGGGACGCTTCCGGACCTTTCTCCTTTCCTGCCTGCGCAATTATCTTTCCCACGAATACCGCCGCGCAACCGCCCAGAAACGCGGCGGCGGGCTCGAACTGATCGCGCTCGATTCCCTGGCCGTGGAGGAATACGAGCGCGCGGCACCGGCGGTGGAATGGGAGCCGGAGCGCGCTTTCGACGCCGAATGGGCCCTGGCGGTCATCTCCCGCGCCCGCTCGCGGCTGCGCGAGGAATCGGCCGCGCGTGGCAAGGCCAAACTTTTCGATGACCTGGCGCGTTACCTGCCCGGCGAAAACGCCGACGCGCCCGAGGAATCCTGGACCGACGCGGCGGCAAACCTCGGCGTGGCCGAAGCAGCACTGAAGAGCGCGGTCTGGCGGCTGCGCGAACGCTTTCGCGAATGTATGCGCGAGGAAATCGCGCGGACCGTCGAGGAGCCGGACGAAGTGGACGGCGAGCTGCAGTACCTGCGGGAAGTTCTTGCGCTCGCGCTCCAACAGCGGGCATTGCGCAGCAAGGGGTAGCGAATCTGGGGAGACGGTGGAACCGCGAATTCGATCGCCTTTTCCGAATGAGCACATCGACTAGTTCGTGCCCGCAGTGTGGCGCGCCGCTGGCGGTGCCGGGCGCGCGCTGCCCGCTCTGTGCGCTCGATGCCGCGCTGGGACCGTCTCCCGTGGATACGCCGATCGGAGTGGCCGCGGATTGGAGTGATTTGCTTTCGCCGTCCGCTGAGTTGCCGACAAAAGGCCCGGCGAGCGAGAAAGCCACGCGGCGTTTCGGACGCTACGAGCTTTTGGAAGACATCGGACGCGGCGGCATGGGCGCCGTTTATCGGGCGAGACAGGAGAATCCCACCCGGGTCGTCGCGCTGAAGGTTCTTCTGCCGCAGCAGGCGTCCGCCCCGGGCATGATCAAGCGCTTCCGCGCCGAGGCCGCCGCGATCTCAAGCCTGGATCATCCGCATATCCTCCCGATGTACGAGGCGGGAGAACGCGACGGGCTCCCGTTTTTCAGCATGAAATTCGCGGAGGGCGGTGCGCTCTCGGGCCGGGTGCGCTCCTTTGCGGGACGGTCGCGCGAAGCGGCCCGCCTCGTGGCGGAGATCGCGTGGGCGGTGCATCACGCGCACCAACGCGGCATTCTCCATCGCGATCTGAAGCCGGCAAACATCCTGCTCGACCGCGATGGCACCTCTTTCGTGGCCGACTTCGGCATCGCCAAATGGCTGGGCACCGAGAATACCCTCACGGGCCTGACCATGGGCACACCGGCCTACATGGCTCCGGAACAAGCCACGGGCAGATCGGCGGATCTCACGGTCGCAGCCGATGTCTACGGCCTCGGCGCGATTCTGTACGAGCTGCTCGTGCAGCAGCCGCCGTTTTCCGCGGACACGGCCGTGGACCTGCTTCGCCGGGTCATCGACGTGGAACCGGAACCCCCGCGCTCCATTCGCCCGGAGATCGAACGCGATCTGGAGACGATTTGCCTGAAGTGCCTCGCGAAGAATCCGGCGCAGCGATACCGGAGCGCGGCGGCGCTGGCGGACGATTTGGAACGCTGGCTGGCGGGCCAGCCCGTGATGGCCCGGCCGGTCGGGGTGGCAGGAAGAGTCTGGCGCTGGGCGCGACGGAGCCCGGCGCTCGCGGGCCTGAGCGCCGCCTTGCTCGCACTTGGACTGGCCGCGGCGATCGGATCGGTTCTCGGGGTGCGCCGCATCGCCGCGGAGCGGAATGACGCGCTCGCCGCCAAACAGGCCGCCACCGACCAGCTCCGCGCTGCCCTCCTCGCCCAGGCCCGGACGGCGCAGCTCAGTGGACGGGTGGGCCAGCGCTTCGATGCCCTCGAAGCCCTCAAGAAAGCGGCGGCGATCCGCCCGGGGCGGGACTTGCGGGAGGAGGCTCTCACTGCCTTCGCCCTGCCGGACGCCCGGCGGGGGAACGAATGGCACATCCGGTACGCGAGCAATTCTCCCGCCGCGTTCGATTCCACGCTTGAGCATTGCGTGGTGGAATCGGAGTCCGGCATCATCACGCTGCGGCGAACGGCGGACGGCGCCGAGCAACGCCGCTTCAAAGCGCCCGCGGGCCATCCCCGCGCGCTCTATATCGCGCCGCTGAGTGCCGACGACACGCGCTTCGCGGTGCGTTTCGCCGATGATCGCGTGAGCGTCTACGAGTTGGCCCGGGAAGTGCCCCTCCTGGAGCTCATGGGCCGGCCGGTGTGCCAGATGAACGAATCGTTTGCGTACGATTTTTGCTTCACCCCGGATGGAACGGAGCTGGCGGTCGGACTCCCCGAGGGCGGGATCTCGCTGCACGACCTGGCCACGGGACGCGAGACCGCCCGGATCGAGTGCGGCTTTGTCCCGGCCGTGATTGCCTTCTCGCCCGAGGGCGGGCAGGTGGCGCTGGCGGCGTTGCGGAAACGGGAGATTCACATCTATGACCGGGCGAAGAGCCTCCCCGTGCGCCGGCTGCTGGTACCGAGCTCCGTGATGCACTGCGCCTGGCGGCCCGATGGCGCGGAACTGGCCGCCGCCTGCTTCGACAATCGCATCTACGTCTGGGAGTCGAGCAGCGTGAGCGACATGCCTGCGGCGGTCTTGCGCGGACACGTGGCCGTGCCGGCCTTGCTGGCCTGGAGCGCGGATGGACGCTGGCTCGCCTCCTCGGCGCGCGATGTGACGGTGCGAATCTGGGACGTGGGCGAAGGCACCTGCGCGCTCCTCCTTCCTCTCGTCGCGGGCGAGCCCTGCCTGCGTTTTTCGCGCGACGGACGTCTCCTCGCGCACGGTTCCGACGGGACGTTTTTGGGACGCCTCGCGCTCAGCATCGGCGATCTGCGCCGCGAGCTCCTGCGGACCCCGCCGGGAGACTCTTTCAACGTGCGCGGCTGTCTCGATGTTAGCGCCGATGGACGGCTGTTCGTGACCGCAGCGCGCAGCGGGGTACGCCTGCTCAATGCCCACACGGGGGCACAACTTGCCCTTCTTCCTCCCCCGTTCGGCGTGGATCACACCGCCCATTTTACCCCGGCTTCGGACGCCCTCATCTATTCGGTGGAAAACACCGGCACCTGGCGGCGATCCCTGCGCTGGACCGAGGACACGGAGCTCGAAATCGGCCCGCCGGAGCGGGTGGACGCGCGCGCCGGACTGTTCGTGACCGATGTGCGCGGAAGTCCGCCACGCGTCGCCCTGGTCGGCGACACGCCTCCCCTCGCCTCAATCCTTTCACTCGGGGTTGCCTCGTCGCGACAGGATTTTCCCCTGCACGGCGAACCCTCGGCGTGCTCACTCAGCCCCGACGGAAAGTTTCTCGCCACCGCCGATCGCGAAGGCGAAGAGGCGGACGCTTCCGACGTCCATGTCTGGGATCTCGCGAACGGCAAGCTCCTGCGTCGGCTCGACCTCGGTCGCAATGGCTCGGCGCGGTTCAGTCCGGATGGAACCTGGTTGTGGGCCAGCGGCGGTGAAAAATCCACGCTTTTGCGCTGGCCCGGGCTCGAGCGCGGGACAGCCGCCCCCGTGAGCGGATTCGATGGCTGGTTTTCCCCCGATCAGTCGCTCGTCGCAATCGCGGAAGATGAGCGGATGGCGCTCCTGCGGGTCGCCGATGGCGAAATTCTCGGCCACCTGCCCGGGGCCCAAATCATCGCCGCCGCGTTCAGCGCCGACGGCCTGAGCCTGCTGCAATACGTGAACTACCGAGTCTATGCGTGGGATCTGCGGGCCGTGCGCCAGGAACTCGGCGCGCTGGGCCTGGATTGGGATTCGCCTCCGCTGCCCTTTCCAGCCGGGCAACTCATGGGTGCGGTGCCGGTGCGGGTGACCGTGCGCGAATAGCCGGACAGAGCCGCTGAGGATCGGTGAGTTCTCGCACGCGCAAAGAAAAAGCGAAATTTCCAGCGCGGAAACCGCTATCCCCCGGTGGCAGCAATTTGCCGCCCGAGTGCGTCCGCGTGCCCGATTCATCCTGCACCGTTTCTCTCGATTCAGCCCAATCCAACCAAGCGCAATTCCAGCCCGTCTCAGATGATTATCAAAGTTCGATCCCTCCTCGTTGCCCTCGCCCTTGCCTGCAGTCTCACCGCCTGTGGGGGTGGCAACAAGGCCGCCGATGCCTTCATGAACGACTATGAGAAGATCGTCATCAGCGCCGAAGCCAAGGCCGGCAGCGCCACCGTCAGCCCCGCGGATCTGCAGGATCTCGGGAAACAAGGCGCCGATCTCGGTCAAAAGGCTGCGGCCCTACAAACGTCCGGAGCCTGGAGCGAGTCCCAGGCGAAGCGTTATACCGGCCTCAGCAAGCGCTACTCCGAGGCCGTCACCAAGATGTCCCAGAAGGCGATGCAACAGCCGCCGAAGTAAGCGCGCTTCTACATTTTTGTCCGCCGGCCGCGCCGCAAGCGCCGCCGGCGGTTTGGTCCACATCTGAGGTCCGCCGCGATGACTCCGTTCCCTTCGCGAGTCCGCTCCCCGCGAGCCCGGGCGTGCGCCTTCTTCCCCGCAGCTCGCACTTGCAGATCCCCCGTTCCGTCGTCGCTTGGCGCCATGGCTTGCTCCATTCATCCGTCCGCCTGGGCGGTCATAGGGATCCTTGTCCTATCGGGGAACCGGGGTCTGCGAGCCGCCGATGACACGAGCGGCGCGCCAGCGGCCATCCCGGCAGCGGCGACTCCTGCGCCCGGCAGCTCTGCCTCGCCGGCACCGGCAACAACCTCTTCAACTCCTCCGCCGGCCCGCCGACCCCGGCCACCGGTGCGCTTGAATCCGGGGGCCATGCCGGGTGCTCCGGTGCAATTGCCGGAAATCAACGATCAGATCAATGTCGATCTCCCAAACTTCGACGTGCGCGAGATGCTTCGCTTTTACGGGCTGCTGACCCGAAAGCATGTCGTTCTGGACTCGACCATTCACGGGCAGATCACCTTGCGCAGCGAGGGGAAGGTTTCCCAGTCAACCCTGATCGCGCTGATCGAGGATACGCTGCTCCTGAACGGGTTTGTGCTGGTCGATCGCGGGTCGGGAGAGGTGATCGTGCTCGGGCTTTCCAAGAACGCACGGGGTGCGGGCATACCGGTGTTTACCAAGCTGGAAGACCTGCCGACCGGGGCCCGGGTCGTGTCGTTTGTCTTCCTGCTCCGGCATCGCGATCCGACCGACGTGCAACATCTCTTCCAGCGTTACGTCACGGCGAACCTCTACACGTCGTTCGTGGCCGACCCCACCAGCAAGACGCTGCTCGTCACGGAAAATGCAGCCGTTATTCGCGGGCTGGCGGTGTATCTCAAGGAAATCGATGTGCCGACCCCGGCGATTCCTCCGACAGATGCTCCCATCGCGACAAAGCCGGCCAAACGCTGAGGGATGCAGCCGCTCGGCTTCCACGAGCGTTCCTTCCCAGGTTAGGGGGAAACATTCAAATTGAAGGGGGCGAAGACCATCTTCCCGTCGCACCAAGACCTGGCAGTAGAGCCGGATGAAGCCCGGCTTCGGCGGATAGAACCGAAACGCCATGGAAGGACCCCCGCGCGCCTCTGCCTGAAAGATTTCGCCGCCCGCGGGATGCAGGTGCACCACCGTGCGGTAGTCGTCGTAAAAGCCCACCATGTGGGCAAACGCGTTCATGACCGGCTGCAAGCTTTGCACAGGCTTCTCTGCCCGATCCGCGACCGAGACGCGCATGTTCAACACCTTTCGCGCCTGGGGTGCGACGCCGTTGCCGCCTTCGAAGTTCAAGTCGAAGCGCAGGCCACCGGCGGTCGAAGTAAACGTGCTGGCACTCACCACTACACTCGTTCCTCCGACCGCTCCCGGCAGATCCGTCATGGCGTATTCCTGCACAGCCGTGTTCGCCGGCAGCAAATCGGCAAAGATCCGATAGGAACCATTTCGCGCCGGCGTGAACGAGAAGGCGTACTCTCCCGGCGAGGCCGTGGCGATGGGATGCTCATGATGGTAATCCTCCAGGCTCGGATCGACGATCAGGAGGTGAATCGGCTGCGTGTGCGTGACGATCAAATCCTCCGGCCGCACGGCCGAACCGTCGCGGCGCAGGAGCTGAATCTTCACCCCGACCTCACGCCCCGCGGTTAAGGGGCCATCCGCTTTGGCCGTAAGCACGAGCGAGGGTTCGCCGGGAGGAACGTAGATGAAGCTGTGCGGAATCCGCCGCGGCACGAGGTCCATGCCGCATAGATCGCAGAGCGTGCGCGGGTCGGCCGAAACGAATTCCGGGTGCATCGGACAGAGAAAGATTTCCCCTCCGACCAACCCGGCCTCAAACTCCCGACCCAAATCGCGGAGGACCCCGCGCAGTACGCTGAAGGCTTCGAGGGTGGCGGCATCGTCTCCCACCATCGCCGCCTGCGCGATTGAGGTGATGGCGGCCGACCCGCGCACGGCGGGGGCGGCGAAACGCGCCCGGCGCTCCGGTTCCGTCCCTTCTCCCATCCGACCCAAAAGACGCAGGGCCGGGCTGCAAAGGGAAATTTGGACGGGGACTTCCGCCAGCCGATTCTCGGCCAGAAGCCTATCCACATTCGCAGTTGCGAGGCGGATCACATTCCAAGCCTCCGCGGGAGTCTCCGGGTGCAGGACCCGGGCCGGGACTGCCACATCGGCCCGGAGCCAGGGGACCAAGTGCAGCGCAAGCACCGAGCCCACCAGCAGTTGGAGAAATTTGGGGGCCTTCATCCGGCGGAAATCCAGTCGTCAGCACCGGAGGAAAAGAGTGAGAACGAGAGCATCACGGTGGGACAATTTTTCGACAAGATTAAGCGGGAGCAGACTCTGTGCGCGGAAATTGCTTTAGGGGTTGGACCCATCTCGAAGCGCGGACGGTTCCCCGCCAAGTCGCGATGCGAGCCATTTTCGCCAACCCCAGGGTCTTTCCTCATGCAAACGTCCCCGCCCCCCACGACCGCCGGCTGGTCCGTCCGAGCCAGCTGGATCGCCGCCCTCGCGCTCTTCCTCCTCGTTGCGCCGTCCGCGCGCGCGGCAATCGATGCGTCGATCAATCAGACCGTCTGGCAGCTGCTCTATCGGGTGACGGACGCCCAAATCAACGATCCGGCCTGGCTCGCTGCAGATGACGACGGGGATGGCGTAAGCAACGGGAACGAGCTGGCCGCCGGCACGAATCCGTTTGTGGCCAATTCGACGATCGCCATCACCAGCCTGACCTCCGATGCGACCACCATGACGCTCGGATTCCCCACCCAGCGGGGCAAGCTCTACGTCCTGGAAGCCGCACTTTCGCTGGGCGCCGGCCAATGGGCCACGGTGGTGCCCGCGGTGCAGGTGACGGGTGACGGCACGGTCAAGACGGTCACAGTGCCGAGCGGTTCCGGCCCACGATTTTACCGCATGCGGGTGCAGGATCTCGATACGGATGGCGATGGTGTCAGCGATTGGGCCGAGATCGTGCTCGGCTTCAATCCTAACAATTCCCACACCGGCGGAGCCACGTTGGACGACCATACCGCGGCACTGAACGGACTCGCCGGGCAGAATACGATCTCCATCGTCGCAACCAAGCCGACCGCGACCCAGCCGCCGGATGCGCTGACGCCCGCGACGGATACCGGCACCATCACGCTGACGCGCAGCGGCGCGTTCCCCTTCAGCAGTTTCACCGTCGCGCTGAGCAAGGCGGGAACTGCGGCGGTCGGGACGGATTACTCCTCCCTGCCAAGCTCTGTCACCTTCCCTGCCGGCGTGCGTGCCATTACCCTCACCGTTTTGCCGCTCGCAAATCCGGCCCTGAACACCGATGCGACCGTCACGGTGAAGGCACTCCCGGGAGCCGGCTACACCGTGGGCGGCACCGCCAGCGCGAGTGTCGTCATCTCGCCCGCTGGCTCCTCGACCGGCACGGGCCTGACGGGTGCCTACTACAATGTCACCTCGGAGCTGATCGCGGCCGGCTATAATGCGGCCAACCTCTTCGCCGCGGCCAATCTTCGGCTGACCCGCAACGACCCAACGGTGGATTTCACCTGGAACAGCATCTCCCCAGGCACGGGTGTGAATGCGACCTATTACACGGTGCGCTGGACGGGGCAGGTGCAGCCGCAATACTCAGAGACGTATTACTTCGTCACCAAGACCGACGACGGGGTGAAGCTCTGGGTGAACGGTCAGTTGCTCGTGGACAAATGGATTAACCAAGGCGGCGTCGAATGGATCGGCGCGATCGATCTCAAGGCCGGCACCCTCTACGACGTCAAGATGGAGTACTACCAGGCGACGGGGAACGGCCAGGCACATCTCTCTTGGTACAGCGACAGCCAGGTGAAACAGATCATCCCGACCGGCCGGCTCTATCCCAGCTCAGGCGCGCAGGCGCCTCCAGCTGTGACGAGCGCACTCTCGGCGATCGGTTTCGTAAACCAGCCTTTCTCGTTCGCGGTCACGGCGAGCAATACGATCAACAATCCCGCCACCTTTGCCCTCGGAACGAATAGCGGGCCGCTGCCACCCGGCCTCACCCTCAACGCGGCGACGGGCCTTATCACCGGAACGCCCACCGCCGTGGGTGATTTCCAGATCGCTCTCACGGTCACCAACACCATCGGCGTTGGCGCGTCCGTCCTGACGATCAAGATCCTGCCCGCCGGCAGCGGAGTCACGCGTGAGCTCTGGACCTCCGGCGTGACCGGCCCCGAAATTGCCAACATCCCGCTGAACACGACCCCGAGTTCCATCGATGCGACGCTGCAGACGCCCGAAGACAATACGAACTACGCGATCAACACCGGCGAACGTCTCCGCGGCTACTTCACCGCACCCACGACCGGAAAATACTATTTCTGGGTCGCCGCCAACAACGTGGCCGAGCTGTGGATCTCAAATGATGGCGAACCGGTGAACAAGATTCGCCGCGCCTGGGTCGTTTCGCCCGGGACCGCTTCCAAAGTCTGGGACGACGTCAATCAATCGAACCAAAAGTCAGGCTGGCTCTCGCTCGTGTCCGGGCAGCGCTACTACTACGAGGTCCTGCACAATCGCGGCTCCGGCGGAACCAATCAGCTCGCCGTGGGCTGGTTCCTCGATCCCACGGGAGCGACAGCCAACCCGATCGCCAACGGCTCGGGGGTGGTGCCTGACTACCTGCTGACCCGCTTCGATTATCCGCAGAGCATTAGCACTCCCGGCGTTCTCTACGTCACCAACATGGCCCCGCAGGGAGCGGCCACGAGCACCGCGACCGGCTTCGCGGATCTGCGGGTCAGCCCCGACAACACCCAGGCCACCCTGCATTTCAACTACACCGGCCTGACCTCGCCGCGCACGGCCTACCACATTCACGTTGAGCCCTCGAAGCAGATCGTTTTCGATATCGACGACGCCGACAAGTTCCATCCCGAGCTGCGGACCGCGGACGGCGGATACATCTGGAACATCGTGGCGACGGGCACCCTTACCGCGGCGGACATCGTGACCGCTCTGTTGCAGGGAAATGCCTATATCAACGTGCACAGCGTCACGTACCCCAGCGGTGAAATTCGGGGCAATTTCAATCGCGTCATTGGCTCTCAGAATCCGCCCGCGCCCGTCCCCGACCCGGGCTACACGGACGACCACAGCACCGATGCAGGCGCCGGGCGGTTCCTCAATCAGGCCGCTTTTGGGGCTTCGCCGAGCGACGTGGCGGCCGTGCAGGCGTCCGGCTATTCCGCGTGGATCGACAGCCAGATCGCCCTCCCGGCGACCTTGATCTCACCAGATGTCGTCGCGCATTTCAGCGCGGATCCCTTCAACCGGCAGCCGAGTTCGATCCTGTTCAACGCTTGGTGGCGCACCTCGATCACGGCGAACGACCAACTCCGCCAGCGCGTCGCCTTCGCCCTGAGTGAAATTCTGGTTATCTCCGATCGCGACGGGGCGCTCACGGACAACGCCACGGCGGTGGCGGGGTACTACGATTTGTTGCTCAGCGGCGCGTTCGGAAACTTCCGCGATCTGCTCAAGGCGGTGACGCTCAATCCGGCCATGGGCGTGTACCTGGACATGCAGGCGAATCAAAAGGCCAACCTCACCACCGGCCTGCATCCCAACGAGAACTACGCCCGCGAGATCATGCAGCTCTTCTCCATCGGGCTCAATCGGACCTGGCCGGACGGCACGCTCATGCTTGATTCGAGTGGCAACGTCATTCCGACTTACGGCCAGGCCTCGATCCAGGGCATGGCACGCGTCTTCACCGGCTGGAACTGGTGGCAGGCGTTGCAAGCGAATGGCCGACTTCCCGCGAATTTCAGTCCGCCGGTCAACTATCTTCAGCCGATGGTCCTCGTGCCCACCCGGCATGAACTCGGCCCGAAGCTTCTCCTCGATAACGTCGTGCTCCCCGCCGCCGTGGGTTACAACCTCGTCGGCGCGCCCGTGAGCGGTTCACAAGCCGATCCCGCCAATGCCGCTTTCGACGCGTACTGCCTCCAGAATCTCGAGTCGGCCCTCGACAACATGGTGGCGAATCCAAACGCCGGACCGTTCGTCTGCCGGCAATTGATCCAGCGCCTGGTCACGAGCAATCCCAGCCCCGGTTACCTCGCCCGCGTAGTGGCGAAATTCGAAGAAGACGGCGCCCGGCAGCATCAGCGCGGCAACCTCGGTGCGGTGATCAAGGCGATCCTGCTCGACGGCGAGGCGCGCAGTGCCACGATCGCGCAAAGCCTGAACAGCTTTGGCAAGCAGCGCGAACCGCTCTTCCGCATTGCCGCGCCCGCCCGAACCTTCCTGGCCCAAAGCCGGAGTGGCACCTACAGCCAGACGGGCACGCAGGTCATCACGGTGACGACCTCCACCCCGCACCTCCTTGGGACGGGGAACTCGGTCGCGCTCGACTTCTCCGCCAACACCACGGGAACTCCCGCGACCGAGCTCCCGAGCAATCCGACCTCGACGAACTACACGGTGCTCACCACTCCCGCGCCGACTGCCACGACTTTCGCGGTCAACGCCTCCGGACTTGCCGTCGTCACTTATGCCCAGGCGGCCGGTTCGAATACCGTGACCGTCAATCTCTCCGGCACCTCCGTGGGCGGGAAGCTGTATCTCAAGTTCGCCACGGGCGGCGCACCGGACGGCATCTACGACGTGGCGAGTCTGCCTGATTCGACCCACTTCACCGTGACCACCGTCGAAACTCCGCCTGTGGCAGCGCGATCGGGAACGGTGCTGGTCCCAAAAATGGCCGGAGACTATGTCGTCACCAACGCCGGCTCCGTTTCCACCATCTCGGTTTCCAGCAACACCAGCTTCAATCTGAACGTGGGCGACCATGTCTGGATCGATGTCGCCGCCGGGATCGGCGCATTTCTGCCCGATGGCGAATTCGTCGTCGCAAGTGTCACCGACCCCCGCCATTTCACGATCACGCGCACGGGGCTCACGGCCGAGACAGTCAACCAGATGTCGGTCTATCCGCTTCTCTCCACGCCGCTCACGCGCAGCGGGAACGTCACACTCCTCGCCAGCAAATTCGACCTGGCCGCGACGAACACGGAACTCGCGCAGACGCCGCTGAACTCGACCACCGTCTTCAACTTCTTCTATCCAGATTACAAGTATCCGGGAAATCTCGCCACGGCGAACGTCACGACGCCGGAATTCCAGCTCACAACCGATACGAATATCGTCACGCTGAGCAACGCCGTGGCGCAAGCGATTCTCTCCGGTGGCAGCGCCAGCGGGCTGAGCGGTTTCCGCAATGGCGGCGGCGGCGTGGTCTTCGATCTCAGTCCCTACCTGACGGCGCCCTACAGCGTGGCGGATGCGAATGGCGTCACCGCTCTCGTGAACAAACTGGGCGACCTGCTGACCGGCGGACAGCTCACGACCGGGACCAAAAATGCCATCGTTTCGTTCGTGGCCAACAACACGAACTTCCCGACCGCGTCCGCGACCAACGTCCGCGATCGCGTCCGCGCTGTTGTCCACATGATTGTCGTCTCCCCGGAATACGCCGTGCAAAAGTAAGCCTCCTGCCTTCCCGTTTATGGAACCCGAAAACTACTCGTCTTTCACCACCCGGCGGAAGTTCATCCGGCAGGCGGTCTGCGCCGCCGTCGGCACGGCCGCGCTCTCGAACACGATTCGTGACCTGCGCCTCATCAACACCGCGATGGCCCAGACGCCGGTGAGCGATTACAAGGCGCTCATCTGCATTTTCCTGAACGGAGGGAACGACGCGAACAATCTGATCATTCCGACCATCACCTCGGAGTATAACGATTATGCGTCGATCCGGACCCCGTCCCTCGCGATCCCGCAGGATCGGCTCCTCCCGCTCAATCCGCTCAACAACGACGGCCATTCCTACGGGTTCCACCCGGCCTGTCCCGAGCTGCAGACCCTCTTCAATTCCGGCAAGCTGGCCACGATCTTTAATGTGGGGACGCTCGTTTATCCGCTGACCAAGACGCAGTACAATTCCGGCTCGGTACCCCGTCCGCCGCAGCTCTTTTCTCATAGCGACCAGCAGGTGCAGTGGCAGACGTCGATTCCCGACCAACTCCCGACAACCGGCTGGGGCGGGCGCTGCGCCGATCTGCTCGATACCCTGAATCCGCGCAACGGCGCCCAGGCGGTGCTCTCCCTTGCCATTTCGCTCGCGGGCTCCAACACCTTCGAAGTCGGAGGCGTGGTGCAGCAATACTCCGTCTCCACGAACGGCGTGGTCGCGTTGAACAACAATCTCGGCCCGAGTTCGGCGCAGGCGGCGCGGCAGGCGACGCTGAACAGTATTCTGGGGATCGATGCCGTGCAGGCGAACATGCTCACGCAGAACTATGCCCTGGCGCTCGAGCATGCCCTCGCCACGGGATCGTCGCTTTCCGCCGCACTCGCCGGCAGTCCAATGCTCGCCTATTGGAATGTCTTCCCCCGCAATATCGTCGTCCCAAATGGCGGAGGCACCATCAACAATTCGAGCCTGCTCGCACAGTTGAAGATGGTCGGCCAAATCATCGAGGCGGGCTACCGCTCGGCCGCCGCCGGTGGGCTCGGCATGAAACGGCAGATCTTCTTCTGCCAGGTGGGCGGCTACGACACCCACACCGGCCAGACGAACAACGCCGGCTCGACCACGCCGAATCCGAACACCGTCATTATCGGTTCGCAAGCCAGCCTGCTGGCGGAACTCAGCCAGAGCATAAACGCGTTCCAAAACGCAATGACCCAGATCGGCACGCAATACGGCGACCCCAATTTCGACCAACACGTGACGAGCTTCACCGCGAGCGATTTCGGACGCACGCTGCCCAGCAATCTGCTCGGCAGCGATCACGGCTGGGGCAGCCATCACCTCGTCGTGGGCGGCGGCGTGAAAGGCCGCAACACTTACGGCAAATTCCCCGCGCTGGCGGTGGGCGGTCCGGACGACACGAGCACCGGACGCTGGATTCCCACCACGGCGGTCGACCAATTCGCCGCCACCATGGCGAAGTGGTTTGGTGTCACCGGATCGAATCTGACTACGGTGTTCCCGAATCTCGCGCGGTTTGTCGCTCCGGATCTCGGGTTCATGAATTAGGCGCCTTGGGCAGAGGCGCAGCGAGGCGGAAGCGATCGCGCCTGCATTCGCCGAAACGCCCTGGTTGCGGCTGGAATCGAAAAAACGCGATGGCAGCAGGTGGATGCGAACATACGCGAATGAAGAGGAATCGAATCGAACCAACATACCCCCAGCGTCAAAGGCGCCGGACAAGGCAGCCCAGGGCAACGCCCTGGGAAATAGGGAGAATCCTGGCATGAGACCGCGTCCCCTCGTAGCCGGGGCTGCTGCGGTGCTTCTTGCGGTCGCGGCGTGGGTCGCCTTGCGACCGGGGTCGCCGTCGACTCCTGACCCGGCGCCACCGCGGGCGTCGGGCGGTCCAACTCCGACGACCGCGATCATCCCGGCGACGGGTGCACCTCGCACGCCGACCGGGCCGCCCGTGACTTTGCCGGGACCGGTGGGCACAGACAGCTCACCTGCCGTGTCCGAGCTCGCGTCGCCTTCGACAACGCCCAATGCAACCAATCTGCCGAATTCGCCCGAAGCTGCGACGGCGTCATCGGGCAACCCCGCCACGACCGGCGACGGATCGATCCCGTCGATGTCGATCCGGCTGGACAAGATCCGGCTGATGTTTCGCGACTACCGCACGCTCATGGGAGAGAACCCCGTTGGAACCAACGCCGAAATCATGAAGTCCGTCATGGGCGGCAATCCGCGCGGGGCTACGCTTGGTCCGCCGGAGGGACAGGATCTCAACTCGAAAGGCGAACTCATCGACGCTTGGGGCACACCCTACTTCTTTCACCAGCTTTCGCGCGAGCACATGGAAATCATTTCCGCCGGCCCCGACCGCGTCTTCGGAACGGCGGACGACGTGAAGCAGAACTAACCTATGCGAGTTTCAGCCGCGGATTGAGCCAGACGAGGAGAATGTCCACCAACATGTTGAAGACGCAGATGAGCGTCGCGAAGAGGATCACGGTCCCCATGATCATGGTGTAGTCGCGATTGAAGGCGGCCGTGACGAAATAACGCCCAAGGCCGGGGATCTGGAAAATCGTCTCGACGGTGAAGGAGCCGCTGATGATTCCAGCCAGAGCGGGGCCAAAGAAGGAAATGGAAGGCAGCAGTCCGCCCCGCAGCGCATGCTTGAATACTACGCGTGTCTCCGAGGCGCCCTTCGCGCGCGCGGTGCGAATGTAGTCCTGCGAAAGGACTTCCAGCATGCCGCCCCGGGTCAACCGGGCGAAATAGGCGGCGTAATAAAGCCCCAGCGTGATCGAGGGGAGCACCTTGTCCGCCGCCTCGTTCCAGCCGGCGACGCTGCACCATTTAAGGTGAATCCCAAAGATGAGCAGGAGGATCGGGCCGGACACGAAAGTGGGCAGACTGATGCCGATCATGGCAGCCGACATCGGCACGTAGTCGGTCACGGTATTCGGACGCAACGCCGCCAGCACCCCGGCGACCCCGCCGACGATCATGGCGATGATCATCCCGTAGATTCCCAACTCCATGGAAACCGGGAGTGATTCGCCGATGAGTTCGGTGACGGTGCGATTCGAGTACTTGAAGGAAGGCCCGAAATCCCCCGTGGTAATCAGCTTGGTGAAGTAGCGCCAATACTGAACGCGCAGGGGCTGATCGAGTCCGTAGTAGGCGTTGAGATTGGCGCGAATCTCCGGCGCCATGGCGCGCTCCTGGTCGAAGGGCGAGCCCGGCGCGAGACGCACCAGGAAGAAGGTGATCGTGCCGACGATGAGAAGCACCGCGAGCGTCTGCACGACGCGATTGGCGATGAACTTGAACATGGCGCGGAAGCGGGACGCGGCGAGGGCTCAGGGGGCAGCACCGAGAACGGGAGGTTTGTCGGGTCCGGCGGAATCGTCCAGGTGCAGGTACTTGTAGTGGTGCTCGTCGAGGAGATTGGAGTACCAGCCCTTCACGCTCGAGGCGATGAGGTAATCGCGCGTGTAGTGGTAGATGGGAATGATGGGACATTCCTCCGTTAGAATGGCCTCGGCCTGGGCGAGCAATTCCATGCGGGCAGGCTCGTCGGGCGCATACCAAGAGGCGACAATGAGGCGGTCGTATTCGGGGTTTTTCCAGCCCGTGTTGTTGTTGCCGCTCGTCGACTGAAAAATCTCGAGAAACGTATTGGGATCGACGTAGTCGCCGATCCAGCCCGAACGCGAGATCATGTAACTCTGACTTTGTTGGGTGGCGAGATAGACCTTCCACTCCTCGTTAAGGAGTTCGACCTCGACGCCGAGCTGCTTCTTCCACATTTCCTGGACCGCCTCGGCGATGGCGCGGTGACTTTCCTTCGTATCGAAATGCACCACCAGCTTGGGCAAGCCTTTCCCGCCGGGGAAGCCGGCTTCCGCGAGGAGTCGCCTGGCTTCGTCGTAATCGGTCCGGAGTTTCGCTTTCGCGTGGTATCCGCCCGGCCCTTCTGGCGTATAACTGAAAGCCGCGATCTCCCCGGCGCGCGTGATGTTCTTTACGATCGCATCGCGATCGATCGCGAGCGCGAGCGCGCGGCGCACCCGGGCGTCCCTCAGCGCGGGATTCGGGCCTTTCACCGGGTCGAGATTGATCCGGTAGAAGTAGGTCCCGTAGTAGGGCTCGAAGCGAATGCCGGAGTTGGGCGTGGCCTTGTAGGCGTCGATCTTGGAGAGCGGCATGTCGTAAATGACGTGGACCTGCCCCGTGCGGAACATGCGCTCATCCGCGTCGATCGATTCCGTGGGATAGAAGTGAATCGCCCTCAGGCGCACGGTCTTCGCATCCCAATACGTTTCACTCTTCGCCACCACGATGACTTGATTCGTCTTCCACTCCTTCAGCGTGAAGGGCCCGTTCGTGACGATGTTCTCCGGGCGTGTCCAACGGTTGCCTTTGTCGTACCGACTGCCGTGCTTTTCGATGACCTTGATCGGTACTGGGAACCACGCGTAGTGGTTGACGATGACGGGAAAATAGGCGGCCGGCGTGCGCAAAGTGATCTGCAGCTTTTTCATTTCGAGCGCCTTCACGCCCACCTGCGCAAAATCTTTCAGGGTGCCCTCGTTGTATTCCTTCGCGCCTTCCATGATGAAGAGGCTCTCCGCATAGGGAGCGGCCAGCTTCGGGTTGAGCATGCGCTCGTACGACTGGACGAAATCGTCGGCGGTCACCCGGTCGCCGTTCGACCAAACCGCATTGTCACGCAGGAAAAACGTGTACGTCTTGCGATCCGTGGAAACTTCCCAGCGCTCCGCCATACCGGGCTGCGGACTGAGATCCTTCGGATGGGCCATGAGCAAGCCCTCGAAGAGCGCCACAATGATGTGGTGCTCGGGCACGCCGGTGACGACCTGCGGATCGAGTTCCGAAGGCTCCGCGCCATTCCCGCGATGGAGCACCTGCTCGCGGTTGCCCTTCTGCACGCGCGTCTCCCGCTTCCCGCAGGCCGGGAGGAACAGGACGGCCAGCGCGAGCAGGGCGGAGGCGAAAGGCGGGAGGCGCAGCGTCTTCATGAGTGGGCGGAAAACCCGCGCCGTTCTCGCGCCTGCCGCCCGTGCGGTCAATTCGCCGCCGCCGCCGCGCGCGGTTTTCCTTTCGCCGGCTTCGTGGTCTTCGCCGCCTTCGGATCGAGACCAAGGCTCTCGATGAACGGATCATTCGATTGCTTTCGCCCGAGGAATTTCTCGATGGATTCGGACACTTCGCGCGCATTCCCGGTTTGATAAATCTCGGTGCGCAGGCGCAGGCCCGCCTCCTTGTCGAAGAATCCGCCGGGCGCTTTCTTGAAGACCGTCGCCATGTCCGCCGCGATGGCATCGGCCCAAGCGTAGCCGTAGTAGCCGCCGTCGTAGCCCATGAGGTGTCCGAAACCCGAACCAAAATCCGTCTTGGGATCGATGGGCAGGAACACCCGTTCGAAGGTGGCATTCACGATCGCGCGCGCGTCGATTTCACCCTGCTTGTTCAACTTCACCGGGCCGTGCAGCGCGAGATCGATCGCAGCCAGCGCAAACTGCCGCCGGTAGGTCATCCCGACGGTCGCGAGCTTCGCGGCCTTCATCTTTTCGATGATGTCGCCGGGGATTTTCTTGCTCGGATCACGATAGTCGGCCGCAAACGTATCGAGGACTTTTTGGTCCCAGACCCAGTTCTCAAGCATCTGCGAGGGAGCCTCGACGAAGTCGCGCGGCACGCTGGTGCCCGCAAAGCGGGCGATCTTCGCCCGGGTGAGAATGGAATGCAGGGCATGGCCAAACTCGTGAAAGAGCGTCTCCACGTCACGGTGCAAGAGGAGCGAAGGCTTGTCCGCCTGCGGCGGCGGAAAATTGCAGACCAGGGCAACGGTGGGGCGCTGGTACTTGCCGTCCTGCAACTCCTTGCCCTCGACGATGCCGAACTGCGCGAAATGGTTGTATTTTCCCTCCCGCGGATAGAGGTCGAGATAGAACATCCCCATCGGCTCGCCGCTCTTGGCATCCGCGACCATCCAGAGCTGCAGATCGTCCACCCATTTGAAGGGCGCTTCGATTTGCGTGAATTTCAGGCCGAAAATCGTTTCATAAGTTTGAAACATCCCGGCGATCGTCTTCTCCATCGGGAAGAACACGCGCAGCGCCTCGGCATCGACGGTGTACTTCTGTTTCTTGAGCTGGTTCACATAGTAGCGCCAGTCCCAGACCATGATCTTCGACTTGTCGTCGGCGACATCCGCGGCCTTGAGTTTTTGAATCGTCGCGACCTCAGCATTAAACTTGGGCTGCACGCCCTTGATCAGGTCCTCGATGAACTTCATGGCCGCCGTGCCGGTCTTCGCCATTTTGGGCTCGATCTGGTAATCGGCCCAGCTCTTGTAGCCCAGGAGGCGCGCAATCTCCGCGCGCAACGCGACGATCTGATTCAACAACGGCCCGTTCAATTCCGTCGCCAGAGTGTCGTGGGCGACGTAAAACTTCCGGCGCGTCACTTCGTTTTTCGCGTTGTCCTGCACCCCGATAAACTGCCAGGTCTCGTTCGCCTGCAGCGTATAGGTCTTGCCGTCCTCGGATTTTTTGATTTTCGGTGACGCGAGGAAGTCCTCGGGCATGCCCTCGAGTTCCTCGCGGGTGAAATTCACGGGGACCTGCGCCTCCGTGATATTGGTCGAGAAAGTGTTCGTCAGGTCGGCCAGTTCCTTGCGCTTGCGCTCCACTTCCTTGCGCAAGGCGGGCGCCAGGCCCAGACCCGCGCGGCGGTAGTCCCGCAGGACGTAATCGAGCTGCCGCTGCTGCTCGCCCGCGAGCTTCGGCTTCGTGCGCGCGTAGGCGGAAATCGCGCGATAAACATCGTCCCGATAATCCAGACCGACGGACCATTTCTCGATCCTTGTGACGGCTTCCTCGGCGGCTTTGCGGATGGCGGCGTCGGGATTCGTTTCCTTGGTCAAGTAGAGCCGGTTCGCTGCCGTGGCGACCCGATAACCGATGTCGTCGAGCGCGCCGAGCGTGTTCGCAAAAGTGACCTTCTTCGGATCGATCTTGCCGAGCGTATCGAGCGCCGCGTCCGCCGCCTTGAGCGCTTCCTCCGCGGCCTTGGTGACCTCGTCCGCGGTCTGCTCAAAGACGGGGATCGTGAGGACGGAATTCGCGGCGGCCGCCGCCGCCTGGAAGTCTTCGACTTTCTTGAGCTGGGCGAGGGCGTTGGAAGACACGAGCGAACAGACGGAAAGCGCCACGGCGCAGCGGAGAATCATGGTGGGAGCAGGAGGGCGGGAAAGAAGCCCCGTTCCGGGAGTTGCGGCAACATGCTTTCCCGAATTCCGCACCTTCGGCATTTGCGTCCAATTGGAACGCCCACCGGGGCGCTGCCGTCGTCCGCGCCGCGTCTCGACTCCCGCTAGATTCCGAACTTCGCATGCAACATCGCGAGATGCGCATCCACTTTTGTCGGCTCACCCGTGACTTCGCGCATGAGATCCTGCGGGAGAAGAGCGCTGCCCCGGCGGTGAATCTTCTCCTGCATCCAGCGGAGGAGGGTGCCGTATTCACCCTGCCGCAGCTCTGCGTCGATCTCCGGCTTTTCGCTGCGTGCCTTCGCGAAAAGCTGCGCGCCGTTCAAATTGCCGAGCGAGTACGTGGCGAAATATCCCACCAAGCCGGCGCTCCAGTGGATATCCTGAAGGCAGCCCCGGGCGTCATCGGGCACCTTGAGCCCGAGCGATTTCTCGAATTCCTCGTTCCAGGCCGCGGGCACGTCGTCAACGGCCAGATCCCCCTCGAGCATCCGGCGCTCGAGATCGAAGCGCAGCATGACGTGGAAATCGTAAGTCACCTGATCGGCTTCGACGCGGATCAAGGAGGGGTTCACCCGATTCACGATCGCGTGGACCTCCTCAGGCGTGTACTTGCGCAGCGCCGGCATATGCTCCGCCGCACGGGGATACCAATGTTGCCAGAATTCAGGCGCGCGCCCGACCAGGTTTTCCCAGAGGCGTGATTGCGACTCGTGAATACCGAGGGAGATCGCGGTTCCCATCGGGGTGCCAAACGCCTCCTGGTCGAGCCCCTGCTCGTACATGCCGTGCCCAGCCTCATGCATGACGCCGAAGAGCGACGTCGCAAAGTTCGCGGTGTCGTAACGATTCGTCAGCCGGCAATCGCCGGGGGCAACTCGCGAACAGAAGGGATGAGCCGTGACGTCGAGTCGCCCGGCTTCGAAATCGAAACCGATCGCGCGCGCCACCTCGAGATTGAAGCGGCGCTGGCCCTCGATGGGAAACTCTCCTTCCAGCCGGGGCGTACTTTTGGATTTCTCCAGGGCAACCCCCAGCACTTCACGCAGGCGCGGGCGGAACTCATCGAATATCGCCTGGAGCTGGCGCACGTCGGTGCCGGGCTCATAGCCGTGCAGCATGGCGTTGTAGCGCGAGCCTTCCCAGCCCCAGTGATCGGCCATCCGGCGGCACTGCTCGAGGATCTTTTCCAGGTGGGGCCGGAAAGACGCGAAGTCCGAACGTTTGCGCGCATCTACCCACGCGTCCCGGGCGAGTGCCTTGGTCTTCTCATGCTCTTCCACCAGCTCTGTCGGGAGCTTCGTCGCGCGGTCATAGTCGCGGCGCCAACCGCGCACGTTGGCGGCTTCGGCCGAACTGTCGGCAAACCCGCGGGCTTCGCCTTCGGCAATCCAGGCACCGACTTCCGGCGCCGTAAACATGCGGTGCGTGAGCCCGCCTACATAGGAGAATTGTTCCGCGCGCCACGGCACCCCCTTGCGCGGTTGATACGTCTCCGAGTCCCAATACAGCAGCGCGGTCGCCGCATTCAGCATCGAGATCTCCCGGCTGCGGGTGAGGAGCTTTTCGTAGGGGGCGAAGTCGGTAGGCATGGGAAGAACGAACGGCGTTGCGTTTGCGCGCCGACTTCTCCTTCTCGCCGTCCCCTGCTGCAACCGAATACGTTGCCCGGTTGCAGCGGCAGGGGCGGCAGCTCCCCCGGACGCCCGGCGCGGATATGACCCGCTTCGAAAAATTTTACACTGGAACTACGCAATCTCCGTTTCCAATTGGCGCATGGCCAAGAAATCGAAACCTTCCGCGTCCGGCTCCAGCCGCGCACTCCATCCCACCCGCAACGATCTCAACGCCGCAATTCGCGCGAAGATGACGAACCTGCTGAACCGGCAGCTCGCCGATACCCTCGATCTCGCGCTCCAAACCAAGCAGGCGCATTGGAACGTCAAAGGGCCGAGCTTCATCGCGCTCCATGAGCTATTCGACCAGCTCAACGACGAACTGGAAGACCACATCGATGAAATCGCCGAACGCTGCACCGCGCTGGGCGGCACTGCCCTGGGCACGGCGCGGGTCGTCGCCCAGGCGTCGTCGTTGCCGGAGTATCCCCTCGACGCCGTTGCCGGGGAAACGCATCTAAAGGCTCTCGTGGCCCGCTACAGCGCCGTGGCGGCGTCGACCCGCGCCTCCATCGACACCGCGTCGGACGCGAAAGACGCCGACACCGCCGACCTCTTCACGGGGATTTCGCGCACGCTCGACAAGTCGCTTTGGTTTCTCGAGTCGCACCTGCTCTAAGCGCATTTCGACTCGCGCCTCGGCGGGAGCGACGCACCGAGGATTCTTTGTCACGTTTGGCGGGAATTGGCCACTCGTGAGGTACGATGAAGGCCGCTGCCCACCAGTTGGGCGGGCGGCGCGTTCTGGACGGGTTCACTCGCATTCCTTTGTGTGGCAACGATGGCGGGGCGCACGCGCCGGCTCTCCGGCGCGAATCTCGCGGACAGAAAGACCCCGGGTTAGGGAATCGGAAGTGGCAGACGTTCGCGCCTGAGCGGGCGCATCCTGCCTGCAGTACGGCGCCCGGCTTCCAAGCCGGCGCCATCTCCCGCCAGGACTGGCCGGAACTGCGTGCAGAAAGTCCGTCACCTTTTGGGGGGAATGACCACCTGTTCGCGATGAACCATTCCACTTCCTCCTTCTCCCCGCCCGCCGGCAGCCCGGCTTTGGCAGTGCTTCCAGCCGAGAACCAAACCGCGGCACCCCTTGCTCCCAGCGAGCCGCCGCCAGCACCCGCCGGGCGGTCAAACGCCATCGGCTACCTCCGTGCCTTTGTGACCGTCCTCGTCGTGGCCCACCACGCCGGGCTGGCCTACCACCCCTACGCTCCGAAGCCGCCCGCCTCGCTCCTGACGCAGCCGCGGATGTGGCAGGCGTTTCCGATCGTCGATTCCCAGCGCTGGCCTGGAATCGATCTGTTCATCGGGTTCAACGACACGTTCTTCATGTCTCTGATGTTCCTGATCTCCGGCCTCTTCGTCATGAGCAGCCTGCGGCGGAAGGGCGCCGGGGAGTTTGCGCGCGACCGCGCCTTCCGGCTGGGATTGCCGTTTGCCATCGCGGCCGTCTTCCTGGGGCCGCTCTCATATTATCCGACGTATCGCGTGACGGGCGCCGATCCGGGTCTGGCCGCATTCGCCGAGCAATGGTTGTCGCTCGGCACACTTCCCGCCGGACCGGCCTGGTTCCTCTGGGTGCTGCTCGCCTTCGGACTCGTGGCTGCGCTCGTGCACCGACTCGCGCCGCCATGGGGCGATTTCCTCGCTCGCCGCGTGGCACCGGTAGCGGCTCGCCCGTTCGCGTTTTTCACCGCGCTCGTCGGCCTTTCCGCCCTCGCCTATCTGCCCATGGCGAACCTCTATCCCTCGGAATGGGCCGCTTTCGGGCCATTCACCATCCAGACCGCCCGCGTGTTTCACTATGCGCTCTATTTCGCCGTGGGCATCGCCCTCGGGTCCTACGGAATTGAGCGTAGTTTCCTGGCCCCAGGTGGAGCGCTGGCGCGCCGCTGGGGCCGCTGGTCGACGGCTGCCGTGCTGGGATTCATCTTCGTGGTCGTCACCTTCGTGACCTACGTGGGACTGGCCATGCGCGGGGAACAGAGCATGCCGCTCCTGACGCTGGTGAACTTCGCCTTCGTCGTCTCGTGCGCCGCCTCCACCCTGGCTTTCTGCGCGCTTTTCGTGCGATTCGCCCAACGTCGAAATGCGATCTTGGAAAGTCTCAGTGCCAATGCCTTCGGCATCTATTTCCTGCACTACGTCTTTGTGAACTGGCTGCAGTTCGCCCTCCTCGGCGCCAACCTCTCCGGCGCGGCGAAGGGAAGCATCGTGATCGTCGGCGGCCTCGCGTTGAGCTGGCTCACTTCTGCTTTGCTCCGGCGGGTGCCATTCATCGGTCGAATTCTCTAAGCAAGCGGCGGCTTTTACGCCGATCCCCGAAATTCAGGAGGACGTTGCCGCTTGCGGGCACCGTCCTCCTCGTTTGCGTTGCGCGGGTCGGACCCCGGACACTTTAGCTGCGCGTGAGCGGCTCGCTTTCTATGAAGCGGTGGTGCAAGGCGCGCACCGCATCGGCAACGCGCCTGCTCTCGACCAGCCACGTGATCCGAAAGGAGGAAGTGGCCACGCCGCGCGGTTCGAGGCCGAGGCCGCGCAAGAGCGCAGTGCCATCGAGGAGATTGCGATGAGTGGCGTTGATGCCGGTCCCGATGGCGCTGACGGCACCGAGATCGTCCGCGAGCGTCACGCCCGCACCAAAGCGCTCCTGCAGCGCCGCGCGCAAGGCCGTCTCGGCGTGCAGATTTTCGCGGGAAAGAAGGAGCGCCGTGGCTCCGCAGCCATTCTGCGAGACCGAATGCACTTGTTTGCCGCAGACCCCCAGTTGGTCGAGCGCCTGCAGGATCTCGGCAAACGGTGCGGCACTGGTGAGCAGAAGCACGCCTTCCTCCCCCACCACGCCCGCGACCGACCCCGGCGGCCGGGGAGCACCCTTGCGGACCACGCTGCCGTCACTTTCGCCGGATTGCGCCATCGGCGCCGCGGCGGTGGCACGCGCGTAGACGGCGATGCCCCGGTCCTTGGCGAATTCGATGGCCTGCGCGTTTAGCACGCGCGCGCCGGCGGCGGCCATCTCCTGCATTTCTTCGTAGGTCAGTTCCGCGAGACGGCGGGCCGCCGGAACCACCCGCGGATCGGCGGAGTAGACCCCGTCGACATCCGAACAAATCTCGCACCACTCGGCCTCCAGCGCGGCGGCCAGCGCCACGGCGGTGGTATCGCTCCCGCCGCGCCCAAGCGTAGTGACCTCTTTGCGATACGAAACGCCCTGGTAGCCGGCGACGACCACGATGCGACCCCGGGCCAGCTCATCCTGGATCCGGAACGGACGCACCTCGATGATGCGGGCATCGGAATGCCGGTCGTTCGTGATGATGCCACTTTGCGAGCCGGTGAAGCTGATGGCATCGCCACCCAATTCGCGAATGGCAATCGAAAGGAGCGCCATGGCGATGCGTTCCCCCGCAGAGAGGAGCATGTCGAGCTCACGCCGCGGCGGATCGGCGGAAAGGCGCTTGGCGGAGGCGAGCAGTTCGTCCGTGGTGTCGCCCATGGCCGATACGACCACGCAAACCTGATGTCCCGCGGCCCGCGTGGCCATGACGCGCTGCGCGACCGCGCGGATTTTTTCGGGGCTCGCGACGCTGCTGCCGCCATATTTCTGCACGACGATGCTCATAAAACGGGGGAAGCGCATCGGTATGCTACGAGAAGCGGCTCGACAAGGACACGGGCCGACATTACGAACCTCCGCCTTCAGAAACAAAATCGCATGGCTGCCGGACCCGAAGACAAGACGCCTCCTCCCCCGCCCGCCGGAAGCACACCGCCCGCGGAGCCTGGGAAAATCGCCGTCGTCCCCCGCCAAAACGCTGCTCCCGAGCGTCCGCCGTCGTCCGCCGAGGCCAGCCCCGATCTCACCCAGCAGCTCGCCAGCGCGCTCGCCCGGGTGCTCGGCGCCAACGCTGCCGCGAATGCACCCACCGCGCCACTGGCGGAACGCGGATTGATGGGGAAGGAAGAGAAGCGTTTTCGTCGCGCGGGCGGAGGGGAGTCCGCCCCGCCCACCGCCGAGCCCGCGGGCGGCGAGCCCTACGATTTGCCGGTGTTTGTGCCCAAGCGCGACCGGCGCGTCGAAGGGGAATCTCCCGCCCAGCCGGACGCACCGAAGAAGGAAATGCCGCGCGGGGAACTCGACCAGGCGGCGCTCGACGCCGAGCGCGGCCACTACAGCCGGCCCGATCCGCCGCCGCGGGGGGACGCGCCTTCGCTGCGTTCCCTCTGGCGGCGCTCGCCGGGCCTGCGCGTGGCCAGCACGGTGGCAGGCGCCTTGGCCGCGGCCGCACTTTGTTTTGTCGCGGGCCGACAGACCGCGCCCGAAGTGGGCGGCTTGCAACCAGCGGTCGATCGCACGGCGCCCAAGCCGCTCGCAGAGTCGACGCGACTGGTGCTGCCGCGGCTGGCGGAGAATGACGAGATCAAGCGCATCGACGAGGCTTCCCTCGCGCAGACAGAAGGGAATTTTGCCAAAGCGGAGGAGACTCTGCTGGCGCTCGCCCGGGACGCGCCCGAGTTGCGGGGCAACCAACTCGCCCTGGCCCATTTCTGGATCCAGAAAGGAAATTTTTCGTCGGCCGACTATCACATTTCGCTGGGACTGGCGGGGCTGACCGATGATGCCGGGCAACTTTACGCCGTGCGCGGTCTGCTCCAGGCCGCCAGCCAGCGCCCCCGCAAGGCAAACGAGTCCTACGAGCTCGCGACCCGGGCGGCGCCCTATGACTGGCGGAACTTTTTCCTCTGGTCCGAGCATCTCCGCCGCGCCGGAAAAAACCAGCAGGCGCTCGAGATGATCGACAAGGCGATCGCCCGCGTGCACGAGCAGGGGGATGAGGATTTGATGCAATTCAAGCGCCGCCTGATCTTGATCGCCCTCGGCCGCGGCGAAGAAATCGATGCGCCGATCGCCGCGCACCTCGCCAGCGCGGTGCCCGCGGCCGAATGGCTCCTGACCGCTATGGCGCGCGAGGCCAACCGGGGAGACTTCAGCGTGGCGGCCAAGCCCTTGAAACGCGCCACCGAACTCGTCGACGAAGAGCGCCTGGGCGGTTTGCTGCGCGATTTCTTTCTCTACCAATGGTGCTTCGAAAAGGAGCTCGAACCGCTCTTCCGTTCCGTCCTGAAGCAGATGAAACCGCTGGCTGCTCCGCCCGCCGCGGCCAGCGACAAACCGGAAGCCGAAGAAGAGTCGCCCCTGGGACAGGGCCTCGTTCCCAAATCGCCATGAAACGCATCGCTCCCGCCGTTCAGGCGTATCTCGACTCCGTGCCGGAACCGCGGCGCGCCGTCGTGCGGCATCTCCGGGACCTGGTCGCCTCGACCCTGCCGCTCGCGACGGAGATGATGCTGTACGACATGCCGTGCTATGTGCTCGGGGAACCCATCGTTTCCTTCAAGGCGCAAAAGAACTACTTCAGCCTTTACTTCTGCGTGGCCGGTGTCGTCTCGGAATACGAACAGGAGCTGGGAAAACTGAACTGCGGCAAAGGCTGCGTGCGTTTCCAGAAGCTCGAGGACCTGCCGGAAAAAACGATCGTGAAGATGCTGAAGGAATCGGCCAAACGCGGCGGATTCCGCGACCTGCCGGCCAAGAATGCGGGCGGCGCAATGGCGGGCTAGCAACTCAGCCGAACGGCCCTTTCGGCAGCCGCCAATCGCGCCGCGCCACCGGCGTTTCGCGCGGAGGGATGACGGTCTTCGGCCACTCGCGCGCCACGCAGTCCCGCCGCTCGTCGTCGTAATAAAAACGCAACAGGATCTGCTCATCCTCGTCGCCGCCGCTGCCAAGGATGTCGTGAAACCAGCCGCCCTGCCGGTTCCGGCCGGTAAAGATGGCGCCTTCGCGCAGGCCGCGTTCCCACAACTCGGCGTAGAGTTCGCGGTCCGTGAGATGATTCGTGCTCAGCACGTAGAACCCGCGGAGCGAGAGCTGATGCAGCAATTCCCAGAGCCGCGGCGTGAGCAGCGCATCGTCCAATTTATCGGGCGGCACAAGATCCACCCCGGCGGAGCGCAGCACCGTGGCCGGCTCCTGGAACCCGGCCTCCTCCAGCGCCTCGACCTGATCCAGGAAAGTCATTTCCAACGCCGGCGGACACTCCGCGCCGGCCGTGAACTCGAGGCCGGTGCTCGCGGCCACCTCGGTGCGCCGCTTTTCCAGCGCGATTTGCTCATCTGCCTCCGCCAGACCAAGCGGATCGCCGTCGGTCTCGTCTGCGGGGGTATCCGGTGGTTCCCAAGGCAACAAGGGGACGGTTGGCTCCGGCATGAACGCCGCGCGCGGAAAGGGCGGCCTCTCCGCCGGCGGGAGTTCGGCCACGAGACCCTGCTCCAGCCACATCGTCCGCTCGGCCTCGTCTGCGTAATAGCGCAGATAAATCGGTCCCCGCGTTTCGCCGCCGTTGCAGATGTCCTCAATATCCACCTGCGTGTTCGTCTCCGTGGGCCAGGCCATCTCGACGCCGGCAGGATTCTCAAGCCAGTGCTCGATCGCCTCATAGAGCGCGCGATCGTCGAGATGATCGGTAAGCTCGAGGAAAATGCGCCGGGCCGCGAGCGCGTAGAGCAGCTCCCAGAGGCGGCCCGTCACCTGGGTATCAGACAAAGCGGCACAAGGTACGGGCGCGAACCCCTCGCGTTGCAGCAGAAGCAGCGGGGTGGCGCGCGCGTTCCCAGCTTCGTCATGAGTCGCGGTGTCCATGCCGGAGCGTGGCGGCAGCGGGCGCGGCTGCAAGCGCGCGAATGCGGGGTTCGGAATTATCCCAGGCGATCCCAGAACACCGCGGCGACAAAGACCACGCCCACGAACGCATTGCTCTTGAAGAAAGCGTCATTGATCGCCCCGAGGTCGAGACGCGCCGCACTGCGGTGCTCGTAAATGAGGGCCCCCAGGACGAGCCCGAGGCTCGCGAAAAAGATCGGTCCGAGGCCGGCGGCGAGGCCGAAAGCGACGAGGAGCAACCACATGGCGGCGTGCATCGCCATCGCGAGATGCAGGCTTGCGGGGATGCCGTAGCGCACCACCATCGAGCGCAGCCCCGCGCCCCGATCGAAATCGTGGTCCATCGTCGCGTAGATCAGGTCGAATCCTGCCACCCACAAAAGCACGCCGGCCGCGAGCACGAGCGGCGGAAGCGCAAAGGAACCGGTCACCGCGAGCCACGCCCCGATTGGAGCAACGGCGAGGGCGAGCCCAAGGAAGAGCTGGGTAAAATCCGTGAATCGCTTCGTGACGGAGTACAGGAAAACGATCGCCAGCGCGACGGGCGAAAGGGCGAAACAGAGCGGGTTGATGAACCAGGTCGTGGCGACAAAGGCCGCCGCCGATCCCACCAGAAGCACAATCGCGGCAGGCCAAGAGATCAGTTGGTGCCGGCCCGCCGTGCGCGGATTGCGCTTGTCGATCTCCCAATCCGCCACGCGATTGAAGGCCATCGCGGCCGTGCGCGCGCAGACCATGGCGAGAACGATCAGTCCGGCGACCCGCGCGGTGGGCAGACCGCCCGCTGCCACGAACATGGCCCCCAGCGCAAAGGGCAGGGCAAAAACGGTGTGCGAGAACCGAATGAACGTGAGGATACGGCGGAGGCTATCGAGCATCGGCGCAACGTCTGCGCGGTTCCCCCTCAGCGCAACGCGTCGAGCAGGCCCGTGACCCGCGCGCCCGCCCCAGTCCGGATGGGATCGCCGTGCGCGAACCCGAGGGCATCGAAGCGCTCCGTCGCGAGCCGCCGCACGGAGGCGCGCGCGCTCTTCACTTCACGACAATATTTGGCGGGAAGGATCTGGCACGGATGCGATTCGAGATTCACGAGCAAATCCCCCACCACCATGAGCGGATGTGCATCGCCGCGCAGGAGGGCAATCTCCCCTGCGCCGGCGCCGGGCATTTCCAGGACACGGAGATTTCCTGCCACCAAATCTCCCTCCTGGAGCACGCGATCAACCACGACCGGCGCGTCGGCCGCGGCGTCGAGGTGGGCAAATACGGGCAGGCGGAACTCGCGCCGCCAACTTTCGGCCGCGCGGACATGATTGCCGTTGGTCAGCACGATCGCGGCCGGCGGATGGGCGGGCCCCAGGGCGGCGCGCGCGGCCGGTGCGAGCGCGATCGGATCGATCAAGATCCATTCCCCGGAAGAACCGCGCACGGCGTTGCTCGTCAGTTCCGTGCGCACCGCCTGATCGTACGCGCGCCACATGATCCAGCCTTCGCCCACAAAATCAAAGTCGTCCGCCGTCGCCACGACGCGAGCTTCGCGTGCGGTCTGGTCTTGTCACGCGCCGAACTGACGGGAATACTCCTGCTGTTCCATTTCTTGCGCGGCCATGCCATCCGAACCCCTCAACGAGCGCGCCAAGCAGGCGTCGAAAATCGCCAGCCAGCCCGAGGACTACAAGGTGTGTGAGGGCTGCGATTCGATCGTGGCGCGTCGCGTCGCCTTTTGTCCCAACTGCCACGGCTACCGTTTCAACGACAACCCGCAGGCGGTCATCGACCAGGCCATCCTGCTTGGCGGGCGCGAGCGGACGAGCGTTCTTTCGGATGATCTCGTCTAGCGACCCCGCCGGACGGCGCGAAACTGGCTTCCGCCTGGAGCCAAGTTCTTACTGGCATTTTTCGTGCTGATTTTCTAGTCTTTCCCCGGCCCCTGTTCACCCATCCATGTACACTTTTACGTTTCAGGCGCGCGACGCGAGCGGCAAGATCACTTCCGGCATGCAGGAGGCGATTAATGAGGAGAGTGCCATCACGAGCCTTATGAGCCGGGGACTCATGGTCCTAAGCATTCAGCAGAAGTCCCAAGCCTCCAAGCGCAAGAAGATTACGTCGGTCAAGGACACGGATCTCGTGCTTTTCACCCGCCAGCTCGCCACCATGGTCGAAGCTGGCATCCCGCTCGTCAGCGCTATGACGGCGCTCTACGACTCCGCCGATCCCAAGCGGCAGGCGAATTTGCGCGGCATCATCGGCGACGTGACCAGCCGGGTGCAAGGCGGTGAATCCTTCCATCAATCGCTGGCCAAACATCCCTTCGTTTTCAACCGGCTCTACGTCAGCATGGTCAAAGCCGGCGAAGCGGGCGGCTTGCTTTCGGAGATTCTCGACCGTCTGGCGGGCTTCCTCGAGGCGACGTCCCGGCTGAAGAAGAAGATCAAATCCGCCCTTGTTTACCCGGCGGTCGTCATCAGCATCGCCGTCCTCATCACGATCTTCCTGATCGTGAAGGTCGTGCCCGTCTTTGCGGACGTCTTCAAGGATTTCGGCAAACCGCTGCCGGGCCCGACCCAGCTCCTGGTCGATTTCAGCGAGTTTACCCGCACGTACTGGTGGGCGATGCTTTTGATCCTGGGCGGAATGTACTACGGGGCCAAAGCCTTCATGCGCACGAAGCAGGGCCAGGAGCTCTGGGACCGTTACCAATTGCGACTCCCGGTTTTTGGCCCGCTTATTCACAAGATCGCGATGACCCGTTTCGCGCGCACGTTCGCGCAGCTCATCCGCTCCGGTGTGCCGATCCTCGAAACCCTCGACATCGTCGGCGGTTCTTCGGGAAATTCGGTGATCGAGAAGGCGATCCGGAGCGTCAGTGCCGATGTGGAAAAAGGCGACAATCTTTCGATCGCCATGTCGAAGAAAAAGATCTTCCCCCCAATGATGCTGCGCATGGTCTCGGCGGGTGAATCCACCGGCAAGATCGACGAAATGCTCGAAAAGATGGCCGACTTCTGGGACGAGGAAATCGAGGCGACACTTGCCGCGCTGACGTCGCTCCTGGAGCCCATCCTCATTGTCTTCTTGGGCGTCATCATCGGCGGCATCGTCATTTGTATGTTCCTCCCGATCTTCGGTCTCGCCGAAGCGGTCAGCACGTAATCGGATCACGGATGAAATCGCATGTCCTGCGCCTCCTTCTGCTCGCCGTTGCGGCCGGTCTGCTGGCCGGCTGCGGCAGCACGCCGTCCACGCCGGTGCCGTCCTACGGCCCGGCGGTGAATGAACGACCAAAGCGCCCGACCGAAACCGAATTAAATCGCCCGGACAGTTCGTCGCGCCCGCCGGGTTATGGCTCGATGGGACGGGGCAGCATTTAAGAAGTATCAGTTCTTCGCATGAAACGATCGCACTGCTTTACGACGCTTACGCTCGCCTTGGGTTTCCTGCTCGCGGCGTGCGACTCGACGCCCGGCAATACCGCCTCCAATTCGAGCGCGGCTCGCAGTGGGAACACTTATCGTCCGCTTGGAAGCAATATCCCCCAGGATGCTTCCACTGCTCCGGCGGCCAACAGCGAACAGACGCGCCAAGGCCTCTCGAATTCGCTCGGCGGATACGCCGGGCACTGAGAGTCATTCCAGCGCCGCTGCACCACGCGCCGCTGCGGGTTGCTCCCAATTTGGGACGGGAGCCCGCCCGCCCGGTGGTCTCCCGGGTCGAATCGGGTCAAACCGCCTTCTCGCCCGTTTCTTCCGTGCGAATGCGGATCGCGTCCTCAATGGTCGAGACAAACACTTTGCCGTCGCCGATCTTGCCGGTCTTGGCGGCCTTGATGATCGCCGCGGTCGCCTGCTCCAACAGCGAATCCGCCAGCACCACCTCGATCTTGATTTTCGGGAGAAAGTCCACCGTGTACTCACTGCCGCGGTAGATCTCCGTATGCCCTTTTTGGCGGCCGAAACCCTTCACCTCGCTCACCGTCATGCCTTCGATGCCCAGCTCAGCCAGCGCATCCTTGACCTCTTCGAGTTTGAACGGCTTGATAATCGCTTCGATTTTCTTCATGGCAGTCGGAAATGTTCTCCTAAGGTTCCTTGCGCGGGCTTAACCCACCCGCGCGCGGACTGTGGGCCAGCCCCTCCGGCCGGTCAACGCAAATGAAATTCACCGCTCAGTGAATAAGCATGCAGTCGCCATAACTGAAGAATCGATAACGTTCCCGCACCGCCTCGGCGTAGGCCGCGAGGATTTGCTCGCGCCCGGCCAGCGCGCTGACCAGCAGCAACAGGGTTGATCTGGGGAGGTGAAAATTCGTCAGCAGCGCCGCGGCTCGCTCCACTTTTCGCGGGGGATGAATGAAGATATCCGTGGAGTCCGCACCCGGCAGGACGCGGCCAGCGTCATCACGCAGACACGACTCCAGCACCCGCAGGGTCGTGGTGCCGACCGCCACCACGCGTTCCGCCGCTGCCAGCGCCGCCGCCGTTTCGGGCGTGATCTCGTATTCCTCGCGGTGCATCCGGTGCGCCGAGATATCGTCCGATTTCACCGGCTGAAAGGTTCCGGCACCCACCTGCAGGGTGATGAAAGCATGGGGAATTTGCGCGAGCAGCTCCGGAGTGAAATGCAGACCCGCGGTCGGCGCCGCGATCGCACCCGCCTCGCGTCGCGCGAACACCGTCTGGTAGCGCTCGCGATCGGCTGGCTCATCTTCGCGGCCGAGATAGGGCGGGAGCGGGATGTGGCCGATGGCGGCGAGGTCCGGCACGCCTTCGAATTCAAGCACGCGTTCGCCTTCGGGCCTGATCTCCTTCACGACCCCGGCCACGCCACCCACCCGCACTTTGCGTCCGACCCGGGCCCGCCGACCCGGCTTGACCAGGCAGATCCAGCGCGAAGGCGCGGGCCGCTCCAGCACCAGCAGTTCCAAGGTCGGTTCATCCGCAAAGACGCGGGCGGGAATCACGCGGGCATTGTTTAAGACGCAAAGATCGCCCGGCCGCAGGAAGGAAGGGAATGCGCGAAACTGGTGGTGTTCCACCCTGCCGGTCGTCCGGTCGAGAACCATCATCCGGGAGTCTTCCCGCCGTGGCGCGGGATGGCGCGCGATCAGCGCGTCAGGCAAAGCGTAGTCGTAGTCGGAGAGGCGCAGGCTCATGCGGGAAGCGGGGCGACAGGCCCCGCCCCGTCTTGCCGGTGGAGCGTAACCCATGCAACCGCGATCAGCGGCGGGAGCAGGATGAGCAGGCGCTGCCAAGCGGGCTGCTCCCAAGGCACAGGCTGTTCCCAAAGCAGGAAGTAGCCAAAGATGCTGCTGGAGAAAACCAGCCATGCGCGACCGGCGCGGCCGGCCAGCGCCGCGAACGGAATGATCCAGACCAGGTACCACGGGTGCAGGGCCGGGTTCAAGATCAGCAAGGCACCCAGGACCCAGCGCAGGCCGCGCTGCCAGTCGCGCCCGCAGGCCAGCGCACTGATTCCGCAACCCAGCGCCGTGATCAGTTGATAGACCTCATTCTTTTGCCCGGCATTCGGCCAAAAGAAGCGTTCGCTCAACCACCAGATGCAGTCGTTCGTGCGCGCCACCCGGGCGAACTCGCGGAACGACTCGAAGATGTCCACCTGCGGCCAGCCAAAGAGCCAAGCGGCCGCTCCCAAGGGCAGGAACGCCAATGGCAGCAACCAGGCCCGCCGCCAGCCCATCGCGAAGCACCACACCGGGAGCAGGACCAAGGGAGCAAACTTGATCGCAATGGCGATCCCGAGCAGCACGACGGAAAGCGCGAATTCAATCAGCCGATGCGTCCGCAGCGCGCGCTCCAGGACGAAGACGGCTCCCACCAGCGGCAGGACCATCCAAACGTCGAAGTGTCCCGCCCCGGCCGAGGAAAAAACCACCAGGGGATTCCAGCCGAAAGCTGCCGCTGCGGCCGTGCCTCCGAGGCGCAGCAACAGGGCGACGATGGCGAGATCCGCGGCCAGAAGCATGCTCTTCCAAATCCAGGTGCCGTGGCGCGCAAAGGAGCGGAAGAGCAGTTCTGCACCGGGCGGATAGGCGGCAGCAAATTCGGTGTGATTCACTTTCGCCCAAGCTGCGTCCTGCAGAGATTCGAGTTCCGGCGCGTGCGGGCCGCTGACATAGGGATTGAAACCAGCCGCCTGCACCCGTCCTTCCCAACGATAGCGCCAATAGTCATCGCCGGGCTCGGCCGGAAGCATCAGGAGCCGCAGCCCCAGCGACACGCCCAACACCCCGCCCGCGCTCCAGGATCGGCGCAGCGCCACGAAGTAGCCAACTCCCGCCACGACGCCGGCCAGCACAAAGGCGCGGGGATAGCCGGGCTGCACTAGATCCGCCAGCCAACTCATGGTGCCAATCGCGCAGACCAGAACGAGGAGCGCGATTCTCATCATGAGTTACGGATCGCTGGAGGCTCGGCGGTCCCTCCGTATTCCCGTGCCACCTAGGCGGTGGCGCTGGCGAGATCGAACTGCAACTCCGACAGCCGACGGTACAGCCCGCTGCCATTTTGTAAGAGTTCGTCGTGCGTTCCGCTTTCGATCGCGTGTCCGTCCTGCAACACGAAAATGCGATGCGCTTCCCGAATCGTCGCGAGACGGTGTGCGATGATCACGCTGGTGCGCCCGCGCATCAGCCCTTCAAGCGCTTCCTGGACGAGGTGCTCGCTTTCGCTGTCGAGAGCGCTGGTCGCTTCGTCGAGGATCAGGATGGCGGGATCGCGCAGAATCGCCCGCGCGATCGCCACGCGTTGCTTCTGGCCGCCGGAGAGCCGCATGCCGCGTTCGCCCACGGTCGTCTCGTAGCCTTCGGGGAATCGGGCGATGAATTCGTGCGCGTTTGCCTTTTTCGCCGCCTCGATGATCTCGTCCCGCGTCGCCCCCGGCCGCCCATACGAGATATTTTCCGCGATGGACCCGCCGAAGAGAATCACTTCCTGTGGCACCACGGCCATCTGCGAGCGCAAGTCGCGCAAGGCGTAGGAGGAGGCTGGCTTTCCATCGAGCAGGATCAGCCCGCGATCCGGCTCGTAGAAGCGCAGCAGGAGCGCGACGACGGTCGATTTTCCCGCCCCGCTCGGGCCGACCAGCGCAATGCGCTCGCCTGCGGCGGCCTCGAGCGAGAGATCGCGCAGGACCGCAATCTCGGGCCGGCTCGGATAGTTGAAATCGACCTTCGCGAAGCTCACCTCGCCGCGCAGCCGGATCGGCGCGGCGAGCGTTGTAGCCTCGGCCCGCGGCGGGGGAGCGTGCGCGGCAAGCCGCGGAATTCGGGTTGCTTCGGGCGGGAACACATCCTCCGGGATTTCCCCGAGCAATTCGCGTACGCGCGCGGTCGCCCCGACCGTTTTCTGGATCTGACTGTAAAGGTCGGCGAAGGACGCCACGGCGCCGCCGACGTAAACGGTGTAGAGGATGAAACGCGAAAGATCGCCGAAGGTAATCGCGCCGGACTGAAGAAATTTCGCCCCGGCCCACATCACCAACACCACGGATCCAAAAAGGGCGAAGATGATAAAGGCCACGAGCGCCGCGCGGTAGCCGGCGCCTTGCAGGGTCATGTTGAGGAAGCCCTGGAGAGCGCCCGCGTAGCGCTTCGTCTCGTAAAGCTCGTTCGCAAACGCCTTCACGTTGGCGATTCCCTGCAGCGTTTCCTCGACCACCGTGCCACTCTCAGCGAGCTGATCCTGCGCCTGGCGGGAAAAGCCACGGATCTTCCGGCCGATGAAGATCGCAATCAGGATGATGACGGGAAACGAGGAGAGCATGACGAGGGTCAGCCGCCACGAAGTCAGGGCGACGAGCACGCACGCGCCACTCAACAGGATGAACTGGCGGAGGAACTGCGGAACGGAAAAGACGAGCGCCTCCTCCACCTGGGTGAGGTCCGCCGAAAGGCGGGAAGACAATTCCCCCACCCGGCGCTTGGCAAAAAATGACATCGGCAGCGAAATCATCCGCCCGTAGACTTCACAGCGTAGATCGTAGAGCCCGCGCTGGCCGCACTGCGCAAACCAGAGCGACGAGAAGAACGAGAATAACGCCTGCGTGCCCAGGACGAGCATGAGCAGAAACGCGGTCTGGTTGATCGCCGCAATTCCGCCCCCGCCCGCTTGGGTGCCGTCGAGCATTTTTCCGATCAGGAACGGAAAGGCGAGGCTCAACGCGCTTGAGATGAGGAGAAAGGCGAGCGAGGTGAAAAACTTCTCCTTGTAGGGCAGGAGATAGAGAAAAACCCGCGCCGCCTCGCGCAGGGTATCGCGGTTCACCGGGACTTTCGGTGGCGCGCTGCTGTCGGCGGCGACCTTCGGCGTTTCGATCGCAGGAGCGGAGGATTGGGCCATAAAATGCGGCGGCAACCTCTAGTCGGGCGCGGGGGAATGGCAATCCAACGCTTTGACCCCGCCGGCGTGAACTCACACGAACTGCTGGAGCTGTCCGTTACCTGGAATTCTTAACCACTACTTATAGATTTACCGATCGCCTTACGCGACGGCTTCCACCGGCATTTGGATACAGTGTTGTGGGCACAATGTAATTTCCCGCTTTACTTTCTCAGAACAAATCCCTACTTCTTCGCAAGTTATTCACCGTCGTGTCTAGGCGCAGTGACACGAAAACCCCCAAGTTCCCAACTTTTCAGCCCTCCAGAGTATGAATTGCTCACGGCAACTCCTTCTGTCGTACACCGCGGCGGCGGCCCTTGCGTCCGCCCCGCTCTTCCTGGCCGGTTGCGGCAAATCCGTCGACGGCGCCAAAGTCAAGCTGGCCAAGGCGAATCAATCGTTCACGCCCGAGGATTTTGTGCGCTCTGCGGGTCAGGGTGACGTCGACCTCGTCGGCCTCTTTCTTCGCGCGGGGATGGACCGAAACGTTCAGGACGGCCGAGGGTACACCGCGCTCATGCAGGCCTCCGAGTCGGGTAAGAAAACAGTGGTGAAAGCCCTGTTGCAGGACGGCGCCAAACCCGACATGCCAAACAAGGAAGGCAGCACCGCGCTCCTGTTGGCGGCCGGGAACGACCACTTTGAATGTGTGCGGCTGCTCATCGATGCGGCCGCCGACGTAAACAAGGCGAACGCGAAGAGCTGGACGCCGCTGACGATGGCGGTTTACCGCGGGCATCTCAAGACCACGGAAGTTCTCCTCAAGACCAGTCGCGACGCCTTGCAGAAGGGCGATCAATTTTCGCGCGCGCTGATGGTCGCGTCGTTCCTTGGCCATCTCGAGATCGTGCGTGGGCTTCTCGACGCGGGTGCGCCGGTCAACAAAGGAATCGAGAGGAACCAGAACGCTCTCATGTTCGCCGCCCAGGCCGGGAAACGAGAAATCACGCAGTTGCTGCTGACACGCGGCGCCGATCCGATGCAAGTGAACGCCGACGGCTCCACCGCCGCGATTCTCGCCCTGCAGAAGGGGCATCCGGACATCGCCAAGCTCATCGACACCTACTTGGCGAATGCGCCGGTGCCCAGCAATCGCACCGCGGTGCTCGCAGCTCAGCCACCGCCCGCCGCGGCACCCGTGGCAGCACCCACGGCAGCAGCACCGGCCACGGCGAAGGCCGCAGTTCCCGCGCCGGCTCCCGCGCCCGCCTCCGCTTCTCCCGCCCCGCCCGCGCTTTCCCCCAATCCGGCTTTCACAGCCAGCAAGGCGGCCGCGAAACCCACCGCCGATCCCGCGGCCGCGGTGCAGGACACGAATGCCGCGCGCATGGAACAGGCGTGGCTCCGCGAGAAGAAAGTCGATCCACAGCAGCTCCTCACGGTCGATACGGGTCAGGATGCCGATGGCGACGGCTGGACCGACGCCGAGGAACTCGCCTACGGAACCGATCCAAACGATCCCGGGTCGCATCCGCCGCTCTACACCAAGCTTCGCATGGTGAAGCTCGATGCCCAGGCCTTTCCCGTCGTTTTCGACGGCGTCGAAGGAAAGAAAGCCACCATCACGATCCAGCACGGCCAGTTGAGCGAACGTTACTACCTCGCCTTGGGTGAGCGCATCCCGGGCGAATCCTGGAAGATCAGCGCCATCCGCCCGCGCAAAAGCGTGGATAAGTCCGGCACCACCGTGGATGTCTCGGAGCTGGTCCTGCAAAACAGCGAGAACGGGGAAAAGCTCGTCCTGATCAAGTCGATGTTGTCCAACTCGCCGGGGGGTACCGCGGTACTCTCGCTCGAAGGCATGGACCGCGAAATTCAGGTGAAGGAAAAGCAGCAGTTCACGCTGAGCCCCGAGGACAAGACGCAATTCACCGTGCTCGATATTCGGCCGACCCAGGTGGTGCTGAAAGTAAACGGCACCGGCGAGGTAATCACGGTCACCATGCGCGAAACGCCGCGTTCCGCCCGGCGGTAGGAAAACCCGGAGATGTCGAACGGAGCCGCGGCGCTCGCGCGCCGCGCATCGCGCTCCGCAGTTATCTGCGGTCAGGCAGAATGCCGCCGTGCGCCCAAGCGGCGCGCTCCCTTTCCCGTCCTCGCGCTCCTCGCCTCCCGCCCCGGGGCAGCCGGCCGTCCCTTGCTGAGCCGCGCCGCGTGCCCGACTCTCCGCCGCGTAGCTCGTCCGTCGCTTCCCCTGAATCTCCTGCCAACCTTCCCTTTTGAATTCCGCCTTTATCCTCGGTGCCGGGCTCGGCACCCGCTTGCGGCCGCTCACCGACCAACTGCCCAAGCCGCTCGTGCCGCTGGGGCTCAAGCCGCTCCTCACTTTCGCGTTCGATCACTTGCTGGCCGAGACCGAGCTCGACGAGTTCATCGTCAATACCCACCATCTGCCCGAGCGCTACGCGGAGGCATTTCCCGACGGGATGTACCGCGAACGGCCCATCCATTTCCGGCATGAGCCCGTGCTGCTCGAAACCGGCGGAGGGGTCAAAAATATCGCCGATCTCCTCAAGCGGGACCGCCCACTCGTAGTCTACAACGGCGACATCCTGACGGATCTCCGGCTCGCCTCCGCGCTGGCGGCCCACCGCGCCTCGGGCTGTATTGCGACCCTCATTCTGCGCTCGGGCGGCGGCCCCAAGCACGTCGCGTTCGATGCTTCGGCCGGCCGCGTGCGGGACATTCGCGATCGCTTCGGACTCGGTCTGCCGCACGAGCACGTCTTCACTGGTGTCTACGTGCTCGAACCGGCTATCCTCGATTTCATTCCGGCCGAGATAAAGATTTCCATCATCCCCATCTTCATCGACCTCCTCCGCGAAGGCCGCGAAATTGCCGGCGTGGTCTGCGACGAAGGGGAGTGGCGCGATCTCGGCAGCCGGAAGGAATACCTCGCGGTGCATACCGATTTGCGCGCGGAGAATCCGGCGCGCTTCCCGCGCTACGGTGCGCCGGACCCCGCCTGGCGTGACTGGATTTCGCCGGTCGCGCGAGTCGCGGCGGGGGCGCAAATTCGGGGCGCCTGTTCTATTGGCGCCGGAGCCAGCGTGGAAGCGGATGCCACTGTCGAGGACTCCATTCTTTGGCCGGGGGCCCATGTCGCCGCCGGCGCACGGGTGCGCAATTGCATTGTAGGGACAGGCTGCGTCGCGCGCGGGGAATTGAAAGGGCGGGATATCTTCAGCGCCGAGGCGTGACACCGGATCCCCGCCGTCCGTTGCAACTGGCCGCGACCGCCACTACATCACGTCCTCATGCGCGTCGGGATCGGCTTGGGTTCCAACATGGGCGACCGCCTCGCCCACTTGCGGGAAGCACGTTCCCGCCTGCGTCTCCTTCCGGGCGTCGGTGAGCCGCTCCGGTCCGCCCCCGTCTTCGAGACGGGCGCGCTCGATTGCGAGCCGGGCACGCGCGCGTTTCTCAACACGGTGGTCGAAGTCGAATACGAAGGGCATCCCGTCACGCTGCTCGATGCGCTGCTCGCCGTGGAGGTCGCACTCGGGCGCCCCTCCAAGCATCCCCGCAATGCATCCCGCCCGATCGATCTCGATCTGCTCTACGCCGGCAACCTGACGCTGCGGAACGAAGAAATCGTGCTCCCCCATCCGCGCCTGCCTTTGCGCCGCTTCGTGCTCGCACCTCTCGCCGCGATCGCGCCCGGCTTGGTGCTCCCGGGGCAATCCCGGTCCATCGCGGATTTGCTGCGCGACCTCGCCGACGCCTCTCCGGTCGAACTGGTGGCCGAGGCTTGGTAAGGGCCGCGGAGCGCGCCTTCCGCTCAATCCTCCTGCGCCGGGCGCGAAGCGAGAACGTGGCTCAGCTCACAAAACACGAGCGAGCAACCGACGACGAGAACCACGGTGAGGCAAAGATTCTTGAGGGCGGGGTTTGTGCTGAAAAGCAGCACGCCAAAGGAAAGAATCGTTGTGGCGGCGGAAAGCCGGATGGAGCGGCGCGCGTTGCGCGGAAGGGAGCCCGGACTGGCCAGGAAGATCGAGTAATCACTCGAGAGACAAATGCCGAGCAACAAGCCGACGACCTGCAGCAGCCCGAGATCCTGGCGCAGGAAGCCGAGCACCGCCGCCGCAATCACGGCGCTCACCGCCGGCAGGAGAATCATGAAGGCCCCGCGCCGCCAGCCGTAAAGCGCGAGCACCACCACCGAAAGTGCGAGCAGGCCAAAGCCCGCGAGGCGAAACGCCGCCGCCCGGTAACGATTCAGCGCCGTGTCGATCGTTCCGGTCTGATCGAGCGTCGTGGTGGTGGTCTCGCGCATGGTCTCAGCCGGAATTTTTGCCGCGAGAGATTTGCTCACGGATGAGGCAAACCAGGCGGGGCGCGCGCCATCCTCACTCCACATCGCCTGCAACGGCAGTGGGAGGACATTACGCAACTCGGGCAGCAGGCGCGCAGGTTCGAGCAATTGATCCGCTTTCAAAAAGTTGCCCAGGTCGGCAAAAAAGGGCGCGAAGCTCGCGCCATCGAATCCCGCCTCGTCGAACGCTTTCGTGAGAGCGTCGACAAATTCCGGATGCGACGTGAACCACACGCGGGCGGCCGCGGTCTGCCCTGGGGAAGGGAGCACGCGGGCGATGTTGAGGTAGCGTTCTTCGGGCGTGCGCCGTTGGGCGAACTCGCGATTCAGCTTTTCCAATTTGGCCAGCGCCTCGGAGTGAGTCTCCGCAATGTTGATGAGAATGGTGTCGCTGGTCGAGCGCCCGAAGAGCGCCCGGACCGCGCGTTCCTCGTTCATGAGCGCGACATTCTGCTGCTGCCAGGTACGAATGTGATCGCCCCATTGCGGTTGCGCGATCCAGAGCGCGAGCAGGGCCAAAACTCCCGCCGCGAGCCCCGGCCAGCCCAGGCGGCGATCCGGCTCAAACAGCGATGCGCCTGCCGCCGCTTGCGGGATCGGCAGCGCCGGCATCCACGGCAGATAAATGAAATAGAGCAGCAGTGAGAACACCAGCCCAAGCGCGACTGACAGCCCCATCTGCCGCAGCAGCGGGAGCTCATTGATGACCATGAACATGAATCCGCTCACGCTCGTCAGACAGCCCATGACCAAGGTGAGCCGGATGCTGCGGATCGCGTCGCGCAACCCCACGTGGCCCGGTCGCCCGTAGCCGAGCGTGAGAATTCCGTAGTCGACCGCGACTCCCACCAGGATCGTCGAGAAGATCACCGAGAGAACGTGGACTTCGCCAAAAATCGCAAAACACACGACCCAGGCCCAGGTGGTGGCCACCGCAATCGGCAGGAGCAAATGGAGAAAGACCATCGGACGCCGAAACGCAAAGAGGAGCAGGAGGATCATCCCGCCGAGCGACAGATTGGTCAGCAAGGTCATCTCTCCCTGCACTCGCGCCCGCGTGTCCGCAGCCAGTTGGTTGGTTCCGCTGCTGCGCTTGCGCAGTTCGAGCGCCGGAAACTCCGTCCTCACCTTGGCAAACGCCTTCTCCAGGGTCGCGAAAACGGGATCCTGCCCCGCTTCGTCCAGGGGCGACGCCGCGATCTGGGCATGGATGAGCGCATACGACCCGCCGTCGTCGCCCTTCGCCACGAGTCCGCTGTCTCCACTTCCCCCTCCGGTGCTCAAGCCCGCGCTGGCGAGATCGGCGAGTTCCGTTAGAAAAGTCGGCAGAAGCAGGAGCGGATCGCGCGGGAGCAACTCGGCCGCCGCCATCGCCTCGGGAGTCGTCAGAAACTCCTGCAGATCGGCTGCGGTTGACTCGGCCATCCACGCCGCTTCCGGCTCGCCGGTCTTCCCGGCGGCGCGCCACGCTTCCTCCTTGGTCTGGTACCAGCCGGGCAAACGCAACGCGAGTCGGCGCTCGAAGAAGAACTTCGTCAGGCGTTCGCGCGCGGCGGCGTCGAATCCGCTGAACGCGCCCGCGAATTCCGTTGGTCGCACATTCAGTTCCGCGGCAAGGCGCCGGGCTGCCTCCACCGGCGCCTTCTCGGGGGCCTTCGCGTCGGAAAGGGCGATGAGCATGGTTCGCCCCGGCCGGCCGGTCGCCGCCTGGCGCGCAATCGCAATGGCGGGATCGCGCGCGTCGCTCGGCAGCAAATCGAGCACATCCACCGTCACGCGACGCGCCGCGTGCTGGGCGCCAAAGAGCACGGCCAGCCCGAGCGCGAGCAGAGCAAGCAACAGCAGCGAAGCGCGCCACGGCGCGATGCGCGGCGCGGGCGCGGGTGTCATCCAGCGGGGATAGTCCGACTACTCGGTGGCTTTCTCCGGCGTGTTCGTCCGGAAAAAGCTCTGGTAAACCGACGAGCTGAATTTCGCGTCAATCTCCGACTTGCTCAGGCGGAGGGTGCGCAGATCCCCGTTCTCGAGCAGGTTCGAAATCTGGGCGATCTCCCGGCCTTCGCCGCCAATCAGGACGCGGCCCGCATGCCGGCGCAGCTTTTCGTCTTTCGGGATCAAACCGATCTGCCAGCCGCGGGCATTCCCGCTGAAGTAAACTTCGGAAGCGGCAAAAAGGCCGGCGGGCCGGCCGCGCAGGAGATTCAGGTATATATCGGTGAGCACCCCGATTTCCGGGCGATCGCTCGACGCCATCCGCCGCTCGCGGCCGTCGGCCTGGCGTTCGATGATGCCGAAATCGTCGATGATCAAAACGCGGGGCTTGGGCTGCTCGTAGGCAATGCTCAGCCCGGCTTTGCGGCTGTAGCGCATCGTCCCGCTCAACTCGACGGGCCTCTTTATGATGCCCATGCGCCGGGTCTCGATGAAGGGAATTACAGCGGTATCGGCCTCCGCCAGGCGGGAGAAAACCGCCCGGAGGGCGAGCGGAAGCTTGGCGGCATCCATGACCCGGTTGGAGCTGGCATAGACCGCTGCCGCCGTGGTGGCGGTGGGCGCCTCGAACGGTAGCTCGGCCAAGAGGACCGGCGCCGCGGCGAAGACGACGAAGAGCGAAAGAGTCTTAAACATCATGGGAACCGCCATTGTGGCCAAATTCCCAGCTTCCGAAACTCGAATTTCCGGCCGTGGGAGTGAATTTTTCTCCCCCTCTCCCGCACCGGGGACCCCACCAGAAGATTGCGCCCCTCCGCCGACCGGCTTTCGTGACCCGCCCGCCGCTCTCACCGTGCCATGCCTTCCTTTCCTCCCAGCTCATTTCTCGATCTGACGCGCACGGCGCACGCGGCGCTTTTTGCGGAGGTCGCAAACGTTTGGGAAGCGATCGCGAAGATTGCCCCGTACCTGGCGGCACAATTGCAGCCCGCCAATCACGGACGCGTCCTGGGCAGCCCGTTCATCGGGGAGCAGGTCTGCATCGGTGAGGGCACGGTGATCGAGCCCGGGGCGATGATCAAAGGCCCGGCTTGGATCGGGCGAAATTGTGAAATCCGGCACGGCGCATATCTCCGCGAGAATGTCATCGTGGGCGACGGCGCGGTCCTCGGAAACTCGTGTGAGTTCAAGAACTGCCTGCTCTTCGACGCGGTCCAGGTGCCGCATTTCAACTACGTGGGCGACTCCATCCTCGGTTACAAATCGCACCTCGGCGCGGGTGTGATTCTTTCGAATGTCCGCCTCGACCATGCCGAGGTGGAGGTGACCTGTGAGGACGGCACCCGGCTCGGCAGCGGGCTGCGGAAGTTCGGCGCAGTGCTCGGCGACTTCGCGGAAGTGGGCTGCAACGCCGTGCTCAATCCCGGCACAGTGCTCGGCCGGCATGCGCTCGTCTATCCCACCACCGCCTGGACCGGAGTGCTGGCAGAAAATACCATCGGCCGGCAGCGCCCGGCGCTGCAGACCATCGCCCGGCGCGAGCGGCGGTAAGCAGCCTGGCCGCTCAATACAGCATCACTTCGGGCGGCGGCTCGGTCTTGGCGATTCGGTCGGCGCGCAGAACCGGGCTGAACCGGCCCTGTTCATTTCCGAGGAAATTGATCGTGCCGACCACCTTGACCCAGCCCATTTCCGCAAGGCCATCGAGGGCGCCGGGCGCTTCCACCGTGATCGCGATCGGGCGCGAATCGGCCGCACAGCAAAACATGAACATGCGCACGAGCTGGAACTTCAACTTGTTGCCGCCCTGGTCGGGGAGGAACTGGCCGATGACCTCGAATTTCTTGCCTTCGAAATCGCCGCGATCGTTCGCCTGGTCGGCGGCGAAAAGAAAATCCACCACTTCGGCGACAAGCGTGCCGTCACTCGACTTGCGGAGGTAGCTGGTCGAATCCACCCGAGGTCCGCCCGCAGGCGCGGCGGGTTCCGCGGGGACGGAGCCGTCCGCGGTCGGAAGCGCGGGCTCGAGGGGCGCCGGACTCGTGCGCTGGGCCGGCGGAGTGGGCGGGGCCGGCTGGAACGTGCGCGCGCTTTGCGGAATCGCGGCCGTATCCTGGACGACGCCGCGATTGCGCACCGTGCTCGCCGAAAATCCATCGGCTGTCACGGCAGCCGCCGCGCCGATGGGGAGCGTCAGAATCAAAAAGGCCAGCAATTGACCGGGGCGGAGCTTCGGCTCGGCGCGCATGCCCGCGTTTCCAAAGGTGGCCGGGTCGCATTCGTCATCCGGCATGACGATGACGCCCTTGGCCGTGAAAAGCAGGCCGAGCGCGACGACCGGCAGAAGGACGGCGGCAATCAGCGCCAGCGTGCGGAAGTCTTCCGTGACATACGCCTTCAATCTGCCACTGAAGTGGAAGTAGAAAATCATGACCGACCAGGCGACGAGCGTCAGCGCGGGAAGCGTCCGGGCGAGGAAACGACTGAGAGATTTCATGGGATGAAGGCGGTGAGACGAACGCAGACGATGCCGATCACGAGGATGAGGCCAATGGACAGCAGAACGATGAAGCGCGCTCGAAATACGAGCCGGTAAAGAAACATCAATTTCACGTCGAGCATCGGCCCAAGCGTGAGAAAAGCCAGTTTGGCCGCAAAGGGGAACGTCGTGAAAGTCGCGGCGATAAACGCGTCCGAAGTGCTGCACAGGGCGAGCGCCACCGCCAGGCCCATCATGCCAAACGTGGCCGTCCAGGGATTGGCGGCGAGCGGAAGCACGGAATCGCGCGGCACCGACGTATTGAAAATGCTGGTGAGCGCCGCGCCGATGACGAGATAGATCGCGACATCGAGGAAATCGGCGGCGCCGCGGGCGAGAGCGAGCCGGACTTTGCCGATGAAGGTCGGTTCCAATTCCCGTTCGAGTTCCCCAAAGGTGGCATCCTCCGCCCCGGCGGCGGTCGGAGCGCGCGAAAGCATCGAGACATTCTTGCGCCGGGAACCGCTGGAGTTTTCCAGCACCTGCGGCTCGAGAAACTGCTCCGGCCGCAGTCGGGAAACGATCAGGCCCGCGAGCACGGCAATGAGAAAGGAGAAGCCCGCCCGGAAAAGCACCATGCGCATCGGTTCCTGGCCCTTGAAGGCCGTATAGGTGCTGAAGAGTACGATCGGGCTGATGACCGGCGCGGAAAGCATGTACGTCACCGCGCACGAGACCGGCAGGCCCTTGCGGATGAGACGGCGAATGACGGGCACGACGCCGCATTCGCACATCGGAAAAATGAGGCCAAGGAAGCCGCTGGCGATGGTCGAAAGGAAAACCGAGCGCGGCAGCAGTCGGGTCATCCAGCGGGCGGGCACGAACGCCTCAATCAAGCCGGAAAGAATGGCGCCGAGGAGGAGGAAGGGAATGGCCTCAAAGAGCAGCGCGAGAAAAGAGAACGCGACGTCCTGGAGATGGAACTCGAACCGGGGCATGGGGCGGGAAGGCTAGCACGCGCCGCCAAACACGGAAGCGGATGACGCAGGCCGGCACTCTGCCCGATCCCCGGGAAGGCCTCGCGGTTTTTGCTTTTCGTCGCGAACGTCGAAGAATGCGTCGTCCCGGGGACCATCCCATGTTTCGCGTCCCGCTCCATTCCTACATCCTGCAGCGGATTTGCGTGGCGGTTCTGTCTCTCGGAATTTCTGCCCCACTCTTGGCCTCAGCCGCGGAAGAACTCGCTTCGACCGCAAAGCTGGTTCGCGTGCCCGACGATTTTCTTCGTCAGCGCGTCCTCCTGCTCTCGGACGCCCCGCCGGAGTCGCACCTCGTCCAGGTGGAGTCGGTCCCTCGAGGCATCTCGTTTCCGATCGCTTTCCGCGTGCTCAAGACTTCCGGGGATGAGATCATCGACCGCATCGCGGTGGACTTCGCGGCGCGGCACTTCGCGTGCGAAGCGAACGGAGGGGCTGAGGCGCAATCACGCAGTGTGTCGGTGGCGTTGCTGATCGTTCCTCCACGCCTGGCCGTTACTGAGAATGAACGCTCCGTTCCTCCAGTCGAAAACGAATGGGCGAAGGCGCGCCGAGCAGCAGGCGAACCGGTTTTCCACACGCCCCAGCCGAACTACCCGTATCAGGCCTTGAAGGCCAGGCAACAGGGGCGGTGCCTTGTCCAAATGCGTTTTATTCAAGGTTCCCGGTTTCCTCAAAGAGTGGCGATGTCCCAGCCGACCGGCGGCAATTGGCTCGATGCCAACACGCTTAAGTGGGCCCTTCGCAACTGGAGCATCTCCGTCCCTGCGCCAACCTCGTTCGCCAAGCGGGTCCCGATGCAATTAATCTTGAAATAGCGCGGAGCCTTCGCGAAGCAGCGCGAAGGTTCAGCCAAAAAGCGCCAAGCTTGAGCCAAAAAGCGCGAAGCTTCACGCTTTGAGTGCGAACCCGTCTCAAAAAAGTGCCAAGCTTGAGTCAAAAAGCGCGAAGCTTCGGACTCTGCGTGCGAACCGGTCTCAAAAAAGCCCGAAGCTTTACGCTTTGAGTGCGAACCCGTCTCAAAAAAGTGCCGAGCTTGAGCCAAAAAGCGCGAAGCGTCGGACTCTGCGTGCGAACCGGTCTCAAAAAAGCCCGAAGCTTTACGCTTTGAGTGCGAGTCCGTCTCAAAAAAGTTCCAAGCTTGAGCCAAAAAGCGCGAGGCTTCGGACTTTGAGCATCAACCGGAAAGTGAGAACCCCGGCCAACTGAAGCTTGCCAACGGGCGGGAGCGGGATAACTTCCCGGCCCTTTTCGCTCCGCTGCCCAATCACAGCGGGCTTCAGCATCCCATGAAAGACAAGATTCATCCCGACTACCAGCAGACCACCATTAATTGTGCTTCCTGCGGCACGATCTACACGACGGGTTCGACTCGCCGGAACCTGACCATCGGCATCTGCGCGAACTGCCATCCGTTCTTCACGGGTCAGCAGAAATTCGTCGATACCGCTGGCCGCATCGAGAAGTTCACGCGGCGCTACGGCAAGGCCACGGGCGCTTCCTCCGGCACTCCGGCGGCTGGCAAGTAGGGCGGTGGCGTGCCACCCGCGGCACGCCCATTCAATTTTGAGCGCGGACCATGCAATGGTCCGCGCTTTCTTTTTCCCGCCTCTCTTCTCTGCCCAACGTCACTGCCATGGATTTCTCCGGTCTTATCGCCCAGCGCGCCACGCGTCTGCGCGAACTCGAGAGCGAGGTAAGCGCGCCGGGTTTCTTCGACAACGGCACCCGAGCGCGCTCCGCTCTGCGCGAACGGGCGCGTTTGCAGAAGTTGCTCGGGGATTGGGCTGCGCTCGAGAAAGCGCGAGCCGAACTCGCGTCGAACCTCGAATTCGCGAAAGGCGACGACGCCGAACTCGCCGAGATGGCCCGGGCGGAGATCCCGGCGCTCGAGACCTCGGTGGCGAAGCTGGAATCGGACGTGCAATACGCTCTGCTCCCGCCGGATCCAGGTGAGGATCGCGATGCGATCATCGAAATTCGGGCCGGTACCGGAGGCAGCGAGGCTGCACTCTTCGCGGCCGACCTGCACCGCATGTACCTCCGCTACGCCGAAAATACGGGCCTCACGGTCGAGCCGCTCGATGCCTCGGTTTCGGAGCTGGGCGGCTTTCGAGAAGTCGTTTTCAAGGTCGGTGGTGGTGAAGTTTTCCGGCGCCTGCGTTACGAAAGCGGCGTGCATCGCGTGCAACGCGTCCCCGCCACCGAAGCCCAGGGACGCATTCACACGAGCACCGCCACGGTCGCGGTCCTCCCCGAGGCCGAGGAAGTCGACCTCGAGATCCGGCCCGAGGATCTGCGCATCGAAGTCTGCCGGGCGGGCGGTCCGGGCGGCCAGGGGGTGAATACGACGGACTCCGCCGTCCAGGTGCTGCACATACCCACCGGCGTGATCGTGCGCTGCCAGGACGGACGTTCGCAGCAAAAGAACAAGGAGAAGGCGCTCTCGATCCTGCGCGCGCGGCTGCTCGAGACCAAGCAGCGGGAGGAAGCGGAGAAATATTCCGCGCATCGCCGCAGTTTGATTGGCAGCGGCGGGCGCGAGGAAAAGATCCGCACGTACAATTTTCCCCAGAACCGCCTGACCGATCATCGCATCGGGCTGACGCTGCATTCCCTCGACCGCGTGATCGAGGGCGATCTCGGCGAAGTCATTGCCGCGCTGCAGACCCGCGACATGGAGGAGCGCCTGGAGGAAGCGGGCGCGTGACGGGGCCGGGCGCGGGGATCATCCGCGCCATTCGGGAAAATCCGCGAGCATGGCAGGGCAGACGCCGGTGAGTGTCACGTACTTCTCGTCGATCTTTTGCGCCGAGACGACCCGCGCGCGAAACAGGCTGTAAATGAGCGCGACCAGAAAGAGCACCGTCCCGATGATTCCGAGCGCCGGCCAATCGCTGGTATAGCCAAAAATAGAAGCGATGAAGGCCAGCGGGGCGCCGATGACGCCGATCAGGATGTCGCGCTTCCGGGCCGAAGCATGTTCGGCGCAGAGGGAGACCGCGGTATCGGCCTTTTTCCGCACGAGCACTGCGATGATCGCGTAGACGATGAGATTGACGAGGATGGCAAGATAGACCGCGGGGTTGTGCCAATAGAGGCGGCGCTTCAGCCTCTGCAGGTTGGCGACCCCGTTGCATTTCACGCAGCGTTCCGGCAATTCGGTGCCGATTTCCAGCATGAGCGTTTTCCCGGAACGCCAGAGCCCGCGTCCCGAGATGGCCTTCCCCTCGCGCAGACTCTGGAGCTTCATTGGCTTGCAAGCGGCGCAGACCGCGACGCCGCCCACGTTGACGAGGTCATCGGCCGGGAACGACTTTGCGCACACGTCGCACACACCCGCCGTGGGAACGGATGAGTCCCCCACCGGCGGGGCGGCCGGGAAAAGCTCGCTGAAGGGCTTCCAATCGGTCAAGGCGGAATGCCACACGCGCGTGGCCGGCTTGATCGCGCCCTGCCGGACGAGGTTGTCGAACTCGGATTGCGGGACCGGTCCCACCGGCTGGGCGTTATTTTCGTAATACCATTCCATGATTCGGCGAATTCTGCCCTGCCCATCGGCAGCAGCGCGGAGAGATTGAGCGCGCGGGATACGAACCGTCAATCGAGTTTGCGGTGCCCTCCGGCGCGCGTTAGCGAATTGTTCCCCCCCGATGAACGCATTCTCCACGCACAACGTCACGAACCAGGCGCCACCGCTGCCCAATGGGAATCTCTTCCGGGGCGACCTCGCGTTGCGCGAAGCAGTGGAGCGCGAAGGGGCGGCCGGAGTGCAGAGCGAATTGACCGAAATCGGTGAGACGATGGCGCGGCCGGACATCATTGAACTGGGGAACCTCGCCAATCGCTCCGTTCCGCAATTACGCACGCATGACCGCTTCGGGAATCGGCTCGACGAGGTGGAGTTTCATCCCGCCTGGCACGAGCTGATGCGCCTCTTTGCGCGCGCCGGGCTGCATTGCTCCGCCTGGGCGAATCCGGGGCCGGGAGCGCACGTCGCACGCGCCGCGGCCTACTACCTCTGCGGCCAGGTCGAGAATGGCACGCAGTGCCCGCTCACCATGACTTTCGCCGCGGTGCCGGTCCTGCGCCGCCACGGCGCGGAAATTCCCGACCTCGCTAACACCTGGCTGCCCCGCGTCCTTTCGCGCGAGTACGATCCCCGTTTCCTGCCCGCGGCGCAGAAGACCGGCGTGCAAGTCGGGATGGGCCTGACCGAAAAACAGGGCGGCTCCGACGTCCGGGCGAATACCACCCGGGCGGAACCCGAGACCAGCACCGGGCCCGGCTGCGCCTACCGGCTGACGGGGCACAAGTGGTTCTTCTCGTCGCCCATGTCGGACGCCTTTCTCGTTCTCGCGCAAACCGCGGGAGGCCTGGGCTGTTTCTTTGTGCCACGCTTTCGTCCGGATGGGTCGCGCAACGCGCTGCACCTGCAGCGGCTGAAGGACAAACTCGGCAACCGCTCAAACGCGAGCAGCGAAGTGGAATTCGCGGACGCGCACGGCTGGCTGCTCGGCGAAGAAGGCCGCGGGGTGCCGGTGATTGTCGAGGCGGTCAACAGCACCCGGCTCGACTGCGCGCTGGGCACCGCGGGGATCATGCGGCTCGCCCTGCGCCATGCCCTGCATCATACGTCCCACCGAATGACCTTCGGCCGGCGCCTGACCGAACATCCGCTCATGCGCAATGTGCTCGCGGATCTCGCGCTCGAAGTGGAGGCGGCGACCACGTTGTCGCTCCGCCTCGCCCGGTGTTTCGATCACCTCGGCGACACCGGGGAAGATGCTTTGCGCCGGCTGCTCACGCCCGCCGCGAAATACTGGATCTGCAAGCGCGGCCCCACCTTTGCCGCCGAGGCGATGGAAGTGTTGGGCGGCAACGGCTACGTCGAGGAATCGGTCCTGCCCCGGCTCTACCGGGAGATGCCCGTCAATTCGATCTGGGAAGGGTCGGGCAACGTCATGTGTCTCGATGTGTTGCGCGCCGCCGCGAAATCCCCTGAGTCGCTGACCGTCGTGTTCGACGAAATCGCGCTCGCCCGGGGCGGCAATGCGGTGCTCGATCAGACGCTCGACACGCTCCGCTCGGAAAAGCTCGGGGAAGCATATGCGCGCCGCTTCACGGCGGCACTCGTCCTCGCGTTCCAAGGCGCGCTGCTGGTTCGTTTCGCACCCGCCGCGGTCTCGGACGCATTTTGCGCTTCGCGTCTCGGGCCGGAGCGCGGCGGTGCCTTCGGAACTCTCGGGGCAAATGCGGATCTGCTGGCGATTCTCCAGCGCGCGCGGGCGGAGTAAGGTCAGAAATCGACGGGCGGAACCTGAAATCCGAGTCCGCGGTCCATCTCTGCACGTGCTTCGGGTGGAGAGGATTGGTAGATCACTCGCAAAGTATAGCCGCCGCGAAGCTTCCCGCCCTCCAGGAAAAGCCAATCCGAGATCTCGCCGGGCGTTACGCTTGCACGATCTCCGAGTCTTAGATCGGGGATCTTGGCGGGTGTATTTCCGATTCGTCCGGCGAAGACAGTCCCATTCCACGTGACATCGCTCAGCCAGATGTGTTCCGCATCTCCGGGGGTTGTCGGGTACGATTTCTTTACGGAGAACCCCGACATCCCCGATTTCTTCCTGCCGAGAGCCTCCGTAAAATCCCCTACGGTTGCCCGCGCTTTCGCGATCGCACGATCCATGAGGGCCTGATCGTAATCGGAAACGACATCGGGTTCTCCGGCCCGTTTCAACACTCCTGATCTTCCGCATCCCAGGAGAACGAGACAACCGATCAGAACGAGCGGAGAGATGGACGCCAGAAGTCTCATTCGCCCAATCCGACCTAGATTCGGGCGAACGCGGCCGCAGAATCCAATTGATCCACCGCGTCTCGCGGGAAGAAAGTCTCAAACCAAACCGCACAATCCCAACAGCGCCGCGCCACCGAGAGCCCAGAGCGGATTGATCTTCGTCCCGAAGGCGAGCGCTGCGGTCGCAAGCGTGTTCAACGTCGTGGCGAGATTGCGGTCGCTCGCGCGGGCCAGCACGAAGGCGCTGGCAACAGCTCGCCGAGCGCGGGGACAGCCCCGCGTGGCAGGAGCGGATCGGTCGATTCGTCCGGCGCTCCTGCGCTCATCTCACAAAGCGGGAGACTGCGCAGGTCGCACGGTTACAATTGCAGCCTCCGAATTGTTTGGGTGGCGGGCGACTATTCCCGAGCCCGGGCGAGAGCGCCGCGACGGAGCTGCTCGATCAAATCGGCCAGCACGTTGAGGCTCTCCTGTTTCACCGGGTCGTAGCGCCCATCGGTCGTCGGTAGGCCGTCTTCGTCGAGGGAGTCATCCCCATCGGCAGACGCGGAAGGAGTTTCGCTCGCGCGGCGGGTGGCGGCCCGGAGCTTCGCTTTCTCCGCTTCGTCCACCTTGACGAGCGTAAGCTGCGGTTTTTCCACGTCCTCGAGCGCCAGTTTGAAGGCCACCGGTTCCTGGTGTTTGGCCGCGAGGCGTGCCTGCTTGCGGTCCTCGGTGCGCTTCTTGTCAGCGGCAATCTCCGCCTGACGTTCCGCTTTGTTAAGCGAAATCGTGTTCGCGGCGATCCGCTCCTTCACCCGCTGCGTATCTTCGAGGAGGAACTTGAATTCGAGATCCTCGCCGACGCGGGCAGAGGAACGGGCCCGCAGATCGGTCAGGTCAAACGGACGACCGCTCCATTTCTCAAACTCTGCCGGCTTCACCTCGTCGTAAGTCAGGGGGCCTTTGAGCGAAGCCTCGCCCACGTCCAGCGCGGAATAAGGCGAGGGCAGCACCACGTCGCTCTCGCAGCCCTTCAACTGCGTGGAGCCGCCGGAGATGCGGTAGAACTTTTGGATGGTCAGCTTGAGCGAGCCGGCATCGGCCGCCTTGAAGCCGAAGGGCGACATGAAGCGGCCCACCTCGAGCATGGTCTGCACCGTGCCTTTACCGAACGTATTGCGATCGCCCACAATCACGGCGCGGTTGTAATCCTGGAGCGCGGCCGCAAAGATTTCCGAGGCGCTGGCGCTGAGATGGCTGGCCAGCACGACCAAGGGACCGGCGTAGGCCACCGTGCCGCCATCCCGATCGCTCATGACTTGCACCTGCTTGTTCGCGTCCTTGCTTTGCACGACCGGGCCCCGCTTGATGAAGAGTCCGGTCAAATTGATCGCTTCCTCGAGCGAGCCCCCGCCGTTACGGCGCAAATCGATCACGAGACCGGAAACCCCTTCCCGCGTCATCCGCGTGATCAGCGCCTGCACATCGCGGGTCGTGCTCTTCGCCGTGCGCGAGCGTCCCGCCGTCATATCGGCGTAAAACGAAGGCAGCGTCAGGAAGCCCAGCTTCTGCGCTTCGCCGTCCGGGCCTTTCACTTCGATGATCTCGGCCTTGGCCTGCTGCTCGGTCAGTTTCACTTCGTCGCGCAGGATATCGATCACCTTGCGCGCTTTGCCGTCCGCCGGCAGCACCTGGAGACGCACGATGGTGCCCTTCTTCCCCCGGATCATCTCGACCACCTTATCGAGACGCATGTCGATGGTGTCGACGAACTTCGCATCCTTGCCTTGGGCAACCGCCGTGATGCGATCGTTCACCTTGATCTGACCGTCGAGCTGGGCCGGTCCGCCCGCGATCAATTCGCTGATCTTGGCGTAGCCATCCTCCGAGCGGAGGAGCGCACCGATGCCCACCAGCGAAAGGCGCATGTTGATGTTGAAATTCTCCATCTCCGACGGGCTGAGATACTCGGAGTGCGGGTCGTAGGTGAGCGCGAGGGAGTTAAGGAAGAACTTCATCACGTCCTCCTTCGTCTGCTCACCAAGGGAGCGGAGGAGGCGGTCGTAACGGCGGGTCACCACCTGCACCGGAGTTTCCGTCGCCTTGTCGTTGAGGGACTCAGCGAGAAGTTCCCCTTCGAGCCGGTTGGCCCAGAGCTGGTCGCCGTCGGCGTCGTCCTTCAGCCAGGCGGCCTTGGCGCGATTCAGATCGGTGGTGCGATTGCTGGTGAATTCGAACTTGGTCTTTTTGAGCGACTCCTTGACCTTCGCGACCCGGTCCTGCACGCGCTTCTTGTAGATGTCGTAGATCGCGTAGGCGGGCTGCAGATTCCCGAGCATCAATTCATCACAGAGAACCGTGGAGTATTTCTTCTCAAATTCCGCCACGTCGCGCTGGGTGAAAAAGAGGTGGTTGTAGTCGAGCGTCTCCGTGTAAGTCTTGAGGAGCTGGGCGGAAACCGCCGCGTCCATCGCATGGCGCGTGTAATGCCCCTGCTCGAGCAGCTTTCCCACCGCGACCGCGATCTGTCCCGGATCGGTGGGATCAGCCCCGGAAGCGCGCGGTGTGGCGAACGTGAAAGCAAGCGCAAGCGTGAGGCCGCAGGCGAGAGAGGGGAGAAAGGGCCGAACAGGCGATTTCATAGGCGGATATCGGTAACAGCTAGAACAGGCACCCCCTTCCGACAAAACATTTCGCAGCCTGTTCGGCTTTGGTTCTGTCATCGCAGGAGCGATTTACCAGAGTTGGACGCACATTCCGCATGAAAGCGAGCCGTGATTCGCAAGATTCCACCAATGCTCCGAATCGATTCACACACTGGCGGGATGTTTCAAACCAACGCGTACGCAGTTCCGACGCCCACCGGGGGCAGGCTGATTTTCGACGCGCCGGCCGGCACGGTCGACTGGGCCCGGCGCCGTGGCTGGCAGGTGGAGGGATTGCTCCTGACCCACACGCACCTCGACCACGTCGAAGAAGCGGCCGCCGTGGAGCGCGCCTTTCATTGCCCCGTCTATTACCACCCTGCGGGCGAAATGTTTCTGAGGGACAAGGAGGCTTTCCGGCGCTGGGGCATCGAGCAGGATCTCGAGCAAGTGGCCAAAGGCGTGCACATCGAGGAAACCGAATACGCCGAGTACGCCGGCGTGGGGTTTCAGTTGCTGCTCGTTCCCGGTCATTGTCCGGGCAGTCTGTGCTTTTACCACGAGGCCTCGCTCGCCGTGATCGCCGGCGACACGCTTTTCGCGGGCTCCATCGGCCGGACCGATCTGCCCTTTGGCGACCACGAGGAGCTGCTGCGCGGGATCCGGGGCAAGCTGTTCAAGCTCGGGGATGATGTGCGGGTCTTGCCGGGGCATGGACCGGCCACGACCATCGGGCGTGAGCGGAAGACGAATCCGTTTTTGGTCTAAGACCGTTCGCGTAATACGAGAGACCCTTTGGAGACAGCCGAGCACTCTCTCGATTCACCAAGCCAAAACAGCCCTCCCGAGTCAGTACATCACACTGAGCTGGACCTTTCCGACCAAAACGGCGTCTGCGGGAGGATCAGGCAGCATCAAGTTGAAACTTACGTTCCCGAGGGAACCGTGGAGCTCACCGGTCTTCAAATTGCATACGGCTGCCAATGGCGGTGGCGGATGCGCGGCGCGGATCCAAAGTTTTCCGAGCGAAGCCGAATGGATGAACTCGTAATCTGGATTTGATTCGCGAAAACCCATTGGCACAGCTCCCCGCCTTGTTCCCGGGCCGGTTGAATGGAGTTCAACGCAGATCTCATCGCCTCCAAAACTCTCGACAAACTCGAAGCGGACACCCTGAAAGTCAAAATTGCCTACCGGCCGCGCGCGAAAAACCGAGCCCAGAACAATCACGAATCCAATTGCCGCGACCGGGGCCGCAATCAGGAGCCATCGCGCCTTGGTCACGAGGCCGATAACGAACAGCAGTGCCGCGACAAACAGCGGGGCCGAAAGTAAGAGAAAAGTGAATGAAAGATGCCATGCCCAGCTGAAGTTCGATCAGCATTCCGGCGGCGTTTCCCCGCGAGCAGCAAAAAGGTCGGAAAGGAACTTGAGATCCGAAAGATCTTTTGTCCGTGAGATGGGTTTCTTCATCCGCCAAAGAAGCCGCGGGGAGGCAAAGGGGATCGGAACACCCTGGAGCTCGCGCACGACAATATCCTTCGCCGCCTCCGCATAGTCGATGCCACACGTGGAATGGAGCAAGTCCACGATCACCTCGTCCGCGATCCGCACGACGTTGTAGCGGGCCACATCGCCAGGATCGAGCAGCCGGACTGCCTTGTCCGGGAATACCTCCATCGCTTGAAACGCCAGTGCTTCGTTCTCGAGCGATGAATCGATGAGAATGTCGAGATCGCCGGTCGTCCGCAGATGGCCCGCGGTAATCACCGCAAACCCACCGATCACGACATACCGCGCCTTCAACGCGTTCAATTGTGCGCAAAGCGCAACAAGGTCGCGCTCCTCGGGAGCACGCGGCTCTAGGTCTTCGGTCCCTGGTACCGGGCCAGCATTTTCTCCATCCATGCGTCTGCCTCCTCGTGGGTTCGAAAGCGAAAGACTCCCTTGGGGCAGAGCCCCCTTCCGCTCGTGCGCTGCAGAACGTTCAGCGTCTTTTGGAGTGCGAGTCCATAGCGAAGCGGGTCGCGAACCGCCTGGCGGCGGCCCACCGTTTTCGCGGCCGGGTCGTCCTGATTGATCGGGAATTCCGTCACCGTGCACTCTCGCCCCGAAGCAGAGGCACGCAAATTTCCCCCGCTCTCATCGCGTCACTTCCCGTGCGCTCACTCCAGGCTCACCGCCTCCGGCACCTTCATCTGCAGGTTCATTTTCAGGATCTCGCCCATGTTGCGGCAGAAGTGGAAATCCGGGTTTAGGTGGAATTCCGCCATCTCGGCCCGCAATTGCAGGATCTTCTCCGGCGGCGCCAGGGGCTCGGCGCACATCGCTTCGAGAAGCTGGCCGAGCCGGTTGCGCTCCACCTTCATGCGCAGCGCGATCAGGCTTCGCTCCTCGTTCTCGTACTGCTCCACCGAGGTGGTATCGAGGTGCTTGATGCCGAAGTAGATCAGCGGGTTGTTCTCCTTGAAGAGCTTCGGCAGATAAAATTTCCGCCGTCCATCGAAGCACTGCTGGTCGAAATCCATCGGGCGAATGCGGTACTGCACCTCCTCGAAATCGGGCGTGATATCGACGAGATAGTTGTAGCTGCGCATGTCGCCCAGCAGGCGGATCGAGCAACGCTCGTTGAATTTCACGAATTCCTTCGCGATGCGGACTTCCTTGAACCCGGGATCTCCCAGGTGCTCCCGCATGAACTGATCGCCCGGCAGACCTACCACGTGCTCCTCCACGAGGGTGTCCCCCCAGACCATGAAATGCATCCGGTTCGGCGAAAGCAGGTGTTCGAGCTCGAGCCCGTAAATGCGCGAAGCGTCGGCGCGCTTCACGTAGAAGTAGTCCTGGTTGTCGTTGAGCAGGTTCACGATGCGAACCCGGAATGGCTTGGAATTGCCGAACTCGCAGTAGTCCACCCGGCTGACCGCGAGATGGCTCATCCGCTTGGTGTCACCGCTGGCGCGCAGGAGGGCGTAGATATCGCGCAAGCCCTGAAAGACTTCCTTCGCCTCGCCAGGGGGGAATGAAACCGTCCGCCAGAGCGTGTCCCGCCCCTCCCGGTCGAGCAGCGGATAGCTCTCGGAGTGGTGGCTCAGGCTCTCGTAATCGACCGGCAGACGCGCCTCGCGGGTATAGGCGGCAAGATAATGGCGCAGCGCCGGCTGAACGGGATAAGGCTGCTTTTTCTTTGTCGGCGTGAGCACGCGCGAAGATACGGGCAGATTCGGGCGAAGCGAGACCGGAGCGTGAAAGCGTTTCCTCGTGCTCCAGCGCTTTCGGCCGGGCGCACAAATCGCGTCAAGGGAGCGGAATCACGCGCCCGGCGATTGCGTAGAAGCGGCAATCCTCTTCATTCCCTCTTTGGCCCCGTCTCCATGCGCTTTGGTTTGTTGATCTTATTTGGCTGCGTTGTCGCGCTCGGCGCCGCGGAGACGCCTCCGGGGGAGGAACGCACAGCCCAGCGCCTGCGCGAGCTGGCGGAGCGAAACCCGACGAGCAGCACCATGCTCGACCGCCTCTGGGACTGGCACCAGGAGAAGGGTCGCTCGGCGCAGCTCTTGCAGGCCTACGAGAACGCGCCGGACTTCCCGCGGGCCCTGCTTCTGGCGCAACTGCTGCGCAAAGCCGGCCGGAACGCGGACGCCCGAACCGCGGCGGAACGCGCCGCCAAACTCGATCCCAAGAGTCCCCTGCCCTGGCTCATGCTGGCCGACCTCTCCGCGGCCGACTCGAATCCGGCGGGAATCGCCGCCGCGCTTGCGTCCGCGCTCGAGCGCTTTTTGCCGAATGACCCAAAGCGTGCCGAGATCCTGCTCCGCCTGGCCGCCGCCCGGAACGCGCAGGGCGACACCGCGGGAGCCGTTGGCGCGTGGGAACAGGCGGCGGCGCTCGAGCCTGGCAACTTCTCCTTGCGGGCCGAACTGGCGAAATCCCTCGAGCAGGCCGGCCAGCTCGAGCGCGCCTTCGATGCCTGGACGGCCATCGCCAAAAGTGGCTCGCCCGCGGAACGGCTGGAGGCGTGGCGCGAGCTGGCCCGTCTCCATCAACTGCACGACGACTTCGAGGCGGCACGCGACGCGCTCGAGCAGGCGCTGGCGCTGACGGGACGCGGCCATTGGCGCCGGGGCGAATTGCAACTGGCCTTGATCCGGCTTTACCAGCGGGCCGGACGCGAGGCGGAACTCATCGCCGCGTGGGAACGCGAGGCCGCAGCGGCGCCGCGCGATCTGGCGCGGGTGCTGCGCCTGGCGGAACTGCAGGAGGAATTGGGCGACTCGACGGCCCAGGCCGCCGGCCTCGAGCGCGTCCTGGCGCTGGCGCCGCGCGATCGCCAAGCCCGGCTCAAATTCGCCCGACTCCTGGCGGAGCGGGGGGACTGGCAGCGTGCGGCGGACGAATACGACCGGCTCCTGCGCGAGGCTCCGAAGCCTCCGCTCGACCTCGTGCTCGCTCGGGCGGACCTCGATGTGCAACTCGGTCGTGGCGGGGAGGCGACCGCCCGGTTGGGCCGTTACGTTGCCACCCAGGGCGGCGACGAAGCGGCGCGCGCCGCGGTGGCGGCGTTCTATCAGCGCAATCATTTCGACGCCGAGGGGGAAGCGATGTTCGTGTCGGAACACGAGCGCAACCCGGCCAGCGACGAGGCGCTCCTGGCTCTCGCCGACTTCTATTTTTCCCAGCACAAGAGCGCCGCCGCGAAATCCTTGCTGGAACGCTGGACTGCAGCCCGCACGGGCGAGGCTCCCGCGGCGCGGGCGGGCCGCCTGGAGGCAGCCGCCTCGCGACTCCGGGCGAAAGGATTTAGCGCCGAAGCCAGACCGATGCTGAAGGAGGCGCTGGCGTTGCAGCCCGCCGCTCCCCAAGCCTGGCGCATCGCCCTCGCGGATCTTCTGGTGCAGGAGGGTGACGGCTCGCAGGCGCGGCGGGTGCTCGAAGAGGCCGCGGCCAACGCGACGGCCGATTCCGAGCGGCTGGAGGCGGAGGAACGGCTCTACCAATTGCTCCAGGCCAGCGGAGTTCCCTTGCAGTCCTCCACCCCGCCAAGCGGCGGCGGACGTATCTCGGTGCCCGCCGCGGACAACCCGGTCGTGCGCGACTTTCTCAACGAACTCGAGTACGCCGCCCGGCAACCCGAGGCGCGCCCGGAAGATGGTCTTCGGCTGGCGCGCTTCCAGGCCCGGGCAGGCGTAACCGAAATCGCCCTCGAGACCGCGCTGCGGGTCGTGAAACGATTCCCCGCCCTGGCCGCCGCGCGCGAGCTCGTGGTGCGTCTCGCCAGCGAGAGCGGCCGCAAACACGTCGTGACCGAACAACTGGCCGAACTGGTTAAGATCGATCCCGCCCACAGTCGCGCGCACCGTCGGGCCCTCGCGCGGGCCCGGATCGAGAATCGTGACGTCGACGAAGGCATCGATCTGTTGCGCGAACTCGAGCGCGAGCAGCCGGGTGCGCCCGAGCCGTTGGTCGATCTCGCCGATGCCCTGCAACGGGCGGAGCGCTGGTTCGATGCCGTCGCCGCCTGGGAGCGCGCCTACGCCGCCGCCGCCCCCGCCCGGCGCGGTGAGCTGCGCTCGCAATTCATCGTGGCGCTTGAGAAAGTGGGGGGCAAAACGCGCGCAGCGGAACTGATCTCCGCCGGGGTGGATGGTGAAAGCGATCCACGGCGCCGACTCGAGGCGTTCCGCGATCTGCTCAGCTATTGCCGGAATGCGGGACTGCTCGATTGGCTGGCGGCGCGCGCCGAGACCAGACTGCGGGGCGCGCCGCAGGATTATTTTGCCCTCGCGGCGCTGGCCGAGGTGCGGCGCGCGCAGGGACGCGAAGCGGACGCTTATGCGCTGCAACAGCGGGCCTATTTTTCCGCCCCGCAACCCGCCAATGCCCTGCAGGACTTGGTCGCAACCGCGGAGGACCGCGGCGATCTCGCTTCGGCCCTGCGCCAGCAACGCCGGCTCCTGCGCCTGCCCGGACAAGGGACCGCGGAGAATCTGGAGCGACTCGCCGGACTGGAGGAAAGCGCGCTCGACCTGCCGGCCGCGGCGGAAACCTGGCTGCAAATTGTGGCGCGCTTTCCGCGCGATATTGCCGCGCTGGAACGCGCCGTGGAACACTTCCGGAAGACCGGGGATGCGGCGCGCGAACGTGAGTTGCTGCAGCGCCTCGCGAATCTCGATGCCACGGACGCGACGCGCATTCTCCGGCTGGCCCAGCTCAATACCGAGGCCGGCGAACCCCGTCGGGCCCGAACCGCGCTCGAACAGTTTCTCGAGGTTTCGGAACCCGAGCCGGCCGGCGCCAAGCTGCGGCTCCCGGTGGAGATCGGCGAATCGCGGCCGCGCGTGGCGGCGCGTTTCGAGCCGCCTCCCCCCTTGGAGCCAACGGGAAAATCACCCGATCTGCGCCCGCGCCTGGAAGCGGTCGCCATGCTGGGGCGCCTCGTGGCGGCGGAGCGCGAGCCCAAGACGCTGGCGGCGTGGACCGAGCGCTGGCGCGCCCGCGCCGCGGCGGAACCCAGCGCCGCGCTGGCCGCGTGGTTTCATGCTGGCCGCGCCGACCTCGTGCTGACGTGGCTCGACACACAGCCGCCCGGCGATGAGCAGGGCCGCGGCTTCGTCGCCGTCGCGCTGGAAGGCGGCCAATTCGAGCGGCTGGGCGCCTGGTTGAATGCCCCCGCGGAGCGCGACGTCCAGCTTCAGCGCCGAGCCTGGATGCTTGACGGCGTGGAGGTGTTTTTGCGCGTGCGACTCGCGCAGCCGGTTCCCCCCGGGCTGGTCGCGGCTTTGTTCCCGCCCCAGTTTCGTTCCCGGTTCACGCTCTGGGGCGAGGCGGTGGCGCGGATTTTCGCCGCGCAGCACCGCTACCGCGAGGCGGCCGACTTGGGGTCGCGTTTTCTCGTGCAAACCCGCACGAATCGCGCGGCCTATGCCGCGGAGATCGCACGCTGGTTTCTCTTCCTGGGCGAATCCGATAACGCGCGCACGGTGCTTCGCTTCGGGCTGGATGGCGTGAACAACGGCGATTCCCTGGACCTGCCGTATTTCGAGGCTTTGCGCCTCGCTTTCTTCCTCCAGCCCGCGGCCGACCGTTCGCGCTGGGCCGATGCTCAACGCGCCCAGTCCGCGGCGACGTCCGGCCCCGCGCAATCCGCGCTGGTGGGCGCCTGGCTGCACGGCCTCGCCGGGGAGACAAAAGCCGCCTGCGCCGCCCTCGACCGCTGGCTCGCCTTACGTCCCGCGCTGGCGCGCGATTCCGAATTGAACGCGGCGAACGGGTTCCTGGCCCAGGAGACGCCGCTCGCGGGGCGGCACCTCGCGGCTGCCCTCGCCAATGGCACCCGCCTGGATCTCGGCCAGATGCCCGCGCTGGCAATTCATCTCTGGCGCGGCGCTCTCGCGGGGCCGCTGGCGGGAGGCGCGACCGACGATCGGACCCGCGATTTGCGCCGTGAACTGAAGCACCGCCTGCACATGCTGGAGTGGTCGGAAGCCTCGCCTGGTGAGACCGCCAGCCAGATCGCGCAATACCTCGCCACCCAGCCCGCGCTCGACGAGGTCACGACCTTCGCGGGTGCGCTCGCCAGCCGCCAAATGCACGGCCCGGCCCTGCAACTCCGGGAATACCTCCTCGCCCTGGAACCAGGCAACGCCGACCATTGGCGGGGAGCAGCCGCCGCGCTGCGCGCCATGGGCGATTTTGCCGGGTTGCGCGAAATGCTCGAGCGGCAGCTCACGCGCGTTCAACCCGGAACCGGAGTAAACCCGCGCGACATCGTCCTGCAGCTCGTCGATCTCGAGGAGAAGCTGGGCAACTTGCGCGCCGCACGCGAGCTCCTCGAGCGCCATTTGCAGATCAATCAACGGGAGAATTACTTTCGCCAGCGGCTCGCGCAAAACTGCGAGCGGGCGGGCTTGCTCGACGAAGCTGCCGCCCATTTGCGTGCGATCCCCGAGCGCGACTCCAACTACGCGTATGCTGTGCAAAACCTGGCCGCGCTCGAGGAACGTCGCGGCCACCCCGCCGAGGCGCTGCGCCTCCTCGACTTGACCCAGCGACGCGGCGGGCCGGTTTCGTCGGAGGTGGCCAGCCGTTCCGTGCGCCTTTTGCTCCTGCAAGGCCGTGCCGAGACGGCCCGGGAGATAGCGCTGGGCCTGATCCGGGCCGGCCAGCACGGCTACGCCGTGCCCCTCGCGGGTGTCTTTACCGAGAACGGTGAACGCACTTTTGCGATCGAGCTTTTGCAGGAGGCCGCGCAAAAGAGCCGGGAGCCGCAGGTGCGGCTGAACCTCGCGCAAACCCTGCTCGAGAATTACCTCTCGCCGGCGGAAGACGCGGCGGCCTACGCGCACGAAATAAATCGACTGCGGCAGGCCGCCACCACCCCGCAACTGCAGTCGATGGCTTGGAACGTGCGCGCGGCCCTCGCCCAGAAGCATCACACGGAAGACGCGTTCGAGCGCGAACTCACCCGCGAGTGGCACGAGGGCGCGGGCGAAGCGGCCGCAGGTCAGCGCCTCACCGCCCTGCTCGCGGCGCGCGAGCGCAAGGATGAGCTCCTCAAAGCGGCCAGGCAATATCTCGCGCGGCCGGACGCGGTCACCGCCTCACCCGAGCCGGCCGGGCAACCGCTCTGTGCCCTGGAGAATCAGCTCCGCCGCTGTGGCCTGCTGGCGCAAGCCGTCGAGGCCATTGAACGCGTTTTCCGGCGCTATCCGCACAACGACGCCTTCGCGGTTGCATACGCTGCCGCCCTGCATCGGGCGGGTCGGACGGCGGAGGCGCGCGCCGCGTTGGCGGAGGCCCAGTTGCGCTGGCTCATCAACCCCTCGATCCTCCGCCTGCTCGTGCCCTTGCGGCTCGATCTGGGTGATCGCCCGGGCGCATTGGACGCGCTCGAACTCGCGGTTCGCCTTTCCCCGCACGGTGAAGCGCTGCCGCTGCATTTTCAGCTCGCGCGCCTGCGCACCGAGGCAGGTGACTTCGCCGAGGCCCGCCGGGTGCTTAAAATCGCGTTTCGAAATCCCAATGCGCGTGATCTCGCCCCCCTGCTCGAACTGCTCGAGAAGATGCCCGGGGACGATTTGGAAGCCCCCGCGTGGCGGATTGCGGGCGATTTCCAGCTGCAGGCGGAACTGCGCAGTCAGCTTCCCACGCTGCTGGCGCTCCGCCTTTTCCAAGCGGGGAAGAGTGCCGCCGCGCGCAGGCTCGTGGCCGCCCGCCCCACCCTGCTGGCGACCGCATCCGAAGTGGCCAGCGCGCTCGTGAGCGCGACGGAAAGCGACGAGGATTTCGTCGAAGGCGACCGGCTTTTGCGCGAGGCCATGGTGCAGGCGGCAGGCCCGCACGAACGCCTGGCGCAAGCGGCTGCTCAGTTCCATCTGCGTTGGGCGGAGCGGGCGTACGCGGAGGGGCGCGCCGACCTCGCCCTGGGCCGGCTCGGGCAGGCGCGGGCCTGGTGCCCAAGTGCCTGGACGGTGATCAAGCGGCTGGTCGAGCTACGAACGGAACGCGGAGAGAAAGCCCAGGCGAAATCCGCTCTCAACGAGTTTCTCGCCTGTCCCGAAGCGCGCACCGCGGATCGCGAAAGCGCGCGACTGATGCTCGTGGCGCTTTGAGGCCGGCGGCGGGCATTCGCCGAGAGCCAATAGCCGAGATAGCCGAGATAGCCGAGCGTCAATCGCCAAGAGCGAAAGGTCTGCTCCTCCGCAGCGGCGGTAGCGCCGATCGGCTATTGGCTATCGTCTTTTCTGCCGCAGCAGCGCCCTACGCCGCGTTCGCCGCAACGGGTCGGCCGCCGCTTTTCAAGGCGAGCTTGGCCTTCACCTTCTCCACCAGCGCTTCGGACGTAATGCCGTGCTTCTTGCGCAGGACGTTCACGCTGCCGTGCTCGACAAACTGATCCGGCCAGCCGACCCGCACAACCGGCGTGGTGATGCCAGCTTCGGAGAGGTGCTCCATCACGGCGGCACCGAATCCGTTGTGCAGGACATGATCCTCCATCGTGGCGATCACGTCGACACTGCGCGCGAAAAACTCGAGCGTGGCGGCATCCATCGGCTTGATCCAGCGCGGGTTGATCACGGCCGTGGAGATCCCGTCCTTCTCCAGCATTTGGGCGGCCTTTTCCGCGAGCTGGCACATATTGCCGAGTCCGAAGATGGCGACCTGCGTGCCGTGTTTGACGACCTCGGCCTTGCCGACCTCGAGCAACCTGGGCGTTTCCTTTGGCTTGGCCCCCGTGCCCGCTCCGCGGGGATAACGGATCGCAATCGGCCCGTCGTTGTAGTGGCTCATCGTCCAGAGCATATCAACGAATTCGTCCTCATCCTTGGCCTGCATAAAGACGATGTTCGGCACATGGCGGAGATAACCGATATCGAAGAGTCCGTGATGCGTGGGGCCGTCATCGCCGCTCAGCCCAGCACGGTCCATGCAGAGACAGACGTTCAGGTTTTGCAGCGCAATGTCATGAATGATCATGTCGTAAGCGCGCTGCATGAAGGTGCTGTAAATCGCGAGATAGGGCTTGAGGCCCTGGGTGGCCATGCCACAGGCGAAAAGCGCGGCGTGCTCTTCGGCGATGCCCACGTCGAACATGCGCTTCGGATGCACCTTCCCGAAATGGACCAGGCCCGTGCCGGTGGGCATCGCGCCGGTGATCGCCACGATGCGCTGGTTGTCGTTGGCGAATTTCGCGAGCGATTTTCCGAAGTACTCCGAATACGTCGGGAGATCGGCCGGAGCGGTCGCGCCGGTCACGATGTTGTATTTGCCGAGGCCGTGGTACTTGTCGGGCTGCTGCAGGGCGGGCTCGAAGCCCCGTCCCTTCTGCGTGAGAATGTGCAGGATGACCGGCTCGGTCTGCGTCTTGAGGAACTCGAGCGTCTTGATCAGGAGAGTCGTGTCATGGCCATCGATCGGGCCGTAGTAACGGATGCCGAGGTCATCGAAGATGACGCTCGGCAGCAGCAGGCCCTTGACGCCTTCCTCGACCTTGTGGGCAAACTTCAGGGCGGAATCGCCCCCGATCTTCTTGATGAAATTGGCCGCGCGCTCATGCAGACCCCGGTAGGTCGGGCTCGTCGCGATGTTATTGAGATAATGCGCAATGGCCCCGACATTCTTGGCGATGGACCATTCATTGTCGTTCAGGATGGCGATGAACTTGCGGGTGGAACTCGCGATGTTGTTCAGCGCTTCATAGCTCACGCCACAGGTGAAGGCGGCGTCGCCCGCCACCACGACGACGCTTTCATCGGTGCCCTTGAGATCGCGCGCGACGGCCATGCCCAGGCCGGCCGAGAGCGCGGTGCCGGCGTGCCCGGCACCGTAACAATCATGTTCGCTTTCCGTCCGGAGCAGAAAGCCGTTAAGACCTTCGTACTGCCGCATGGTATCCATGCGGTCGCGCCGGCCGGTAAGGAGCTTGTGGCCGTAGCACTGGTGGGAGACGTCCCAGAGCATTTTATCCTTCGGGGATTCGAAGACGCGGTGGAGCGCGATGGTGAGCTCGACAACCCCGAGATTCGGGCCGAGGTGACCGCCCAGAGAAGTCGGATTGCTCTCGCTCATCGCGTAGATGAGCGCCTCGCGCATATCCTGGGCGAGTTGGGGAAGTTCATTCTCCTGCAACGCCTTTACGTCAGCCGGACTATTGATTCGCGAGAGCACCGGGCACGCGGGCGGGGGCACTTCGACCGGAGCGGCGGCGGTGGGCTCGGAGGAAGCGTCCTTGGCAAGGGCGATTCCGAGATCAGAAGAGAGAGACTTCATCGTTCGTGGGCTGGCTGGAGGTGGGAGATTTGACTGGGGCCGGACGGGCCGACTTCCGTTGGATTTCGGGGGGATTCCCGGCTGCACCCGCCGGACGGGAGGTGAGAACAGCGACACCGGGTTCACCCTGGGAGCTGCGCGTGATGATTTCGATCCGCTGCTCGGCGGCGCTCAGGTGCTCGGTGCAGATTTTGACGAGTTTGGTGCCTTCTTCGTAGCTGACGAGCAAGTCGTTGAGAGGTAACCGGCTCGATTCCATGCGCGCCACAATCGTCTCCAAATTTTGCATCGCCCCTTCGAAATCGAGGAGCGATTCTGGAGCTGGAGGCGATTTCGCGGCGGGCATCGAAACGTCTACTGTAGACATGACTCGGCCCCGGCGCAAAGACGCCGCTGGTCAGACCGAGTCTTACCCGGTTACTTGGGCGCGGCTTCCCAGCGCTTTCGGTCCGAGAAGAAAACGAATTCGCCGTCTGGAGGCAACGGCACGAATTCCCGCATGGGAAAGGTCGGGGGTGGACTCCGAAAAATGACGGGGAACCAATCCTTGTACTCTCCCCGGATAATATCCGGGAAGGTCCGGAGGTGCCCGGTCGTGGGGGAGATCAGCAAACCGCTGATGGGAGCACCGAGGGTGCGATAATCGACCATCTGGACAAAATCCGTGAGCTTGAACGGCAGCCAAAGGGTCTTGCGATTGCCGTACCAGGCCACCGCCCAGGGTTGGTCGGACACCAGGATTTCCTGTTCGTCGGACCATTTGCCCACCTGATTTTCCACCGGGGGATAATAAGGGGGGAAGCGGATGGGGCTCTGGGTAGAGGGCAGCAGCGACGTGATCAATCCGAAGGCTGAGAAGACAAACAGTCCAACGAGAAACCCGAGCCGGAGCAGCGGGACGGAACTGAATTCCAGGCGGCTCACCATGATGAGCAGAAAGGCGAGACCGAAAGCGGTCATCGGAGGAATGAAGAGCACGTGGAGGGAATTGGCGGAGAGGGCATCGATCCCGGCGCCCCCGCCCGAGGGGGGCAGCCCGTAGAGAGCCATGCCAAAGACCGCCACCAGCCACATGGCGAGAATCGCCCAGCGCAGATGGGCCGTTTCCGCGCGCTTGAAGGGGTGCAGCAGCGCGATGAAAAAGAGCGGTGCGACCAAGCTGCCGCCCAGAAGGGAAAATACGCCGCCAAATTGAGCGAGCAGCCCGGCCTGAACCTTGGGGCGCCACCACATGGGCGTCACTTCATTCACCCACTCGAGGGAATTGCTGCGGAACAGAATGGACGCGCCGCCCCGCACCTGGTCGTAAATCCAATACTGACCCGTGCCCAGGATGCTCCCGCTGACCTGAAAATTGCGGATGAGCCAGGGGGCAACGACCACTGCAAAAACGAGCATCATCACGCCGACCGAGAGGCCGCGGGGACGGAAATAAACCGTCGCGAAAATCAAGAAGCCGAGAAACGGCCAACAGGCCAGGCTATGGCAGAGGGCCATGACTCCGAAAAGGCCGCCGAGCAGCGCGAACCATGGGGTGGCAAGTTTTCCCGCGAGGTTATCCTCGATGGCGCGCGCCATCGCGTAAAGCGCGCCCATGAAGGCGAGCAACAGGAGCATTTGCGGAAGGCCGCTGACGGTGAACTGCCAGAACAAATCGCAGACCAGAAGCAAGCCTGACCCAATGAGCGCGAGACGCTGATCGAAGATCCGGCGCGCGAGGATGAAGAAGACCCAGACGGAACCGAAAAACGTCAGCATCGCGAAGGCCGCGATCCACCGTTCCTCGACCGGCACGTAAGTGCCGGCGGCAAACAGCATCTCATTCCCGGAAAGCTTGATCGGCAGGGCGTTGAGCAGCGAGGGAAGCGGCGGGTTGAAAGTATCGGGCAGATCACCCTTCGCGAGGTTCGGCCGCACGCCGAGGTGACCTTCCATCTGTGCCAGCGCGAGCGGGCGGATGAATTTCGTCGTCCAACCCTTTCCGTTCGCGATCTGTCGAGCCACCTGGGCCTGGTCCATCGCTTCCATGTGATTGAATCCCCGAAAACGTGCGAGCAGCAGGAGGAGCGCGATGCTGAGCAAGACGAACACGACCACCGCAATGCGAATGACGCGCGCGGCCTTTCCCTGCTCGACGGAGTGAACGAAACTTTGGGCGGATTCCATGGGGGAGAAAACTGTGGCGCCGAGGGGACTCGGCGGAAGCGCGCCAAGGGAGCACAGACCGCCCCGCCTGGCGAGTCAGCGGCGCAGAAGCAATCGAGACAAAGGCAGCCCGGAACGCGACTCCGCCACCCTCAACGGGAGTAAGGCGTAGTGCGCACGACGCGGAAGCCGTAGGCGTTCAGCCGAGTCTCGGGAGTCTCATGCTGACGGCAGGAGGAAAGCAGATAGCTGGGCGAATTATCGAGCCAGGAGGCGCCGCGCAAAACCCGCTTCGTCTTGCGGGAGCCCTTGTCGCCATCGTACCAGTCCTGCACCCATTCCCAGGCATTTCCGCCCAGGTCAAAAATGCCGTTCACATTCGGCTCGAAGGAACCGACCGGCATGGTGTTGGGCGAAGTCTTGCCGGGGATCTTGAGCGAGGCCGCGTAATTCCCCACGTTCCCGGCCGCGGCGGGCGGCCACTTCGATCCCCGCCAGGGATAGGCGTCCTTCGCGCGCATGTCGCGCGCCTCGGGGGAGTCTCCATTCTCGTTTCGCAGCCCAGCCGCGATGCTCCACTCCTCATCGGTTGGCAGCCGGTAGGCCTCGTTGGCGCTAAGCGATCCATCGGCACGTTCCTTTATTGTCAGCCAGTCACAAAACTTCACCGCGTCATCCCAACTCACGAAGACCACGGGATTCAGGGGACTTTGCGGAAAATAAGGATCCTTCCAGCCGGGGCCGGCATCGTAGGTCGGATTCGCCTTCGTGAAGGCCTCGAAATCCTGCACCCGCGTTTCCCAGATACTGAAAAGGACCTTGGCTCCCGGAACCGCGACAAACCGCATGCCGAGGCTGTTCTCGATGAAATCGGCGCGCGCGGTGTTCGGCTCGTTGCCGCCGGCGGTCGGGCCTGCTTCGGAGCCGGTCGGGGGAGTGTCGGGCACGGGCGTCGCCGCGACGGGCGGAACCAGCGCGGGATCCTTGCCACCCACTGACCGGTTGCGGACCATGGCCAGCGTCAACACCAGGATGATCAGCGCCAAGGCCGGTGCGGCGAACATTACGACCTTCCAAATTTGTTTGGAACCCTTCGACGGCGCCCGCCCTTGGTGCACGGTCTGAGAGAAGGCGAGCGTATCGTACGCGTGCTTGACGACATCAGAGTTCACCAACTCGCGGAGGTCATCGGCCAGTTCCTCGGGATTCGCGTGACGCTCTTCGCGCGTTTTGGCGAGCATCTTCTTCAGCAGCGACACGACCGGCGGCGGAACACTGCCTTCGATCGTGTGCACCGGCGGCGGCTGACTGATGTGGGCGTTCTCCACCTGCCGCCGGGACGTGCCGCTAAAAGGCGGACGACCGGCCAGGAGATACCAAAGCGTGATTCCCAACGAGTAGATGTCTGAGCGGGTGTCGACTTCCTCGCCTTCGATCTGTTCCGGGCTGGCGAACGCCGGGCTGTAACCGCTCATCTCGCCGGTCAGGGTGATGCGCGTGAAGTCCTCCGCGGCCGAACCGACGGCCTTGGCGAGCCCGAAATCGATCACTTTGACCTTCACCGCCCCATCGCTCTTCGCGAGCATGATGTTTGCCGGCTTGATGTCGCGGTGGATCAGCCCCTGCTTCCACGCCGCCGCCAGCGCATCGGCCGCCTGCCGGGTAATCTCGAGCGCAATCCCCACCTGGACGGACCCCATCCGATTCACGCGCGAGCCGAGATCTTCGCCGTCGATGAACTCCATCACGTAATAGTCCTGGCCATTGTCCTCGCCGATGTCGTGGACGGCCGCGATGTGCGGATGGCTCATGCGCGCGAGCAGGCGGGCCTCGCGCAGGAATTTTTGGCGGGCCTGTGAATTATTCCGCAACGAGCCGCTGACGACTTTCAGCACCACGTCGCGGTCGAGCTTCGTGTCGCGGGCGCGGTAGGTGACGCCCATGCCGCCGCGGCCGAGCTCCAAAGGCTCGCCTTGGGCGTCTACAGGGACACTGTAGCGCCCGAAACGAACGGCATTCTTGGCTTCACCGGATTCGGCCATGCGGGTGGAGGGGAAGGGAATGAGATCACGCCGGGCTCAGCGGCGCGAGCCGGAATTGTCGACAATTACGGCGTCTTGAACAGTTCTGCCTTGAATTTTTCCTCCAGTTCGTGCCGCGTGCCGAAACGCCCGCCGTAACCCGCATCGAGCGCCGATTCAAAATAGCTGCCTTTCGTGATCGCCTCGAGGAAGGCGCGAAAGTTCTCCTTCCCCCCCGCCTGCAGGAACGCCACAAGCCGCTGGGACTCGATGTAAAAAGCAATCATCGCCTTGTCGCCGACCGGGTAGCGCGTGAATCCCGTGAGTTGTTCAATCGGGATGAAATCTTCGGGCTGGAGCGGAGGGAGGCGCGGGCGGGCGTTGTACTTGCGGGCGCGGTAGAAGGCCGCGTAGAGCACATTCGAGATGTACTCGGCGTACCCTTCATTCAACCAGAGCGGAACGGCGCGGCTGCCGTAGAAGCGCTCGAGAACGAGGTGGGCAATTTCGTGTCCGAGGGTCGGACCCTGCGTCTGCTCGCCGGTGCGGGACAGGAAGAGCTCTCCATTCAAGTGCGCTCCTCCCGTCAGCGGATCGAGATTGAGCGTGCGTTTGAAGTCTGCCCACGTGCCCGGATCGAAGATAAACACCTTCGCCTTTCGCTCCGCCCGCACCCCGGTTTTGTCGAGATCCTTGGCGATGACCCGGAAGTAAAACTCCGCTTCCACCCCCACCTGCCGCGCGCTGGGTCCGTCGAGAAAATGGAGAATGAAGTTCTCGGTCTCCGCATGCTTCCAATCGTCCCGCCGCAGCGCGAGGGCGGCCTGGCCGAGGGCATTCAACTCCGTGCTGGAAAGGTCGCTGAACCGAACTTCCTTGAGCCCTTCCTCGGCGACATTTTGGGCCTGTCCCGAGCCCACGCAAAGGAAGAGCCCGAGACCGGCAACGGCGGAGCGGAAAGCGCGGCGCATCCGCCAGCTTAGCATGCGGTATCTCGGCATCCAGTGGCCCTACCTGCCCGTCGCGCCTCAGACTAGATTAATCCGAGACGCTGCATCAACGCGCGTAGACTCGCCGCGGTCGCCTCCGTGGGTGGACAGAGCGGGCCGCGTACTTCTGCGCTGGTGATGACGCCCAGCCATTGGAGCGCCTGCTTGATGGGAACAGGATTCGGTTCCGCAAAGATTTCCTTGAAAAACGGGTAGAAACGGTCGTGCAGAAGGAGTGCGCCGGGGGCATCGCCCGTGAGAAATTTCTGCACCAACTGGGAAACCTCCGCCGGGATGGCGTTGGAGGCGACGCTCACGACTCCGACCGCTCCAACCGCGAGGAACGGCAGAGTAAGGGAATCGTCTCCGCTGAAAATCGCAAACGCCGGCGGGAGCACCTGCCGCATCGCGCTCACCCGCTCCGGAGTGCCGCCGGCCTCTTTGATGGCCGTGATGTTCGCGCAGTCCGCGGCCAGGCGTTTCACGGTCTCCACACCGATCTCTGTCACGGTCCGCGAAGGCACCGAGTACAGCATGATCGGCAGCTTCGTCTCCTCTGCGATGGCGCGAAAATGCCGGTAGAGGCCTTCCTGGGTCGGCTTGTTGTAGTAGGGCACCACGAGCAGCAATGCATCCGCGCCCGCCGCCTCGCATGCGCGCGCCATCTCGATGGATTTCCGCGTGGAGTTCGAGCCGGCGCCCGCGACCACCTGGCAGCGCTTCCGCGCAATTTCCACGGCGCGGCGCACGAGCGTGAGATGCTCATCGTAAGTCACCGTCGGCGATTCGCCGGTGGTGCCGACCGGGACAATGCCGCTGATGCCGCCGGCGATTTGATGTTCGATCAACTTCGCATACGACGCGTCATCCAGTTGATCGTGGAGAAAGGGAGTCGCGAGTGCGGTGTAGGTACCGTGAAACATGGCAGTGAAGTGGTCGGGTGGCGAAGCATACCCTGAGGCAGCGTGCTCGTCCGCAGGGTTTACGTCTCGATCTCCCCTTCAAAGACAAAATCCGCCGGACCCATGAGCGTGACCTCGGAAAACTCGCCTTCCCTCGCGCCCCGGGTGAAGCCCACTTGCAGCGTATCGCCGCCGCGCACGCGAACATCGATGGGTGAGACCGCCCCGCTGCGCGCGGCCTGGAGCAAGGCGCAAGCCGTCACTCCCGTGCCGCAGGCGAGTGTCTCGTCCTCGACGCCGCGTTCGTAAGTGCGGATGGCAATGCTTTGTGGACTCATCACGCGGATGAAGTTCACGTTGGTCCCCTTGGGTTGAAAGCGTTCGTGGCGCCGCAAGGCGCGCCCGAGCGAGACCACGGGAACGGCGGCGAGATCCTCCACGAAAACGCAGGCGTGTGGCACGCCTGTATTGATCGAGTGCACAGTATGCGTCTCGCCGTCCGCCTCGAGTTGGAGATCGGGCGCGTAGGCAAACGGCGTGACCATTGAGATCCGCACCCGGTCGTTCGGCATAAATTCCGCCCGAATCACCCCCGCGGGCGTTTCGAACGAGAGCGCCTCGCGCACGCCCGTCACGCGCTGCACGTAGCGGGCGAAACAGCGCGCACCGTTGCCGCACATCTCCGCTTCGCCGCCATCGGCGTTGTAGTAACGCATGCGGTGATCGGCGCCCTTCTCCGCGGGCTCGATGAGCAAAATGCCGTCCGCGCCCACGCCGCGATGCCGGTCGCAGACGCGGGCGATCGTGGCCGAATCGAGGCGCAACGCGCCCGCCCGATTGTCGAGCATGACGAAGTCATTGCCCGCACCATTCATTTTGAGAAAGGAAACCTTCGCCATTGGGGGAGGATAAAGCAAAAATGCAAAATCGCTAAATCCCGGCGCTGCCTGGGTTCACGCGCCGGCGGGAACGAGTTGCGGCGCTCGCCGCTTCGCCAGCTCCTCTTCCACTTCCTGTCCGATCACCAAAAGCAGCCGTTTTTCGCGGTCCGTCAGCTGGCGCGGATTGCGATCGAGCAGACAAAGCGTCCCTACCGGCTGGCCATTGGGCGCGTGCAACGGCAGGCTGACATAGAACCTGGCTTCCAGTGCCTTCAAGAAGGAGTTGTTCGCGAAACGCCGGTCGCGGGCCACATCCTCGACGACCACGATGACGTTGGCCGCCACGGCATGGGAGCACGGCGAATCCCCCCGCGGAATCTCGCGCCCGTCGGCGAAGTTCGCCGGCAAACCGGTCTGGGCCAAAAAAGCCTGACGCTGGCGATCGAGGACCGTGATCCACGCCAGCGGCACGTCGAAAAGTTGTTTCATCCTCTTCACGAAACGTTCGAGAGACACGTCTGTCTCGGTCTCAAGCAAATGCAATCCGGCCAGGGCGGCAAGCCGATCGGCCTCATCCGCCGGAATCGGACTCTCGCTGACCATATCGCCCACGGGAACCGCAAATTTGACCAGTTGCACCACGGCGTCGGCGAGGGAAACGACCACTTCATCCGCTCCAGAAGCGCGCAACCGCTCGGCGGCACCCGCAATGTTTTCGGTCGCGCCCCAGAGCCCGACCACGATCTTCAACTCGGGGGAGCGCGCGCGGATTTTCGCGCACAGGTACCGTGCGTGAATCACGGTCGAGGGCGCCACCACCGAGATGCAGACGGCGTCGAGTTCGCCTGCGCCGACGCGGTCGATCAGTTCGTCGAGATTGGGCTGCACGGGCAAATTCTTCGCCTCGCAGCCCTGCTGGCGGAGCAATTGCGTGAGCATGGCCCCGGCCAATTCATCGCGTTCCGCCCGGGCGGGCAGACAGAAAACGCGCGCGCCCGGCGAAGGAAGTGCGCCTCTTCCCTTCGTAATGGCGTCGTTCGCCGCCGCTTTGGGCGCCCTCGGTGGATCGGAGCCGAGGTCTTCCACGATCTCGCGGATCCCCTGCTGCACCGCCGCGCGCTGGTCCTCCGCCAATGCTTCGCGCAGGTGGTCTCGCGCGATGGTCGTCAGGGTGGGGACCAGGACGGAATCATAGGCCGATGCGAGTGAGTTCTCCTTGATATAGGAGTCCACGAGGTCGCTGGCGGCATTGAGCCGAACCGCCAGCAGGCGGTGATAGAATTCCTCCGGCGGCGTCAACGCGTCGTCATCGCTCAGGACGATGCTCAAAAACGTGAGGCCGGAAACGTGCCGGCCCATCACCACGAGGCAGACCGTCAGCGGAGTCGCGAGGACCAATCCCACCGGACCCCAAAGCCAGGTCCAGAAAACCGCCGCCACGATGAGCGCGATCGAGGATACGCCCGTACTGGAGCCATAGAGCCAGGGCTCCACCACCTGTCCGCAGAAAATGTCGAGCAACGCGAACAATCCCATCGTGCAAAGCGGCATCGCCCACCCGGTCGAGACGGCCAGCGCGAGCGTCACAGGCACCGCCGCCCCGATCCACGGGCCGATATAGGGCACGAAGCGCAGCACCCCCGCGAGAACGCCCCAGAGAATTGCATTCGGAACGCCGATGAGGGCGAGACCAACGGAGATGACGATGCCGTAGCAGAGATTGACCAGCAGCAGCATGCGCAGGTAGCGCGCGACCCGGGTCCCGGCGTCATCCATTGCGCGGGTCGTCGAACTGATGCGGTTTTGGCCGACGAGCCGGATGATCCGGCTCCGCAGGTCTTCCCTTTGCAAAAGCATAAAGATGACGAGCACCAGCACGAGAGCGCCGGTTCCCAGCGGCCCCAAGACCGGGGCGAGGATCGAACGGGCCAGTTCCATGGCGTTGGACTTGGAGGAAGCCGGCTCGATCTCCAGCACTGCAGGCAACTTGGGTCGCCCCACTTTGACGGTGTGGTCCTCTAGCGGAGTCTCCGAGCCGGGGAGATCCTTCTTCAACTCGTCGAGCGTTTGCGTGAAACGGGAAAACACCCCTCCTCCCGGAATCTGGAAAGAACGAAGCTTCGTCCGGATGTTCACCTTGTAGTCAGGCAGCTTGGCCGCGAGATCCACGAGCTGGCTGGTGAGAATCCATCCGCCACCGCCGGCCGCCGCCAGAATCAACACCGCCACAAACAGAATCGACACGATGCGGCCCACCCAGCGTTCGAGAAGCGTCACGAGCGGCGTGAGCAAGAAAGCCAGCAGCGCCGCCAGCGCGAGGGGAATGAGAACGTCGCGGGCGAAATAGAGGGTCAAGACCACCCCGGCCGTGAGCAACAATCGCCAGATCCCGACGAGCGCGTCGGTGGAGGCACCTTTGTTCTTGGGATTCGGCACGTGAGTCTTAACCGCCCTTCGCGGATGCTAACGTTTCTGCGCTCATTGGTCAGGAACTCGCGCCCGATCGCGAAGACGCCCGGAAACCCATACAATCCGCCGCAGCTCCTGCAAGCGGGACGCGGTCCGGCTAAGTCCCGGACGCCGCCTCGACCAACGGACGGACAAAGGCAGCGACCCGCGCCGCGAGATCGGGTTCCGCCCCCCATTCGCCGATCCGCTTCACGATCGCACTGCCCACCACGACAGCATCGGCCTGCGCCGCCGCCGCCCGCGCCTGTCCCGGGCTCGAGATCCCAAAGCCGATGGCCAGCGGAAGCGAAGTGACGCTTCGGATCGCCTTGACCTGCGCCTCGAGTCCTGCGGCGAGATCGGTGCGCTCGCCCGTGACCCCCTCACGCGAAATGACGTAAAGAAATCCCCGGCCGGTCGCCGCGATTTCCCGCACGCGCTCGAGTGGCGTGGTGGGGGAAACGAGCCGGATCATGTGCAGCCGGTCCGAAACTGCCCGGAGTTCGGCGTGATGGGCGGCCTCGTCCGGCGGGAGATCGAGGAACAGAACGCCGTCCACCCCCGCGTCCGCGGCCTCCTGGAGAAAGCGTTCGAAGCCGAACATGTAGATCGGATTCAAATAGGTGAAGAGCACGAGCGGCAACTGCGAAGAACGGCGTATGGTGCGCACGGTTTCGAGCAGTTTTGCGACGGTGGTGCCGCTGGCGAGTGCCCGGCTGGCGGCGAGCTGGTTGACCACGCCATCCGCCAGCGGATCGGAGAAAGGGACACCCAATTCCAGGATGTCCACCCCGGCGGATTCCAGGGCGAGTGCGATCGCGACCGTGCCCGCGAGATCGGGATCGCCCGCCGCGACATAGGCCACAAAGCCTTTGCGCCCTGCTGCGCGGAGCCGGGAGAAGGCTTGATCAATCCGATTGGCATTCATGCGAGCGCGGATAGAACGACGCGAAACGCCGTCGCGCAAGCGCGACCGGTCTTCTCAGCGGTCCACCAGGCTCAGAGTTACCTCGGCCTCGCTGACCACCTGGCCGGCGACCACGCACTGGCAGGCCGCGCGGGCCAGGTTGCGCCGCGCCTTGATGAGTTCGACGTGGATGAGCAGGGTGTCCCCGGGCAGCACCGGCTTGCGAAACTTCACGCCATCGGCACTGAGGAAGAACCCGATCTTGCCGGCATTCTCACCCTGGCGCAGAAGCAGCAAGCTGGCCGCCTGAGCCATGGCCTCGACCTGAAGCACGCCGGGCATCACCGGATAATTCGGAAAGTGACCCTGGAAAAACGGCTCGTTCATCGAGACGTTTTTCATCGCGGTCACCTTGGTGTCTCCTTCGAAGCGGATGACCCGATCGAGCAGGAGGAAGGGGTAGCGGTGCGGAAGCAGCCGCATGATGTCCATGATATCCAGCACGGCTTCGCCGCTCGGAAGGGCGAAGGGTGCAGGGATGAGCGATTGCATCAGCGCGTAACGCTTCGCGAGGGCGCGCGTAAGTTCCGCGTTCGGGCCGTGGCCCGGTTTCACCGCAATCACATGCCCGCGAATGCGCCGGCCGAAGAGTGCGAGATCGCCCACCAGGTCGATCATCTTGTGCCGGACGAACTCATCCTTGAAGCGCAAGGCGCCGGTGCTGATCGTCGACCCATCCGGCTGGATGACGATCGCGTTGTCGAGCGCACCGCCCTTGATGAGACCTTTGTCGAGCAGCGGCTGGATATCCGCCAAATAGGTGAACGTGCGCGCCGGGGCAATTTCCCGGCGGTAAACCTCGGGCGTGATTTCGAGCGAGAGGAACTGCGTGTGCATGCCCTCGGGTCCAATCTGCGTGACCGAAAGCCGGAATTTTGCATCCGGCACGATGGTGAGCAGGGAACCGGATTTCGTCTCCACATGCATCGGCTCGCGCACGTCGAAAACACTCGCGGGCGCATCCTGCTCGACGACGCCGCATTGCGCCACGAGCTCGGCGTAGGGGAGCGCGGACCCGTCGCCAATGGGCGGCTCATTGGCATCCATCTCGATGATCGCATTGTCCACCCCCAGGCCGCTCAGGGCGCTGAGGACATGCTCCACCGTGTGCACCTTCACGCTGCCTTCCCCGAGAGTGGTGGCACGCTCGACCTGCTTCACGTTTTCGATTTTTGCCGCGACGGTCGGCTCATCCCGGAGATCGATACGCTTGAAGACGAAGCCGGTCCCGATCGGCGCCGGGCGAAGGGTGAGCTTCACCTTTTCACCCGTGTGGAGCGAAGTGCCGGCGAGGCTGCCGGGTTTGGCAAGAGTGTGCTGGCGAAGGGATTGGCTCATGGGGACGAAAGTCGGTTGCGATTGTGCGCGACGGTTCGCGCGCGCGCCACTCGCGAATTGGGGGAGGATGATCGGCACCGGCACCCGGCGCCCAGGCAGACGAGATCGGAAATATGGGCGGGAGGCAAACCCGCGGGACTTCGTTACGTCGCCGTGCCGCTCGTCAGGAGCGAGTCGATATAGCGCGCGTTGCCCTTCCGCATGCGTTGCACGAGGACTTTCGCGATGGCCATGATCATCTTAAAGGCGGCATTGGGATAGACCCCGGCGAGTGCCCGAATCACCGCCTGCGGAACCTTCAGCACGATGCACTCCGTCAACGCCGTGACCGTGGCGGAACGCGGCCCGTCATCCACCAGCGCCAACTCGCCGAAAAAATCGCCTGGCCCGAGCTTGGCGAGCGACACTTCCTGCCCCCCGCGCTTGTGGGTGACGTCACAGTAGCCCGTGATGATGATGTAAAGCGCGTCGCCCGTCGCGTCCTGCCGCACGATGATCGCGCCCTCCTTGATCATCGTGGGATCCGCCAGCTCGATCAGTGTCTCCATTTCCTGCCGGGTAAAGTCCATGAAGGGCGCAAGCGTCTTAAGATGCTCGGGACTGGCGGGATAAGGACTCGGCATGGGCAGGCTGGATTCAAACTCAAGTATCGGAAACGATCCGCCCATCCCGCATCCGGATACGGCGCGGCGCGGCTTGGGCAACCTCTTCGCTGTGCGTCACGACTATCATGGTCGCCAAAGCCTGAGAAGCGATCTTTTGGAAGACGGCCAGGACGCGCTCCGTGCCCGCCGAATCAAGGTTCCCGGTCGGTTCGTCCGCCAGGAGAAGCCTCGGCTGATGCACCAGCGCCCGCGCGATGGCGGTGCGCTGCAATTCACCCCCGCTTAACTGATGGGTAAAGTGCGAGGACCGCGGCAGCAATCCGACGAGGTCCAGCAACTCACGGGCGCGCGGCTCGGCCTTCGCCGGTGGCTGACCCTGCAAGAGCAAAGGCAGGCAGACGTTCTCGAGCACGTTCATCGTCGGCAGAAGATTGAAGAACTGAAAAACGATTCCGAGATCGTGACGCCGGTAGCGGGTCAGCTCCTTCTCCCCGGCGGAATGCAACGGCATGTCCCCCACCCACGCTTCCCCGCAGGTGGGACGGTCGAGCCCGCCAAGCAGGTGCAGGAGCGTACTCTTGCCGCATCCACTCGGACCCGTCACCGCCACAAACGCCTTCTCCTCAATCTCCAGCGTCACAGCATCGAGCGCTGTAACGGCCCCCGCTTCCTGCGCCGGATAGGATCGGGAAACTTCAACCAGGCGAATCAGGGCGGGCATGGAGCGCGGAAAGTCCGCCGTCCACGCCGCAGCGCAAGCCAGCATGGACACGGTCCCTGTTTGCCGCCTGGCGAGGTCGCGGCTATCTGTCGGCCCGTGTTTTCCCGCTCTTTGTTTCGTTCCGCCCTGCTCGGCGCCTTGTTTGTCGCCCCTTTACTTCCAGCCGCGGAGGCCTGGATCGTGGCTGATGCCACCACCGGGCATGTCCTCGACATGCGCGAAGCGCGCGCAAAACGTCCTGTCGCCAGCCTGACGAAAGTCGCCACCGCCGTCCTCATCCTCGATTGGTGCGATCTCAAGAAGATCAACCTGGGCGAGCTTGTGGTCATTCCGCCGCAGGCGGTCAATCCGGCCTACGCCAATCCGGTCGGCTTCCACCCCGGCGATCGCGCCTCGATCCGCGATCTGCTTTTCTGCGCGCTGCTTCAATCGGACAACATCGCCGCCGAGGCGCTGGCGCAGCATTTTGGCGCGCAGCTCCCGGGCGATCCCAGTGCAACTCCCCCGCAGAGATTCGTCCAGCAGATGAACGCCCTGGCGAAGTCCCTCCGGATGGACCGCACACTTTTCCTGAACCCGCATGGGATCGACGCGAAGGAGAATCCTTATTCGACTGCGCAGGACCTCGCCCGCTTGATGAAGCACGCCATGAGCAAGGCTTCGTTCACGTTCTTCATCTCGCAAAAGGAGCGCCGTATTTCCGTCCAGCGGGCGCCTGTCGCCCTGCTGCCGCCCAGCGCTCCCGGGGCCGAAATCGCGGTGGCGCCCACTCCCGGGGTCCCAGCCTCCGAGCCAGGCGTTGCACCCGGGGCGGCCGTCTCCCAGCCGCCCTCCGACTATCTGCTGCGGAACACGAACGAAATTCTGGGCCAAATGGGGGTGGATGGCGGCAAAACCGGCCAGACTGCCAAAGCCGGCGGATGCCTGATCGTGACGGCCTCCAAGGCCCCCTTGACGCAGCAAGCCGGGAACGACGTGCGCGTCACGCCCCGTAAACTGATTGTTGTGGTGCTTGGCAGCGCCAATCGCTTCAACGAAGCGCTCGGTTTGGTGCAACGCGGCTGGACCCAGTTTGACCAATGGAGCGCCCAAGGCCGCCCCATGGACGCGGGGAAGAACGAGCTTTGATTTTTCGGCCAGGCTGCGGCAATTGTGCCTCCGGCCCACGATTTGAGGGGGAGTAAACGGATGCAAAAGAAGCGGATAGGAATTCTTACCAGCGGCGGCGATTGCCCCGGCCTGAACGCGGTAATTCGCGGCGTGGTCAAGGCTGCCGATAAACTGCACTGGGAGGTCATTGGATTCATCGACGGATTCGAAGGCCTGCTTCCGCCGGGTGACTACCGCATCCTCGACCGTGCCTCGACGACGCACATCATGTCGATGGGCGGAACCATCCTGGGCACGACCAACAAGGGCCATTTCGTTTCCAAAGTGGGATCCGGTGAAAAAACCACCGTCGCGCCGCAGATTGTCGAGCAGGCCCGCTCGCTCCTCGGCAAACTGCGCGTCGAAGGGCTAATCGTCGTCGGCGGCGATGGCTCGCTCACCACGGGATTGCAGCTCTTCGAGGCGGGATTTCCCATCGTGGGAGTGCCCAAAACGATCGACAACGATCTCGAGGCAACCGCCATGACCTTCGGGTTCGATAGTGCCGTGGCCGCCGTGGTGGATGCGCTCGATCGCCTGCAGACGACCGCGACGAGCCACAAGCGCGTCATGGTGCTCGAAGTAATGGGGCGGCATGCCGGCTGGATTGCGCTCTACGGAGGCCTCGCCGGCGGTGCGAACGTCATCCTTGTGCCCGAAATTCCGTTTTCCTACGAGAAGCTCTGCGAGTTCATCAAGCGCCGCGATTACGCCGGAAAGCTCAGTACGCTTGTCGTCGTGGCGGAAGGCGCAAAACCCGAGGGCGGCCAGGAACTCTACCAACAGCAGTCCACTACAGGCGAATCCCGGCTGGGCGGAATCGGCGATGTCGTCGCACGGGAGATCGCGGTGCGTGCCGGCAAGGAAACCCGCACCTGCGTGCTGGGGCACCTGCAACGGGGCGGCGCCCCCACTACGCTCGATCGCATCCTCGGCACGCGCTTTGGCGTTTCCGCGGTCCAGCTCATCGAAGAAAACAAGTTTGGCCAGATGGTGAGCTATCAAAACTACCAAATCACTGGCGTGCCGATCGCCGATGCGGTCAACCGCTTGCGCCTCGTCACGCCCGAGAACCAAATGGTGGCGACCGCTCGCGCCGTGGACATCTGTTTCGCGGATTAGACACCATCAGAAATCCGCTTCGTCCGCCTGATGCACGCACTTCTTCGACTTCTCCAGCAGGACGCGCGCACCTCGCACGAGGACCTCGCGGCCCAACTCGATCTTTCGGCCCAGGAAGTGGCGGCGCAAATCGACGCCCTGGAACGCGACGGGACGATTCTGAGCTACCGCGCGGTGGTCGATCCGGAGAAAGTCGCCGGGGCCACCGTGCAGGCGGTGATCGAGGTCCGGATCACGCCGGAGCGCGAAGGTGGGTTCGATCGGCTGGCGGATCGCATCGCCAAGTTCGACCAAGTGCAGGCCTGCTATCTCATGAGCGGCGGTTACGATCTGCTGGTCTTCGTCGAGGCGGCCAGCCTGCGGGACGTGGCGGCCTTCGTCACCGAAAAGCTCAGCCCGCTCGGAGGCGTCATCGCGACCTCCACCCATTTCCGCCTCAAGACGTACAAGGAACATGGCGTCATGCTGACCGGCGCCGACCCGGGCAATGCCAAGCTCGCGGTTTCACCCTGAGTCCGCGTCCTATTTCCGGGCGGTTCCGGTCGAACGCGGCTCCAGCAGCAGCCGCAAGCTGTTCAGTACCACCAGCACGGTGCTGCCCTCGTGCGCCACGACGCCGAGCGCCAGCGGCACGATGCCGAACAAGCTCGCTCCCACCATCACCACGACCGTGCCAAGCGAGATGACCAGATTTTGCTGGATCACGCTCTTCGCCCGCCGACTGAGGCGCAAGGCGGTCAGAAAACTCTCCAGCCGGTCGTTCATCAGGATGACATCGGCCTGCTCGAGCGCCGCATCCGAGCCACGCGCTCCCATCGCGACCCCCACGTCCGCCGCGGCCAGGCAGGGCGCGTCGTTCACGCCATCGCCAATCATCGCCACCTTGCACGTCCCGCCCCGCTTCAATTCCTCGACATGGCGCACCTTGTCCGCGGGAAGCAACTGCGCCCGCACACTCGTCAGTCCCACTTCCGCCGCGAGCTTCTCCGCCGCTTCGCGACGATCGCCGGTGAGCATCACCGATTCGATTCCCTGCGCCTTGAGTTCCTGGAGAACGGCGGCGGCGGCGGGCCGGGGCTGGTCGATGTAGAGCAACCGTCCGACGAGATCGGCCGTCCCCAGCCAGACCTCGGCGGCGGGTCCGGCCGGAGGGGCGGCCGCGGGATCGAAATCCGGAACGGCGAACTCGCGCCGGCCAATCCGAATTTCGTGCCCGCCCAGCTCGCCGCGCAGACCGTTGCCCGGAACCTGGCGGATGGCCGCGGGATCCGTCTCGGTGAGTCCGCGCCGGCGGCCGTAGCGCTGCGTCGCCCGGGCCAGCGGATGATCGGAAAAGCGATCAAGATTGAAAGCTCCCGCCTCCACCTCTGCTTCGCGGCCCGGCGGAAACGATTCGACGCGGGTGACCTGGAGATCGCCTTCCGTGAGCGTGCCGGTCTTGTCCATCGCGACGGCACCGATCAGGGCGAGCGTCTCCACCGCAGCACCGCCGCGAAAGAGCACCCCTCTCCGGGCGCCTGCAGCGATGGCGGAAAGAATTGCGGACGGAATCGAGAGGACAAGCGCGCAGGGCGACGCCACAACCAGGAGAGTCATGGACCGATAGAAGGCGCTGCTCAGGGCCTCCGACGAATGAAACGGCGGCAGCCCGAAGCCCAGCCACCAGACGAAAAACATCACGGTGCAGAGACCGAGCACCGCGTAGGTGTAGCCGGTCCCGAAGCGGTCGGTGAACCGTTGCGACGGCGCGCGCATGCGCTGCGAGTTTTCGATGAGTTGGATGACCTTGGCGAGCGCGCTCTGCGAGGCGGGACGGAGCACCGTTCCCTCGATCACGCCGCCGCCATTCATGGTGCCGCCCAGGGTAATATCACCAACGGCCTTGGGGACCGGCAGTGCTTCCCCCGTCAGATTGGATTCGTCGCACGTGGTCTCTCCACGTGTGACCCGGAGATCGACCGGAATCTGCTGGCCGCCGGTGACCCGCAAGACTTGGCCAACCGCGAGAGCTTCGACTGGCACATTCTGCACGCTGCCCTCTGCGCCGACCACCACGGCGGTCTTGGGCGCACCGCGCAGGAGCGAGCCGATTTCGCGGCGCGTCCGGCCCTCGGCATAGTGTTCCATTGCGCCCGAGGCGGAGAAAAGGAAAAGGAGGAGCGCGCCTTCCGGGTAGTCACCCACGGCGGCCGCACCCAGCGCGACCATAAGCATGAGGAAATGCACGTCGAGATTGCCTTCGCGCAGCGTCTCCCAGGCTTCTTCGGCCGCCTCCCAGGCTCCGCTTACATAGCTGGCGAGCCAAAGCGTCAGGACCACCCCAGACGGAGCGCCCAGCTTCGACGCACTGTACGCGGCGATCCCGGTCAGCAGGCAGCCGGCGGCCAGCTTCGCCAGCAACTTCCACTCGTCTTCGTCGTGTTCAGGCCCGGTGGGAATGATGGGGGCGGGCTCGCGCTGGGCAAAGCCCGGCAGCCGCAGCTCGCGCTTGCGCCGCAAATCCACGGAAGTCGGACAACCCGGCTTTTCGACCGTCACCAGCCCTTCTGTCCGGGTAATCCTGACGGCACCCAGGGCGGGAACGGCCCCACAGGCCGCACAACGCCCGTCCGCGCCGATGCTGCATTCCGGATGGTTTCCCGGGGCGAATGCGGCTGTAATCCGGCGTTCCGCCCGCTCGTCCTGCCCCACTCCGGAAATTTGCACCGCGTCCGAGCCGGAACGAAACTCCACTGCGCCCAGCAGCGCCTCCTCCGCCACGATGCGCGCGACGCGCTGGGCGGTGCAATCCTCCGGTTTCATCAGGGCAACTTACGTTCCTGTCGCCGCCGCTCGACGGATTTCTGCGTCGCGGCCTCATATTCACCTGAGATTCAATTGCGGGAACATCCCGGCCGCGCTTACGCTTTCGGCATGTCGAACGCTCAAGGTTCTGCGGGAAACGTGCTCGCCGCGATTTGCAGCTTTTTCATTCCGGGCCTCGGCCAGCTCGTCCAGGGCCGCGTTATCACCGCGCTCATTCACTTCGTTCTGGCCGGTCTGCTCTGGCTCGTCTGGCTCGGTTGGATCGTGCATCTGTGGTCGATCATCGACGCGGCGCGCTGGAGTCCTTAGCCGGGCCGAGGCAATTGGGCGGCCTGTCGCTGCGACGCAGATTCTTGCGAAGGTCGCGAAGTTCGGAGGGCGCAGCTTGCAAACCACGCTGTAACCGAAGAACGACAAAGAGTTTCGGAAGAAGACCGAGCAGATACGTGTCGCCCAATTGCCTCGTCCCGGCTTAAGACTCCCGCGATGCGCAGCACCAACTATCACCCGCCCGGCACGTCGCCCGCGACGCTGACCCTGCCGCCGGACGCCGCCCAGGGCCCGCCGGTGATCGAAGTGATCGAGTACAACAACGAGCACGAAAATGCGCGGCGTGTGAAATCGATCGATGAGACCTTCACTTGCCGGGACAACGGCCTCGTTTCCTGGATCAACATCGAGGGTCTCAACGATGTCCCGATGTTTCGGCGCCTGGCCGAGCATTTTCACCTGCATCCGCTCGCCCTTGAGGACGTCTTCAACACGAGCCAGCGGCCGAAGGTCGAGGACTATCCCGGCCATCTCTTCATCGTGGCCCAGATGGTTTACGAGGACGAAAAAGCCCAGGAATTGCGCTCCGAGCAGGTCAGCATTTTCCTCCTCAAGGATAATGTTATTTCGATCCAGGAGGAAGCCACGCAGGATGTTTTCGAGCCGGTGCGACAACGCATCCTCGGCGGGCAGGGACAAATCCGGTCGCTTGGGGCCGACTATCTTGCCTACGCCTTGCTCGACGGCGTCGTGGATCATTTTTTCCCGCTGCTCGAGGATGTCGGCGAGTCGCTCGAGGAGCTGGAGGACGATCTGCTCGCGAAGCCGAGCAAGGAATGCCTCGAGCGGCTGCACACGCTGAAGCGTTCGCTCATTCTTTTGCGGCGCGCCGCCTGGCCGCAGCGTGAACTCATGAACCAGCTCATGCGCGATCAGACCGGCATCATTCGCGACGCCACGAAGCCGTATCTCCGCGATTGCTACGATCATCTCGTGCAGATCATGGACATCATCGAGAACTACCGGGAAATGGCCGCCAGCCTGATGGACATCTATCTCTCGGCCATCAGCATCCGCACTAATGACGTCATGCGCGTCCTGACGGTTATCTCGTCCATCTTCATCCCGCTCACGTTCATCGCGGGGGTTTACGGCATGAATTTCGACAAGGATGCGGGACCGCTCTCGATGCCGGAATTGAAGAACCCCTACGGCTATGCAATCTGCATGGCCATCATGGCGTTGATCGCCATCGGGCAGCTCTTCATCTTTTGGCGGAAGGGCTGGCTGAACAAAGATGGCTAGCTTCATGCGCGTGCTCCTCCGCTGGCTTCGCCGGGTTCTTCTCCTGTTGTTCGTTCTCGTCGCGGGGCTCGTCGGCCTGGGTTGGTGGACGATGCGCGGATCGCTGGCGTTGCTCGAGGGCACCGGCTCGGTGAAAGGATTAGGCACCACGGTGACCATCGAACGCGACGAGCGCGGGGTGCCCACGATTCGCGCCGCAAGCCTCCCGGATCTCGCCCGTGCGATCGGATTCCTCCACGGCCAGGACCGCTTTTTCCAGATGGATCTCCTGCGCCGCCGCGCGGCGGGCGAGTTGGCGGAACTCGTCGGCGCCAACGCCCTCCCGCTCGATCGCGGCGCCCGACTCCACCGTTTTCGCGCGCTGGCGGAGGAGGTGCTGCGCACCCAGCTCGACGACTCCGAGCGCGCCCTGCTGCAGGCCTATGCGGATGGGGCCAATGCCGGACTGACCGCGCTCCGCGCCCGGCCCTGGGAGTATTTTCTGCTGCGTTCCGCCCCGCGCCCTTGGGCGCCAGTGGATACGATCCTGACCGGCTATGCGATGACGCTGGATCTCCAGGACGGCGCCGCGCGGCGCGACCGCACGCGCCTGCTCGCCGAGGAGGTGCTCGGCGCCGACGTGGCGGAGTTTTTCGATCCCCGCTTCACGCCGGAAGACGCCGCCATCGATGGGTCTACAGGGCCGCTCCCGCCGCTGCCCGGCCCGGAGCGGCTCGAGGTGCGAAAGCTCACTGCGGCGGCGGCTCCGGTCTCGATCGAGTTTGAATCCGAGCCCTTGCCCGGCTCGAATAATTTCGCGCTGTCCGGCCGCCGCACGGCGCACGGCGGTGCGCTCGTCGCAGATGACATGCACCTTGGCCTCGCGGTGCCGAACATTTGGTACCGGGCCTCTTTCGTCCTGCCGGACCGCACGGTGACAGGCGCGACTTTGCCCGGGACGCCCGCGATGATCGTTGGCAGCAATGGGCATGTCGCCTGGGGATTCACCAATTCTTACACTCGCAATGCCCGGCTCACACGGGTTACGCCGGGAACCGCCATCGAGGAAGCGCGGGAGATTCTCCATGTGAAGGGCGCCGCCGACGAAATCTTGGTGATTCGCCGAACAAAGGACGGCGTCATCCTGCCCGGGGATAAACGGCGCCCGGAGCTCGCGCTCGATTGGAATGCGCACCAAGCCGCGTTTGCCAATGTTCATCTGCTTCGCCTTATGTCGGCAAAAGACGCCGGCGAAGCCATCCGCCTCTTTCAGGGCGCCGGCATTCCGGCCCAGAATGTCCTGATTGGCGACTCGGCCGGCCGAATCGCCTGGACACTCAGTGGGCGCATGGACCTGCCCGTGCCCCCGGTCTACGAGGCAGACGCGCTCTGGACGGCGAACAATCGCGTCGTCGGTGGCGAATCGTTCCAGATGATCGGCGAAGCCGGTTTCGAAGGCCCGGCGCGCGCCGCACAGATCCGGGACGATCTCGCCGCGATCACGCATCCGGCGACGCCCCGCGACCTGCTCGCGGTGCAGCTCGATGACCGCGCTCTCTTCCTCGCCCGTTGGCGCGATTTGTTGCTGGGACTGCTCACGCCGGAGCGCTGCGCGAATCATCCCGACCGTTCCGAACTGCGGAGTTTCGTGGAAAACTGGGGTGGGCGCGCCGCCCCCGAGTCCGTCGGCTATCGGGTGGTCCGGGAGTTTCGCCGCACGACGAGCGAACGCGTCCTCGCTCCCATCGTGGCCGCGTTGAAGGCGCGTGATGAAAACGCGCTCGGCAACCGACTCCGCAGCGAATCCGCCATTTGGGAAATCCTCCGCCAGCGTCCGGCGCATTTTTTGCCCGCCGCCTTCCAGACGTGGGACGACCTTTTGCTCGGCGCCGCCGACGAGATCCTCAAGGTTTCCGTGCCCAAGAGCGGCCGCCCTCTCCCCGAATTCACGTTTGGCGAGATCAATCGCGCCCGCATCCGGCATCCCTTTTCGAGCCTCCTCCCCGCTTGGGCGGCGACCTTCCTGGATCTCCCGTCCGACCCGCTTCCCGGCGACCACCAGATGCCCCGCGTGCAAGCGCCGAATTTCGGCGCGTCGCAGCGCATGGTCGTGGCTCCCGGCCGGGAGCAGGAGGGCATTTTTCACCTGCCCGGAGGCCAGAGCGGCCACCCGCTCTCACCTTTCTATCGCGCCGGTCATGAGGACTGGGTGAAGGGAAACCCTTCTGCCTTCCTCCCTGGGCCCACGCTACACCGGCTGGAGTTGAATCCCTGAAGGAGGGGACGACGAACAGAATTCTCGGCAACTGTCTCTCCGTCCGCTGTCTTTCGTCCTCCTTCTTCCCCTCCCTCCGTGTCAGCCCCTTGCCATCTGCGTTCCCCGCAGTCCATTGCGCGATGACCCGCCGTCTCGCCGTCGTACTCGCACTTGCTCTTTCCGTCGTACCCGCTTTGCGCGCGGCGGTTGCGGATGTCCGCAAGTCCGTTTTCCGCATCACCACCACCATGCAGGCGCCCGATTACCGGGCGCCCTGGAACCCGGGCAACATTGGACGCGGCGTCGGCGCCGGCTTTCTCATCAGCGGCGGGCGCATCATGACGAATGCTCACGTGGTCAGCGATGCCCGCTTCATCGAAGTCGAACGCGAGGGCGATCCCAAAAAATATCCTGCCGTCGTCGCGTTTGTGGCCAACGACTGCGATCTCGCCGTTCTCGACGTGCTCGATCCCTCCTTCCGTACCGGCCTGCCCGAGCTGATCTTTGGCGGCACGCCGGAACTCGAAAGCGATGTGACGGCCCTCGGGTATCCGATCGGCGGCGAGCATCTCTCCGTCACGCGCGGGGTGGTTTCGCGCATCGATTACCAACTCTACAGCCACTCCGCCGTCGATTCGCATCTCGCGATCCAGATCGACGCCGCCATCAACCCCGGCAATTCCGGCGGGCCCGTCGTGCAGGAGGGTAAGGTTGTCGGCGTCGCCTTCCAAGGCTACTCGGGGGATATCGCGCAGAACGTGGGCTACATGATCCCCACGCCGGTCATCAAGCGCTTCCTCCAGGACATTACCGACGGCAAATACGACAAGTATGTCGACATTGCGCTGACCACTTTTCATCTCCTGAATCCGGCGCAACGCCGCGCTTTGGGACTCGACCCGGATGGCAACCGCGGCGTCTACGTCAGCTCCGTGCTGCCCGCGGGTTCCTGCGATGGCTACGTGAAGCCCGGTGATGTTTTGCTGGAAATCGACGGGCTGCCGATCTTTAGCGATTCTTCCGTCAACATTGAAGGCGAGCGCGTCGAGATGCCGGAAGTGGTGGAGCGGAAGTTCAAGGGCGATAAGATCACCTTCGTCCTGATGCGCGACCGCAAGGAAATGAAGGTCGAGATTCCGCTCAAGAATGCCGATCCCTACCTCATCCAGGCCTTCGCTTACGGAGTGCGCCCGCGTTACCTCATTCGGGGCGGGATCATCTTCCAGCCGCTGAATCGCAACCTCATGGCGACCTTCAATTTCGACGACCTGCAGACACGTTATTTTTATAACTACTTTGTGACCGACGCACTCTTCGTCGAGCGCCCGGAAGTCGTCGTCATCGCCTCGATTCTCCCCGATCCCGTGAATGCCTACCTGAACGGTCTGCGCGGAACGGTGGTCGACACCGTGAACGGCAAGAAGATCACCCGTATGGAGGATCTGCGCGACGCGCTGCATACGGACGCGGAGACGATCGTGATCAAATGCCTGGGCCAGGGCCGGCCCATCGTGCTGGAACGGTCTGCCGTGGAAGGCGCCCGCGAGCGCATCCGCCAGCGGTACAGCATCACGGCGGAAAGCTACCTCAGCGAAAACGATGAAGCGCCCGAGGGAATTGAGGCGAAGCCGGTAAAGACGACGGCCCGCTGAATTGCGGATTCTTCCGTCACATAATCGAGCAGTAATACGGCAGCATTTCCCGCCAGTAGCTCCACTCGTGTCCGCACCATTTGCGGTCATCGAGCATATGCCGGATCCCCTTGGCGTTGAGGATGCCGCTCAGCCGGAAATTCTCGCCGCGGCAACTGTCCCATTCGCCCGTGCCGAGCACGATGCCCATGTGGCCGAATTTCCACGGATCCACACACCCTTCCATGTAGTCGGGCGGATTGTTGAAATAGCACGCGTCGTCGTAGTAGCCGTCGAGGAACTGCTTGATGTCGAAAGCCGCGCTCATGCTGATGGCATGGCTGACGAGTTCCGGGTGGCGAAACGCGAGATTCACCGCGTGAAACCCGCCGAAGCTGGCGCCGCCCACCGCCACCCGATGGCTGCTGCATTCACGCCGCGCGAGATCGAAAACATCTTGCAGGATCAAATTCTCGTAGGCTTGATGCGTGCGCACGCGATCGGCCGGATGAATGCCCTTGTTGTACCAGCTGTCGGCATCGATGGCATCAGGGCAATAGATCGTGAACTTACCGCCCTCCACGTACCAGCGGACCGCCTCGATGAGACCGAAATCCTTGTTCTGGGTATGCCGGCCGTACGACGTCGGAAAGAGCACCAGCGGAATGCCGCGCCCATCCCCGAAAACGAGCAGGTCGAAGTCCCGGCTCAAATGTTTCGTGTACCAACGGATATGGCGTTCCTTCATGGGCCGCGATGATGGCGGCACGCCCCGAGGTGAACAAGCGAGAAGCTCGCGGCTCGTCTGCCATTTCGGTTGAATCCGGCGGCAATCCGGCGCAATTCGTCCCGCTCATGCCCGCGCCTCATACCCTTACTGGCGATATCCGGCGCCACGACGCCTTTCCCTCGCAAATTCTGGGGAACCAGCGTGACGTGCTTGTCTACCTCCCGCCCGGGTACCGGCGGGCACGCGCGCGTTGCCCCGTGCTCTATCTGCACGACGGACAAAACTGCTTCGATTCCGCCACGGCCTATGGCGGCGTGGATTGGCGCGCCGACGAAACCGCTGAGCGGCTCATCCTGGCGGGGACGATTCCGCCCATCATCATGGTGGCCGTGGCAAACGCCGGCGAAGGCCGGATGCACGAATACGCCCCGACGCCCGCCCTCTTCAACACGCGGGATCCCAACTCTCGCAGCAAAGGCATCGGGCCCAAGTATGGACGCTTCCTGATCGAGGAGCTGAAGCCTTTCATCGACTCGCATTACCGCACCCGACCGGAGGGCGAGCACACCGCGATGTGCGGCTCGTCGATGGGCGGCCTCATCACGCTTTCGCTCGGCCTGTGGTATCCCAAGGTCTTTCGCCACCTCGCCGTCTGCTCGCCCTCGATTTGGTGGGACGATTGCGTGCTCTACCGGATGATCGACAAACTCAAACGCAAGCCGCCAATGCGAATCTGGCTCGACATGGGCACGATGGAAACCGACTGGGGCCGCTCGCGCATTCTCCGCGATTGCCTCACCGACAAGGGTTGGCTGATTGGCGAGGACTTGCGGTATCTGGAAGTCCCGCACGGCACGCACAGCGAAGGCGCTTGGGCCGACCGTTTCGATCAGATCCTGACCTGGCTGTTTCCAAAGTGAACTGGGCTGCGCGAAGCCTCGCCCGCCCGCCGCGCCGCGATCTCCACGCCGCTCGCCTCAAGGGCGCTTCGGTTTGGCGACCGCCGTCCCCGGACCCAGGGCACGGCTCTTGCGCTCGGCAATCAACGGCAGTCCGAGACGTTTGTTTTCGGCCGCGACTTTCCGGGCCGCGCGGCGCATGGCGGAATCGACCTTTGAGAAGAACTCGTCCCGTTCTGATACTTTTGACCTAACCAAGTCGGCTGAGGATGACTTCATGATGTTTGGACGAGCTCCGATGAATCCGCGATCCCTCCCATTGTGTAACAAGGCTCGGGGGTTGGAAAGTCGCGTCGTATAGCGCTGCCCGCTCGGCGAGCGGCAAATAGATGCGGAAGAAGTTTCGGAGGCTCGGTAGAAAACGGCGGCGGAGATCCGGCAGTGGCACGTGGTGACCGCCTTTTTTCACTCGTTCGCGGACGCGGCGAATTGAGTGTTGCAGCGTGGCGAGGTGCAGGTAGCAAAGTTCCAACCGATAACCGCGGAGCTTCGCCGACCGAATCATCGTCGCGTAGGTGAGGCCGCTCAGCGTGGATTCGAAAGCGAAGTCGCGGCCGTCGTCCACCAACTCGCGCCAACGGGTCAGGAGCAAGCGCGCGGCGCGGATCGCGGCTACGGGAGGATCCAGCGGCGAGAGACCGGCCGCGATCAAGTCGGGATTCAGGAACTCGTTGATCCCAACGCTCGGGAGAAACTCGCGCGCGAACGTGGTCTTCCCGGCGCCGTTCGGGCCACCGATGAGGATGAGGAGCGGAGCGCGGGATGCCATCGGCGAAAGCCGCGAGCGGAAGACCCCCCTACTTGAGCCAGTCTCTTACCATTTTCTTCGCCGCGTCCCCCTCGGCGATCAGCTTGCCCTCGGGACTGTAGATCTTGAAATGCGGGATGGAATTCAGCCCGAACTGCGCCACCACGGGCGATTTCCAGTCGATCCCGCGCACGTCCGGTCGATTCACGTCGACCTTCACCACCGCAATATCGGGGCGGCTGGCGTGCAGCCGTTCCAAGGCTGGCGCGATGGCCACGCAGGGCGGGCAGAATTCACTGTAGAAATCGAAGATTGTCGTCTTTCCCGGGACCGCGTGCTCCTCGAGTCTGACCGTGGCGCCGTGGGAAATGGACGCGGGAGCCGGACCTTTGGCCGGCGCGGCCAGGAGGGAGTTGAACGCGACCAAAGCGGTCGCAAGAACCAAGACGCGAGGGAGGAGCAGCTTCATAGGGGTCCTCCAGAGACGCCGCGGCCCGGCTGTCTGTTCAATGCGAATCGGCGAGCCAGCGCCACTTTCGCGGCGTCGATCCGGACCCGCGGCGGCTCGCGCCAAGTTCCAAACGCTCGGATGCTGGCGCGAAATCGGCGCTTGCCGCCCAGGCCCACCTCCCGCTTGGTTGCGCGATGCATTCCCCGGCCGCTCTTGCTCATTTGTTGTTCGAGTAAATGAGCGCAACAAAACCGCGGCGGAAGACCTCATTCCAGGCGGCCTTGCTGCGCCTTTTGCTGGGCTCCCTCCTGCTCACCGTCGGCGGCATTGGCGTGGTGGTTTATCTCAATTCCCTGCGCTCCCTCGAGACGCTGCGCCGGCAGCATTTCCAACTCGTCTCGCTCGCTGTGACGCGTGAAGTACAGGAGTTCTTCAAGCCCGCCTACCGCACGCTTTTCGAATTCCAGACGCTCGGCGAGCGAAGTCTTCTCCCCCTCGACGACCCCGCCCAGCTCGGAGCGCTTTTCGCCGAACGCATCCGTTTCATTTCCAGCGTCAGTTGGATGAGCTACTCCGACCTCGCGTCCGGACGCTTCGTCGGAGTCTGGCGCACGCCCAGCGGCAGCATCGTATTGAACCAATCCCTCCCGACCGAGAACGAGGGCCGCCCGCGCGAAACCACCCTGAATGCCGATGGCACCACGGCACCCTACGAACGCGATTTGCCCGGCGGCTACGACCCACGGGTTAAGCCGTGGTTTAAGGGCGCGCTAGCCACGAATGGTGTCTATTGGTCGGAGATCTACACCTTTACCGAAGGGCGCCGAGGCATCTCTGCCTCGATCAAATGCGTGAATCCGGAAACGCACGAGCCGCGCGGGGTCTTCACCGCCGATTTCTTCCTCGACGACATTACGGCGTTCCTGGCCCGGATCGATCCCGATCGCCGGCGCATGCTCCTGGCCCTCACACAGACGGGCGACGTTTTCGGGCTCTCCTCCACGCTGATTTCCCCCGCCAAGGAAGCGATCCGGCTCATGCGCGAGATTCCGCCCCAGCGGCGCGAAGAGATGCACACGGGTGCAACCGTCACGGTGCCGCTGAACTTTCCCGGTGAGGAAGGCGAGATGGTTTTCGCGTCGTCACCCGTGGACGGAAATTTCCGGCTCATCACCGGGGTCGGGACTCCCGATGAGGAATTTCTCGGCGCGGTGCGGGCCAACGCGAAGCTCACCCTCGTCATCGGCGCCCTCGCGCTCGCGGCCGCCACGGTGGCGTCCATCTTCCTGGCCAGACGGCTCTCGGGCATGCTCGGCGCCATCTCGCGCGAACTCCAGGAAGTCGGCCAGTTCAACCTGCAATCGACGCCGTGGCAGGCCACCTCGCTGCGCGAGATCGATGTGGTGCACGAGTCGGTCGATCGCATGAAGGCTGGCCTGCGCTCCTTCGGCCGTTATGTCCCGCGCCAGCTCGTGCGGGAACTCCTCGCTCAGGGGACCGAAGCGCGGCTCGGCGGGGAAGTCCGCGAGTTAACCGTGTTCTTCTCCGACATCGCCGGCTTCACCGGCATCTCGGAAAAAATGTCGCCGCGCGAACTCGTGGATCAGCTCGGCGTCTATCTCGAGATGGTGACCGCGCACCTGGAAGCCGAAACGGGCACCGTGGACAAGTTTATGGGTGACGGGGTGCTGGCTTTCTTCAACGCGCCGCAAGCGGTGGCAGACCACGTCGTGCGGGCGTGTCGGACAGCTTGCGCAATCCAGCGCGCCCTCGATGCGACCGTTCCCGCGGAAGGGCGCCCCGTGTTGCGCACGCGCATTGGCCTGCACACCGGCGAGGTGCTGGTCGGGAACATCGGCACGCCGGAGCGTTTCGCGTACACGATCATCGGCGATGCCGTGAATCTCGCCTCCCGTCTCGAGGCGCTGAACAAGGCGTATGGCACCCACGTTATGGCCAGCGAAGCGACGTGGAGCCGCGCCACCGCCGACTTCGAATGGCGCCGGCTCGATCGCGTCGCGGTCTACGGTCGCGCGGCCGGCACACTGGTCTTCGAGTTGATGGGCACAAAGGGCGAAGTGCCTGCGAATCGGCTGGCCGCGCGCGATGCCTATGAGCGCGGACTGGACGCCTATTTCGCTGCCAATTTCCGCGCGGCGGGCGGTCACTTCCACGAAGCGTGCACGCTCGAGCCCGGCGATCTCGCGGCGCGCCTGCTGGCCGAGCGCGCGGCCCTGCTTCTGGTCTCCGGCGTTCCTGTGGGGTGGAACGGGGTGTTTGTGGCGCGGGAGAAATAGGGCGGTGTGCGATCTTTCCTATGTCCTTCTGGAAGCAATTCGCGGCCGACGCCTTTCCGGACTTTCGATCGCTTATTCTGGATTAGCGCTCGTCGATCCAACTGAAGGGAAGCGAGCAGAGGGCGGTATGGTTGTAACGATAGCGATTTACCCCATTCAGCACCCGGATTCGGGTCCCAAAAATCGTCTAAATCGTCGGCAGTATGACACAGGGGTGTAGGTGGCTCCTGCTTCAATCGCCCCTGTCAGCAAAGACTGCCGGCACTCCTGCGCCGCGGTTCCCGCGGCAGAGGCGCAGGGGAACAACAAACAAACGGGCGAGCCCACAAAGCTATCCCACCCCACCGCGGGATTTGGAAACCAAAAACCATGGAAACTAAAACCCACCCTGATGATCCGACGTCTGTCGTCGGCGAGACCGCCGCCTCCGGCAGCGGTCCCGGCGATTCGCAAAGTCCGGCCGCGTCCGCTGACCCCAACCCACCGGGGAATTCTGGCACCGGCCTCACGCTCGAGGCCATCGCCGCCGCGGATGCGCTGATCGCACAACTCGAGGCTGTCCTCTCCGGCTACCCCACGATCCCGGACGAAGACCGCACGCGGCTCCGCTTTCGGGCGAGTGACAAGCGCGATTTCGGACCCCGCATGCTGGAGTTCAGTGAGGTGTACCCCGACCGGCTGCCTCGCGGATTGGAACTCGAGGAGTTTAACGAGGTGAACACGAAACAAGTCAGAGTTGCCCTCCAGGTAAAAAAGATGAGCAATATGCTCGCCCGGACCATGGATGGTGACACGCTTCTGGGCGTGCAGCGTCAAGCACTCGCCAAGCGCGCGTTTCGGGTAATGCAGGCCCAGCCCTCGAGTCCGGAAATGGCTGAGCAATTGCGTGAGCTCTCCCACCGCCTCCGTCGGCCCGTCAAGAGAAAATCGAAGCCGGCGGCGACAGCGGCCGGCTCGGTCACGCCCGCGGCCAGTGCCCAGTAGCGGCTTTGGGACAGGAGCGATCGGGACGGATTCAGCGGAAAGCGAGAACCGAGTTCCCGCGCGGACGAGGGACAGAACGGGGAAGACTCCCGGGCGGGCGCACTTTGGAGCGCCCGCCCTTTTCTGCTGTCCGAATCGTGCTGGATCCGAGGAAGCGATCCGAGGAAACCGCCGACTGCTTGCCGCGGACCGCGCCTCGGTTCCCGTGAAGCGCTGGGCGGGTGCCGAGAACTGCGAGGTGGTCCACGCGAAGCACTGGGAGGTTGCCGGGGACAGCGTGGTGGGCCCCGTGAAGCGCTGGGAGGTAGCCGGGAACCGCGCGGTGGTCCCCGCGAAGTGCTGGGTGGTTGCCGTGGACCGCGTCCCCTTATTTCGCCGCCTCGACCGTCGCGAAAAACTTCCGGATCGCGAACAAGGCCGCCGGATGAAATATCGTCCCGTGGGTCTCGCTTTCCATGGGCGCGAAGGTCAGGGCCAGGTCGGCTGGCGCCTCTGCTTTCAACGCCGCGACCACCCGGTCGATTCCTTCGCGCATTTCGCTGCCTTCGTCGCCAAGCGTGAGAAAGACCCGCCGGTTTGCCGGGAACGGCCGCTTCTGCAGAAGCGCCGCCGCTTCCTTCGACAGCGACTGCCCATTCCACCAGACGCTCGGGCTTACCGCGATGTAGCCCTGAAACAGATCCGGCTGCCGGAGGAACGTCTCTACGACAAACAATCCGCCCGCAGATTCACCGATCAGGACCGTCTCTGCGGTGAGGCGAAAGTGGGACTTCACGAACGGCTTGAGTTCCCTGGTCAAAAAATCTCGAAATGCGGCGGAGCTTCCGCTTGTGGGCAGCTTCTTCTTCTCGCTCTCGATCGTCGTGGGATGCACCAAATCGTGGTAGCGATCGATGCCTTCGATTCCGATGACGATGAACTCGCGCAGTCGGCGGAAATCGGCCGCGAGGGACGCAATCCCGGCGATGTGGAGGAAGTCTTCCTGGATGCCACCGTCCAGCAGATAGAGCACCGGATACCGCTGCCCACCCTTCTCGTAACCCTTCGGCAGGTACACATTGATGTGCCTGACCTGGCCGAGAATCTTCGATGGCACCGCGTACGATTGGGCAATCGTGACAGGTTGCGATGGCGCGGCCGCGTCATCCGCACCGGCCACGGTGCAGACGAGCAGCAAGGAGAGGAAAGACCGGACGCTCTGGAATTTGAGAACGCGCATGAGCCGACGATCCTTCGGGGCCATCCCCACGCAAGCGCCCGAGGGCGGGCCTTCTGCCTATTCGACCGTCCGGCGGCGTCGGATCATTCCGGCTGCCAGTCCACCTAGAAGCAGGAACGCCACCGTCGCAGGCTCGGGAATCAAGGCACCCGGCACTTCGGCGGCAGTGAGCGCGCCCTGGAAGAAATTCACTTCATCGGCAAAGCCGGAGGACGCTTCCCCGCCGCTCGTTACCAGATCGTCCTGGAAGAGGTTGAAATGCGCGAACCCGCCCGCCGTGGTGGCCACCGCGAGGTTCGACGAATCCGTAAAGCTGAGCTGCAGAACGCCGTTGAGGTACGCCGAGACCAGTCCCGTCGCGCCATCGCGCGTGAGTACGACGCTAATCTCCTGCCCCGGTAGATAAGTGGTGGAACCAGCGGCAACCGGGTAGAAATCGAGTGCGGAATTGAGGTTGTAAAAGCCGTTGTCCGACGCGCGGTTGACGAAATCGATGAGCTTCCGGTACCCCGAGAGATTATCGAGCGAGAAGCGCATCGCGATTGAATAATCCGTGGCAAGAGTGCTCTCGAGATCGAAGGACAAACCGGTGCCCGTGTTGAAGGCATAGCCGGTCGTGCCGAACGTTCCGCCATTCAAAGTCGCCGCCGGTCCGCCGAAGGCATCGGCGGGAGAGCCGTTCAAACTGTATGCGTGCACGAGAGTGGCGCCGTTGGCGTTTGTCACCACCAAGACTGTTGCCGCCGCGAAGGCAGCGCACAGTTGTCGCAATGACTTTCCCATGTCCCCGGAATAGTTTGTGGGCGCCGTCATGTCAACGCGCGGGCGTCGTCGGGGCGGGCCCGAGCAAGACCAACTGCGGAAACCATTTTCGCAGGTAGCCTCGGTCCGCCGCGGCCAGCCGCCCGGCTTGGATCTGAGCATGCGCGGCGATGAGGAAGTCCGGGACGAGATGTTGGCGCGGACCGCCCGCTTTCCGGTATTGCCGGAAGGTCTGACCTGCGAAGAATGCGGCCTGGGGAGAAATTGGATCGTAGCGAATCTGGAGTCGTTCCAGAAACAAGAGGAGCGACGCGTCATCGGGCGAAGAGGGCGCCAACTCCGCAAAGGCGACCGGACTGAGCACGAGCGGTCCTTCCGTCGCCGCTCGCTGCAGCGCCGTCAGCCATTTCTCCCAACCGGTCTCCTGCTTGATGAGCGCCCAGAGCACGGACGAGTCGACGGCCGTGGTCATCGCTTTGCCTTTTCGACCTTTCCTCCCCGCAGGTCGTCGATCATCTCCGCAACCCTGCTCTTTTCCCAGGGGTGACCCTTGAGCGCTTGCGTCGAAGCTTTTCGCCAGTCCTGCAGGGCATTTTTCCAGGCGGCCCGATCCACCACGCGCCGCGCCACGAGCATGGGCGCTTCCTCGTCGAATTCGACCTGATCGCCATCTTTCAAATTCAACCGATCACGGATCGCTTTCGGAATCGTGATTTGGCCTTTACTGGTAATGGTGGCCGTCATGGCCAAATTGT
>JBBRQH010000012.1:0-103091 GCA_038226705.1 Chthoniobacterales bacterium | reverse complement strand
GCGTTTGGCGTCAGTGCGGCGTCGTTTTTCTTCGTGGCGAATATCTTTCCTTTTATCGAGCTGAAAGCCGGCGGGCAGGTGAGCCGCATTGTGCTGGTGGAAAGCATCTCCGCGCTGAATGCCCACGGCAGTCCCTGGCTGGCCGCCGCCGTGGCCGTCTTCATCTTCTGCGCGCCGCTCCTGATGATCGCCGGCATGTTGTACCTCCTGCTGCCGTTGCTGCAGGGCCGGCGTTTGCCCGGCGCGAACCGCGTCTGCCGCTGGGTTTACGGCACGCACGCCTGGAACATGATCGAGGTCTTTCTCCTCGGCGTGCTCGTGAGCCTGCTGAAACTCGGCGATATCGCGACCGTGACACTCGGCGTTTCTTTTTGGGCCTTTGCCGGACTCATCATTTGTCTCGCAGCGTCCGTCTCGGCCATCGACCGGCGCGATCTTTGGGATTACCTGGAGGCCGCGCGCCCATGAGGGCATATTCTCCCGCAACCGCCGCAGCGCGCGGTCTGGCTGCGTGCCATTCCTGCGGGAAGGTCCAGCCGCTCACGCAGGGACACTGCACGCGCTGCGGGGCGGTACTGCATTTGCGCAAGCCGCACAGCTTGCAGCGCACCTGGGCGCTCACGTTCGCTTCCGCCATCCTTTATATCCCCGCGATGGCGTACCCCGTCATGCGGGCTGACAAAATCGGCGGTGGCGACGCGAATACCATCCTCGGCGGTGTCGTTCTCTTCTGGGAGCATCACGCCTACCCCATCGCGATCGTCGTCTTCACCGCGAGCGTCCTTATCCCCATGCTCAAACTGATCGCCATCGTTTCGCTTTGCCTTTCGGCCCGGCATTGCCGGAGTCCGCGGGCGATGACGCGCGTCTATCGACTCACGGAACTCGTGGGCCGGTGGTCGATGGTCGATGTGTTCGTGGTGGCGATTCTCGTTGCGGTGGTGCAACTCGGCTCGCTTATGTCGATCGAACCGGGTCCCGCGGCGGTCGCTTTTGCCGGCGTGGTCATCTCGACGATGCTGGCCGCGATGTCTTTCGATCCGCGCCTTTTGTGGGACTCCGCCGGCGGCCCCGGCGCACCGTTATGAGCCATGATCCCGAATCCGTGCCGGTCGCGCCCGTCGTCCACAAGAAGCACGGCTGGCATGGCATCTCGGCCGTCTGGATCATCCCCATCGTGGCGGCACTGCTGGGGATTTGGCTCGTCTGGCACCACTACGCAGGCAAAGGGCCGCTCGTGGAACTGCGGTTCGAGACGGCGGAAGGAATCGAGGCGGGCAAGACGGCGGTGCAATGCCGGAACGTTCGCATCGGCATCGTCGAGACGGTCCGACTGGCGGAGGACTTGAGAAGCGTCGTCACAATGTTGCGCATCGACCGCGCGGCCGCCGCCCTCCTGCGCAGCGACACCCGCTTTTGGGTGGTGCGCCCGCGCTTCGGCGGCTCGGGCATCTCCGGTCTCGGCACGCTCGTCTCGGGAACGTTCATCGAACTCGATCCCGGGACCTCCTCCACAACGGAACGCAATTTTGTGGGGCTCGAAAATCCCCCGATCACTCCGCAAGGCGTGCCGGGCTTGCACGTGACACTGGTGGCCGAAAAAGCGGGCTCAGTCGGCCCGGGCTCCCCGATAGCATACAAGGGCGTCAAAGTGGGTCGAGTTGAAAGCCAGGTTTTCAATCGCTTGAACGGTCGGATCGAATACGCCGCCTTCATCGAGGGGGATTTCGGCAAGCTGGTCAACAGCCGCACGCGCTTCTGGAATGTCAGCGGGATCGATCTCGAGATCGGCGCGAACGGCTTTCGACTCCGCACTGGCACGCTCGAGTCGCTAATCTCCGGCGGGGTGGCTTTCGAGATCGGGCACGGTGGCGCCAGTGTGGAACCCGCGGTCGATGGCGCCGTTTTTCCGCTCTCGGAGAACCGCGATGACTTCCAGCTCCCTCCATTCGACGCGCGTTTGACGTATTTGCTGCTCTTTAAGGATAGCGTGCGGGGGCTCAGCCCGGAAGCGCCGGTCGAGTTTCGCGGTATCCGCGTCGGCACGGTTACCGGGATTTCCTTCGAGTATCTGCCGAACGACCCGGAGAGTCGGGTTCCGGTGATCATCAGCATCGACCCGAGTCTGTTCCCGAACATGCCCAGGAACGATATCTCGGCGGGGTCGGCCATGATCAAGAAGAGAGTGCAGGAAGGCCTCCGCGCCACCCTCCGGACCGGCAGCCTTTTGACGGGCCAGCTTTTCGTGGACCTGGATTTTCAAGCCGGGGCGCCGCCTGCTGACCTGGTCGAAATTGGCGGTTATACGACCATGCCCACGGTTTCTTCCGGCCTGAGCCGGCTCCAGGACAAATTCACGGCCCTGCTGGATAAAATTCAGGCGCTCAAGATCGAGGAGACGGTTGAGAATGCGTCGGGCGCTCTCGCCGAGGTCAAGCGGGCGGCGGCTGGGCTCGCCAAAGTACTCGACTCGAAAGAAACCCAGGGACTCCCCGGCGATCTCAACAAGTCGCTTACTTCCTTGCAGAAGACTCTGCGTGGCTTCAATGAGAACTCCGACGTCTACCGCGAGTTGAGCGCGATGCTCGTGGATCTGCGGAGCGCCTTGCGGGCGATCGACTCGCTCAGTTCCACCGTCGAGCGTCAGCCCAATTCTCTGATTTTCGGAAATCCCAAAGGCAAAGTGAAGCCGCCCGTCGGCAAGCCTTGAAGTCAAAGGTAAGGCAGCGATGAAACCACGAAATTTACAAAAACTTACACAAGTCTCCCAGAGAAACGGGAAATGAAACGACCTCTCCTTTCCGCTTTCCGACTGCTCGGCCGCTTTCACGCGGCGAAGCGATCATTTGGGAGCAACTTGCGCGCAAAACACCCAAGAAAGTTTGGGTTAATTCGGATTAATTCGTGGTTCGACGTTTTTGCCCTCGCCTCTTTGGCTTTGGTTCTTACCCTCGCCGGCTGCAGTTCTGGTGAATCTTACTACCGGCTGAGCGCCGAAGGGCCGGTGCCCGCCAACGCCTCCGGCATCGCTTTGGGAGTGGGGCCGATCACCTTGCCGGACTACATCGACCGGGGTGAAGTAGTCTTCCAGAGCCAGGAAAACCGTTTTGAAATCCCCTACGAACGCCGTTGGGCGGGCACGTTGCGGGGAACGACGACTCGCGTTCTCGGGACTAACCTGGCTCGTCGGCTGAGCACGGGAAACCTCCACCTTTATCCGTGGGAACCCGGCACCCGCCTGCGCTATCAGGTCCGGGTCGAAATCCGGCAGTTTCATGCGGTCTCGGGAGGCGATGCCATTCTCCAGTGTGTCTGGAGTGTCGAAGACAAGGGGAGCGGCCAGACGGTTCTAAGGAATGTGGGAAACTTCACCGAGCCCGTGCGGGGCGATGGCTACGAAGCGATCGTGGCCGCCGAGAGTCGCCTACTCGGGCAATTGGCCCGCAGCATCGCGGGCAGCTTCCCAGGGCGGTAATGGTCTCCCGTTGGCAGGAAACCAAACCCGTGGGAGGGCCGCACGGAGCAGGATTGTCGACAATGTCAGGGCAAAATTGTCAACCCATTGGAGCGGAAGGCCGGTTGGAAGACCCCTGCATTGTCGACAATCCAGGGTGACATTGTCGACAATCGCGCGAAGAGAAGGTGAGGTGCTAGAAAATACTGGTTTGGCTATAATTCACCGTAATAACTAGAATCCCCTAGGGTTTGATACTACACGCGATTGGGGTGGAATTTGTTTGCAAGATTGGCGTGACCGACAACTATCGCCGCTCCTCCCAAACCCACCCTTCCCCCCGAACTAATGTTTCTTTCTGCTAAGATTAATCCTTCCATCTTTTCCAGATGGGTCGTCCTCCCTGCTCTAGCCACCCTGGTCGCCGGATCGCTCCCGGCGGCCAAGGTTCGGCTCCAGAGCGATTCACCCGTCGCCCGCGCCGGGGCCTTCCCCGGCATCGACTATGGCAAGTTCCGCGTCGCCGACGTGGACGATGCCACGGCCGAGGCGATCGTGCGCTCCGGCGCCGGTGAACTGATTGAGGACGGCGACCATATCCTCCTCAACGCCGAAAAAGTGGACACCACCAAGGCCGAAGTAAAGGCCCTGCGCACCAAGGCAGCCACCGTTGCCGGCCACCGCCTGCACCTCGTGCAATTCGCGGGCCCTATCAAGCAAGCCTGGGTCGACGCCTTGAAGGCCGATGGCCTTCATATTGTCACCTACATCCCGACGAACGCTTACTTGGTCTGGGGTAGCTCGGCGGCGCTTCAGCGCATGCAGTCACGCGTCACCGATGCCGTCCGCGCGGCTGTGCAATGGGAAGGCGCTTATCAGGATCATTGGAAAGTGGCGCCAAATGTCCTGGCCAACGTGAAGGCCGGTCGTGAGATCGCCGCGTTGCTGGAAATCCAGCTCGTCGAAGACAAAGAGGCAAATGCGGCCACCCTGGCCGCTTTCAAGGAAGCAGGAGCCTATCTGCTGCGCGAGCCCTGGAATTCGCCCGGCTACGTCAATTTCGTAGTGCAGATCGACCCAGCAAAGCTCGGGGTAGTCACGGCGAGGCCGGACGTCGTCTCGGTGCATCGCTGGTTTGCCCCGAAACGGAATGACGAGGCGCAAGGCGTCGTCCTGGCCGGCATCCTGACCGGGAACGGACCCACGACCGGCACGAATTATTTCAATACGTTGGCGAGCTGGGGTTTCACCCAGGCGCAATTCGACTCCTCGAATTTCGTGGTCGATGTCTCGGATGACGGAGTGGACAACGGCACCACCACGCCAAACCACTTTGTGCTCTATCGCAACGGCGACAAGACCCAGGCCTCCCGCCTTGTCTATCGCACGACGGCGGGCAGTGGCGGCACTGACGCAGGTCAAGGCCGGAGCGGCCACGGGCAGCTCAACACCTCGATCATCGGCGGCTATGTGCCGAACACGAGCGTCACAGTTAACGGCAACACGACCTCAACAACGACCTTCCCGCATGCGGATGCCCTTGGTTTCCGGTACGGTCTCGGCATTGCCCCTTTCGTGAAGCTCGGCAATTCCACCATCTTCGACCCGGGCTTCACCAGTCCGAACTACGGGACCTTGATGACGAACGCTTACAATGCGGGCGCGCGCGTCTCCTCGAACAGCTGGGGCGGAACCGGAAATGGTGCTTACAACAGCGATGCGCAAGCGTATGACCGCCTGGTGCGCGACGCCGCCACGGGTACGGCCGGCAATCAGCAGATGGTCATCGTCTTCGCGGCCGGCAATTCCGGCTCCGGCGCAACCACGATCGGCGCCCCTGGCACCGCCAAAAACGTCATCACGGCCGGCGCCGCTGAAGGCGTGCGCAGTCACGCCATCGCCGCCGGCGGTCTCGACGCCCCTGGCAACGATGGCTGCTCGATCGCCGATAGTGGGGCAGACTCGACCAACGACATCATCGGCTTCTCCGGCCGCGGTCCCTGCACGGACGGACGTGTAAAGCCCGACATCATGGCCGGCGGAACGCACATCACCGGCATGACCTTCGTCACCTCGACGTCGACGTTGAACGGCACGGCGATGACCACCTACCGCGCGGACGGCGTTTGCGGTCTCCCTGGCAATACCGCCACGACGGGTCAATTGGCTGACTTCTTCCCGACGCAAAACTCGGGCAGCGCGCCCTACAACCAGGCGCAGAAGTGGTATTCCACTTCCTCCGGCACCAGCCACTCGACGCCCGCCCTCGCAGGCGCAGCGGCCCTCGTCTACCAGCAATATATTAACAATCCGGCTTATCTCGGCACGAATCGCACACCGGCCGGTCCGGCCGCCCCGAGCCCTGCGTTGGTGAAGGCCCATCTGATGAACTCCGCCCGGTACATGACGGGTGTCAGCGCCAATGACAAACTGCCCTCGAACAATCAGGGCATGGGTCACGGCAACCTCGGCATGGCCTTCGACGGGGTGACCCGCATCGTGCGCGACCAGGTCGCGGCCGATCGCTTCACCGCCTCGGGCCAGACCCGCACGGTGACCGGCACGATCAGCAATACGGGCAAGCCCTTCCGCGTTACCCTCGCGTGGACGGACGTGGCAGGTCCCACCTCCGGCAACGCCTACGTGAATAACCTCGACCTGACGGTCACGGTCGGAGGCAACACGTACAAAGGCAACGTCTTCGCCGCGACGGGTGGTCTCTCCGCTACCGGCGGAACGGCTGACGCCAAGAACAACGTCGAAAGCGTCTTCCTGCCTGCGGGCACGAGCGGTACTTTCACCGCCACGATCACGGCGGCCAACATCGCCGGCCAGGCTGACGCCACCGTCTCGGGGAACAACCAGGACTTCGCCCTTGTTGTTTACAATGCCGGCGCCTCCGCTGGAGCTCCGAACGTCACCGTGGGAACAGCTGTTCTCGGCGGGGCTTCGACCCTTCGTCCGAACGACTGCAACAGCGTGAACATTCCCCTGTCCAACACGGGCACGGTGAATGCCACGAGCGTTTCTGCCGTCCTGAGCACGTCGACGGCGGGCGTCACGGTCACCCAGTCCACCTCGTCCTACGCCGATCTGATCGCCGGCGGATCCTCGGTCACCAATTCGTCGCCCTTCAAGGTCAGCACCTCGGCGGCGGTCGCTTGCGGTTCTACGGCCAACTTCACCCTCACGGTGACGTATAGCGGTAGCGGTTCGCCCGTGGTCTCCAACTTCAGTCTGCCCGTGGGGGCTGGCGGAAGCGGCGGGAACTACGCGTTTACTTCCTCCACCGGCGGGACCATTCCCACCGGCGGCACCCTCGTCGCAGGCAGCCAGACCGATGACGCGGTCGTGAACATCACGGTGCCCGCCGGGTTCAGCTTCAGCGTCTACGGCACGGCCGTGACCGGCGGTTCGGTCCTCCGGGCCAGCACCAACGGCAATGTGGCGATTGGAACCGCCAGCTCGTCCGCCTACACCAATGCCGCACTCCCCGTCTCGAGCCCCGGCACCGGCACCGGCAGCTTCCCGGCCTCGACCCCCACGATCTTCTGCTACTGGGATGATCTCAACTTGCCCTCATCGACCTCGACGAACGGCATCTATACCAGCCTCACCGGCACCGCGCCGAATCGGCTCTTCACGATCCAGTGGCGCGGGGTCACCTACACCGGGGCCAACGCGATCAACTGCGCGGTGCAGTTCCGCGAGGGGTCCTCGACCTTTGACCTGATCTATCTGAACTCCGCCGCCGCGAGCGGCAGTTCGGCCACGATCGGTGTGCAAAGCGCCTCCTCAGGAACGAACTTCAAGCAGTTCTCGTTCAACACCACGTCGGTTTCGTCCGGCACGAAACTGACCGCGTCCCTGCCCACCTGCACCTCGGGCACCGGCCCCTGCCCATAACTTGATCGACGGCGTCGGTGCTCAGTGCGCCGACGCACGTGCGATTAGGTGTTAGTTGCTCTCATCGGGCGCCCGGAAACGGGCGCCCGATTTGTTTTTTCGGCCACGGCGAAGCCAGTTCTTTGGGCGCCGAATCAATGCCAACACCGCCCGGTTGCGGGGCAAAACCGCGAAACGCACCTGCCGGCTTACCACCGTTGAAGGCGGAAACGGAAAGACGATGAAGTACATCGCGGCCCGTTTAGACAGCCCGGGTGCCAAAGAAGCGTATCCATCGCGGATAGGCCCGTTCGCTCGCGTCCCGCGAGCGGGACCGCCAACAAATCCTCGCGGCGGATCCGCCGATTCGTGCGTTCGGACCACCAGCGCAGGCTTTGAGAGTTGGTTTGGAACGCTCCGCTCTGGACAGGGGAAGTGAGAATATGCTACGCCCGGTCATCCGTGCCTGGAGGCGACAACATGGGTCCATCCAATCATTCGCCGAAGAAGCCCTCCCCGGCACGTCCGACTCCTTCGGCGATGTTCGCCCGTCGCCTTCTGCGCACGTGGTATCTCGTGCTGGTGGGCCTGCCGATTTCGGCCTTGGCTTTTTACGTTTTGCGGGAGTGGTGGAACGGCGACCGGACCACCTTTGCCGGGCTGCTCTCGTGCGGCTTCGTTGGGATTAGCTTGTATATTTGGGTGCCGACGGTCCGGTCAGCGATCATGGCCGCGTGGATTACTTCGCGTGGGCATGTCACGGAGGCGTTCATTGTCGCTATTTCCAGTGACAAAACGGTCAAGGTGAACGGCAAGCACCCCAAGGTTTTCAAGTACATGTTTTTCGTGGCTGGCACCAAGGAGAAGGTCCGTGGCCTCAGCACGCATCTGCGTGCCAGTGAAATCACGGCTAAGCTTTGGCGGGTGGGAGACAAGCTCATCGTCGCATATCTTCCGTCGCGGCCGGACTGGTCGGTGGTGCTTTCCAAGTCGCCGACCTTTCGACCCCCGCGCCGCGACCCGCAGGCCATTCAGGACGAGAGGGCCGCGGCGAATGCGCGGGCACTGGATGGGGAGGACGATCTTTTGCCACCGCCGGGCCAACTTCGGAATGAACCGGGGCAACCCATGATCTACGAGTTTCCGCCGGGCGATCCCGACGATCCCAATCAGAAAGAGAAATAATCGACGTCGGCACCACGGCGCGCCTGGAATTTCCCCGGTTACCGCGGCAAGCCAGAGGTTCCGGCCCGGCACAAAACAATGCCACGTTCGCGGGGGAATCCGACGCCGCGCGGAACGACCGCACTTACTTCACACCGGCGAACTGCCCGTCTCGCCGCTCGCGCTATCCTGAAATGTCGTGGCGTGAAAACCAGCCTGTGCCAGGGCGGTTAAAACCGCTTCTTTGGTAATCTGGGCCGGGTGGTAGGAGAGCCAGATGCCGTGCTCGAGGATGCGCACGGCGGAAACGCCGTGCAGTTTGTTTAGGACGGCGCCGGCCTTTTCTTCGTCCGCCTGGATGTCGAGGTCCGGCACGGAAAGGTCGAGTTCTTCGAGATGATCGGCGCGGGGAGCAGTTTGGGACATGATAGCAATGGCTCGGCTGGAATCGTCAGGATGAAAAGGTGCAATCGCGGGCAAAGTCCGTCAGCGGGCGAGCGCGGCACGCGAGCCATGCGGACTGAGCGCCGTGTCTCCTGTCACCTTGCATTAGTTCCGAACGCGCTTCCGGAGGAATGCGAGGGTGACGTCCAGCGCTATGTGTTGCAGCCAACCACACAGACTCGATCGACCCCGGAATCCATTCAGTAACTGAAAGGCTTTCTCGAAAGCGACCTGCAGCAGATCGTTGGTGTCCTGATGATCGCTGGTCAGGTGGAAGATCAACCCATAGAGGCGAGGGCTGTGGTTCATTACGATCTGATCGAACGCCCCCTTCTCGCCGGCCACAGCGCGCGCCACCAGTTCCTCGTCGGAATGCATGTTGTTCTTCGCTGAATTGAAGGCTGCCACCGCGTCTGGAAAAAGCCACCCGGAACGCCGATTCGCTTGGTCGGCTCGGGGCATTAGAGGCCTGAGTCGGCGGCTACCGCGGTAGGTCAGCGCACATCCGGCGAAATTCCCCGGAGCTTTTCGGGTATCTCTCGGCAACGCCACGTTCGGTCCCACCCGGGCTGAGGCGTCGATCCCCTCCATGAATTCCCTTCGTTGTCTCCGTTTCTTCGCCCTCGCGCCGGTCCTGTTCGCCCTCGTCCACGCCCCCGCGCTTTCCGCCCAGGTTCCCCCGCTGCTCAGCTACCAAGGGCGTGTCGCGGTGAACGGAGTCAACTTCAATGGATCTCCGAACGGGCAGTTCAAGTTCGCGCTGGTCGATACGGCGGGCACCACGACGTACTGGAGCAATGACGGGACGGGCACATCCGGCTCGGAACCCACCACCGCCGTGTCGCTGCCGGTCGTCCAGGGACTCTACTCCGTTCTGCTCGGCGATACTTCTCTCGCACACATGACGACGATCCCGAATGCCGTCTTCAGCCACGCCGATGTGCGGTTACGCGTCTGGTTCAACGACGGAACGCACGGATCGCAGCTCGTCACCCCTGACCAGCGGATCGCCTCGGCCGGCTACGCCATGGTCGCAGGCAGTGTGCCCAACGGCGCGATCTCGTCCGTCATGCTGGGCTCCGACCTCACGCTCAGCGGCATTACGTTCTTAAGCGGTATCCTCAATGTCTCGACCTGTTTCACGGTCGAGCCGCGCCCGAACAGCACGGGAGGGCTCAACACCTTCATCGGGCCCGGCGCCGGGCAGGCGAATACGACCGGGCTCGCGAACACGTTTATCGGCAACAACGCCGGCAAGAACAACGTCGGCGGTTCTTCGAATTGCTTCTACGGGCTCAATGCGGGTGCTTCCAACACGAGCGGCCAGTTCAATGTTTTCCTCGGGCAGGGCGCGGGCGCCTTCAACGATTCGGGCAGTAATAATAACTTTGTCGGGCAGGGCGCGGGCTTCAACGCCTTCAATGCCAGCTCCAACAATTTCTTCGGCTGGCATGCCGGGTTTGCCACTTCCACGGGCAGCAATAATGCCTTCTTCGGCGATCAGGCCGGTCTTTCCAATAATGCCAGCAACAACGCGTTCTTCGGTTCAGGCGCCGGCAGTATGAACAACAGCGGAACGCAGGATTGCTTCTTCGGCATCAACGCCGGCAACAAGACGACCGGCAGCTTCAACTCCTTCTTTGGCGCTGGAGCGGGACAATTCACGACGAGCGGGGTGGGCAATACCTTCATGGGCAATATTGCGGGAACGGGTGTGAACACGGGAACGAACAACAGCTTCTTCGGCGGAAATACGGGCAGCAGTTTCACGGGGGAAAGTCACAACACCTTGCTCGGCGATTCGACCGATGGCTCGTCGGGCATCGCGAATTCCACGGCCGTCGGGGCCAATGCGAAAGTGACTGCCAGCAACAGCCTCGTGCTGGGTTCGATCAACGGGACGAACGGCGCGACGTCTGACACCAACGTCGGCATCGGCACGACCTCGCCGAATTCCACTCTCCAGGTAAAGGGTTCAATGTCCGTCGCGATCCGGGTTGTTTCCGCTTCACCCCTCATTGGCCTGTCGTCGTCCGACTGCGTGCTGGTCGTCACGGGCGCAGGCGCCTCCAGCGTTGGGCTGCCGGGCCCGGTGGCTGGCCGCATTTACATCGTCAAGAATCGCTCGAGCGGGCTCATTACCCTCGGCCCGCTCAGCGGCACCGCGACCATCGACGGCAACGCCACGCTGACGATCGCCTCCACCAGCGGAGTAGCCCAGGTCGTGAGCGACGGTACGAATTGGTTCAAGATCAATTAGTCGATCGCCAAAAAGAGGGCGACGACTCCGGCGCCGAAACCCCACACCGCGATGAGGGCAAATGCATCCATCACGAACGAATCGTTGATCTGCCGCGCCTTGAAAAGCGAGAAGCCCGCGCGCGTCTCCACTGTCTCCGCGCGGTCCCGGGCGAAGCGCACAAAGCGCGCACGGTAGTTCACCAGGTTGCAATAGCGGCACATGCTCGCGAAATCTCCCGCGGTGTAGGCGATCGCGCCGCCGCAGTCCTGACAGTTGGCCGCCTCGGCCTTCGCGTCTTTGGCGTCGAGGAACGGCATCAGCGTGGAGAGCGTCTTCCCGCGTCCGCGGTATTGTTTGCTCTGCTGGGTCAGGTTGATGAAGATCATCGTCCAGAGCGGCATGGTCAGCAGGCACCACCACCACAAGGCGCGGGGGCGAAAATCGGGCGCCCGGATCGAAAAAGCGGGATCCCATCCGAAATAAAACGAGCCGAGGGCGATGGTGGCGAGAACTCCCAGTTCGACAAACACCAGCCAGAAAAAGATCGCGCCCGGGGCGGGGTGCGACAACGCGCGGGCCACGCGCCAATGCAGGGAAGCGCGCCGAATTTCCCGGGCCGCTTGCGCCTTCAGGAGGGCCGCCTGGCGGTAATCCTCTGGCACCGTTCCGCGCGTGCCACAACTCGGGCAATGGGTTTCCGTCTCCCCGAGCAGGACACCGGCGCCACACTTCGCACAGTTCAGCGGCTGAATTTTCGGCAAGGCCTCCAATGCAGCCTCCGGCGTGGCGTCCTCTCCGTTTTGCGTCTTCCTTTTCCGCGACTTCCTGCGCTTTCGATCCGAGTCGAAGCGCTTGTAGAGATCGAGCAGTTCGCTCGTGCCCGCGGCACTCAGGAAGCCCAGGCCGACACCCAAAAACGGCAGCAGCGTCCCCTGAGCGCGGTAGATGGATTCGCAGACGTTGAAAATTCGGGAGAAAAGTTCCGACACGGCAGGGAGGAAACAGCGCTGCGGCGATTTCGACAAGTGGGCGCGTCACAGCGCGGGCACGGATCTCGCCTCGTCTTCAAGTAGGACGGAATACGGTTCTTTGATCGAGGCCTCCATCGCTGCTCGGGCTCGGAGACGCCACCCCTTCGGGCGCAGCGCAGATGCCGCGCTGACGCTTCGGCACCCCGGCATCCCCTCTTCTCATCAACACGAGCTTCCGGCCAACCGTTTCAAGGGTATATTTCACGGTGTCGCCCGCGTTGGTAATCCGTTGAAACGGATGGTGATTCCCTGGGGCGGAGGGTCACCGGTCTGAAGACGCGGTGTTAATGAGATAGTGCCAACGGCGCGATCCGCCGCCGTCACTCCGACGCTCCGGCTGCGGTATTCAAGGAGGCCAATCCACAATCCGCAATCCGCAATGCCTTCCGACGTTCTGGCCCTCCACTCCGCTCTGCGTAGCTTAGGCGCGCTGCACCATGCCATTCATCCCCGGGGTCATCCATACTCTCACCCACGACCGCCGAAGCTGGTTCGTCGTCCATTCCAAAGGCCTCGTCGCGAAGAACGGAGGCGGCCACCTCATCCTGCCGACCGACGAGGAAGTCGTCGCGCTGGGCTTGCAGCCGGCGAGCGCACATCGGCTCGGATCGTACGCCGACACCGATGCGCTCGTCCTTCCCATCGAGGGCCACATCGACCCGCCCTTCGAGTTGTTCGGGCTTCGTGCCTTGGCCGGATTCCTCGACGCGGAGCTTTTCAGCGTCGTCGGCCGGGCCATGCATGCCGCGGACTGGCTCACGCACAGCCGATTCTGCGGTCGCTGTGGAAGTGCGACCATGCTCAGTCCGACCGAACGCTGCACCGTCTGCCCGTCCTGCGACAACCATATCTACCCCCGGATTTCGCCGGCCATCATTACGCTGGTGCGCCGCGGCGATGAGGCCCTGCTCGCCAGCAACGCCAAGTTCCCGGGCGTCTTCTACAGCACGCTGGCGGGCTTCTCCGATATCGGCGAGGCCCTCGAGGAGACGGTTGTGCGCGAGGTGCAAGAAGAGGCCGGCGTGCGCGTCTACCGGGTGAAATATTTTGGCAGCCAGCCGTGGCCGTTTCCGAATTCGCTCATGATCGGCTTCATGGCGGAATGGGAATCCGGAGAGATCGTGATCGATCCCGCGGAGCTGTCTGATGCGAAGTGGTTTACGGTCGACGCGCTCCCGCCGATCCCGCCCCCCATCAGCATCGCGCGGAGGCTGATCGACACGTGGATTGCCGACGTGCGTGGGCACCGGTAGCGAACGGCCGGGTGCTTCGCGGATTCTGCGCTGCGCCTGGGAGCGAGAAACGGAAACCCTCTTTGATTTGCGGCTTCGGAGAAGACGCGTTCGAAGATCGCCGCGTGTCCTACCGCGCGGCTTCCACATCTCCTCGGATGGCTCTCAATCGCGTCCATTCCTCCACCCGCGTGATGTGGGTGCTGGCGCTTGCCAGGACCTCCTCGATCCCCCTGCCGCTGCTTGCCGGGGAGCCCGCACCGTTGATCCGCCGGAATTTGAGGACGATCCAGACACGAGCGGGGAGTAAAAAGCACTGAGAAATGGGTTCGCGCTATTGACCGGCGGGCAGGCTCTCGAGTCGACTAGCCCGGAAGGATTGGCACAGGTGCCCCGACGCCGTGGACTGCGCGCAGCTTGCTGCCGCTGTCGGCCAAGCAGCTTGCTGCTGGGTGTGTGGACCGACGTCGTCACGCGGAAGACATGAGGCCTTCGGCCGAAGCGCGCAGCAAGCTACGCGGGGGACGGCGGCAGCGAGCTGCACGCACTCGTGCGCCGCGGAGGCGCACATCACATCGGTATGAAACAACTGAACAGCAAAATCGTGATAATGCTGGAAGCGCGGAGTAACTGCGTCGTCGCAAGACGGCGTGGAGAGCAACCGAGCGCGAGGGACATCGTCGGCAATGAAAGTGAACTCGATTCGGTCAGGCACGGAGGCGAGCCTACGAGTGACTGGCGAAGCCTAGCACCGGCGGGAGGTTGGGGACGGTGGTCCACGGAGCGCGAGCTCACTGCAATGCGTGGTCGTGGAAACGTGTCGGATGGTTGGAGGTCGAAGGTGATGCCCAGTGGTGTGCGAGAAACGCGGGAGATCCCGAACTGGACAGAGGCATGGACTTGTTCGCAAAATATCCAAGGCTCCTGGAGTAATGGATGGCGGGCAGCGTGCGCAGGGCGGGAAGTCAGAGCATCCGTAGTAGTGGTGAAGCGGGGTAATGCCCGTGGAGCGAAGGGATGCAGGGAGGTGGAGGCGTGAGGGCCGATCTGTGGGGGGAGCAACCCCCGGCGCCAGTGGCGGGCGCAAGCCCGTCTCAGCAAGCCGGAGAAGCGCGGCGCCAAAGGTGGCACTGCGCGGATCCCACGGTGTGGACCGAGCGCATGCTGAAGACCCTCGAAGAGGGAATTGAAGGAGGGCGGTGGTTTCGGTTATTCGACAAGGTATTCGCCGAACGGACGCTGCGGGTCGCCTTCGGGCACGTGTGGCGCAATGCCGGGTCGGCTGGCGTGGATGGACAAAGCGTGAGCGCGTTCGAAGCGCTCGAGAACAAGGAGTTGGCGAGATTGAGCGCGGAGTTGCAGGCCGACACCTACCGCACGCAGCTGGTGAAGAGGGTTTACATCCCCAAACCGGGCAGCGCGGAGAAGCGACCGCTGGGGATCCCAGCCGTCCGCGATCGGGTGGTGCAGGGAGCACTCAAAGCGGTGATCGAGCCGATCCTGGAGAAGGAGTTTGCCGCGCAGAGTTACGGGTTCCGACCCGGGCGCGGCTGCAAGGATGCACTCCGCCGAGTCGTGGAGTTGATCGAGGCTGGCTACACGCACGTCGTGGACGCCGACCTGAAAAGAGCGCGTGCGCGAACTGACCCCGCGCCTAAGTGGGGAAAGTCTCCCGCGCTTGATCGAGCGACTCAATGCAGTGTTACGCGGATGGTACGGCTACTTCCGGCACAGTCATGGGACCACGTTCCCGCAAGTAGACCGCTATGTCAGAGGACGCTTGCGCACGATCCGGCGCCGACGGGACGGCCGACGGGGCAAGGCGAGAGGCGATGATCATCACCGTTACCCGAATGCTTCCTTCACCGCCGCAGGTCTGTTCGAACTGTGGGCAACCTGGCAGGCGGATCGACAGTCACACAGTTGACCCCACCAACTGGAGAGCCGGATGCGGGAAAACTGCCTGTCCGGTTCGGAGGGAGGGGAGGTGCGACAAGCGCCTCCCCTACCTCTATCACGGCGTGTATTCCGCGACCGCCAACTACTGCCCTGACGCTCTGATTCTCGTCCGCCGTTCTTAAGATTCGTGTAAAATTGGTGTAACTTTCGTGGTTCCATCATCCGCCCCCGTGCCAGCTTTCGCTCCGCCTCCCGGTTATCCCCGCGTCAAAGTGGTGCGGAGTTTCGAAGAGTTGATTTCCACGCCTTTCGGGGCGGGCGTCAACGCGCTTTGCTGGCCGCGTGCGTTACCCGGTGACTACTGCGAAATCGTCGCAAAGCTCGCGGTGGGCGAGGGGATCAACAACCTGGATGACGCCGACCTCCACGCCCTCTCCTTGAGCGCCGCGGGACGGATCGCCCGCGACTTCCTGCTGCAGGATCAGGAACTCCTCCGCGCTCGCGACCTTTCCCCGAGTCTCGACTGCATCCAGGGCTACCTCCGCGACACCGCGGAGGGACCGGTGGCTACCGATGTCTGTTCCTTCCACGTCGATAGCGCCCCCGTGGCGGCCGACACCTGGCTCTGCACTTATCTTGGCAGCACCTCCGAAGGTCTGCGCAACGACGAAGCTCGGAGGCATGTCGACATTCCGGAGACCCGCGCCGTGCTCCTCCAGCTCTTCGGGGGCTTGGATGGCGTCGAATTCGCCGAATTCCTGCACGAGCATCACTACGACCTCCACTACGCGGCCATCCTGGGAGCGCGGCCGTTTTCCTTTGGCGTGGGCAACCTCTGGCGCATCGCCTGCGAGTATCCTGGCAGTCCCGTTCCGCCGTGCATCCACCGCGCTCCCGTGACGCGGCCGGGCGAGCCCGCGCGGTTGTTGTTGATCAGTTGAAGGTTTGGCTCAAGACGCCCGAACAATTGATTGCAGACCGCATCCGGCGCGGGAGGCTCCTACGATGCGCCACACGGAATCCGATCCCACTTTCCAGCTTCGAGGCGACGCTCAAATAGGTTTTCTGCACAGCTCTGGTCGGCTGGCCCACCTCGAGGTGACCCGCGAACATCTGACCCTGACGGTTAGCATGTTCGGCCTCTTTGACATGGGTCGCTACGCTTTCGCGCCCGCAGACGTCGTCGCTTTGAAGCCTGCAACAGGCTTTCTGGGGCTGGGTTCGGGTCTTCGGATCGGACACACCCGACTCGACTATCCCGAGAAGATTGTCTTTTTCGCGCCGTCCGCGACTGTCTTGACGGCGATCCAAGCGGTCGGCTTCACGCCGAATGCACCCGGTGCAGTGTCCGGAACTCCGGCCGACGTGCGCGGTTTTCCCTTTCGCTGGTTACCCTTGGTGGTTGTGGCCCTGATTTGGAATGTTTTGCTCGGCTACGAGTTCTTCTTTTCCGGGAACCCCTTTCCCATTCCGGGTCCGCTTACTTTGACGTCCGTGTTGCTGCTGTTCTTCCTCTCCTTTGGAATGCTCAAATCGGGCGCGCTGCTGTCGGTCTTTCTCAAGCCTGGCCGACAGCTCGGCGAAATTCGACCCCTCCTCCTGCTCATTGCCTTAATCGCGGCTTTTCAGGCTTTGGTGCTCGCGATTCTACTTTCGACCGGGGCGCTCCAGAAATTCGGAAAACACGTACGACCCAAGGCAGCTGCCGCCAACGCCAATGGCGTTTTGTCCAGAAGCTGAAGCTCCCGCGGGACGAGGTCCCAATCCGGGTTCGGGATTGCTTTGTCTACTCACTCCGTTGCCGAAATTCTCGTAAGTCCAGACCGCTATTGAGGAGGGATTCGGGCGAGCCCGTGCATCGCCTGAAATAGCATCGTCGAAGTTCGCGTCAGCTCCATCTCACGTCCAAAAATCGCTGACCGACAATTGCTGTCACTTATGACATCCCGCGTCGTTTTACTGACCGAGAGATGCTGTCACCTGTCCCTTCAGTCCTCCGTCTTCAGTCCTCCGTCTTCAGTCCTCTGGCGCTCCGGCGCTCCGGCGCTCCGGCGCTCCGGCGCTCCGGCGCTCCGGCGCTCCGGCGCTCCGGCGCTCCGGCGCTCCGGCGCTCCGGCGCTCCGGCGCTCCGGCGCTCTGGCGCCCCTCCTACTTCCCCCGCCCAGCCGCCTCCAATAGCCCATCCAAATCCGCCCGGTTCAGCAGCCGTCCATCGAGGATCACGGCGTGAATCTGCTGGGTGTTCCGAATGTCCGCCAGCGGATCGGCGGAGAGCAGGACCAAATCGGCCCGCTTGCCTACTTCCACCGCACCCTGGCTTTCCCCGAGCCCGAGCAACTCCGCCGGCCAGAGAGTCGCAGCCCGCAATGCCTCGGCGGGACTCAGACTGCATTCCACCAGCAGCGCCAGTTCCTGATGCAGGGAATATCCCGGGTAGTTGAGCGGCATCGGGGTATCCGTGCCGGTCAGGATGTGCACGCCGGCCGCATTCATCGCCGCCACGATCTTCCGCGACACCGCCCAACGCCGCGCCGACTGCTCATCATCCGCGGCCGTGCGCGACGCGAGCCCTTGTTCCCAGCGCACGTGCTCATCCGAGCGCAGATATTTCCAGCGCGGATCCTCCCGGAATCCTTCCCGGGCTCCGGCCTGCTCGAGGTGCAGTAGCACGAGGGTGGGGACCTGCGCCTGTCCCGCCTGGGCCAGCGCGGCCGCCATCCGCGCACACGCCGCTGCATCGAAGTCCTGGAGCATTTCCGGCTCTTTCGCAGTTAAAAGGGCGTCGAGTTGCTCCCAGGTCAGCCCGTCCCGACCCGCGATCCAATGCGCTTCGCGCGCGGTGCTCGCTTCGAAGCCCTGGGTCAGATGCTCGTTCGTACGCTGACCGGCCTGGGCGGCCTCGACGAGCCGGATCCAATACGGAGTATGCCCGGCGACCGGGATCTTCGCCGTGCGGGCTTCGTCGATGATCGCGCGCCAATGCGCCTCCGGCACGGTCGAGAACATCTTGATGAAATCGGCGCCGGCTGCCTGGGCTTCGCGCACTTGCCGGCGCGCGGACTCCACGCTGTCCCCGCGCACCGCGACCCCGGCTGCCAGGATGTGGGGCGCGATGAGTTCGCCGCGCGAGACCTTCGCCCGCCAGTCCGCGACGGTGGCGATCTGCGCCGGTTCCGACCGCATTTCGCGGATCCCGGTGACACCGTTGACGACGAAGAGGGGAAAGGTCCAGTCGTTGGGCGGTCGCCGCGAGGAGTTGTTGAAAAGATGCACGTGCATGTCCACCAGCCCCGGCAGGAGAAAGCGCCCACGCCCCTCGACCCGCTGAGCGGAGGGCGGAATGGCGATCGACTCCGGCTCGCCGATCGCGTCGATCATCCCGTCGACAATGAGGACCGTCCGCGGCGCCAGCGTCCGGCCGCTCCGCACGTCCACGATCTGGGCATTCTCGATGGCGATAGTGCGGCGCGGTACGGGCGGAGGCGAGACGTCGGCGCTGTTTACGCTTGCCGGCACAAGGGTCAGTACCGCCACCGCGAGCGAGAGGAGCCCGTGGATGCGCGTCAGTCGCTGCGGGGGAGCGGTAAGCACGGAGGGCGGGAAGGGGAGGCTGCCGGCAGAGCCGGGGCAAGGGATCACGGGATCACGGGATCTGGCACGATCATAGAGGCGAGAAGACGGGTCGCCTCCAATTTCTTGGGGCCGCGTTGGCGTCCGCAGTTTCGACGGAATTCCGACCGGCAGGCTCTCGAGTCGACGAGCGTGGAATGATCGGCGTGGGCGAACCCGGCGCCTTGGACTGTGTCGCAGCTTGCTGGTGGGAGTGGACCCAACGGAGTCGGGCGGAAGAGATGCGGCCTTAGGCTGGGGCACGGAGTTGTTGGAGGCTGACTCCACGCACGCCGTGGATGCGGACCTGAAGTGCCTTAGTCATAGGACATCCGATCTGATTAGTCTCAGGCTGTCCGCAACTTCAGCACAGGCCCAAGACCACTTCGACCGACGGGCGGAGCGGTTGGTCCGCGAAGGCGGCGAAGTTACAGAACGCGATCAACCGCGCGTCAGTCGAGTGTCCCTAAAAGTGGAACTGCTCCGAGACAATCTTTCCGTCCTTCGACTCGTACACGCAAACTTCCGCCATTTCCATCCGCGGCCGGCCTTTCATGGTGATGTCCATTTTCATCGAGCAGGCGAAGGCTTGACCCGCCACAATGGGTTCCGAAACCTCAAGGCTATGCATGGTCTCGACCATGCTCTCGAATTTGTGGCCTTTTTCGATGATGGCGGGCAGACCTTTCGTCTCCTTCTCGAAGGCGGGACTAGACTGCGGCTCGATGCTGACGGCGTCGTCGGCAAAGAGCTCTTTTTGGGCGGTCTCGAACTCGCCTTTGCGGCAAAGTTCGACCAGTCGGGCGGCGATTTCGGAGGTGTTCATGAGAAGTTTTTTTGGAGTTGGCGCGAGTCGGGCGAGACGGAGTGCACGCTCTGCCCACGTTCGACGCTGCGCGTAAAGCGGGCCAGGGGCCAGAAACGATTTCTACACCTTGCGCACTTGGCAATGGCGGCGAGTTCCCCGCCATTTTTGAGCCCCTTCAGTCAGACGGGTCCTTTCGACGGAACCACGACGATATGCGTGACAAAGCGCAATACGCTTCCCGGGGAGCGATCAGAGACCCGCCCTGAACGCGCCGCGACAAACCAAACCCGTCTCACGCAGAGGCGCAGAGTCGCTGAGGATGGTTCAGCGAGGATCGTCCCCATGCCGGGGCTGAGCGCGAAGCAGGCTGCCGCGAGAGCCGCTGCGCAACGCGGGCGGCGCTGGCTTCAGCCGACACGGGGGCGAGGGATGAGGCCGAATAAGTTGCGCCCGGCGAGGGGAGTGTGCGGGGCTGCTACGACGGCTGCTTTTTTTTGACCGGCGGCTTCTTCCCCTTCACTTCGGCAGCGGGCGCCCAGCGCGAGAGAATCTCCTGCCAGCGGGTCGCGGGCACGTGCTTCGATTTCGGCCAAGGCTGGTAGTTTTCGGTCCATTCCGCCACCGGCACCGGTCGTGGCTTTGGCTGTTTGCCGACGAGGCGGCGAAAGAGTGCCGCGAACGCATCGCGTTTGCGACGGCGGGCGGCATTCGGATCGCGCCACCCCACGCAGCGATCGATCTCGCCGACGAAATTCCAACTCGTGGCGCGAGTCCATTTCCGCTCGGGCTCGACCATTTGGCCATCGGTCAGCAGCGGCTGCACGGCGATGAAGGGACCGCGGGTCAGCCCGAGAAAGAGGGCTAGCGCGTCCGTTTTCTTTTTCTGCAGGACGCCCATGCGCCGCTCGGTGTATTTCAGCTTCTCGCCGTCGAGCAGGATGGCGTGGTGGTCGTGATCGACCTTGGCGACACCGGGGGAAATCAGCTTGCCCTTCATGTCCGCAGGGTGCGCGGGCGGGCAGCAAAAGCAACCGGCAGTGCGCAATCCAATCGAAGAGCGAATCGAGACGGTGAGCGGAAGGCTCCCCGGCCTCCCCCACTGCGCGAGCTCAGCCTGCGCTAGGCTGGGGCAGGCCTTCGGCGCTGGGTAAAGCGGTAGGGGGGATAGGAAGAAGCGGAAGAAAGGGAGCGAGAAAACGAAGGGCGCAAGCCGTGCCTGGGTGAAGCGAGCGTCTGCACGGGGTCGAGCTGGGTCAGTTGGAACGCGCTCCGGTCACAGGGCAGGAGCCTGAGACAGCGCCGGGTGAGATGAAGCGGTTGCGATTCGGCGAAGACAGGCCGATCTTCCCTCAATGCCGGACTTTAGTGCGAATCCCCCCAAGCCGTTGGAGTTGTGGAAGACAAGCGGCCGCACGCAGCGGATTCCGCAACGAATCCTTGGCCCCGGCATTTCCCAGGCACCGGTTACGCTGGGGAAAATCACGGCGCGCTTGCCGGCCGATCCGCCCGCGCGGCCGAGCGTGGGTGTGTTCCCTCCGACCACCGATTCGTAACGCATGCGCGTCCGCCCGGCGACGGCGGAGAGAGCGCTGATATAAATCGATGCCGCTTGCCCTCGGGCCGTCGGATTGCGACACCCCCTCGCGCAGCAGCGCCAAAAAATCTGCGGTTCGGACGGGAGCGTCAGATGGATTTTGGCGATATGTCGGACCAAAGAAAGGCTGCGAGGGGCGCGTCGTAGTGCTGGCGAGGAGGGCGCGAGAAGACACGAGAACGCGGAAGCAATTAATGGTGGCGATCCATCTGGAACGGGGTCTGAACGCGAAGGAAATGGGACGGATTTGGCCTTATTTGCGCCGCGAAACAGAGGTGAGCCAAAGCAAAGTGAACCTTCAACGCCGTTCGCGATAGACCACCTGCGCCTGCGCGGGCGGAGGCACCCGGGCCGGAGCAGGTGCGTTCACATGCACGGGCGCGGGAGCGGGAGCGCGGATGGGGGCGGGCACGAAGGCTTGGATAGGTGCTGGGGGGTGCACCTGGACCGGAGCGGGAACAAACGATGGGACCACGACAGGCGATGGCACCCGCACGGAAGCGGGCTGCGCCATGAACGTTCGCATGGAAGAAGCTCCGCTTACCTGAGACCCACCGTTGAAGCTCCGCAGGGGAATTCCAGAAGAGGTGCCCCGAAAATACTGAACCGCCGGAGCGCGCCCGGAGGCGCGGAAGGCGCCCAAGCCGCGTCCTCCACCCAAGGAGGGATTAGCCGCGCCGCGCGGAACGAATGGGGCGGGACTGGAAGGCTGAGGCAGGAACGATGCCGGGTGATGGAACGCGACAGCGGAAGTCGCTCCTGCGACGGTGGGATACGCCACCGCAACGTGGCGATCCGGAGACGGGCGCGTGATGGCAATGAAGCCCGGCCGGGGAACCCGATCGCTTGCGCGATGAACGTGGCGGGCGAATTCGGCTGCCCGGCGCGGGTCGCAATGCCAGAAGTGCCAGCGATCGCGTTCCCTTCCCAGATGCCGCCACTCGCGGATGTGCGCCCAACCCCGGCTCCAGGGGCCGACGCAGAGCGCGAGGTTGTCCCAATCGCATTGATAGCCCAGCCAGGGCCCGACTGCGCAGCCCGGACCGAAAGTGATGAACGGCGCGTAAACTCCGACCGGGGTTTCGTAGACGAACTCGGGATTGTAGACCGGCACGTAGATCCGGGCAGGCTCGGCCGGGACGATTCGAACGTTGTCGCCGTCCACATCGACGAGTTGTTGCGGAGTGTCGAGGAGGGTTCCCGCGGCAAGGGCACGGGCGCGTAGTTGCTGGATGGATGCCATAATGTCGCCAGATTGCTGGAGAAACGCTGCGCCCAAAGCCTGCGTCCAGGCCGGGTTTTCGTTCATCCAGATCACGACGTCCGGATAGCGCGCCAGCGCCTTGACGCTGGGATCGCATGGCTGGGTGTCGATTCCCTCGGGGTCGCCATTCGCGGCGAGGTAGCCGGCCGCGAGGGTGATATCCGTGGGAACGGTCGCGGCCGGGAGAATGAGCGCGACGAGGGGGTCGGGATAAAGCGCGATGGGCCCGACCAATTGCGCGAGCTGTTGTGGCGAGTAGGTCGCCACCGGAGTTTCCGCGCGGGCGGGGGCAGAGAGCCCGCCGCAAAGCGCAAGCACCAGCAAAAAGGACGCTTTCATGGACAGCGCCTTTGACGCCCGAACGTGGTAAAAAAATCAAAGCTTTCTTGTCTTAAGCGCGAATTTCGCGCTTTTAGGTCACGACCCTACTTCGAGCCACCATAGATAGAGGTCGGCGACACACGACGTTTCCTGGCTCTCGAGAGGGCGCGAATGCGTATAGAAGTGAAGATGAGAATCGCGCTGCTCGGGGTGGCTTTTGGTTTGTGGGGTCTGGTCATCCCCAGCGCCAACGCAGCTCCCCGGCAGCTTTTCGCCGTAGAGTGGCTGGAGGCTACGGATCCGGCAGGCGGCCGCCGGCTCGTCCTGCTGGCCGATCGGGTGCTCTCGGCGCCAGCGAGCGGAAACTACCTGATCCTGGATACGGAAGGCGTCGCGGGCTTGGCGCGTATTCGGCCGAAAAGTGTTCGCGGACGCGACCACACGCGGCCGGAGCCGCCACTCCACGTCGAACTCGAGTGGGTCGGGGCGCCGGCTGTGCGCCCGCCCGACTTTCGACATCGCGTAGCGGTGGGGCCGATCACGGGCACCCTGCCGAAGGCGCGGCTCTTGCGCGCAGGAATGGCGCGGGCAGGTCGTCCCGTCAGCGAGCCCGACGAGGAGGCGAACGTGCGTGGCCCGCACGGTCCGGCGACTTATGCAGTCGACCTGGACGGCGACGGCCGAGCCGATTTGGTGGCATACTATCATCGTGAAGCGGGCGCGCGGGAACGCAGCCGGATCGCATACGAGGAACGCGCCGAAACGTGGAGTCGAACTTCGCGCGGTTGGAGGCGCGTGGAATTCGTGCGCTCGCAGAGTCAGGGCATCATCGGGCCGTGAGTGCCTTCACGACTGGATTCTCGCCAGCTCCGCGGCCCGGGCGCGGAGCTGAAACTTCTGGACCTTGCCGGTCGAGGTCCGCGGCAACGGCTCCAGCAACACGAGCTTCGGCACCTTGTACCGCGCGAGTCGCGCGCGGCAATGTTCGATGAGTTCACCGGCTTCCACCTGTCCGCCCGGTTTGAGTTCCACGAAGGCACACGGGACCTCGCCCCAGCGGGGATCGGGCGCCGCGACCACGGCGGCGGCGAAAACCGCCGGATGCTTGCAAAGCGCATCCTCGACTTCAAGCGACGAGATGTTTTCCCCGCCGGAAATGATGATGTCTTTCGAGCGATCGGTGATCTTGAAATATCCATCCGCATCCAGGACCGCGAGGTCGCCGCTCCGGAAAAATCCCCCGGCGAAGGCCGCCTTCGTCGCGTCCGCGTCTTTCAAGTATCCCTTCATCACGATGTTCCCGCGGAAGGCAATCTCCCCGGTGGTATGACCATCCGGGGGCGTGCGTTCGCCGGTTGCGGGATCGAGCACAGTTGCGTCCTCCTCAAGCAGATAGGGGACGCCCTGCCGTCCATTGCGCGCGGCGCGTTCCTCCACCGACAACCCTTCCCACGCCGCCTGCTTCGCGCACACGGCCGCGGGGCCGTAGGTCTCGGTGAGGCCGTAGATATGGGTCAGATCGAAGCCCATTCGCTCCATTCCCTCGATCATCGCGACCGTCGGCGCGGCCCCTCCCACCAAGGCATGCACGCGGTGCTCGATTCCGGCCTGCAAGGATTCGGGTGCATTGATCAGCGTGCTGTGTACGATCGGCGCCCCGCAGTAGTGCGTGACGCGATGGGTGCGGATCGCCTCGAACGCGGCCTCGGCAGTGAAGCGCCGGAGACAGACGTTTACCCCCGCCACGGCCGCGATCGTCCAGGGGAAGCACCAGCCGTTGCAATGGAACATCGGGAGCGTCCAGAGATAAACCGGGTGCGGCGGTATCGCCCACGTCACCAGGTTACAAATCGCGTTGAGACACGCACCCCGGTGGTGATAGACGACGCCCTTGGGACGGCCGGTCGTGCCCGACGTGTAATTCAGGCTGATGGCGTTCCATTCATCGGCCGGCGGCTGCCACGGGAAATGCGGGTCGCCGCGCGCGATCCAGCGTTCGTATTCGATCTCGCCCGCCGCGACCTCCGGACCGCCGTAGATCGAATCGTCCACGCCCACCACGAAGATGGGACGCGTGATTTTCGACAGCGCCACGCGCGCCACGTCCGCGAACTCCCGATCGACGAGGAACACCTTCGCCTCGCCGTGCTCGAGCATGTAGGCGAGGGAGTCGGCGTCGAGCCGCGTGTTGAGCGTGTTCAAGACCGCGCCGGACATCGGCACGCCGAAATGCAGCTCCAGCATCTCCGGGACGTTGGGAAGCAGCGCCGCCACGGTATCGCCGTACCCCAGGTCCCGGGCGCGCAGGACCGAAGCCAGTTGGCGACAGCGCGCGTACATTTCGCTCCAGGTGCGGCGGAGCGAGCCGTGGACAATGGCAAGCCGGTGGGGATAGACCGCTGCGGCGCGCTCAAGGAATCCCAACGGAGACAACGCGGCGTAATTCGCCGGCCCGCGATCCAGCCCCGTTTCGTAGATGTTGCTCATGGCTGACGGTGAGACACCTCGAGTCCGAGGAGCGGTCGAGGCATCATTCGAGGGAGGCTGAAAGGAGGCAAGCGCATTTGTGCCGTCGCGGATCCGAGGCGCGAAGCGAGGAACGAGGCAGGAAAGAGTTGTACAACTCGCCCCGTCCGACTTCGCGTTCAGCGTTGAGCGGTGGAAATCGCCAAGCTCAATCCGGAGGCCGCTGCAGAATCCACTCGCCCACGATCCGCAGGACTTCCGGGCTCATCGTCTCCTCGATCGTGCCGTACTCCGACACGGCGCCGGAGTCGCAATGCTGGAAGAGATGATTGAGGCCGGGAAGCGCGTGGGTCGTCACGCCGGAATTTCCACCGGCTCGGATTCCTTCACGAATCGCGGCCAGGTTTTCCTGGCAGGCGACCTGGATGTCCTTTTCGCCATTGAGCGCGAGGACGCGACAACGAATCTGACGAAGCACTGGCGCCGCTTCACAGGCGATGAGCTTGACGAACCAGGGACTCAAGAATTGCGCGAGCTGCTGCTCGATCGCGCTCGCGGAGAAGCCCATCGTTTCGCGCCGCTCCGGAGGGTAATGCGCGGCGATCGACTGCAACAATGTGAGCGAGGAGTTGAGGGCGACGCGATAGAGCGAGGTCGTCTCGGTCGACTCCGCCCGAAATTGCGGGATGGAATTCCAGACCTGGGTCGCGATTTCCTGGAACAGGTCATCCTCATCGTGAGCGGTAAACGCGTGGGCGCGGACGACCTTGAAGTGCAGACCTCTTTGCCCGCGAGCCATTCGTCGAATTTGCGTTTTTGTTCGGGTTCCTCCATGCCGTAAATCGGATTGCAGCATGAGTAGCGGGCGGAGGTGGAATTATTACAAGCGGGCGAAAGAAAGAGGGATGAGCGCGAAGCGCGACCACGCGCGTGAAACGCGGCGTCGCTCTTTGCGGCGGACGCTGTGCCGACGGCTATACCTACCGTAAATCTCGGATATTCGGTTGCCCCACGGCGAGCCCACGCGGAGAGAAATGCGAGGAGAGCTCGCGCGTCGTGCGCAAAACCGGCGGGTTCCCCGAAAGCGTGTAACCAATCGCCCGGTGGCACGCACCGGGGCCGCTCAACGCGGCTCGATGCGTTCGCTCCAAAAAAGCCGGCCGGGCCCGCGTTGATTTTGGGGATGGTTCCACAAGTAAACGCCGGCGCGAAAGCGGGACTGATGTTTGCCGCGGCTGACGAGGACCTGAAACTTCCGTTCCTGCCCACTCGGAAACTCCTGGGGTATCAGTCCCGTACCGCACATGAAGCGCACGGGAGCCGCCCGCCAGTTGCCCCGTTCCCAAATCTGCGCCTGACCTATCGGTTCCTGCGGGGAAAATCCGGTGAACCAGAGCGCATCGCCACTTTGGTTCCGGACAGAAAACTCCGCCCAGCGTTCGGTTCCTTGCGCAGTGAACCGCTCGAATCGAATGAGGACGGACGAATCAGGCAGCGGAGAGACGGGAGTCAAGGCGGGCAGTGTTCCCGATCCTAAGACCGCAATAAATGCGCTGAGGAAGACACGAAGAGGCCGGCGAAGCAGGAAGCGCACGAAGGGTTGGTCGGAATTACCCGCAATCTGCCCCAGCATTTAAAAGAATCGGGCTAGTGGTCCGACACACGTGATCTGGTGGGTGCGCGAGGTGCAAAATGGCCCGCCGCCACGACGCGAGGAGGAAGCGGGTTCCAGTGCACCCCGTGACCGACCGCCGACCCCGCGAAGCGGGAGAGACAACCGCTCAAACCCTTCTTCAAAAAGAAGCGGCAACCAACACAGGCGCCGGGCCATTTTCCACCTCGCCTAGGGCCGCAGTCCTTTTGCGGCTGCCGGCGTGGCTCGCTGCGTGGATATACCACTCGCGATTCGTCAGGAATCGCTTGGGTTGGTGCGCGGCCTCAAGCGTCCAGTGGGATCGATGCGGTCAAATTTTCAGGTCCGTGCTCCGTCACCAGGATCGTATCTTCGAGGCGAACTCCGCCGGTGGCGATGTGCTCCTCGGCGAGTCTCCAGTTCACACAATCGCGGAAGCCGCGGCGGCGAACTGGGTCCTGCAAAAGGGTAGGAATGAAATAGATCCCGGGCTCGACGGTCGTGACGTAGCCAGTGGCGAGGGGCAAATCCATGCGCAGGTTCTCGAGCGCGGGAGAGGCATTCTTGCGCCGGCCAGGGAGACGCCCACTTGCATCGCGCACGCCCAGCCCCACCAGATGTCCGATCCCATGCGGAAAAAAGATCCGGTGCGCCTGCCGCTCCACCAAGGTTTCCGCGTTCCCACGCATCACTTTCATCGCGACCAGGCCGGCGGTCAGTTCCACGGCGGCAGCCAGATGAATCTCCTTCCATTCCGCTCCCGGCAAACAGCGCGCGATGGCTGCCTTTTCCACGGTCCGAACGAGTTGATGCAGGTCCTGCTGAAACGCGCCCGGCTTTCCTCCCACGACGTAGGTGCGCGTCACGTCCGCAACGTAGCGGTTCACTTCTGCGCCTGCATCGATCAGGACGAACTCACCTTTGTGAAAGCGACGGCTCGTTGGGCTCGAATGCAGCACCCCGCTCTGCGGTCCGCCGCCAATGATCGTGCCGTAGCCGGGGCGGTCGGCACCTCCGCGAAAGAATTCCGCCTCGAGTTCGATCTGCAGGCCGCGTTCGGTCAGGCCCGGTTGAAGCGCTCGCCGAGCAAGCGCAAAGCCTTGGATGGTGGCGGCGCAGGCCTGGCGAATGCTCTTGATTTCGGGCGCATCCTTGGGGCGGCGGGCGTGCAGAAAGGATTCCCGGGCCCGGGCGCTCGCGCGTGCCTCGGTGCCAACTCCGGGAACGGGCGATCCGAGCCCGATCCGAGGGCGGCGGGTGCGCGCTTTCAGCCAGGGCCCGAATTTTGACATCAGCACGCCGGGCGGCTGTTTGCGCGTGTCCCAAATCTTTTCGCTCTCGGTAACTTTGGGCACAAACGAGACCCAGCCGCGGCGGGGCCCAAGGCGCGGATCGAAGGCCAGCACTCCGCCCAGGCACTCTTCGCCGGTAAGGTAGAAGTAATCGGCGTGGGAGCGGTAGGGATACGTTTGATCCGTGCTTTCCGGCATCGCGACGGGATGCCCCGCTCCGACAAGCAGAATCTCGTTCGTGAGGCCGAGTGCGGCTGCCACCCGCGCTCGGCGGGCGGTCAATCTGGCGTGATCGCTTTCCATGTTTTGGCGGCATGAGAGAGTAGCTGCTGGCGCTCTCAAGCGAAAACGCACCGCGGGGTCGAAGGATTCCTGCGCGGAGCGGCCCTGGCGACAGACGCAGAAGTGTTTTCGATTTCACCTCCTCCGTCCTTGCGGGATTCGATCGCTAAAGGAATGTGTTCGCATGAACCACGCGGATGCCGCCTTTATTCCGACAGCACGCCGAATTCTCGTGGAATGGCAGCACCATTCCGAACTCGTGGATCTACTCGGCACTATTCCTGGGCGGGACCCCTTGGACGGCAAACGAGCCATCCGGCGTGCGTTCGCGCGACCGCAAACGCGCTGTGGGATCTTTCCCGCGGGTGACAAAAGCGTGGTGGTGGTGGAAATCCTCGGCGAGCAGTTTCCGGTGATCACGATTCCCCGACCGGCGTTTGAAGACCCGGTGGCATTGCGTGCCTGGATTGAGGAATTGCGCAGCGAGCGGAAAGTACGTTTGAGCGTCGAGGAAGCGAACCGTTCCGCATTCAGGCAGGCGGGGGTATCTGGTCCGTCAGGTTAGCCAGGTCAGGAGCCCGGCCGGGTCGATGCAGTAAGAATCGGAATCGCTCCGGGGACCACTAGGACTGCGACGGCGCCGCCGCCACGGGTGGCGGAGGAGGGGCGGGCGCATCCTTGAATTCGATCGCGGGACGCGCGGCAGCCGGCCGGTCACGGCGGTTTTCGAGGAATCCGATCGCCGCACGCGCGTTCTGTCCGAGTTCGGAAGTCGAGCCGAATTCGTAGGCCAGTTGTTGAAGTACGGAGATGGCCTCGACGCGGCCGGTTTCGGCCATCGCGAGGACCGAGGCGGAGCGCATCACCGGCGCGAGGGTCTTTTCGCGCGCCCATTGGGGAAGCATCTGCAAGGCAGTATCCGGAAAGTACCGCGCAATCCCGTAGAGCGCGTAGTGGCGGGTGCTCACGTCCCCATTGAGGAGTTCATCGCGCCAGTAGTCCCATTCCGCGCTGGGCGTGATGCCATAATAGCGGAGGGCGTCGGCATGGGCGAGGGGATCGATGAGCGCCTCCACTTTCAACTGGGGCTCGGTGGCAAGAACCAAGTCGCGCTGGGGAAGATCGATTTCTTTCAGGAGCGCCAGCGCAGCGACGATATCGAGGGTGGCGACCTTGAAATGCGCCGGCGGAGGCGTTGCGGGAGTGGGCCCGGGCGCGACGCCCGAGACGAGGGTAAACTTCGCGAAGGCCGAAATAGGAGGGTTTTCGAGGATCACGAGGACGGCGGTCTGGATCGCTTCGGCGGAAACCTCGGGATTTTTCTCCAGATGGGTCAGGAGGGTATCGAGTTGCGGCAGGCGGCCCGGACGAACGAGGAAGACGTGGTTTCCGACCTGGTTGCTGGCACGCGTGGCGGCGCTGAGCAGCCCGACTTCGCGGGTCTCGCCCGGGGCGAGCGGAACCGTATCGCCGCGCACGAGGACCACTTGATTCGGGCGATCCTGACTCTCGAAAAGCATGCCAGGCAGAAAAGTAATGCTGAGGGGCTTTTCCGTACGGTTCAGGAGACGCGCGGCGAGCTTCTCGCGCGCGTTGCCGCGATAGCTGACTGCAACCCAATCGCGTCCGAGGGCATCGTTGACCGAGATGCCGAGGCCTCCCTTCTGGGGCGCAGGCGTCTTGCCGGGCAAGGCCGGTGGTGACGCAGAAACTGGCTCGCCCCCGGACTTGGGCTGGGCTGGGGCGCTCGCGATTTCCAGCGGGGGCGAAGGTTGCCGGCGATTGCGCAAAACGTTTGCGATGAATGCAACTACGAGCAGCGCCTGCAAGCCCATGACCAGGCAGACCCACGGCAACGGGGTTTTCCAGAGCGGGACACGGCGCGGCATTTTCGGCAAAGGCCAATGATTGCCATCGAGGCGCTTCGAGGCAAGTGGTTCGCATGGCACAAGACTTTCCGGATTTCATCGAACGCGTGCTGTTGCGCGAAGATGCGCTGCGGCGTCCGCTGCCGCCCGAGCCGCTCGATATCGAGATGGTGCTGCGGATCCGGGAGGCGAGCGACGATCAGCTTCTGGGCGGCGCCCAATTGCGCTCGCCGGAACTTTTGCCGCTCCTGCGTGGGGGCCTTTTTTACTATCACGACGCGCTGGATGAAGCACGCCGGCATGCCGAGCCCGTCGGGGGCGCGTTGGGTGATTACTGGCGCCAAATGATTGCGCGGCGCGCCGGGGAATTCGATCTCGCACGGGAATGCGGTCGGCGCGCCGGGGAACTGCCGCCGTTCCAGTTGATGATGCGCTTGGTGGCCGACGAATCGCCGCACATGGGCCGCCAATCGAATTGGGACGCCTACCTGCTCAATCGGCTCGGTGAACAGTATCGCTTCGGCGATACCGACCTGGAGGCGGAGCTTCGCAAACTGCAACGGGTCGAATTTGACCAGATCTATCGCTACACCTGGCACCGCGCCCTGGGGGAGTAGGGGGGAATTGCGAATTGCGGATTGCGGATTGGCCTTACTGGAGGCTGCAAACGTACGCGAAGGCTGGTGTCTTGGAGGGAGTCTCTCAGTCGGATCGGTCGGATTGTCGGATCTGCCGTGTAGCTCCTCGTACCCCGCCACGTCTGCAGCCTCCAAGAGGCCAATCCGTAATCCGAACTCCGAAATTCTCTCAGAATCCCTCGCTGAGCTGGCTGACAAGTCGCTGCGCGGCCTGCTCGGCGGCGCGGGGCGCGGCCTGGCGTTGGTCCTGCTGCAAGTCGGTGCTCGCAAAGAAGCTCGCCTGTCCGGAAACGCGACCTCCATCCAAGACGCGACCCTTGGCGCCTCCCTGGTGCAGTTCGTAGCGAATCTTCAACTCAAGCACAAACTCGGCGGGTTGGAGAACATTGCCGCGGACCGTGCGAACCGGATAGCGCTGCAACGATTCGATGGTGCAAAGGAGAGTGGCATCGCCGGCACCGCTCGGGGCGATCCGATAAGTTCCATCGCGCTGAAACTCCTTGATGATTGTGCTGGTAACGAGCGTCTCAGTACGAGGCTCAAGATCCTCACTACGAAAGGTGGGCACTGAGATGCTCGAAATGTCCTTGAGATACCCGGGCTTGACCGGGCCGAGCGTATAGCCCGCGCAGCCCCCAAGGGCGACGGCGCATACCACCGTTGCGAGAGACGCCGGAAACCGCATGGATTAAGGCGTCGGAGATGGCGAAGCTTCGGGCGCGCGAGGAGCGGGGGGCGCCGGAGTAGGCTCTGGGGCCGGGGCGGGTCCCCCGGAAGGAGCGAGGCTGGTGGGAGCGGCGAAGGGGTTGGATGCGTCGAAGGAAGTATCGATCCCCGGCGTATCTCCCAACGGTGGCAGGCCGGTTTCACCACCGGGCAGCGGTGCATCGAGGCCGGGAGCGTTCGGCGGCAGCGTGGAGACGGGTTGACCGCCCTGGCCCTGGCCCAACGGAAACCCACGACCTTGGAGCGCGGCAACCCTGGCCGGATCAGGTTTGCCCGGGGTCAAAATCGGATCGGCGAAGACCTTTTCGCCGAGTTTCTTGCGGAGTTCATCCAGGCGCGTGGAGGCGACCTTGGCATCCGGTGTCCCCGGTTGGTCGCGCACGATTTCGCCGTAGTACATAATGGCCGCCTTGTAGGCTTTTTGCTTGTCGTAGAACTGCGCGGTTTTCAGCACGCTCTTGCCTTTCACCTGGCCGAGCGTGGCGAGGTATTCGCGCGCCTGCGCGGCTTTTTCGTGCTTGGGATACGCGACGAGGAAATCCTCGAAATATTCCCGGGCGAACTTGGCGGCATTCCGGTCATAGGAACCGGTGCGCATGATCGTGAGGTAGACGTATCCGATCTGGAACATGGCGTCGTCGGCCACATTGCTGGTGGGATACTTGTCGACGACGATCTGGTACGCCGTCACCGCGCCGCCGTAGTCGGCTTGCTTTTCCTTGGCCCGGCCGATGTTGAACTGCGCGAGCGGCGCGTAGCGGCTGTAGGGGGCATTGCGAATGATCGACTGGTACATGTCGATCGCGCGGCCCATCGAGGGAACGGTGGGAATGCCGAGAATCTTTTGGCGACGCCCCTCGAGGAATGCTCCGGCCACGCGAATCTGGCCTTCGAGCGACGCGCTGAAATCCTCGCTGCGGGGATAGTCCTTGTTCAACTTGGTGTACGCTTTGTACGCACCCTCGAGGTCACCCGTCTTTTCGAGGAGAACCCCGACGCGGAACTGGGCGTTCGAAGCAGATGGGCTCTTCGGAAACCGGCGCACCACTTTGCGATAGCCTTCGATGGCGGCGCCAATTTTACCCGCCGCCTCCTGCTGGCGCGCATACTCCATCTGGCCTTCCGCACTTGCCCGATCCGGCGCGTTCTCCGTCCCGGGCGGCACAAAAACGGGAGCCTCACCGGGCCGGACGACGATGGGTGCCGGACTGATCGACGGAAACGTGGTCGCACCAATGACAACCAGGGCGAGCGCGAGGCGGGATTTGATCATGGGGAGGGACGAAACAGAAAGCGTCTGGCGGAGACTTTGGGGCGGAATAAACAGGCTAGCGGAAGTCAGGGTTCGGTCAAGATGCCGGGCCGGAAGCGGTCAGACGCGCGGGCGCGTCCGGGCGTTCATCCGGAACACGATATGAGACGCAGGGGAGGCGAAATCATTCGGTTCGTGCGGGGAAATCCCGGGAATTGGCTTGCGACGTTCCGTGGTCCACCCCACGATGCGCCGCTCGCGCTTCGACCGCTTTTTTGCATGGATTGGCTCAAGGAAAATTACGAGCGCATTTGCCTCGCCATCGGCGCCCTCGCGCTCTTGGCGGTTTCGGCGTGGCTGATCCTCGAGAGTCGCAGCTTCGGCGAGGCGTTTGCGGCGCTGCAGAACCCGCCTGCGCGCAGCGACAAGATCGTCGCGGTGGATGCCGCTGCCCTCGATTCGGCGCGGACGCGCCTGACCGGAAAAGGGGATTGGGAAGGACGCCGCGTGGCAGCGGGACGCGAGGTTCCGCTTTTTGTCAGCGTGCCTTACATCGCGCGCTCGGAGATGCGGGACGGGCGGGCGAGTGAGACGCTCATCGATCCAGTGCGGAGTACGGAATCACTGCATCCCCCGGTGCCAAACGCCTGGCTGATCACGCACAAGCTGCCGCTGCTGGACCAGCGTGTTTTGGCGGAGGACCCGGATGGCGATGGCTTTACCAATCTGGACGAGTTTCTCGCCAAGACGGATCCCAATGATCCCAACTCGCACCCCGGTTACATCACCAAACTCTTCCTCAAAAGCTTCCTTCAGAAACCCTTTCGTTTGGTCTTCTCGGCCCGCGTCGGGGAATCGCTCCAAATCAACACGCTCGATCTCGATGCTCCGACGCAGTTCCTGAAGCCGGGTGATTTTATTAAAGGCACCAGGTTCAAGATTGTGGATTTCAAGCCAGTGGAGCGGGTGGATGAGACCGTCGGCATCAAGCGGGATCTTTCCGAGGTCACGGTGGAAAACACCGATACGGGGGAACGGGTTGTTTTGGTGAAGGAAAAAACGGTGAATTCGCCCGATTCCTACGCGCTCCTGACGTACCTTTGGGAAGGCCGCGATTTTGAACTGAAGAAGAATCAGGAATTTAGCCTGAAGCCTGAGACGGAACTGAAGTATCGGCTCGTCGACGTCAACGCGGCCGGTGCCGTCATCGTGAATGTGGCAAAGCCGGACGAGCAGATCAGTATTCCGTTGCTTCCCGCAGGGGTGATGCCGGTCGCAACTCCGCCGCCCAAACGATGATTCTTCCTTTCCTTTCTCCTGAATTTCCGCTGGCTTGGCCGACCCGCCAAATAGCTTCCCGCTTTTTCCTCATGCTTCCTTGTGCCCGATCCCTGACCGCGTCCGTGCTGCTTGTCACGGCCGGGTGCCTCTCCGGCGGCGCGCCCGCCGCGGCGCAAGTACAGGGACAAAGCACGGCCGAACGCGAAGTCGCCCGGCGCCAGGGCATGGCAACGAGTGCGGAGAGTCTGCTGCAGAAAGGTGATCAAGCCTCTGCCCGCGGCGAATACGACACGGCGGTAAAAGACTACCGGGGCGCGGTGGCGAATCTTCCAGATTCGCCAAACACCCGGGCGGTGCGGGTGGAAGCGATGAACAAGTTCATGACCACCTCAGTGCGGCTCGCCGAGCAGCGAATTTCGGAGGGGCGCTACGCGGAGGCGGAGCAAATCCTGAAGGTGCTGCTGCGTCCGGAATACGATCCCGGCTATCGCCCGGCCATTACGCTCCTCAAGAAGTTGGAGGATCCGGAATTCTACAACCGCACGATCACAGCGAAGTTCGTCAGCAAGGTGGAGCAGGTGAAGAAGCTCTTCGTGGAGGCGCAGGGGTTCTACGATACGGGGCGTTTCGATCTCGCCTTCAAGCGGTACGAACAGATCCTCGCGCTGGATCCGACGAACACCGCGGCGCGCCGGGGCGAGGAAAAGGTGCAGCTCGCGCGCACCAAATACCAGGATTCCGCCTACAACGAGGCCCGGGGTCGCGCTCTCTGGGAAGTGGCGCGTGGTTGGGAGAATCCTGTGCGCAAGTATGGCGTTTCGCGCGACCCCCGCCTCGGCGTGACCCGCCAGCGCAGCGATGTGGGGACGGAGGGGATCAATCGGAAGCTGCAGAACATCGTCATTCCGCTGCTCGAGTTTCGGCAAACCACCATTCGGGATGCGATCGAATTCCTGCGCCAGGAGAGCATCCGCCTCGACCAAGGGGAGGAGAATAGCGACGCGCGGGGCGTTAACATTTTCCTGAAACTCCCGCCGTCTGGCAGCAGCAGATCCGCCGCCGTGGCGGCGGCCACACCCGGAGCCGAGGCCACTATTCCAGGCTTGGACGCCCCTGCCCCCGATCCCGGCGCAGCCCCAGCGCCCTCGTCTCCCTCAGTCACCACGGATACGCGCATCACGCTTTCACTTCGTCGGCTGCCGCTCCTCGAGGCACTCCGCTACGTGGCAAGTGCTGCGAATCTGAAGGTGAAGGTCGAGCCTTATGCCGTGGCGATCGTACCCGTAACCGAAAACACGGACGCCCTCATCACCGCGGAGTTCCGTGTGCCGCCGAACTTAATCAATAGCACCGTCACACCTGGGACGGGAACACTCAACGCGCCCGTGCGCCGGGCGGCCAGCGGCGCCGCGCCGGGGGCGCAAGGGGATGTGAGTGGATCGGGCGCCGCGCAGATCACGCGCGCTTCCGCGCAGGAGTTTTTGCTCGCCAATGGCGTGCAGTTTCCCACCGGCGCCAGTGCGACGTTTCTCCCCGCCAGCAGCAAACTGGTGGTACGGAATACGCAGGAGAACATCGATCTGATTGAGACGCTCGTGCAGCAGGCGGCGGGCGATGTGGTCAAGCAGGTCGAAATTGAGGCGAAGTTCATCGAGATCACCCAAAATAACAGCAAGGAACTGAGCTTCGACTGGCTGCTGGGCGCAGCCAATTTCCCGGGCGGCAAGAAGGTGTTCGTGGGCGGTGGCGACAGTGCCAGCCAGCCGGGTAAACCGCTGCCACTCGCGGGCTACGGCGCGAATTCGCCTGTCGGGGCGTACAATGTGACGAATAACAACCGCAGCGGGTCGTTTGCCATCTCGGGCAACGCCATCGACGCGCTGCTCTTTGGGACCGCCGGGGCGCCGGCAGCCGTTGCCCCCGGCATTTTCAGTGTCGCGGGCGTTTTCACGGATCCACAGTTTCAGGTCGTCATCCGCGCGCTCAACCAGAAGAAGGGGGTCGATCTTCTCTCGGCTCCCCGGGTCACCACGAAAAGCGGGCAGAAAGCCACGATCGAGATCGTCCGCGAATTCCTTTATCCGACCCAATTCCAGCCCCCGCAGATTCCCCAAACTTTCCGTTCGGACGGCGGCGTCACTCTCCTTCCCACCGGTGCGACGACGGTTGGGACGACGTCGTTAGGAAATACCTTCCCTGTTACGCCGACCACTCCCACAAACTTTGAAAAGAGGAACACCGGCGTCACTCTCGAAGTCGAGCCGGTCGTCGGCCCCGACGGGTTCACGATCGATCTTAACCTTCAGCCGCAGGTGGTGGAGTTCGACGGCTTTATCAACTACGGCTCTCCAATTCAAACGACTTCGACGAACATTTTGGGCCAGGTCGTTCCCGTCGTCATCACGCCGAACGTGATTAACCAGCCTATTTTCAGTACCCGCAAAGTCACGACAAGTGTGAGCATCTACGATGGGTCCACCGTGGTGCTGGGCGGGCTCGTGCGTGAGGACGTGCAACGCACTCGGGACAAGATTCCTTTGCTCGGGGATATCCCGCTCTTCGGCCGACTCTTCCGGAGCGAGGTCGACTCCACGATCAAACGCAACCTCATCATCTTTGTGACCGCCCGGCTGATCGATCCGGCCGGGGCGCCTCTCATCAATCGGGATGAGGAGGAGGAAGTCGAGACGACGACCACCTTGGAATACGCCAAGCCACCGACGAATCTGCCTCTGCTCCCCAAGAAGTAAGACAGTTCGCGGACGCTCCCGCGGAGCGCCAGCCTGGCTGCCGCCGCCTTCTTCAACGTCTGACCTTGCCCTTTTTTTCAATGTTGCTCGGCATCACCGGCGGAATCGCGTCCGGAAAATCGACTGTCACGGCGCGACTTCAGTTGGCGCTTTCAGCGACGGTTTTTGACGCGGACGCCGAGGCTCGGCGTCTGGTGAATGAAGACGCGGCGGTGCGGGCGGAGCTGGTCGGCGCGTTTGCCGAACAGGTTCTTGAGACGGGGGGGCGAGTCGACCGCGCCTATCTGCGGGCAATCGTTTTCGCCGACGAAGGCAAGAAGCGCGCCTTGGAGGCGATCCTTCATCCTCGAATTCGTGCGATATGGCGCGCTTTGGCGGAAGAAAATTTGCAATCGGCGTCCGCGTCCTGTTTAATCCTGGACATCCCGCTCCTCTACGAAACCGGAGCGGAGACCCTGATCGACCGCGTGGTCGTGGTCGGCTGCCGCCTCGAAACGCAGCTTCAACGCTTGGTGGAGATCCGCCAGCTCGAAGAATCCGTCGCGCGCCGCATCATCGCCACGCAGCTCCCCCTCTCTGAAAAGGCCGCTCGCGCCCAGCATGTTATCTGGAATGACAGTTCTGAGGCAGTTCTCCACGCTCAAATCGATTTGCTCGCCGCCCACCTCAAGGCGCTGGCAGTCCACGCCTGATTTTCCCCCGGCGTTCCGGTGCCACGCACCGTCACCATTTGTTCCATGACCAGTACCGCCGAAATCGAGCCGACTTCCGCTCCTCCGACCGATGCAGAGTCCGATACGCCGGAAGTGTCCTCGGAACCCCGTTCAGCGGTTCCGAAAGAGACGATGGCTCCGTCACCTGCGGGAGAATCGGACGCGCCAGATGCTCCCACCAACTCTCCGGACCTGAAGGATGCCGCCCTAGCCGGGCGGAGCAGCGAACCGGCTGGTTCCACCCGTCCCCAATCATCCGTTCAACTCGCCGATTTGCAGGCGATGACAATGGCGCAGCTGCTGGTGGCGGTGGAGGAATTTCAGATCAAGAATTTCCCGCCGCGCACGCGCCATCAACTTGTTTGCGACCTCGCGCGCGCGCATCTCGCCCGGGGAATCGGGGTCTGGGCCGAAGGCGTGCTGGAAATGCCGAGCGACAATCCGAACGTGCACGGGGTCTTGCGCTGGCAGCGTTTCAATTTTGCCCCCTGTCCGGAGGACGCCACGATCCCCGCCGCCTTGATTCGTGAGCATAGCTTGCGTGCCGGCTGGAAGCTTTCGGTCACGCTTCGCCCGGGTCAGGGCGGGGGCGAGAAGGTCCTGACGGCGGGGCAGATCCTCACGGTTGAAGGCACCCCGATTGCCGCGTGGCGCACACCGCCGCATTTCGACCAGCTAACCCCGCTCTTTCCCGATCGGCGGATCGTGCTGGAAAGCTTGAAACACGGCACTGTGACCTCGCGCGCCATCGATCTCGTGGCGACGCTGGGGCGCGGCCAACGCGGACTCATTCTCGCTCCGCCGCGCGTGGGAAAAACGGTGATGCTGAAGGATATTGCCCGCGCCATCCGCGCGGGCAGCCCGGATTTGAAGCTCGTGCTTTTGCTCATCGACGAGCGACCCGAGGAGGTGACGGACTTCCGGCGCGAGCTCGATGCCGCAACGGAGATTTACAGTTCGACGTTTGACGAACCGATCACCCGGCATGCGCAGGTGGCGGACCTCGCCAACGAGCGGGCGAAAAGGCTGGTGGAGCAGGGCGAGAACGTGGTTCTGCTTCTGGATTCGCTGACGCGGCTCGCCCGTGGATTCAACAACACCGTCACCGGCAAAGGGCGGACCATGAGTGGCGGCCTCGATGCAAAGGCGCTGCTCAAGCCTAAAAAGTTCTTTGGCGCGGCCCGCAAGACGGAAGAAGGCGGTAGCCTCACGATTCTCGCCACGTGCCTCATGGAGACAGGCAGCCGAATGGACGAGGTCATCTTCGAGGAGTTCAAGGGCACGGCGAACATGGAGATTCATCTCGATCGCTCGCTTTCGGACAAACGCTTGTTTCCGGCGATCCACATCACCCAGAGCGGGACGCGGCGCGACGAACTCCTCTACCATCCGGATGAGTTTGCGCTTGTCGCCGCGTTGCGGAAGCAACTAGCGCAGGTGCCTGCCATCGATGCGATGGAGACACTGCAGCACAACATCATGGCGACGGGAAGCAACGCGGAACTCCTGCTGAAGGGATTGCGAGACATCTAATGCAATGATCGAATCTGCCGCCGATCTCGACACGTTCCTCACCTTTGTTCGCAACGCCCCGCGCGTCGCGATCGACACCGAGGCGGACAGCCTGCACTGCTATCGTGAAAAGCTCTGCCTCGTGCAGGTGGAGCTGCCAAACCTCGAGGGGCCGCGTCTCATCGATCCCCTGATGGGCTATACGCTGGCGCCCTTTTACGAGGCCCTGCGGGAAAAGCCGCTCGTCCTGCACGGGGCCGACTACGATTTGCGCCTCTTCAAGCGGAGCGCGGATTTCGTGCCCCATTCCCTTTTCGATACGATGATCGCGGCGCGGCTGCTGGGCCGGCGCGAATTCAGTCTGGCTGCGCTGGTTCGGAACGAATTCGGGGTGGAAATGCCGAAGGGTTCGCAGAAGGCGAATTGGGCCCGGCGCCCGCTCACGGAGCAGATGCTGGCGTATGCGCGCAATGACACGCGTTACCTTTTTGCCCTGAGCGACCGCCTCGGGGCCGAGCTGCAGGCCAAGGGACGCTGGGTCTGGTTTGCACAGTCCTGCCAGCGCCTGCTCGATGCAGTGGCGACGACCGAGGGAGAAAAGAATCGCGAAGAATCGTGGCGCCTGGCAGGATCCGGTACCTTGCGGGGCCGGGCGGCCGCCCTGCTGCGCGAGCTTTGGTGGTGGCGGGACGCCGAAGCCGCGCTGGCCGATCGACCTCCGTTTCATGTCCTTCGCAATGAAGAGATGCTTTCGATCGCCAAGGCGATCGATGCTGGAGAAAAGCTGCCGTCCTGGCGCCATGTCAAAGGAGCGCGTTTGCGGCGCCTCGAAATCGCGGTGCAAAAGGCAATGGACCTGGCGCCGTCGGAGTGGCCGGCGCGTCCGCGCGGGAAGTTCGCACGCTCGACCGCGGAAATGGAAGCGCAGGTCAACGCGTTGAAACAGAAACGGGACCTCGCCGCGCAAGAGCTGGATTTGGATCCGTCTTTGATCGCGGCGCGTGCCACGCTGGAGGGTATCGCCTACCGGGCTGAGGCGCCCGAGTCGTTACTCATGCCCTGGCAGCGGGAGTTGCTTGGCGTGTAGCGCCCGAGCAGAGCCGCAGCAGCTACGGCGACGGTGCGCCGCTTCGCAGGAAGAAGGGCTCGGCCGCTTGCCAGCGCACCGCGCCACCCCTACTCTCCGCGCCCATGAAAACGCCTGTGCCCGGAGGAATGCTCGTTGCGATCGAAGGAATCGACGGCAGCGGCAAGTCCTCCTCTGCCCTGGCGCTGGCTCAGTACTGCGGAGAACACGGGGTGCGCTGCGTCATCTCGAAAGAACCGACAAGTGTGGGGCCGGGCGCTGACTTGCGCCGCTCCGCCGCCACAGGCCGTCTCTCGCTCGAGGAAGAATACCGTTTTTTTCTCGCCGATCGTGCCGCGCACGTGCAGCGCACCATCGCCCCGGCGCTCCGGGAGGGCGCGATCGTTCTGCTCGACCGTTACTACTGGAGCACCGCGGCCTATCAAGGCATCCGCGGGATGGACCCCCTGGCCATTCTGGCCGAGAACGAACTCTTTGCTCCGCGTCCGCACCTGGTGCTTTTGCTCGATGCGCCGCCAGAGGCTGGTCTCGCGCGGATTCGCGGGCGCGGCGATCAACCCAACTCGTTCGAGGCGCTGCCGGATCTCGAGCGAATCCGCGACGTCTTTCTGCGCGTCCACGCGGCAACGGACTACGGGTGCAAGATCGACGCGGCGCAGTCACTCCGGGCGGTCATCAAGTCCTCACTGAATGCTTTTCGCGCCGCCGTGCGCCGCGCCGCCGGGGTCGAGCTGAACGACCCGTTTTGTCACGACGCGTAGCGTCAGTTCACCGCTCCATCGAACTCTTGAGCTTTCCGAGCAGGTCCTGAAGTTCCTGACGTACCTTCGCGTCGGTCGCATCCGCAACCTGAGTACCCTCATTGACCGCCGGGCTGACGACGATAAAGCGTGCGCGCACCCGGATGCGTCCGGTTTCCAGCGGCTTGAAGACAAATTCGTATTGCGCGAATCCGCCCGCGGTTCCGGCGGGGGATGGGCCGAAGTAACGCGCACTGTCCTCCGGACGCATGGCCTGGCTAAAGATGATACCGTTATACGTTTGCGCGGCGACTTCCCATCCCTGCTGCGCGAAGGTCGCGCCGAGAATCTGCTGCATGCCGGAGATATCCCGCGTGCGAATGACAGTTTCCGCAGCCGAAGAGGTTGCGGGAGCGTCTCCTTTGGTGCCGCAGGCGGCAAACGTAGTGACGACGAAGAGCGAAAGCAGCAGGCGGAGAATATTCACGGAGACAGCGACGCTGTGTCACTGCGTCGGGACGCGCAACCCCCCATGGGCGGTTACGGATGTTTTGGTGGACCGAAGCCAAAGCGAGGGCGCTTTGGCGCCGTCACTTCACCTTGGCCGGACGCTTGACCTTCAAGACGATCTCCTGGCCTTCCCGCGCGGCGTCCACCTCGAGTGCCTTGCCGGAATCGGCGGCCAGCTTCTTCGCGCGCACGACCATCGATTCGATTTTGGAGTCGTCGTGATCGGGATCGTGGTGGAACAGGCAGAGACGTTTCACGCCGGCCGCGAGGGCGAGCGCGACGGTGTCGTCCATGCACGTGTGGCCCCAGCCGAGGCGCATGGGGTATTCCATTTCATCATACTGGCTGTCGCAGATGAGCACATCAGCGTTGCCGATGAACCGGGCCATCTTGTCGTCCTCGCGCTTGGCGAAATCGAGTGCGGCCTGGTTGATCTGTCCGCTCTTCTCCTGCGTGAGGCGTTCCTGTCGCAGATAGACCTCATGGTCCGACATGTAGACGATCGTTCCGCCGGGAGTGGTCAGGCGGTAGGCGAGGCAGATTCCCGGATGATTGGAAAAGACCGACTGAACTGCGACCGGTCCGATCTGGAATTTCATGTCTTCGAGTTCCTCGAAGACGACGCGCCCGGCCATCTGCGAAAGACTGATTGGAAAGTACGCCGTTTCCATTTGCTCGAAAAGCGCGGTGCGAAGGCCACCGACGGCGCTTTCGTACCCGAGGATGCGCAGTTTGTTGAGCGGGCTGTAAGCCGGGCCAAAGAAGGGAAACCCCTGAATGTGATCCCAGTGCGTATGAGTGATGAGGATGGTGATGTTCAGCTCGCGGCCCTTGAATTCCTTGGCGAGCGAACCCCCCAAGGCACGGATGCCGGTGCCGGCATCGAGAATGATTAATTGGTCGCCGCAGCGGAATTCAACGCAGGAAGTATTTCCCCCGGTGCGCACCGTGCCGGGCCCCGGGGTGGGCAGAGAGCCGCGCACGCCCCAAAAACGGAGGGTCGTGGTAAGATCGAGGCCGGCGACGGTATCGGACGTGCCGAAGAGGCCGATATTCTTTAATTCCACCCCCTGGCCCGGACGCACCGGGGTGGTGAAACTGGCCTGGCCATTGCTCGGCGGATCCGGCGGAAGATCGGGCAGAACGCGAGCCAGGTCTGCCGGCAGCACGGGTTTGACGAGATATTCGTCCGCCCCGGCGTTCATGGCGTCCCGTCGGTCGTTGCCAAAGCGCGAGCCGGTCGTGACGATGATCTTCGTGCCAATCAGTTCCGGCTGGGCGCGCAGGATGCGGCAGACATTGAAGCCATTGCGCTTGGGAATGTGCAGATCGCAGAGGACGGCCGCAGGTCGGTGCTCGGCCACCAGATTCACGCCGATTTCCCCATCCTCCGCTTCAAAAACCTTCCAGCCCTCGTACCGCAACTGCTGCTGGAGCAGGGCGCGGGTGATGGGATCGTCCTCGATGACTACGATGCTCTTCATCTCAGGTCGTAGCGTAGTTCAAGTTTCGGGGAAGGCGGAACCAAAAGATGCTGCCCCCGCCGGAGCGAGGGGTGTAGCCGCTTTCTCCCCCCCACTTCGACACGGTTATGCGGCAGAAGTAAAGCCCCAGGCCGACTTTCCCGCGTCCCACCGCTCCCTGCTGAAACTTCTCAAACAGTTGGGCCTGAACGTGCGGGGTGACTCCGCCACCCTCGTCCTCGACGCTGACTTTGACCCATTCAGGTTCGTTTTCGAAGCGAACGGTCACGGTGCTGCCTTCCGGGGCATGCCGAAGCGCGTTCCCCACCAGGTTGCCCAAGACTCGTTCAAAATGATGAGCGTCTCCGCGCACCTGCTGGATCCCCGCGCGCACACCATCGGGGAGGAAAGCGATGGTCAAATTCTGCTGCGCGAAAAGCGGCCGATGCAAATCGATCACGACATGGGCTGATTTATGCAGGTCAAGCCCGGGCCAAGAGCCGTCATCCTGTCCGTAGAGGGAACGGACCTCGGAGGCATACGTGTGGAGGACGTTGTCGATCAGCCCTTCCTGCCGCTTTCCGGCCTGGAGCGCGAGTTGCACCATGCCGCGCACTTCCGGGGCGAGGATCTCGTTATCGAGCATGGCCAGCGCCATCATGATGTTTTGCAGGGGGGAACACATGTCGTGGATGACACAATGGAGGAGGACCTCCTTGCGCTGCACTTCGGTATTCAACGTCTCGTAGTCGAGCATCTTCTCCCGGGCGAGTTGGAGCAACTGCCGGCGCTGTTGGTAGTCTTCGCCCAGATCCTCGACGAGCAGAGTGGGGGTTCCCGCGATCGACACGGCCGTGGCTTCGAGATTGTGCTCGGCGCCGCCCTCCGTCGTCTCGACCCACGGACCGGAACGAACGCGCCCGGATCGGCCGGACTTCCAGTGCGTCTCCGCATCGATCAGGAAGTTGTCGAGGTAGGGCGAGACCTCCATCACGCTTTCCATCATCCCCGATTTGGCGACCGAAGGCCAGAGCGTTTCCAGAAATACAGGGGCACGCCCGACGAGGCGGAGCGCTCCATTCCCCTCGCGGCTGAAGACCGCGAGGTCGAGCGTGTGCATCACGTCGGCGAGGGCGAGGGCAGGCATGGGGAAAATGGAAAAGAGCAACGCTTAAGCAGCAAGGATGCGCGCCGCCAAGTCCAAAAATGTTTCCTCGATTCCCTGTGCTTCCTTGGCGCTGGTCCGCCGAACCGGCCAACCTTCGGCCCGAAGCGCCTCGATTTGGGCCTCACCGATCTGCCATTGGTCCGTGAGATCCGCTTTGTTCAACGCCAGCACGGACGGCAAATCTCCCATGTTTTTCTTTACCCGGTCGCGGATGTTTAGCACGGCATCGAGGGACGCAGGCCGCGTGCCATCGGCCACATAGAGAAACCCAGCCGAACCGCGCAGGAAGGTCAGGTTCAGCTTTTCGTAATCGTCGTCCCCCTGCAGGTCCCAGAGCATGAGCGTCGTCTCCTCTGCTCCGACCCGCACCACCTTCTTATCCACTTTTACCCCCACGGTGGTGAGGTATTTCTCTGAATACACGCCTTGTACGAAGCGCCCGACAAGGCTGGTTTTCCCGACCGAAAAGGAGCCGAGCATGCAGATTTTTTTGATCGCCATTGGGGAGCGGTGAGCATCTCAGCAAAAGCCCTGCGGCATGGCTAGCGGTAATTCGTGTGTGCACGCATTTCCTCGCGCCTTGACGGGAAGGACTTCGCGCCCTAACGGCGAATCGCTCCTTTTTTCCCAGATGTACCGATCCGTTCTTTTCCTCGTCGCGATCTTCTCGTCGTTTGCCGCCTTCGTCCCCCGCGGCCATGCGGCCGGATCCCTGCCTTTCGAGACCGTTTTCAAGGGCCGCGATGTCTTCGACCGGCTCGTCGCGCGCGCGCAGAGGGAGAACTGGCGCGCCCTCCCGCTGGGAGAGCGCACCGTGCGCGTCGCCCAAGCGATGGTCGGCACTCCCTTCAAGGCTTTCACGCTCGAGATCGACGACCGCGTGGAGGCAGCCTCGGTCAATTTCTACGGCCAGGATTGCTGGACGACTTTCGAGATCAGCCTCGCCTTTGCGCGCATGCTGCACAGCCGCGAATCTGGTTGGACTCCGCAGGACTTGCTGCAGTTCGTCGAATTGAACCGCTACCGCGGCGGACGTTGCACGGGCGAGTACCTTTCCCGGTTTCACTTTTTGGAGGAGATGTTCGCCGACAATGAGCGCCGGGGCCTGGTGCGCAACATCACGCGCAACTTCCACGGCGCGAGCGCGGAGCGGCTTTCGCGCAATGTGCGGGAAATGACCGTGATGTGGCGCTCGTACCGCTATCTTGCGTCGAACCCGTCTTTGCGCCCGCAAATGGCAAGCTTGGAGGCGCGCAATTCCGCCCTGCCGGTCTATCACATTCCGAAAGCACGCGTCGCGGCCATCGAAAGCGAGATCCAGAACGGCGACATCATTGCCATCACCTGCCGCGATGCGGGCAGTTACACCTCGCACGTCGGTCTTGCTTATCGGGATGAGTCCGGGACGCTTCGCTTTCTCCATGCCTCGGCACCCCGTAATTTTGGCCGGGTCGTGGTCGACTCCCGCCTGAGCGACTACCTTTTCACCTACTCAAATCATGCGGGCATCATCGTGGCCCGGCCGAAGGAAGCGCCAGGCCCGGTGGTCGCCGTTCGTTGAGTGAGGGTTTCGAAGCTCTAGACGACGGGGCGGTACGCCACAAAGAAAAGACGGCGGAAAGGAAAGATCACCCGGCCATCGCGTTGCCGGGGATAGGCGTCGCGGTAGCGGGCGAGGAGTTTCTGCTCGAACTCAGCGCGCTCGGCATCGTCGCGCAAAGCCTCGAGGAAGGGACGCAAGCCCGTGCCGCGCATCCATTCGATGATTGCCTCCGCATCCGGTAAAATGTGCTGGTAGGTCGTTACCCACATGTCGATTGCCGCCGCTTCGCCGCAAAGGAGGTCGTAGTAACCGGACGGTTCGAGCACATTCATGCTCCAGCTGGCATGCGCGGTTCGGTCGCTCCACCGCGCCTCCGCAGCAGTTTCCAAGATGGCGCGCTGGACGGGCGAGTCGAGATGCGAGGGAACTTGAACCGCCAGCGCGCCGCCCGCCGTGACAGCGCCGAAGAGTCGCGGGATGAGCGCGGCGTGCTCCGGCACCCATTGCAGCGTCGCATTCGAAAATACGAGGTCGTACGGTTCTTCGGGTTGCCAGGTCGCGAGGTCGGCCAGCTGCCAGTCGAGTCCGGGATGCAGGGTGCGCGCCTTCTCGAGCATGGCGGGCGAGGAGTCGAGTCCGGTGATTTTTGCCTCCGGCCAGCGGCCGCGCACCACGGCGGTGCTGTTTCCCGGACCACAGCCCAGATCGATGATCCGGCGCGGGGCGGCGAGTGTGACGCGGGCCACCAGATCGTGCGAGGCGAGCGTGCGTTCACGCTCGAAACGAAGGTAGAGTTCGGCATCCCAGCTTGGCATTTCGAAAGAAAGGCCGATTCGCGGATTCCCGACAAGTGCCAATCGCATCCGCTGGCAGTCCGCCATTTTTCGTTCCATTGCGCGGGTGCCAAGCATATGATTGCGCAATGAAAGTTTACCCGCTCGCGGTTCTCGCCGCCTGCTTTGCGAGCCTGGCAGGCAGTGCTGCTCCCTCTCAACCATACAGTATTGGTGATCCCTCCGGATTGGAGCAGTATTCACTCGAGCTGATTAACCGCGCCCGGATGAATCCCACCGCCGAGGGGGTAATCCTCGCAAGTTTCAGCTCGGATCCGGTCATCGGTCCCAACTACACGGGTTTCCAAGTCAATTTGAATCAGTTAATGGCAGATTTTGCCGCGATTCCAGCGCAGCCGCCACTCGCCTTCAATTCGGCGCTGATTTCTGCCTCCCGGTTTCAGTCCCAGGACCAGGTGAACAATAACTATCAGGGACACGTATTTCCCGTGACGGGTGTCCCGACCAACACTCTGCAGACCCGTCTCGCGACGGCCCAATATCCGGTTGTAGGTACAACCCTCGGAGAAAATGTTTTTGCGCGAATTCCCAGTGCCTTGTTTGCGTATGTGGGTTTGAACGTGGATTTTGGGCAGACAGTCCTGCCCTTACCGCATCGGACCGCCATCATGAACATCAACCTCCCGGTGGTGTTCAAGGAATTCGGAGCGGGTTTTGTCACGGGCTCCGGCTCAAACGTCAGCCCGATGGTAACGACCCAAGTCTTCGCCACCAGCGCGAACGACGCGACGACGCCTTTCCTGACTGGCGTGGCGTATCGAGACCGCGATCTCGACAGCTTTTATTCCGCCGGTGAGGGCCTGGGTGGCATCACGGTGATGCCGGATGTCGGCACGTTTTTCGCCATCACCTCGTCTTCCGGTGGCTACACCATCCCACTCAAGAATCTGCCGGTGGGGACCTCCGTGGCTCGTCTCACCTTTAGCGGCGGAGCGCTCACGACGCCGGTGACAAAGGATGTGACGCTGAATGGGATCGCCAATGTAAAGGCTGATCTCATCCAGCCGGTTGTCCGGCTGATCAACATTTCGACCCGCCTGCGCGTCGAGACGGGGGACAACGTGGCGATTGCGGGGTTTGTGGTGGGCGGAACAGGGCCAAAGAAGGTTTTGGTCCGCGCCCTCGGACCAGGACTGACCGCTTTTGGAGTGCAGGGCGTCTTGGCGGATCCCCGGCTCGATCTCGCGAATTCCCAGGGGACGATCCTCGCCTCGAATGACAGCTGGAAAGCGACGCAACAGGCGGAGATTACTGCGTCGGGGTTCAAACCGAGCTTCGATGTCGAACCGGCGATTGTCGCCACCCTAACCCCGGGGGCGTACACTGCCATCGTGCGCGGCGCAGGTACGAGTACCGGAGTCGCGATCGTCGAGGTCTACGACCTCGATCTGCCCGCCGACAGTTATCCGCTCAACGTTTCCACCCGCGGAGTGGTGCAAAGCGGAGACAACGTCATGATCGGGGGATTCGTCGTGAAAGGGAGCAAACCGAAAAAGGTCATCGTTCGCGCCATCGGACCGACCCTCGCCAATTTTGGGGTACGTGGCCCGTTGCTGGATCCGCAACTCTCCCTCGTCGACGGAACCGGCGCGACAATCGCTTCCAACAACAATTGGCGCGACACGCAGGAGGCGGAAATCCAGGCAACGCGATTTGTCCCAAGCGACGACCGCGAAGCTGCCATCGTGCGAACGCTCAATCCCGGCACGTACACGGCGATCGTGAGCGGCGTGGCCGGAACGACAGGCGTGGCGCTCGTGGAGGTTTACGACTTGGATTGATCCGGTCGGAGTCGGGCCGTCGCGATAAGCGGGTAAATTTTCGACCGCCAGGATTTGGGCGCGAATTTTGCCATTTTCTGAGTGGCCGATTGGGCGGGATGTAAGAATGCGGGCGCTTGCCCTGCGACCACTCGCGTATTCTGAAAGAAGGACCGCGCCTTTCGCCTCGAGATCCGCGCTTTTCGGGTGAATGGTCAGACGACTGGAGTGAAAGCCCCCGCGGGTTCCGTAAACGTTTCAATCGCCCGCGAGAGTCGCCGCACTTTTTCCGCAAATGCCGACACTTCCTGCGCGAACGTCCACGCTTCCTGCGTAGGCGTCTGCGCTTTCTCCGTGGTCGTCCACGCAGGAACCGTGGACGTGAGACCTCGCTGTTCGGGCGTTTAACCCGCGGCGCAAACGTCTACGCTTTTTGCTTGGACGACCACGCGTTCGGCGCGGGCGTCCACGTTCCCGGCCTCGATGATTTCCGGCGCGGCGAAGACCTTCACGCTTTTTTCGTGGCGGTTCACACTTCCTGCGCGGACCTCCACGCTTTCTGCTGAGACCTCCAACCGCCGGCGCAGGCGTCCACGCTTTTTCGGTGACTGCACGAGCATTTTGCGAGGACGCGCACGGGCAGTTTTACGGCGTCCAACCACCCGCGCAATCGCCCACGTTCTGAGTTTGAAGGGCCACGCCTGTGGCTCAGACGTCCACGCTTGGTGCGCGGACGTCTACGCTTCGGGTGAGGCTGTCCACACATTTTGCGTGAGCCAAAAGGGTCTCTGGGTGCGCCTTCGGTGGGTGAGTCCCACTGTTCAACAACCCGAACTCTTTTTCTGCTTCAGCTCACCGCTGCTCCGAAAGACGGCTTTTTCTGCGCGCTCGTCGCCCCGTTCCGGTGCTTCGACGTGATCAAATGGATGGAATGGGTCACCCATCGGCGCGAGCCAAAGGAGAAATTCCAGCGCGGGATCCGCCGGCGATCGGACCGCGCGCCGGGTCAGCTTTCGCTTGGGTGCAGAGCGTGGCGCTTTCATCGGATCCACTTCCAGCGGGCGGCAAAGAGGTAGTATACGGTCGGCAGCAAGATGAGTGTCAGCATCGTGGCGAAGAGCAGCCCGAAGATGTGCACGCTCGTCAGCGATTCCCAGAGGGAGCCGCCGCCGAGGTTGAGCGGGATCAGGCCGCCGACCGTGGCGAACGTGGTCGCCAGCACGGCGCGCAGACGCACGAGTCCGGCCTGCACGAGGGCTTCCTTCAGGGCGACTCCTTCCGCGAGCGCCTCCTCGATGTAATCGGAAAGCACGATGATGTGGCTGACGATCACGCCGATCAGGCTGACCACGCCGATCATGGCCATGAAGCCCAGGGGCGCCCGCAAGACGGCGAGCCCGACCAAGGCCCCGATCAAGCCCAGGGGAGTCACCACCACGACCGTCATCGCTTTTGCGACACTGCCGAATTGGATCACCATGGTCAGGGCGATCAGACCGACGGAAAGGGCCATCACGAGCAGCATCGATTGATTGCTCTCGGCAATCTTTTCATCTTCGGCGCCGAAGGCCATTGTCACACCCGTGGGGAGGGCGAGCCCGGTCACCGCCGGCTTGGCACGCTCCAGGATCGAGGCGGGAAGCTCACCCAGCGGGGCATAGGCACTGACAGTGACCGTGCGGAGCTGATTGTAGCGGGCGAGTTTCGAGAACTCCGGCCGCAGCCGAACGTCCGCAAAACTCGCGAGCGGCAGAGGCGCGCCGGCGCTCGATTCGACATAGTATCCGGCGAGACGCGAGAGTTCCGCCCGCTCCGAATCGTCGATTTGAAAGCGCACCGGCACGAGATGGTCGCCTTCGCGCAGTTCGGTCGCGGTGAGCCCGGTGAAGGAAACCCGCGCCAGGCCGGCGATCCGCTGATTGTCCACGCCCAGGGTGTTGGCCCGTTCCTGGTCGATTTCCACCCAGAGGTTCGGTTGCCGGCGGCCGAGATCGTCGCTTACCTTGTAGGCGCCCGCGGCGCGGAGGCTGGCGGCGACCTGATCGGCGAGGGCGCGCAATTTGTCGCGATCCTCCCCGCTCAGCCGCACCTGGATCGGCGCTCCCACCGGGGGCCCTTGCTCGAGCGGTTTCACGAGGACGCGGGCGCCCACAATCTCCCGATCGAAACGGGGCCGAAGCGCAGCGATAAGCTCGGGGGTGTCCTTCTCGGAACGCGTATTTACGAGGATGGACGCGACGCTCTGCTCGGCCGGGAAAGACTCGATGTTGTAGTAAAACCGCGGAGTGGAGCCGCCGATGAAGACGGCGGCGTTCACCACCCGCGGGTCACGCGAGAGCACATCGCGGATTTGGGCCGAGACTTCCCGGGTTTGCGTGATCGTCGCGGCCTCGGGAAGTTTCACTTCGATCAGGAATTGGTTGCGATCCGCCGAAGGAAAGAACTGCTTTCCGATGAAGGGCACGAGGGCAAAGGACGCCAGCAACGCCGCGCCCCCGACCGCGAGCGCTCGGTAGGGATGCGCCAGGGCGGACTCGAGGAGGCGCTGGTAGCGGGGCAACGCCCAAAGCATGAGCTGATCGACCCAGCGGAAGAGCGGAAAGCTGCGCAATTCACCGCCTTCCTCGAGACCCTTCTGCCCACGGAGCAAGTACGAGCCGAGCAGCGGAACGAAGGTCATGGAGACAATGCGCGAGGCCACGAGCGAAAGCGATACGCCCAGGGGCAGCGCGATGACGAAGGCGCCCACGTCGCTCGGGAGCAGCACCATCGGCAGAAACGCGAAGACATTGATGATCGTGCCGAACAGGATCGCCCGCCGGAGACGGAAGGGGCCAAACCAGGCCGCGACCCGCTTGGAGTGGCCGGCGGCCAGTTCGCGATTGATGCCGTCGGTCGCGACGACCGGATCGTCGACCAACATACCGAGCGAGATGATGAGCGCGGCAATCGAGAGTTGGTGGATGGGGATATGCAGGATCCACAATCCGGCGAGGGTCAGGGCGAGAGTGAGTGGCACGGCGAGTGCCACCACGACGGCTGAGCGCCAATCCATGAGCAGCAAGCTCACGCCGACGACGACGAGCAGCGCCTCGAAGAAAGCGTGGAGCAAATTCTGCACCCGGTTTTCCACCGACCGCGGCTGATCGGAAACACGCTCCAAGCGCGCGCCGGGGGGAAGAGTCTGGGAAAACTCGCCCGTGGCCGCGCGCACCGCCTGATCGAAGCGCTGCACGATCTCGCCATCTCTCATCTCGATGTTTAGGATAACGCTGCGCAAGGGCTGAAGCGTCGTCTCACCCTTGACGCGCGCGAGCGTTTCCACCCGGAAGGAAATCGGACTTTCGTAGCCGCGTTCGACCTCGAACAAATCGCGCGCATAGACCGGACGCCCGTCCTTGCCAGTGCCTACGACCGTGCCCAGCAGATCTTCCTCGGTCTTGAACTCGCCGGAAAACTGGACGGGAAAATCACGTCCATCGGCGGAGAGCGCTCCGCCCGCGATCACGGTGTTGCGGGCCGCAACGGCGCCGGTCGCGGAGGAAACGTCGACGCGATAACCCGTGGCGGATTGCGGCGTGAAACGCAGATTCACCACCTCGGGCACCCGTCCGTAGATTTCCGTTTTGCCCACGCTTCCGACCTGTTTCAGCCGATCTTCCAAGTCCTCGGCGATCTTTTCCAGCGCTCGATAACCCAGACGCGGATGGCCCTGCGCATGCAGCGCCGCCACAAGGTCTGTAGTCGCGCCTACGACGAGCGGATTCCACGCGTCAGGATGCGCTTCGCGGTCGCTCCCGCGGATTTGCCTTTCAAACCGCGAAAGGTCCTCCGCAAGCTCTGCCTCCACACGATTCGTCTGCAGATCCAGCAAGTAGAAACCTTCGCCCCGGGCGAAGCGCGGATCCGTGCCGAGCGACTGTGCTTCGACGAAGGCGGCCAGGCGGCGGAGATGATCCGCGCGCATTCCGGCGGGAGTGCCGGGTGCAGGAAAGAAAACGAACGCGGCGCGGCCGCCACTCTCGCTGCCACGCACTTCGCGCAATCGGGCTTCGATCAGCTGCGCGCGCGCCTTCAACTCACCCGGGCCGACGGGTTCGCTCGCAATCGCGAGCACGATCGTTTTCGAGATGCCAAAGTCGGAATCGAGACGAGGCGCACCGGTGCCGGCCGGCAGCGGCACTTCGCTCAGCTTGGCGCGAAGCTTGTCCCATTCCGCATCGAGGCGCCATTGCGGCTGCGACTTCAATTCGATCTTGATGACGGAAAGGCCCGGCCGTGACTCGCTCTTGATCTTTTCCAAGGACTCCATCTCGCTGATCTTTTTCTCGAGCTTGCGTGTGACCAGATCCTCGATTTTTGCGGCGGTCGCCCCGTCCCAGCGGGTCACGACGATTGCGCCCCGAAAAGGGATGCTGGGGTCTTCCTGCTGGGGCAGGCGGGTGTAGGCCACCCAGCCGAGAATCAGAGTCGCGAACAGAAACAACCAGGCGACCTCGCGATGCTCGACGAAATAGCGGGCCAATCCGCCTTGGTTCGCGGGCGGGGTGGAGTGGTGAGACGTTTTCATACGCAGGTTCGGTTTCGGCTCGGGGCGGCGGACGAGGCTCAGCGCCGCGCGAGGCGGGCGGCGGTTCCTTCCCGAGCCCGGACTCGTGGCTCGATGGACGCGCCGTCGAAGAGCTCGTCGGCCGCGGAGAGAATGACGCGCTCTCCGGCTTGCAGCTCGCCACCGGTGACGAGAATCTGGCTGCCGATAATGTCGCCTGTTTCCACGAGACGCTCGCGGGCGATGTTCTGCGCGTCGGCCACGAAGACAATCAGCTTCGTCTCACCGCCGCCCTTGGAGGCGCGCGTGGACAGGCCGGCAAGCGGGACGATCAAAGCCGCCGGAGTCGCGCTGATGGGCGCACCGACAATCGGAATCGAGGCGGTCATGCCGCTGCGGAGCAGGCCTTCCGCATTTTCGACCTTGAGTTCGACCTTGAAGAGCCGGTCGTTTGCACGCGCGGCCACGCCAACTTCCGTGACGCGGCCCACGAACGGACGACCTTCGAAGGCCGAGACCGTGAAGGGAATCTCCATGCCTTCGCGGAATCCGATCACCCAACGGTCCGGAACCGCCAAAGTCAGCGACATGCGGCGAAAGTCCCCAAAGCGAAGCACCCAGGCTCCGACCGCCACGTTTTCGCCGCGCTCGACGTTTCGCGCGAGCACATAGCCATCCTGCGGAGCATTGATGACGCTGTCTGAACGCGCCTGGGTCGCCCGCCGCAAATCCGCCTCGGCCGATTCCCAGGCGGCCTTGGCCTTGTCCATATCCTGCGGCGAGACCACTTTTTCCGAAACGAGCTTCTTCATCCGCTCGAAGGCGGAGCGCTCCCGCTCAACCGCCGCGCCCGCAGACTGGACGGCGCTTTCGAAATCTGTCCCAACGAGGCGCGCGAGAACGGTTCCCGCTTTAACAAACGTGCCTTCGCGCCAACCCCGCCCGTCGTTATCGGCGCCGATCCATTCGACGATCCCGGCCGAGCGGAAAGAGAGCGGCGTCTCCACGTCGCCGCGGATCGCGCCGAGAAGGCGAGGCCCGTCGGCAAAATCCGCCCGGGTGACGGTGCGCGCCGTAACAACCAGGGCCGGCAGCGGCGCAGCAGCAACCGCGGAGGCCTTTTTCGAACAGGAGGCGAGGGGGAGAACCAGTGAAACGACAAACAAAGTGCTGGGGATGATACGGTTCATAATGACGGACTGGCAGGTTTCGACGAAGCGTCAGGTTTACGGCAAAAAAAATCAGACAGGAGGGTTGAGGACGGCGTCAGCCGTTTCGTCCGGGAAAATCTCGGCGCAGATGCGCCGGCTAACCGCGAAATAGTCGTGCTTGGTCGTGAGGGGTCTCCAGTTGAACCCATCGAGGAAGACCTGGGAGGAGCGGCGCACGGCCTCGACCCCGTTCTCCACGCCCATCACTTTGAGACACTCGGGATCGGCCAAGTTTTGATAGCCCCCGGAAGTGAGGCTCCAAAGCAAGAAACCGAGGGTGGGGGGAGTGCACCAAGACGGAAGCTTCAAGTCGTCGGAGGCGATCGCGTCGTCGACAATGCGGTCCATGATGGCGTGGCAACGTACCGCATTTTGCATGATCATATCACGCCGTTCTTCACTGATTTTCGCGAGAATCTCCTGATTGTGGATCAATTGCTCGCTCCGGAAGTAGGTGGGGTAAAGCCGGTAGTAGAGTTCATACGCCACCCCCACGGCGGTGATGCGCTCCCGCGTCAAGCCTTCAAACTGGGCGGCACGGTCAAAGAACTCCAACCGCTTGGCTTCGCTCTGCAGCGCGATGGCGCAAAGCACATCTTCCTTCGATTCAAAATGCTGGTAGAGCGTTCCCTTGGAGTATTCGATCGCGGCGGCAATGCGATCCATTGTCATCCCGAAGTAGCCATGCTCGAGCAAAAGCCCGCGCGCGACTTCGAGGATTTGCTCCTCGCGCCGCTCGATCTCGCGGGTTTTCCAAGCAGTGGTCGCAGCCATTATTGACGAATCGTCAACTATTCTGACGAATCGTCAAATTCTTTTTTCTCTGAGTGAAAGCGAGTTTCCCGCAACTCGGGTCGAATCTCTGTCCCACCGCTTTCGCAGAAGCCGCAAGCAGGTATAGGTAAGCGTTGGCCCGATTCCCCGATGCCTGATTCGACGTTTCAAAAGCTCGATAAACCGATTCCGATCACATCGGCGGAACGAATCCGGCAAGGATTGCGCCCGCTGGCTTATAAATTTCAGCGCATCGGACGCACCTTTTACCGGCGCATCATGCGCAAGCCGCGCACGGTGGCGGAGAGCCCGAACCTGCTCCCGCTCCTCATCCGGGTGCTCGCGGGTTTTTCGAACTACGACGGCAATCTCCATGCGGACGAGGTGGATTCCTCGCTCGATTTTCTCCGGCACGACTATCCCGAGGCGGTTTACTCGGAACTGCAGACGATGTTTCGCCAGGCTCTGAACGAGCGTCCGAATCTCGACGAAATGGCGGAAAACCTGGCTTCCGGGCTCTCGCCCGATCGCAAGGTGTTGCTCGGCATTCAGCTTTACGACCTCATCTCGCGTGCCGGGCAGCGTCCCGATCAAGTGGCGAAATACTACTCGTTCATGACGCGCCTGGGGATGGGCGCGCAGGCGATCGACATCGTCTACCAACTAAACGCTCCGGATGCGCCGGATGAGATCGTCCCGGCTGGCGCGTCGCCGCTCGAGTCGCTGGTCATCGGACCGGAGGGTTCGAACGGGGATGTCACGTTCCGGGATTTCGAAGCGGACGACCGGCTGATGGTCTACCGGTTTCACGACTTGCTGCTGCTCAAGAACATGAGCCCGCGGGCGCTGACCCTGGAAGGGCGCACGCTGCAGCGCGGTTCCTTCGGCCGGCTTTATCCCGGCCAGCGTGTGGTGCTGAACGAGCGGGTGCTCACGCACCAGGACCTGGTCGCGTATTTCAACGCCAAGAAAAACGTCGCGGTCCCGGTTGTTTTCGTCGCGGTGGACAAGGACGATGAAGTCTCGATTAATCGGGCTCGCACGCGGGACAGCGCACTCGAAGTGCGGTTCGGATTGCGCGTGGAAGTGAAGGTCCTCCGCGATCTGGACGCCACGCTCAACGGCACCGCACTCAAGACCGGCACGAAACTTACCGTTTCGCTGGAGGACAAGATTGCCTTCAACAACGATACGGAGCTTCCGCTTGCGGATTTGCGTCGGCGCGCCCGCGCGATGGGTGGGCGGTTTCAGCTCAACGCCTCCAAGAGCGAGTATCTCGTTTCGAACAATCCCTCCCTTCTGGGCGAGGACGACATTCTGCTCTCGCCCGGCACCGGCGGCGAGGTCCTCCTGAAGATCACTTGCGACTACGAGAGCAAGACCGGCCAGCTCGAGGTGCTGCAGGCCAGCCGTCCCATCCTGGTGGGGGAATTGCTCGTCCGGAACTTCGCGCCGTTGCGGGATGGCGATCTCGTGACGATCGATGCGGGGCAAATGCTGCGGTGCGACTTCACGGAGCGCATCATCGAAGAGGAGCGGAATGTCATTCGCACCCTTGAGGTGCGGGATCTTGGCCACCGCTTTACCAAATCCCAACAAGCCTTCGACGGGATCACCTTCACCGTGGAGCGCGGCGAAATGGTCTGCGTCATGGGTGCCAGCGGCAGCGGCAAGAGCAGTCTGCTGCTTGCCTTGGCGGGGCATCTCGCCCCGCAACGCGGACAAGCCCTGTTGAACGGCGCGTCGCTCTATTCGCACCACACCGAGCTGAAGAAATACATCAGCTACATCCCGCAGGATGACGCCGTCGACGAGCAGCTCACGATCGGGGAGAACCTCACCGTGGCGGCGGCGCTGCGCTCGCCGCATCTGACTCCGCGAGATCGCGATCGCCGGATCGATGGCAAGCTCGCCGAACTCGGCCTGACAGAACGACGCAACAGCATCGTGGGCAGCCCGCTGAAAAAGTCACTTTCCGGGGGCGAGCGAAAGCGCCTGAACATCGGCCTCGATATGATCGGCCTGGCCGACATCTATCTCTTCGACGAGCCCACGAGCGGACTCTCCTCGAAGGACAGCGAGCACGTCATCGAGATCATTCGCGGGATGTCGCACAACAAGATCGTGCTGGTGACGATCCACCAGCCGAGCTCGAAGATTTTCCAGATGTTTCAAAAGGTCGTGCTGCTCGACAAGGGCGGACGGCTCGTCTTTTTCGGTACCCCGGCGGAGACGCTCGAGTATTTTGCGGCGGCCGATCATCAGCAACAATACGGCGTGAGCCTCGGCGGTTGTGCCGCGTGCGGCACGACCCGGCCGGAGTTCATCTTCGACGTGCTGGAAACGCCGCTGCGCGATCTCTCGGGCGACATCATCTACGAGGAGAACCAGCGCGGGCAACTCGTCCCGGCGCGGCGCTATTCGCCGGAATTCTGGCGCGACAAGTACGAATCGCACCGGCTGCTGCGCGACATGCGCAGCGTCGCGTTGAAGCGGAGCACCAACGAGGTTCCGCTCGCGCAGCCGACCAGCACACCTGAACGGACCCGCGAATCGATCCGCTGGCGGGACGAATTCACGATTTTCCGCACGCTGCTCAAGCGCGCCTTCCTTTCGAAGATGCGCAACCGGGTGAATCTGATGCTGACCGCGGTCCTGGCCCCGGGGCTCGCTGCGCTCACGGGTTTCGTGCTGCGCTACAGCGAGAATGGCGAGTACGATTTTGCCAGTGCGTACCACATCGCCACGTACATCTTCGTCGGCCTGACCGTCGCGATGTTTTTCGGTCTGACGAACAGCGTGAACGACATCCTGCGCGATCGGGTGATTCTCCAGCGGGAGCGCAATCTTCAACTGCGTCTCGGCTACTACATCGGCTCGAAGATGATTGTGCTGGCGATCTTCGCCTTGATCCAATGCGTGCTTTACGTGCTGGTGGGAAATCTCGTGCTCGAAGTCCGCGGCATGTTTTGGTCGTACGCCTTGTTCATGTCGCTCACGGCGCTCTGCGGCGTGGCGATCGGTCTTTTCGTCTCGAGCGTCTTTTCCGATGCCATCACCGCGGTGAATATCATGCCGCTGATTCTGATCCCGCAGATCATCATGAGTGGTGCGCTGATCAAGTTTGAGGATATGAATCGGCACCTCGATTTCTTCAATTCCATCACGCGCTGGATCGATCGGGAAGGCCCCGAACGGCAGAAGCAAAAGGGCGACAAACTGGACAGCCGGATCAACGTGCCCTTCATCTGCCAGTTGATGCCCATGCGCTGGAGCTACGAAGCCCTGGTGGTCTCGCAGGCGAAACACAATCCGCTCACCTCGCGCCAGGAGGAGATTCAGGCGCGGATCAACCAACTGGCCCGCCCGGGCGCCAAGCTGACCAAGGAGCAGGAAGAGATGCTGGAGACCGACAAGGAACTGCTCGCGGCGCTTTCCGGCCTCGAGGGTCGGGTCTCAGGCTCGGTGGACCGGCGCCTGCGCCTGATCGATGCACAAGCCGGAAAACCGCTGCACGGGCAGCCCGTCTTTCCGCCCGACCCCAACTTGAAACCGGGTCAGGGCGTGACCGCGGAGTCGCTGTACGTGAACCAGAAGATTTCCGATCTCGTGGCTCGGGCCGAGATGGAACAGGTGGACTACCGTCTGGGACGCGACCGCAACATTTTCTTCAGCCCCGTGAAGTACATCTTCCGCCGGCCGTTCGGGGTGTTGAGCGTGAACGTGAGCGTCTTGCTCGGGATCTGCGCCCTGGGAATTTCACTGCTGTATACGACCCTCTGGCGGCAACTGCGGAGATTTTGAGGGTTCCTTACAACTCCTCCGGCTTACCCATCAACTCGACGATCCGGGCGACCAGCCGGCCGGCGCGTCCGCCGTCCATGATGCGGTGATCGAATGTAAGCGTCAGCGTCGCCTTGTGCACGGGCAGCCAGTCCTCGATTTCCTCGTCCCATTCGGGGTGCTTGCGGGTCGAGCCCAGACCAAGGATCAACGTCTCGTCCGGCAACGGGATCGGCGTGGCCCAGTCGAGGTCGAACGGACCGTAATTCGTCACCGAAGCGATCGATCCCGCAAACGCCTCGGGCGCGAGCGAGCGTTTCCGGGCCTTTTCCACGAGTTCCCGGTACGGCGCCACGAGCTCGGCCAGCTTGCGCTCATCGGCCTTGCGCAGGACCGGCACGAGAATCCCGTCGTCCACTTCCACGGCACAGCCGATGTCGATCGCTTTTGGGATCACCAGTTTGTTGCCGACCAGGCGTGCGGCGGAAACGCGATCCCCGGCCAAGGCCAGCGCCAGGGCCCGCGCAGCGTAGAGTGCGGGGCCGGGCTTCGGCTCCGACTGGGCCGCCCGGTGCGCCAGGATGGGCTCGAGATTCACCAGCTTGCCCACCGTCGCGAGGGGGCGCGTCCAGCTGCGGCGCATGGCATCCGCGACCGAAAGCCGCATCGGCATTGCGGGCTGTACCTCGTTGGCCTGCAGGGCAAAAAGGAAGCGCTCGAGATCATCGCCAGTGACGCGCCCGCCGGCACCGGTTCCGGTAATTGCGGCCAGATCTGACTCCTTTAGGCCAGCCTCACTCATGCGGGCCCGCACCCGGGGCGACAAGAATCCGTTGGCGGCGCCGGCCCCACGGGTGGGGATGACGGGTGCGGTGGCGGGCAAAGGCTTGTCCATCCGCCCGGCCCCGCCTTCGGACGCATATTTTCCGCTAGCCCAGACTGGAGGGTTCCAATCAGGACTGCCGTGCATGGCACTGCCGCTGTCACCTTCCTCCGCTTCCAATGGGAGCCTCGCAGCATTTGTCTGCGTGCCGGACTCGCCTTGCGCCGCCGTCGCCACGGCGCGCGCGAGGCCGCGCTTTTCCACTTCGGCCTCAGTCGCCTCGATATAGCCGAGCAGCGCGCCCACGCCGTAGGTGCCTCCCCGCTCGACCACGATTTGCGCCACCTCGCCGTCGCAGGAAGAAGTCACATTGAAGACCGCCTTGTTCGTCTCCACGGAGATGATGTCCTGGTCGGCCTTGACCGAATCCCCGGTCTTGATCGCGATATCGACCACCACAGCTTCCGCCATGGATTCGCCGAGTTGGGGCATGAGAATGGGAACGCGCACGGGAAGAAAAAGAGGGCGGAAGGCGAGGGAAAGGAGGAAGGGATCGCAGCTAAAACCGCAGCAGCTCTTTGAGCTCACGCGTTATCTCAACGGTGTTCGGCCGATGGGCCGCCCAGAGGTTCGGGTGATAAGGCACCGGCGTGTCCTTGCAGTTCAACCGGCGGGGCGGAGCGTCGAGAGAGGAAAAGCCCTCGGACGCCACCCGGGCCACGACTTCGGCAGACACGCCGCCCCAGGGCATGTTTTCGCCCACGGCAAGAAGCCGTCCCGTGCGGGCGACTGAGGCCAGGATGGTCTCGGTATCCAGGGGCTTCACGACGCGCAAATCGATCACCTCGATTTGCCACCCTTCCCGCGCCAAGTCGCCTGCGGCGGTGAGCGCTTCGTGCAGCATCGCGCCATGTGTCACGACGGTCGCGTCGCGGCCGGCGCGCGTGATGCGAGCCTTGTTGGTCGGCAGGTCGCTGCGCTCAGGCAGACGATCCGCCTTGAGGTGATTGTAGAGATGCTTGTGCTCGCAGTAGATGACCGGATCATCCAGCGCGATGCCTTCGAGCAGCAGGTGATAGGCGTCCTCCACCGTGGCGGGGGTCATGACCACGAGGCCAGGGTAATGCGCGTAAATTGCCTCCATGTTTTGCGAATGGAAGGGTCCGCCACCCGGCGTGCCTCCACTCGGCAGGCGCACCACAATCGGGCAGTGCACGCCGGTGCGATAAAACTGCGTCCCCGCTTGATTCACGATCTGGCTGAACGCGACGCTCGAAAAATCCGCAAACTGCATCTCGATGATCGGACGCATGCCCTCGATGGCTGCGCCGATCGCGAGTCCGATACTCGCATCCTCGCTGATGGGCGAATCCAGCACGCGGCCCGGGTGCGCCGCGGCCAGCCCCTTTGTCGCCTTGAACGCCCCGCCGAAGGCGCCGACATCCTGGCCATAAATGAATACGCGCTCGTCTTCGGCGAGAGCTTTGTTTTGGGCAGCGCGGATGGCTTCGAGGTAAGTGACGGCCATGGGAAGAAGGGGGTGCAGCGAAAGACAAAGGTGAGGCGATCGGGAGAGCGCAAGCGTCGCACGGCGAGGGGGCCGCGACGCGTCCGGACCTTTTCTCCGGGGTGACGCGGTGTCCAGTGAGGAATCGCGACAAGCCGACCCCACTTGGCATTCCCAACCCGGGCGTCGGCGCCGTTCGCGCGCCGACTAACTGCGCGTCGCGAGTCCCGTGTCGTGCATCGTGCTCTCGCTCAATGCCGTCCATTCCTCGGCCGAAGCATCCGGCGCAGGATCGCGCATCGCTTGGGCGGCGGCCTCCTCAACCTGGGCTAGCGCTTCCCGCTTCATGGCGGCGAGTTCGCCCTCCTCGGCCCAGCCGCGTTCCACCATCTGGCGCTCGGCAAGGCGGATGCAATCGGCCCCCACCGGTGACGCTTTCAACTTCGGGTCCACGTAGGAAGCGTCATCGTGCAGGCCATGACCCGTGAGACGGAGCAGGCGAGCCACGACCATCTGCGGACCCTTGCCATCGCGGGCCCGCTCGACGGCGCGACCGACCACGGAGAGGCAGGCTTCGAGATCCGTGCCGTCGACGGAATGGCCTTCGTAGCCATAGCCGCTGGCGCGATCGATCAGATCCTCGCACGCGTACTGGCGTTTCGTGGGCGTCGAGTACGCGTATTGATTGTTGGCGATGATGGCGACCATCGGCAGACGCTCGACCGCGGCCAGGTTCAAACCCTCATGAGTGGAGCCGGTGGACGTCCCGCCGTCGCCGATGCTGATCGCGCCGACATGGCCGGTCTGGTTGCGCATCTTGCGGGCGAGGAGAACGCCCGCCGTGGTGGAGATCATCGCGCCCAGATGCGAAATCATCGCGAGCTGCCCCTCATAGATCCGGCCCCGGTGGATATTTCCATCACGCCCCCGCATGGGGCCCAGCTTTGAGCCGAGATAAGTACGGGTCGCGTCTAGCACCTGTTCGCCAAAAGCGAGGCGGCCGGCCAGATCGCGGATGAGCGGGGCGAAAATGTCCCCCTTCCGAAGCGCGAGGCCCAAGGCGGTGCTGAGCGCTTCCTGGCCGGTGCCGAGGAAGACGCCGCCGGAGATTTTGCCGCCGGCCTTGTAAAGAGCGGCAAGTTTTTCATCGAGCGTGCGCGCCAGGAGCATCCAGCGGTAGGCACGAACGAAAAGGGTTTGCTTGGGATCGAGGGCAGCCGGGGCAGACAGGGGGGAGGCGGCCCCCTGACCGACAGGCAGGGGAGCAAGTTCAACCATGGAACGTATTGTGCCGGTGGGTTTCGGTCGTGGCAAGCGATTCGCGCGGGATAGGCAAGCGGTCAGCAAGTCTTTCCCGTTCTCGAATCGAGCGATCGCAGCAGGTGTTACACCCCCGTGAGACACGGCAGCTTTCCCGCCTTGACCGCATCGAGCAATTCCGCGTGATCGTTTGCCGTCTGGTCGGCATAGGCGACGGCGAAGCTCGAGACCGCTTCGTCCAAGCGGGTGGTGTCGCCGCAATACGCCGAGAGCGCGATCGCGTCGCCGGAGCGGGCGTGCGCCTTCGCGAGAATTTGACCGCCGACGTACGCGTATTCATCGAGCGCAGCCCCGCGGAGTTCCGCCGGATCGATGCTCGCTTTGTGATCGGCAAGCTGGCGGACGAGAAAGCCGCGCCCGTCGATCGTGGTCCAGCCCAGAAGCGGATCGGTCGTGGATTGAAGTCGCAGTTGCCCTTCCGCCACTCGTTGTCCTTGGTGAGGTGAGGGGCTGGCGTCGGGCAGCGAGGCCTCCCAACTCGACGCACACTGATGCTTGAGTTGCAAAAACAGCGGATCATCCGGGCCGCGCCCTAGCATGAGGACAACGTAGACCCGCGTCCCCACGCTGCCGGTGCCCACCACTTTGAACGCCACATCCACGGGCGCGTACGCATCGAGAAACTGCCGGCGATCGGCCTGCAGCGTCTCGCGATATGGCTCGAGCGCTTCGAGCACGGCGTCCGCTTCCTCGTCGGGGAGATGAAAAAGGAGCGGCCTTTGCTCGCGAAAACGCGGCGCACCGGCCGGCCCGACGACACAAAGCTTTTGCATGGTGCGGTCCGCGGTCGAGCGTTCCGCCCGCTGCAACACCGCCCGCACGGTTGTTTCCTGCGTCCGCCGCCGCACCTCGTAGCGCAGCAGTTCACGCGTCTTCATGGTGCCGAAGAGCGCGAGCGACTCGCGATACGTCCGCACGAACGTTTGCACCGCGGCGACACAATTCCCATCCTTGCCACCGGCCTCGCGGCCCGCGAGAACGAAACTCGTGGCCAGGCGCAGGACGTCCCATTCCCACGGCGCATGGGCGAGCGTTTCGTCAAAGTCATTCAAATCGAAGACGAGATGGCCGTCGGGGGCGGCGTAGGCGCCGAGGTTGCGGACGTGCGCGTCGCCGCAAATTTGCACGCGCAGACCGGTGGTCGGGAGGCGGGCGAGGTCCGCCGCCATGAGCGGCACCGAGCCGCGAAAGAATGCGAACGGCGAGGCCGACATGCGCCCAATCTTAATCGGAATGAGAGATTCGAGCCGGTCCTCGAGGCTCGCGCGCACATGATCGAGCGCGTGGTAGGGGCGCGCCTTCGGATCCCAAACTCCTAGCGAGGCGCGCTTTACGCGCTCTCGCGCCAGCCGGCCGAGGTCGCGGCGTTCGGTCATCGACGGACGATCGTGGGCCCGAGTGAGGAAAGGGATGCGCATGTTTGGGGGGAGGGAGGCTGGGTGTGGATTAATCGTCGAGGGCCGCGAGGCGTTCCGAGAGCCGCTCTTCCTCCCGGTCGATCGAAATGATCTCCGGCATGTCGGCAAGCCGGACGAGGCATTCGCGATGATGTCGGTTCCGAAAATGGTAGGCAAAAATCACCTGCTCGGTTTCGTGATCGACGGTGCAGCTCCATTCCTGGTGCCCCGGCGCGATATGGAACTCGTCAAAAACCTCCTCGAGCCGCAAGGAGGATTTGCCGCCATTGGAGCGAAACCGGACGGTTGCACGCGCGCTCGGCTGGCCCCGGTAGAGGTGCTTGCGCAAGCCTCCTGCGACCTTCAGCAAGACCCAGATCATGAACGTAGCACCGATTCCGGCCCCGCCATGGCCGGAGCCGATGACGCAGCCCACGGCCGCAGTGGCCCAGATCGTCGCAGCGCTGGTGAGGCCGGTGATTCCGAACGGTCCCCGCAAGATGACTCCGGCGCCCAGGAAGCCGATCCCCGAGACGACCTGGCCCACGATCCGGGGCGTTTCCGCGGCTGAGGCCACGGTCGTACCAATCATCGTGTAGGCACAGGCCCCAAAGCAGACCAAACCAAGGGTGCGAAAGCCGACCGGCTTCTCCTTCCGAAAGCGCTCGAAACCCAGCACGAAACTGCAAAGCACCGCCATGATCGCCAGCGCCATCGGCCCAAAAGGAGAGGGGAGCAGATTGAGCCAATTGCCCGTTAACCATTCCATGATGACGATTCTGTAACACTCAATGCGCGCGGCGGGAAGGACGATGCGCTACGCTGCGGACATGAAGAAAATTGCGTTCGTGGGAGTGGGCCGCATGGGTGCCAACATGGCTCGGCGGCTGCAGGATCAGGGCTTCGAGTTGACTGCTGTCGCCGACGCGCGGCGCGAGGGTTCCGTTGCACTCGCCGCGGAACTTGGCTGTGCGGCGCCGGCCACGCTGGCGGAGCTGGCGGCCTCTGCGGAGTGCATTGTCACGGTGGTGACCGACGATGCGGCCCAACGCGCCGTCTTTCTCGCCTCCGGGGACAGCCTCTTGGGCGGCTCGGTCTCCGGTAAACTCTTCATCAATTGCGCGACGATTTCGCCGGCGGTGCATGTCGAAATCGAAGCCGCCGCGGAGCGTGTCGGCGCGCAGTCGCTGGAAGCGTGCATGGCTTCCAGCATTCCCCAGGCGCGGGACGGCACCCTTTACCTTATGTGCGGAGGGAAACTGGAGGCATTCGAGCGCGCGAAGCCAGTGCTCGAGGCGCTCGCATCCACGATTCGGTATGTCGGTGGCGCGGGCCGCGCCGCGCAGGTAAAGGCCCTCGTAAACATGGTGATGAACACCAACACCGCGGCCCTGGCCGAGGGCCTCGGGCTGGCCGATGCGCTGGGACTCGACGTCGCCGTCGTCCGCGAGATCTTCGGTGGCACTGGGGCGGCGTCGCGCGTGCTCGTGACGGATGGCGAAGACATGCAGAAGCGCGACCACGCCTGTTACTTCAGTGCGGCCCATGCCGCGAAGGATAGTGGGATCGCGCTGGCCCTGGCGCAGGAAGCCGGAATCGGGGTGCCGGTGTCCGCGGCTGCCAAAGCGCAGTTCGATCACCTTATCGCGCGCGGTCTTGGAAGTCTGGACAAGAGCGGCGTCGCCGAACTCACCTTCAAGGGGCGCGGCGCCGGTGGATCGTGAAGCGGCGCCGAATTTCGTCCCCGCCTTCCTTGCTCGACCGGCTCCTGCCGCTTGCATGACCGTCCCGCGGCGACGAAACTCCGCAGCGTCCGACTGACGCCCCGGCCAGTCTTGGGCAGCCGTCTTATCTCGAACAACTCCATGTCGTCCCCCGAGAATCCCCCGCCCGAAGGTTCCTCGCGCCGCACTTTTCTCACGCAGTTGACCACGCTCGGTGCCGGGGTGGTCGCCGCGCCCGCGCTGCTCGCCAAGCCCGCCCCGAGGACCGTCGTGGCGGAAAGGGTGTTGCCAGTCGGCTACGTTCCACCCGGCGCACTTGACGTCACACTTCGCCTCAACGGGGCTTCACGCACGTTCAAGCTCGAGCCGCGCACCACCCTGCTCGATGCCTTGCGGGAATCCGCCGGCCTTTGTGGGACCAAGAAAGGTTGCGATCACGGCCAATGCGGCGCTTGCACGGTTCACCTCGACGGCAAACGCGTGCTTTCCTGTCTCACGCTCGCCATCGCCGCGCAGGGGCGTGAGATCACCACCATCGAAGGTCTCGCCAAGGGCGACCAACTGCATCCCATGCAGCAGGCCTTTATCGAATGCGACGGTTTCCAATGCGGGTTCTGCACGCCGGGACAGATCATGTCGGCGACCGCCTGCGTGAAGGAGGGCCACGCGAAAAACGACGAAGAAATCCGCGAGTGGATGAGTGGGAACTTGTGCCGCTGCGGTGCCTACCCCGGCATTCTCGACGCGGTCAAACTGGGCGCGAAAACGAAGAGCGCATAGAAGCAGACGAAATTCCCGACCATGAGTTCCCCCTTCGCCTATGAGGCCGTCAAAACCGAAGCCGACGCGCTCCGCGTCCAGGGCGGTTCGCCTTCCACGATGTATCTCGCGGGCGGAACCACGCTCATCGATCTCTGGAAGCTCGGTGCCCTGCAGCCGCTGAAGGTGGTGGACATCAATGCAATTCCGCTCGCCCGCATCGAAGTCTCCGCGTCCGGGGCGGCCACTCTCGGCGCAATGGCGCGGATGAGCGACGCCGCCGCCCACGAGGAACTGGCGGAGCGCTTTCCCGTTGTGACCGAGTCGCTTTTGCTCGCGGCCAGCCCCCAGATTCGCAACATGGCCTCGCTGGGCGGAAACCTGCTGCAACGCCCGCGGAGCTGGACCTATCGCAATCCCGACCCCACTCTGCCGGAGGCACCCGGACGCACCGACGCCATCTTTGGCCTGAGCGCGAAAACACAGGCACCGCATCCGTCCGATTTCGCGGTCGCCCTGACCGCGCTCGACGCCTCCATCCGGCTGCGGCGCGGGGCGGGGGAACGCCTCGTGCGCGTCTCGGATTTCTTCCGCATTCCCGGCGATGACCCGCTCCGGCTCACGACGATGCTGCCGGGAGAATTGATCACGGCCATCGAATTGCCACCGATGCTGTGGGCGCGTGGGTCGACCTACGTGAAGATCCGCGATCGCACGTCCTACCAGTTTGCGCTCGTTTCCGTGGCCGCCGTGCTCCGGCTCGAGGATGGCGTGGTCAAGGACGCGCGCATCGCCGCGGGCGGCGTTGGCACAAAGCCGTGGCGTCTCCCGCTCGTCGAGGCGGCCTTGGCGGATCAGCCCGCAGATGAAGCGGCCTTCGCCGCCGCTGCCGCCCTTTGCCGCGAGGGTGCGAAAACGCACGCTTTCAACGCCGCCAAACCCGAACTGCTGGAACGCACCATCGTGCGCGCCTGCCTCGTCGCCGCCTCCCGCGGAGCCTGAAGATGAGCACCGAATCTTTTATCGGAAAACCCATCCCGCGCGTGGATGGCCGGCTGAAGGTGACCGGTGCTGCGCTGTACGCGGCCGATCATCCGGCCGTCCGGCCTGCGCATGCTTGGCTCGTGAAGAGCCGGGTTGGCCGCGGGCGAATCGTCGCCCTCGAAGTCGCGGAAGCCGAGCGCGCTCCGGGTGTACTCGGGATCTGGACGCATCTCAAGGCCCCGAAGTTGTTCCTCACGGGCGACAGCTTCGAAGAGGGTAACATCGTCGGCGAGAAACTGGTCCCGCTCCAAAACGAACAGATCGTCTATCATGGTCAGACCATCGCGCTGGTCGTCGCCGAGACGCTGGAACAGGCGCGGCACGCGGCCGGCCTGGTGCGCGCGCGCTGCGAAGAGCGGGCGCCCGCCGCCTCGTGGGAAGCAGGGAAAGCCGCGAGTTACGAACCGCCGCAAATCGATTCCGAACCTGCGCGGGTCGTGCGCACCGAAAACGGGGTGAGCGATGTGAAGAGCGCGTTCGAAGCGTGCGAAGTGAAGCTGGAAGCGACGTACCACACGCCCATCGGTCACCACACCACGATTGAACCGCACGCCACCGTGGCGGAGTGGCAAGGCGATCATCTCACCGTCCACAATTGTTCGCAGTGGATGACCGGCCAGCAGCGCGCGCTCGCCGAGGTGCTCGGCATCCCCACGGAAAATGTGCGCGTGATCTGTCCGTTTGTCGGGGGCGCCTTCGGCTCGAAGGCGACCATCTGGATGCATACCGCGCTCGCCGCCATGGCCGCCCGGGAAGTGAAGCGTCCGGTAAAGATTTCGCTCACGCGCGAGCAGACCTTCAACTCGGTGGGCCATCGTCCCGCCACCATCCAGACCCTGCAGATTGGCGCCTCCCGCGACGGACGCATCAACGCTTTGCGCCATCTCGTGGCCAGCACCTCGAGCGTCGCGCACGAATTCATCGAGCCGGCGGCCCACACGACCTCGATCAATTTCTACGACGTTCCCAATGTCGAAGTCGCGCAGCGTCTGACGCCGCTGAACGTCGGCGCTCCGACTTGGATGCGTGCTCCTGGAGAAGCCCCGGGCATGTTCGCGCTCGAGTCGGCCATGGATGAACTCGCCCTGGCGTTGAAGATCGATCCCCTGCAGCTCCGGCTGATCAACTATGCGGAGAACGATCTGAATCGGAAGGGCCGGCCGTACTCCTCCAAGCATTTGCGCGAATGCTATGAACGCGGAGCCGCGGGCTTCGGCTGGGATAAACGCAATCCCGAACCTCGCTCCCAGCGCGAAGGCGAGTGGCTGATCGGACTCGGGATGGCAAGTGCGTCCTATCCCGGCTATCGCCTGCCCAGCACGGCCCGGGTGCGGATCCTGGCGGACGGATCCGTCATGGTCAGCAGCGCCACGCACGATCTGGGCACCGGCACCTACACGACCATGTGCCAGGTGGTGGCGGACGAACTCGGGGTCCCGTTCGACAAAGTACGCGCGGAACTCGGCGATTCACTCCTTCCTTCCGCTCCCATCACCGGCGGGTCCATGACGAGCGCCAGCGTCCTGCCAGCCGTCAAAAAGGCGGCCGGGAAATTACGTGAGAAACTTATCGAACTCGCGGTCAAGACGGCCAACTCGCCGTTGAAGGGGGTGGATCCTGACCAGGTCGAAATCGAGAACGGCGTTTTCCGGCCGAGCCCCAAGCCGTTCAATCTCGCAAATCTGATTCAACTGGCGGGGCTTGCCGCCGTGGAAGCCACGGAGACCAGCAAGCCGGGGAAGAAGGCGAAAAAGTTCTCGTTCTATTCGTACGGCGCACAGTTCGCCGAGGTGAAGGTGCATGCCCTCACCGGCGAGGTGCGGGTCTCCCGCTTCCTCAGTGCGATCGATTGCGGCCGCGTGTTGAATGCCAAGACCGCCCGGAGCCAGGTGATCGGCGGCGTGGTGTGGGGCATCGGGATGGCACTTTCGGAAGAGTCGCTCCTCGATCCCAAGACCGGGCGCTTCACCACCGCCGACCTCGGCTCGTATCACATTCCCGTGAACGCCGATATTCCGCACATCGACGTCCTCTTCACCGACAAGCCGGACACGAACTTCAACTCCCTCGGTGCGCGCGGCGTGGGCGAAATCGGTATTACCGGGGTGGCCGCCGCTATCGCCAATGCTGTCTTTAATGCGACCGGGGTCCGGTTGCGCGATCTGCCCATCACCCCGGACCGGATCGTGCTGCCACCCAAGGCCCGCGAACCCTTGTCGTAGTCATGGAGGAGCTGGTTCCCTTGTTGCGTGAGTTTCTGCGCCGGCGTGAACCCGCGGCCCTTGCCTCCGTCGTGCACGTGACCGGTTCTTCGTATCGGCAGCCCGGCGCGAGGCGGCTCGTCTTTTCCGATGCGCGGGCGCTCGGCGCGATCACTGGCGGCTGCCTCGAAGACGAGATCGATGCGCTCGCCACGAGCGTGCTGTCGAGCGGTCGCGCCCGCGTCGAGACCTTCGATTTGCTCCCGCGCTTCGGTTGCAGCGGTACCATCACGGTTTTGGTGGAGAAGCTCGTGCCGGACTCGGAGTTTTTCGCGCGAGCCGCCCTCGAACTGGAACGGCGCGGCAATTGGTCGGCGGTGTCGGTCTTCGCCGGGGATCCCACCGGATGGGGGACGCAAACGTGCGAAGATGGGGACTTCGTGCCGGACGGATTTCTGCAGCAATTCCTCCCACCGCTGCGCGTTCTCCTTTTTGGGGATGGGCCGGAGAATCCGCCCCTGCGGACGATCGCGACGGCTCTTGGCTGGGAGGTACTTGAGTTTGAGTCCGCCCACACCGAGCCGGAGATCGATGCGCGCACCGCGGTGGTGGTCAAGGCGCGCAAATTCGGACGCGATCTCGTCGCGCTCGCGCGTCTGCTCCAACTCGACGTGCCCTACGTCGGTTTGCTCGGCCCCGCGCGGCGCCGCCGCCAGTTGCTCAATTCCCTTGTCGAGGAAGGCTGTCTGAAACCTGGCACTTCGCTCGCCCATCTCTACGGGCCGGCCGGTCTCGATCTTGGCGGCGAATCGCCCGCGGAGATTGCGCTCTCGATCGTGGCCGAGATTCAGGCCGTCTTCGCCTCGGTTCGCGCTGAACATCTGCGCGCGAAATCAGGTTCGATCCATGCGCGTGGCGTTGCCGTGGAAGCCGCCTAAGTCTGGTCGCATGCGGCTGACTCCCGCGCACCGCACCCGCCAATGACTGCCCCCGGTCCGTTCGCGGGTTGTGGAAAGGTGCTGGCGATCGGTGTGGTCGTCGGCGTGTTGGGCCTCGGTGCGCTCTTCTACGCCACCGCGGACCTGCGGCTGGCGCTGCGGCGCGGATATACGCTGCCGCGGATCCGCTTTCCCAAGAGTCCGCCGCCGTTTGCAGCGTCTCCCATCCGCTTTGTGGTGCACCGAAGCGGCGACGCGAAAAACGGCACCCGCCGTTACCTCGTCATCGCCAAGGAGGATGCCACCGAGGCGAAGCTGACGGCGTTTGGCTTGTTTCTGCGTTATGATTTGGCGGCCTACGAATGGGCGCTCATCGAAGTCTTTACCACCGTGGAGGCTGCGGGATCGGGCGATGTCTTTTTTCCCCCGAGCGTGAACGCCGCGCAGTGGCGGGCCAGAAATCAGTTTTACGTGGCGGTTTACCGGAAAAACAACCCGTCCGATGTTGAGGAACTGGAAGTTTTCCCGAATGGTTTTGATCTCAACGCGAAGCGGAAGACAATCCCGTATTGACCAGGACCGAGAGCGGTTTCCCGCCTCGCCGGATTGCCTCTCCGCCTTGCCGCCCACGCTCCGAAATGCCTTCCGTCACCGCCCTCGTCCTCGCCGCCGGCGGCTCGACGCGATTCGGAAGTCCAAAGCAATTGTATGAGATCGAAGGCGAACCGCTCGTGCGCCGCGCCGCGCGCCTGGCGGGCGAGGCTGGCTGCCGCCCGGTGATCGTCATTCTTGGCGCCGCCGCCGAAGCTTGTCGCCGCGCGCTCACGTCTGAGTCCGTCGAAATCGTTGAACACCCGGGGTGGCGCGAGGGCATGGGTTCGTCGATGGCGGCGGGTGCGCGGGCTCTGCTGGCGCATCCAACCAAAACTGCGGGTGTGCTCATCCTCCTTTGCGATCAGGTGGCGCTCACGGCGGAATCGCTTCGCTTGCTCGTGGGCGCGTGGGAATTGGACCCCGCGGGCGCGCGCGTTTCCGCCTTCGCGGACGTGACGGGCCCGCCCGTAATCATACCTGCCGCCTGGCTGCCGGACCTGGCCGCGCTTACGGGCGACCAGGGCGCGCGCCAGGTGCTCGCCCGGCATGCTGGCTCGGTGCAGCGGCATCCGTTCCCCGAAGCGGCCGTTGATCTCGACGTTCCGCCTGGAACGGTGGCATCTTCGGCGGGCTCTCATGAGTGAAAACCCTTACGACTGTATCATCATCGGGCTCGGAGCGATGGGCAGCTCGGCGGCTTTTCAGCTCGCGCGGCGCGGTCGGCGCGTGGTGGGCTTCGACCGTTACTCGCCACCGCATACGCTGGGATCCTCGCACGGCGAGAGCCGCATCATCCGTGAGGCGTACTTCGAAGATCCCAGTTACGTCCCGCTCCTGCGGCGCGCCTATGCCGCGTGGGCGGAACTCGAGTCGCTGAGTGGCGAATCGCTTTTCTGCGAGACCGGCGGTCTTATGCTCGGCCTGCCCGAAAGCGCGATCTTTCAAGGCGCGAAGCGCAGTGCCGAGGAGCACGGCATCCCGCACGAGACTCTCGCTGCGGCGGAAGTGCGCGCCCGGTTTCCTGCCTTCACACCCGAACCCGGCATGATGGCAGTGCTCGAAAAGCGCGCCGGCATCCTCCGACCGGAGGCATGCATCGCCGCATTCTTGCGTCTTGCGCGCGAGCAGAGCGCCGAGTTGCACCTGGACGAAGAGGTTCGAGCCTGGCGTGAAGTTGACGGCTGGTTCGTTGCCTCCACCGCACAGGACGAGTACCGGGCAAAGCAGATCGTCTTCACCGCCGGCGGGTGGATGCGAGCACTCGTGCCGGAAGCGCGGATCCCGTTGCGCGTGGAGCGGCAGGTGCAGTTTTGGCTCGAGCCACGGGCCAATGCCGGGCATTTTGCGCCTGATCGCTGTCCCGTGTTCCTCATCGAATGGGAAGGCGGGCAATGCTACGGCTTCCCCGATCTCGGGGCGGGCTTCAAGATCGCCCTCCATTCCCACGGTCAGCCGACCACCGCCGACGAGGTGCGACGCGAGGTAACGGCCGAGGATGAAGAATCCATCCGCGAAATCGTGCGCACGTTCTTCCCGGATGCCGATGGGCGGGTCTTACGGGCGGCGACCTGCTTTTACACGATGACCCCGGACGGCCATTTTTGGATCGATCGCCATCCGGCGCATGCCCGGGCGCTGGTGGTGAGCGCGTGTTCGGGCCACGGCTTTAAGTTCGCCAGCGTGATCGGCGAGATCATTGCGGACCACGTCACCGGTGCCGGCTGCAAATTCGATCTCAAACTTTTTCGCCGGCGGTGACATCGGCCGACTGCCCTTCTGCAGTCTGCCGCGTCTTCAGCCACTTTCGGAAGGCGCCGCCCCGCCACTTCGGAAGAGTGCGTTTCGACGTCCAATTCTGCAGGGCGGCCATGGGAACGAGATTGGTGGGGAGGTAATCGATGGCCTTGCCGGCAACCAGGGCTGCCTTCCAAGCCCAGGGCTGCGTCGCGAGCAACGCCCAAGGGCCCATGGGCGGCACGCCGGGCGAGGAGATTCCCTCTGTCTTCGCCTTGTCACGCAGGCGCAGGAGCAGATCCGGGATTGGGATGTCGACTGGGCAGACTTCATTGCAGGCGCCGCACAGACTCGAGGCTTTCGGAAGATCCGCCATGGCGGGGAAGTTCTTGCCCGCGAGCAGCGGGGAGAGGACCGCTCCCACTGGACCAGGATAAATGCTGCGATAGGCATGACCGCTCGCCTGGCGGTAAACCGGGCACACATTCATGCACGCTCCGCAGCGAATGCAGCGGAGGATCGCGCGGCAGTCGCTCGCGAGGACATCGGTGCGTCCGTTGTCCACGAAGATTACGTGCATCTCCTCGGGTCCGTCAGGCTGCGACGCGGATTTCGGTCCGAGCACGAATTCGTTGTAGACCGTGAGCTGCTGCCCGGTCCCGGAGCGCGCCAGGAGATTCAGGAGGATGCCGAGGTCGCGATCGCGCGGGAGGATTTTCTCAATGCCGACGAGCGCAATGTGGCACTTCGTCGCCGCCAGGCTGAAACGGCAATTGCCTTCGTTCGTGACGATGGCGAGCCGTCCGCTCTCGACCACGGCGAAATTTGCGCCGGTCAGGCCCACGTCCGCCTCCAGATACTTGTGCCGGAGAAACTGGCGGGCGCGGCGCGTAATCGTCTCCGGGTCGGAATTGAACGCGCCCAACCCGTGTTTTTCGAAAGTCGTCGCGATCTCCGCGCGGCTCTTGTGGATGATCGGTTTTACCACGTGGCTCGGAATGTCCCCGTCGAGTTGCACGATGAATTCGCCGAGGTCGGTCTCGAGTGCCTCGATTCCCCGCGCCGCGAGGTAGTGCCCAAGTTCGATCTCCTCGCTCACCATCGTTTTCGCCTTCACCATGCGGGTGGCGCCGCGCGCCTGCATGATCTGCAGGACGGTTTCGCAGGCCTCCTTGGCAGTTCCCGCCCAATGCACTTTCGCGCCATTGGCCGTCAGCTTTGCTTCAATCTGCGGGAGATACGTGTCGAGATTCTCGATCGCGTGCTGCTTGATCGCGCCGGCCAGCGCGCGCAGGTCGTTGGCAATGGGAAGATCGGCGAAGAGGACGCGGGTGCGCTTCTCGTGCCCGGCCTTCGACCCGAGATAAACCGCGTCATGGCGCGCGCCCGGCAGATCGGCGGCGAATTGGTCGAGCGGTTGGGCGGACATTTTGGAGGATAGCATGGTGCGTCCGAAGGCTCATCTGCCCAAGACGACACCCTACTTTTCCCGCGGCTCACTCGCCGACTTTTCTTGCTCGCTCCACGGTCCGGTTTGATCGACGAACGAGCGTTTCTTGAGCATAGCCCGCCCCAATTCGGTCGAGGGACAGCGTTGCGCGACCACGAGAAAATAGCGGTCCGCCACTTTTTGATCGCGATCCTTCACCCACAGTCCGGCCTGGTTGATGGTATCGGCAAGCTCCTCGGAGCCATCCGGCAGGAGGGCGGCTGCGCGCATCGCCAGCGCGCCGGCAATCACCCGGTAGTGAAACCGGATCTCCGGATTGATCCGATTCTGTTTCAGGCGCTGCAGCTCCTGCTTTGAAGGCTGCGCGGCGATCGAGACCACGACCTTCTTGCTTTCGCCGTTTTCATACCGCGTCTCTTCGTAACGGCCCTTCTCGCGTTCCGCCACGATGTCGGTGTTGGGGAAGGCGCCCTCAGACGAAAAGCCGTCCGGCGCGACCTCGGTGCCCATGAGTTCCATGCCGTCGTAGCGTGCGATCCACGCCGCGCGGAACCACGCTCGAGCCCGTTCGGCTTTCGGGAGTTTTTCGTTGGCGGCCGCCTTCAACGCCTGGACGTATTTCTCCAGGACGCCGTCGTAAGGCGCCTTCATGTACGGTGCGGCGTCGGCATAACGGTCTTCTCGCACGAGGCGCCGGCCCAGAAGATAGCGTAAGTCGTCGCCCGAGTCGGTGTTCGGCTTCGCCGCTGCGTCGGCGTCCGGCTTCGCTTCCGCGCCAACTGTGCGAGTTGCCGCCTTGTCGACATAAGCTTTGAGTTCATCGGCGGCGAGGACGCGTTCGGCGACGTACGCGGCATCGTTCCAGAGTCCTCCGTGCAAAAAAGTGTCCAGCGCGTCGATGAACTCCGCCCGCTCGAGATTCAACGCGCCGAGATTGCCGGCGGCGGCCGCGGGGAAGCTCCAGCTTTCCCCCGAAATGGGTCCGTCGGGAGAATCGGAATCGTCCGGAACCGCAGGCGCCCAGTGGGTGTAATCCGCGGTGGTGCGCAAAGATTGAAACGCCTTCGCCATGCTTGTCCGTGCCTCCGCGAGCTTGCCGGCGCGCCGTTCCAGTTTCGAACGGAGCCAGCATGCAGCCGGGGCACCGGCGTTCGCGAGTTTGAGCCAGTCAGCGGCCTCCCGGTAGTTGCCGTTTGTATACCCGACCCAGCCCAGATACTCGGCATCCTCCAGTCCCGTGAGCTTCGTTTCCTTGAGAATTCTAAGCCAGCGGGTGCAGCGAGCGTTTGCGCCGCTCGAGCCTTCCCAGCCCAGAGCGCGGTTCGTTTCCGTGGCAAGGATGTGCACGGTCACAAGTCGGCGCAAAAGCGGATCGGCGGCGGCGGCTTTGAGCTGCTTTTCTGCCGCCGCATCTTCTGCCGGGGTGAATTTCCGTACCTCTTCCCCCGTGGGTCCGTAGTTCAGCACGCCGTCGACCGGCTCCCGGTCAGGGATCAGCGCCTTGAGTGAGTAGATGGCGCTCTCATCGCCGAGGGCGAGTTGGGTGAGGTAGAGCGGAGCCGCCTTCTCGGGATGCCCTTGTTTCCACTCGCTGCGCGCTTCCCAGCCATAGCTATCGGCCGCCAATCCGAGCGAATCTGCCAAGCCGGATTTCGCGAGTGCGCGCGTCTGCTGAAACCACTTCGCGGCTTCGGGCTCGCCGCGCTTGAGCGCAATCTTGCCGAGCATGAAGGTCGCCCAAACCGTCCGGTAGTGTCGCTCCGCTTCCGGGCGCTTCAGCAGCGCTTCCCATGCGGTGCGGGCCTCTTCCCAATGCTCCTTTCCCAAGCGGTAGGCGAGGGCGCCACGATGATAGTCCGCGAATTCGGAATTGAATTCCGCGCCGAGCGGAGGCGTCACAGTTCTGGCTGCGAGCAGACTTCGCGCGGCGTCGTGCTGTTCCGTGGCCAAAGCCACATCCGGAGGCTTGATCTTCCCCGTCTTGAGGGCGTCGAGGAAATCCGCGGAGTCGGCCTCCACCGTGAGCGCGCTTAGGGCGCCGAGCCGAGCTTCGGAGCCTTCCGCGCGGGAAGTCTTCGCCGATTCGAGCAGGAATTTCTCCGGCGGATGATACGCCGAGGCGAGGCGCTTCACTTCGAGGTCCCAGTAAAACTCCGGCGCCAGCACGAGGTTCCTTCCTCCCCGGGCGAGGTATTCCGAGGGCCCGTAGTAACCCGTGGCGCTGAGCGGAACCGGCAGGGAGGAGAGCAGCAGCGCGGTGGGCACCAGGAATCTAGCGAGGGGTCTTTTCATGTTCGGTCACCTCCCATTGCAGCGCAGTCGCCTGCGGGAATCGTAGCCAGCCGATACCGCGTTTTGCACCGGGCGCCAAGCGCAGACGGGCTTCCGGTTGCGTGGTGATCGTCACCGAATTCGGCTCGCGGCGGAGGACCCAGCCAGGAAGAGCCTCCGCTGCCACCGGCGCGGGACCAGTCCACGAGACGGTCATTGAGAGATTGATGGGCTCATCGGACTCACCCGCGTTTTCGAGCACGAGATCGAGCGGGCTCTCGCCCTCCGCGTGCGCGACGAAGCGGTGCGCGGGCCTTCGCGCCTGCAGCACCGCGGCGAGCGTGGGCCAACGCCAGTTGCGGGTGTCCGACGCGACCGGAATCCGATACCAAAGCAGTTCGCGCAAGCCCGGTGGGCGCGCGGCGCGCCATTCCCGTACCAAGTCGGCGATCTCATTAGCGTTGCTGCCGAACTCGAGCACGCGCGTTTCGGGGGGCCACGTGGGCGGCACGGCATCCATGCCGAGGCCGAGAAGCTTGCCCGCCGCATCGAAGCCCGCGACGCAGCGATAGGTGGGCAGCGCGATGGCAAAGGGCCGGCCGAGTTTGGCGGCGGCCTCGGCCCAGCTTCGCGCCAGTTCCGGATCGCACAGTTGGGTGCGGCTGCGCTCCTTCGAGGTCGGAACGGAGTGCACCTGGAGCACGTACCCATCGACGCTTCGAAGCAGGCCGGGAAACTCCGACATCTGGAGCCACGCCGGAAGCGCCGTAATGACGAAGCGCATCGGCCCGATTGCAGTCCGCAGTGCGCCCAACCAAATGGCATAGCCGGCCAGCTTTTTCTGCGCGCAGTCAAAATCGAGCTGGAATTCCGCGGGCTCCACGCCATGCCGGCGGGCGTCGGCAAGCAAACCCAGGGCGCTCGCAACGATCGAACGCGTGGCGGCATCATCGGGGGCGAACGGACCGGCGAAAGGCGCCACCCGAAGCGCCAGGGCAGGGGGATGCCGCAGGCCGCGCAGCGTCTCCCAGCGGATGGTCGCCTTGATTAAGCGGGGTGTCCGATCCTCCCAAACGATCTCACCGCCCAGAAGTACCAGTCCATCCAGGCGAAGGTCTGCTTCCTTTACCGCGTCGTTGACCTGCGGAGTCCAGTCGCGTTGCCAAAGATAGCCACGCTGGATAAGCGGTTCGTCTTCCTCCGGCTTCGGTCCGCACCCAGCGAGAAGCACGGATGCGGCGGCAAGGAAATAGATGATTCGGCCGGGACGGAGGTTGGATCGATGACGTGCTTCCAAGGACTGACTCATCGAGCCCGGGCGGAACGCTCGCAAGAGATCGAATCACGCCGCCAACGACGGAGTCCCTTGGTCGGTCGGGAATGCGCCCAGTTTCCGCGAACCTCACGACTTCAAAGCACTTTGCAATCCAGTTCCACGATCACGGCTTGGAAGCGGGGCTCGCCCCGCAACTTTCCCCACGCGGGATCGTGCATCAGGCCGCCGCGCGTGATGGTGAGGTTTGGCCGTCGCGCCACTCCCTCCAGAAGCTTCAGCGCCTCGTCGTTCAGCCCGAATTGGGAAAAGACGAAGGCCGCCATGGCCTGGAGATTGCGGCCGGCAATCGCATCGCGCGATTCGGGCAGGAGGTCCATTGCGCGCCGTGCCTCGCGCACCGCCTCCTCCTGTTGGCCGAGACCCGCGAACGCCCACGCGAGGTGCGCGTGCTCGTGGGGCGATTCGGGTTGTTCGTTCACCGCAGCCGTCAGGGCCTGGGCGGCAAGTGCGAAGGATGCCTGCGCCTCGCTTTCCCGCCCGAGCCAGCGCAAATGCCAGCCCACCGGCAGCGTCTTCGGGAGCGCGACGAGCGAGAGCGGTAGCGTCCCGCCCGGGAGCTGGCGAAGGTTTTCCAGCCCGGCTTCATGCTCGCCGGTGACCCGCAGGTAATCGACGCGCTCCGTCCGTGGGATGCGGTCGACGAGCGGTTGCATCGCCGTCCGGTAGGCCGCCAGATCGCCATCGCCGTGGAAGCGATTGCGGGCGGCCAGGGCGAGCTGCTCTGCTGGATCGCGGGCGAGACGGGCCGCCCGCTGGGGCAATTCCACAGCCTTCTTCCAGTCCCGCACGCCTTCGAAGACCTCGGTCACGGTCGCCAGCACGAAAAGATCGCGCGGACCCAACTCGAGCGCGCGGTTGCCCGCCTCCACCGCCTCCGGCCAGCGATCGAGCCGGCGCAGCGACAACATCGCGCCCACATTGGCATCGGCACTGCCGGGGGCGCGATTGCGCGCGGTCTCGAACTCGGCCAGCGCCGCGGCGAAGTTGCGTTCGACGCGGTAAAGGTATTCGCCGTACGCGAGATGCGGCTCCGCGCTCTCCGGATCAACCCGGAGCGCGGCGAGCGCGGTTTCCCGGACCTTCGCCGCCCGCGCGGGGGTGCGGTCAAGCCCATACCAATAAAGCTCACCATGCAGGTTCGCGAGCGCCGCATAGGCGAGGGCGAATTTCGGATCCGCCTCGAGCGCGCGCTCATAGCAGACGATCGCTTCGGCGATGAGATCGCGCCGACGCTCGCTCCCGATGCCGGCATTGGTTTCCAGTCCACGATAAAGAACAGCGCGCCCGGCCAGATAGGAATCGTACGCCTTCGCGTTGAGGGTCGGCTTTTCCGCGAGGCGGACCTCTTCCTGCGGAGTCAGTTTCGCCGCGAGAGCGCGGCCAATTTCTCGCGCGATCCGTCCCTGGATGGCAAAGATGTCCGAAAGGTCCCCGTCAAAGATCTCCGCCCAAATCTGCCGGTCGGTGGCGGCATCGACGAGCTGCGCTGTCACGCGCACGCGGTTGCCCGCCCGCCGGACCGTTCCTTCCAGCAACTTCGCCACGCCGAGCTCGGCTGCGATCGTACGGAGATTGCGGGGCACGCCCGGTTTATAGTTCAAAACCGAGGTCCGCGAGATGACTGTGAGATCGCGGATCTTGGCGAGGGTGGTGAGGATGTCTTCATGGATGCCTTCCGCAAAATAGTCCTTGGTCTCGCCCTCCCCGATGCTGGCGAAGGGAAGGACGGCGAGAGATTTTGGCGAGACCTTTACCGGCGCCACCGGAGCAGCGCGGCGGTCGGATAAGAGGCCGCTGCGCGACGCGAAGACGCCGGCCGCGGCGAGAACGAGCACGAGGCCCAGTCCAGCTCCCCACCAGCGCCGCGAAGCCAGTCTGGGTTGCGTCGCGGTAGCCCGCGCGGTCGCGCGCGCGGCGGTCGATGCGGTCGCGTGGGCAGCCCGCCACGTGAAGGTCGTGCCTCCGGTGGGGGAGGAGTCGGGCGACGGAATCACCGGCGCCGTGACGCGGGAGACGGTGCCGGGCAGGCCGGGGGCGCGCGGGCGGGGTGGCGGGCGTTCGGTGAGATGCATCCGCGTCGCCTCCAGCGCGGCGGCGGTTGTTTCCGCGTCGATGTAGCGATCCTCCCGCCGTTTCGCGAGGAGTCGCGTCAACACCTCGCGCACGGGCGCCGGCAGATGCTCCACGCGCTGCAGAGGAACCGGTTCCGTCGCGTGCTGGTTGAGCAGCTCGCGCAGCGTGGTGCCTCGAAACGGCGGGTGTCCCAGCAGCATTTCCCAGAGGATGCAACCCAGCGAGTAGAGGTCGGAGCGGACATCGAGATCGCGCCGTTCCTCGCATTGCTCCGGGCTGGCATAGAGAATCGTGCCATGAAATCCCGCGGTGGACGTCACGTCCATCGACGCGCTGAGGTCCATTTGGGAAGTCACCTTGGCGAGTCCGAAGTCGATGATCTTGAGCTGGCAGCCATCGGTTTCCGCCAGTGCCCGGTAGCGCGAATGCTCCGGCGGAAACTGCACCACCATTACGTTCGTGGGCTTGAGGTCGCGATGGATGATCTGCTGCTCGTGGATGGCCTGGAGTCCGCGCGCAACCTGCGCCGCCAAGCCCAGCGCGAGACGCGGCTGCAGGGGTCCATGCTTGCTCAGCCACGAGCCAAGCGAGACCCCGTCGACAAACTCCATCGCATAGAAAAAGCGTCCCGGGCTGTCGCTCAGGAATAACACCGGAGCGACGTTCGGATGGAGCACCCGCGCGGCGGAGCGGGCTTCGCGCACAAAGAGTCGCTCCACCTTCGGATCGCTCAGGCGCGCCGGGTGGATGACCTTGAGCGCGACCTCGATCTTGAGCCGCGTGTCAACGGCCTTGTAGGTGATTCCCATTCCCCCGGAACCCAGCATCCATGGCAGGCCGGTGCTGCGCTTCAATACACGGTAGTGCGCGTAGGCGAGCGGATTGCGCTCGCCCGGCAATTCGGTCTTCGCGTCGGACATCGCAGCAACACGACTTACCGCGCGTCGTGCGCCTTGCAACGTTTGCGTGCGTCCCGCATTTCCCCGTCGCATCCGCCGGTGGGAATTCCCGTGCGGCCGCTGCCGCTACGTGGTCCGCACGATCCGCAACGCGTAGCAGCCATAAGTGGGAAAACGCGCATCCACAAAGCGCGTCTCCCGAGCCTCGAGCAGTTCGCCGATGGCGGTCTCCGCTTTTTCCGCCTCCACGTGCCGGGCGGCCCGGATGGCGCCGCTCTCATCGTAGGCACGAAGGACAAGGGAATCGCTGAAGTATCGATCGGTCGCGTCGCCCGTGACGGGCAGTGCCGCAGCTCGCGATGACTCGGTCGATTCATTCGCCAACAGGTAAACCGGACCGTACTCTTTGAAGGGGCCCGGCTGCGCGAAGGGGCAGTAGCTGGCCGCCAGCAATTCCTCGCCGGGATGGGCCCGGCGGAGCACGTCGCGCAACGGTTCGCCGCCCTCGGTCGAGACGAAACGCTGCACGGGCTGGCCCAGATCGTCGGTTCCGGTGGAGCGAACACGACGCTGAAATTCGGAGGCGAGTGGAAGAATGCGATAGTTCATGCGCCGAGTGAACGGCGGTAATCCCGGGCCGTCTCGCCACTTTCGGACTTGAGAATTTCGGCTCGGGTTGCGACTCGGAGGCCTACTTCGCGCCCATCGTCTTTTTCGCCTCAGCCAGCAGGTCGGTCTTCACCCATTCGGTTGCCACCGGCGCTTTCGAGGTACCCTGGTTGAGCTTGCCCACTCCAAATTTGACCATGAAGTCCGTCGTGATCTGGATGTGCTCGGCCGTGATGTCGTAGCTGAAGGGCGAGTTACCGATGGCATCCTTGTATTCCTCGCTTGTGTACTGCCCCTTGAAGATGCTTTCGCGCACATACTTTTCCGCGATTTCGGGCTTGTCGAGGAAGAGCTTGGTGGCCTCGACGAAACACTTCATGACGCGCAGCGCGACGTCCCGGTTCTGATACAGCTTTTCCGTCATAACGAAGGCCCGGATCGGCTCGCCCATCGGCGTATCGTAAGGCTTCATCAACTCGAGCCCGTACCCCTTCGTGATCGCCTGCGTGCTTTGCGGCTCGCTCTGGCAGATGGCGACAAGCTGCTTTTGCTGGAGGGCCTGGTTCAGATCGGCGTAGGCGAGATAGACGATTTGGACGTCCTTGTCGCCTTTGTCGCTCCAGCTCAGGTTTTCCTTGGCGAGTTCGGCGAGCAAAGCCAGTTCCTGGGCGCCGCCCCGGGCCACGCCGACTTTCTTGCCCTTCAACTGGGCGATCGAAGTGATGCCGGAATCCGTGCCCACCACGATGCGGACGCCGCCCTTGGCGAAACCCGCGGTGACGAAGATCGGCACGCCCGCCGCCCGGCCGGCGATCGCTCCATCCGAGGCACTGGCGGAGATATCGACCTCGCCGGCGATGAAGGCGGGGATGATGTCCACGCCCTTGGCAAAGAAGCGCTCTTCGATGCGCAGATTGTACTTCGGGGCCAGCTCCTTCATGTAGGAGACGGCGCCGTAGTGGGCGAACTTCAGGTTGCCGAGACGGACGACATCCTGGGCCGAAGCAGTGGTGCCGAGGAGTGTGGCGCAGGCCACTATGAGGGAGACGGTGAGTTTCTGGTTCATGGTTCTGGGAGAGTCAGCCGGAAATCATAATCCGCTGGGAACGGTGCGCAGACGATCCTCGCAGCGGGTCAAAAGGTGCAAGACGTGGAGGACGCGAGGGAGCACTCATACCGCGCGCCATCCTTCGTGCGCTCGAGCCGGACGCAAGCGTGGGGATGGGATTTCGACAAGTTCGTTTGACCCTGTCGCCCGCCGGTTCTACGTTTGCTTGTGAAACTTTTCACAAGCGTTCGCAACTCGTCGACGCCGCCCGGCCCCATGGGCCCGGACATCAAGGAGATTCTGCTCCTCGTGGAGCCGCATTTGCGCGCGGTGGACCGCGCGATCCAGCAGCAGACGGAGCAGTTCGATCCCGCGATCGCGGGGTACGTCAGCTACGCTCTCGGCTCGAGCGGCAAACGTCTCCGGCCGGCTCTCGCGCTCCTCGTGGGCGGTGCCACCGGCGGGATTACGCCGCGCCATGTCGACCTGGCGGTGATCGTGGAGATGATCCATCTCGCCTCGCTCGTGCACGACGACATCATGGATGGCGCCGATACGCGGCGTGGCCAGCCCACCCCGAATGCGCGCTGGGGGAATGCGATCACGGTCTTGCTGGGAGACTGCCTTTTCGCGCATGCGCTCGATCTCTCGACCAACTTCGACGACGCCGACATCAGCCGGAAGATCGCCCGCGCCGCAAATTCGGTCTGCACGGGCGAAATCATCCAGACGCAACGTCGTTTCGACCTAAACCTGAGCCGCGCCGATTATTTTCGGATCATCGAGCTCAAGACCGCCACGCTTTTTGGCTGCGCGGCGGAGCTCGGCGCGCGCCTGAGCGGCGGCAATGCCGAGCTGTCCGAGCACATGAAGGCCTTTGGCCTTGCGCTCGGCGTTGCCTACCAGATTTACGACGACTGCCTCGACATCGCGGGCGACGAGGAGAAAGCCGGCAAAACGCTTGGCACCGACTTGCGGAAAGGGAAGCTAACGCTGCCTGTGCTCAATCTTTTGCAGGCCGCGCCGCCCGCGGATCTGGCCGTTTACAGCCAAATGTTCCTGCGGGCGGAGGAGCCCGAGTCGATCGCACTGGGCGCCGCCGTGCGCCGGAGCGGGTCCCTCGCCAAAGCCGTGCGTACGGTGGCAGATTTTGTCGCGGATGCTCGAGGCCATCTCGGCGCCCTGCCGGAGAGCACGTACTCCACGGCTCTGCACGCCCTCGCGAAGACCGTCGCGGAGATGGTCAATCGTTTTGGCGAGCAGGCGGCGTGAGTCGGCTGCTAGGCTTGGCTCCTACGGAAGCAGTAGAAGTTTGCCGGTGGTGGCGCGCGATTCCAAGGCGCGATGCGCGTCGGCCGCGTGCGCCAGCGGATACGTTGCACCGATGCGGATCTTCAGTTCCCCGCGCGCGATCCAGGAGAGAACGTCGCCGGCGCGCGACAGGAGTTCGGCGCGCGTGAGGAGATGATGCGTCAAGCTGGGTCGCGTCAGGAAGAGTGACCCCGAGGTATTCAAGCGCATCGGATCGATCGGCGGCACGGGACCACTGCTCCCGCCGAAGAGCACGAGCATCCCGCGCGGACGCAAACTGCCGAGGCTCTGGTCAAAAGTCGTCTGGCCCACGGAATCGTAGACGACATCCACGCCCCGGCCGTCCGTGAGCCGGCGGCTCTCCGCCTGGAAATCGCCCTTCGTGTAAAGAATGACCTCGTCGGCGCCGGCCTCGCGGGCGAGTGCCGCTTTTTCTTCGGTCGAAACGGTTGCAATGACGCGCGCACCGCGGCGCTTGGCCATCTGCGTGAGCAGCAGGCCCGCTCCGCCGGCAGCGGCATGCACGAGCGCAGTCTGGCCCGCCGCGATGGGAAACGTGCTCTCCGTGAGGTAATGCGCCGTTAGACCTTGCAGCATCGCCCCGGCGGCGTGCTCGAAACTCAGGTCCGCCGGCATCGGGACCAGCTTGTCCGCTGGCACCGCCGCGAGTTCCGCGTACGCGCCGCGAAATTGCGGGTAGCAGACCCGGTCGCCGACCTTGAACTCCGTGACGCCTGCGCCGATCGCCTCGACCACCCCCGCGCCTTCCATGCCGGGCGTGAAGGGCAGGGGAGCCGGATACAAGCCGGTGCGGAAGTAGACGTCGATGTAGTTCACCCCGATGGCGGCGAGCCGAACCAGGACTTCGCCCGTTTTTGCTTCCGGGGGCGGCGCCGCCTCCGAATAGATGAGTGCTTCGGGGCCGCCGGTGGCGAGGACTTGGATGGCTTTCATGGATGGGAAGATGGATTTGCTCCGCGTCTCAATGGATGAGTCGGGGTTCGTGCACCGGAGCTTGGCGCGCGACAAGGCAATTCTGGGATACGACACGATGCCTCGTGGGGTTTGGGTGCGTGGCATTCAGTTGAGGGCGAAGGAAGCCAACGAGCATCGGCTTGCAATGTCACCCATCTTCGCTGGGAATTGCACGTCCAGTCAGTCGCGGACTACACTGAGCGCGTGAACGCCGCGCCGCTGCTCGCAGATATGCTTGGCCTCGAGCCAAAGTCCACGTCGCTACTCGCGAAGGCGCGGCGGCTCGGTTTGCGCACGCCGGACGACTTACAGCGATTGGTGGTCGCGCGCGGTTGTCGACACTACTCGAGAAGTGAGCCGTCGCTGGCCGAACCCATCTCGACGGCGGGGTTCTCGAACGCGGAACTCGCCATCGCGCTTCTTTCCCCTGCGCTCATGGACGATCCTCATTCGATCCGGTGCGGCGCGGCGATGCTGGGGGCGGAGGGAAATGATCCGGTCTCTCTGGCCCGCAGCGCGGCGGAGGAAGGGAGTGTCGCGATCGTACGCTACGTCGCGCTCGCTGGACAACGCTACGAGCCGGAGAATGCGTTCTGGCGCGTTCTGCTTGAACATCTCCCCGATGGACCGCCCCCTCCCGACGGGATCCTTCCGCATCCGTCACGCTTCGTCGCGATGACCGGTTTCGTCCGTGGAGCAGGCCCTGGCTTTTTCACGGAGTGGCAGCGGCCGGGCCGCAGCGAGTTGGTGCGCCCTGACCAACGCTGAACGACGCGGACGACAACTTCTGGCACGCACAGGAACAGGCGAACCTGGAACTCGAGAAGGACGGTCTCTATATGACTCACCTGTTCATGGAGAGTCAGGTCTTCCTTCGCCGTGATTGGGAGCGGCACATCGTGCCGGTGGTCAGACCCGTGCTCCGACACCTGAAACTTTTTCGCCCCGCTACCATCGATCTTGTGGCCAAGCAGTTTGCTGCTGGGTGAGTTGGAGTAAGGCGACTCTTTTGGTGAATATGCGGCCGTTGGTCGAGGAGCGCAGCAAGCTGCGCAGGAGACGGCGGTCCCGCAGCGCGCGCAGCGCGGGACTGCGACGCAGTCCACGGTGCCAGTTGGGCCTGCGCCGTTACTTTTGAGATATCGGATTGGATTTCGCCGGAGACGAATTCTCGAGGAATCGAAACGCCGCCCGAACTCGGTACTTCCGCCTACTTCGCCTGCGGCCCGCGCACAATCTGATCGCGCGCCGCGGCGAGCGGCGCCCGGTCGTCGAAGCTCACCTTGCCGTTCGGTCCGCGGGCGACCCCGAGATCGCGCCAAAGCGCGGCGAGGTCCACGTCGCCGGGATCGCCCCGCATCTTCGCGTAGAGTTCCTGCAGGACGGGCACGCCGGTGGCTTCGTCGCCAGTGCGGAGAACCCGCGCCAAATCCCAGTCGACGGCAATCGACCCACCTGCGCGCTGAATGCCGCGCAGCGCGTCCTCTAGTCCCTTCGCGTTCTTGGTTCGGCGGCGGATCTCGATGTCGGCCTGCAGACAAAAAAGAGCACCGCCCCAATAGATGCGCCCCCACGTCGCAGTGAAGTCCAGACCGCGATCGCCCCGCTCGGGCAGCCCCTGCGGAAGATCGCGGGCGACATCGCCCCAGACTCTCTCCCGGCTCAGTTGGCCCGCTTGCGCGCGCGCCAGCGGCTCGACGTAGACCGCGATACCCTCCTCGAGCCAGTGGTGGCGCCGCGGGACGCTGGGAAGCGCGGTATGCACCATCTCGTGGGTCAGGATCCAATCCTCCCGGAAGCCGGCGGCATCGGTTCGCACCCCTACAGAGATTGCGATGTCGGCGCCATCGCGCGCGCCGTCGGTGCGGCCATTGCGCACGCCCGAGCCGGGCGTGAGGCGGATGTGCAGGCGGACGAGCGGCACTGGAAACCGACCGTAATAAGCGGTAACAGCGCGCGCCGCGTTTTCGATCCATTCGCGCAAAGCAGGCGGCGCGGGTTCCGCGGTCAGCAGCTCGATTTCGATTCGGGCACCGCCAATCTGGAGCGGCTTCTCCTGGACCGTTTCCCCGCGCAGCGGGCCACTGAGCAGCCCCGCCAGCGCGGCCACTGCAGCGGCCGCGCCCAGCCGGACAAATTTCGACAACGCGAACATCGACCGGAGGCGCACAAACCAAGGCTGCGGTCGATCGCACGCCTCCGCCACCGATTCTGCCCGAGTTCTGCCATTAAGACGCACTCGCGATGCTCCGGTTTAGTTCTTGTTTTCGTCGTCTTCCTTTGGCTCCTCTTCGGCGGGATCTTCGCCGGCTTGTTCTTCTTCTGCTTGTTCTTCTTCGGCCGGTTCTTCTTCGGCCTCCTCTTCCTCCGCTTCTTCCTCCGGCTCCGCGTTTACATCCTCGGAGTCCGACTCCTCCTCGTCCACTTCTTCAGAGTCGGCCGCTTCGGTATCGTCCGACTTGGCATCGTCGGAGTCTTCAGTCGCTTCCGCATCGGCGTCTTCAACGTTCGTACCCGGTTCTTCGCTCTCGTCTGACTCCGAGCCCTCGCCATCCGCATCCTCGCCTTCGGCGACTTCGCCCTCCGAGCCTTCAGAGCCGAGGTTTTCCGCTCCGCTCTCGGTCGTGTCCGCTTCGTCAGAATTCGACGCGAATTCTGCTTTCGCCGCGCTCTCGTCGGATTCGTTCCCTTCGGTTCCGTCGTTTACCGCCGCGTTCTTGAAGTCGACCGTGGTTTCATCTCCGGCGCCGCTTGCATCCGGGTTGCGGTCGCTGGCGCCTTCGGTGTCCTGCGCGTTCGATTCGTTCGCGATGTCCTTCAGCTCCGCCTCGCTGAGAATTTCCCCGAGCTCGAAATGCTCGAGCTCGTCGAATCGCTCCTCCGCCACCACTTCGACGAACTGCTGAAAATCCGGCGTGACCTCATCGTTCCAGTCGAGGACGAGGGATTTGAAGGGATCAAAGTTCACCTTCTCATAGTCCCGAACTTCGAACGCGTTCGGATCGAAATTCACGCCCTGGCCGTCGTTGGTGATCGGCTTGTCGTTCAGCACCCAGGCATCGGTCGGCGGAGGCGGCAGGGCCCCGGCGGAAGGAATGAACACCCATGAATCGCCAAGGTTCAGCTTGGAGTTCATCAGGTAGTTGTAGGGCAGGTAGCAGTAGCCTTTGTCGCCCCATTTTTCACCCCAGGAATTGCGCACGATGAAGACGCCTTCGGGGTCGGAATATCCGACACAGCACATGGCGTGGGCGCCGTGGGATTCACGGCCGAGTTCAGTGGGCGCCGGCATTTGCACCACACCGCCGCGGTTGCCGCACTCATCGAAGGAGTTGAAGAGCAGGCAGCCGAAGATGATCGGATTGCCTTCCGCGAGGCATTTCTTCCACGACTCCAAGTCGACCGGCACCGAGCGGGTATCGTGTACTTTCATCGGGGCGGCTTCCTCGTACGAAGCACCGTTCGGCTTGACGGTGACGAGCTTGGGCGCAAACGGCCAGGTGCCCTCGGAACAGGCGCCGAAATTCTGCAGGCCTTCCATGCCGAGCTGAATCACACTGCCGGCATCCTTGTCCTGCTCGTTGTTCCGCCAGCGCGCATTGTAGTAGATGAAGAGCCGGCTCACGTCGTAGTCCTTCTCCGTAAAACGCTTCATCCAATATTCGTAGCTCCCGGCCACGGCGTTTGCCGTGCAGGAACTCGTCTGCCCCTGGTCTTCCACGGGCGACATATGCGGGCGCAGATCGACCTTGGGCGGCAGCGAGGCGGCGGTCGTTCCTTTCGCCGGCTCATAAATGCGCGCGTCCGGATTCGGCTTCATCGGCTTGTAGCCGGAGGCGGACATCGCGCTCCCCACCGCCTCAGCGACATGCAGCCCCACTTCCAGCCATTGCTGCCAGCGGCCCGTCGTTGGCGTCGTCGGCGCGGCGGGGTCGGGCGACGTCGATTTCGGAAAGAGTCGTGAAAACAGGGAGCGGCGTTCGTTCGGATCCGGCGAGAGCATATTGAGGCAGGGTTGGGAGGCGTGATGATGACTTCAGCTCATTCGTTCAGGCAATCGCAAAGCAATCGAGGAAAGCAGATGTCCGTCTCGGATTCTGATTCGCCGAACTCCCCGGGTACGGCTGAGGTCCAGAAGTTGTCTCGCAACAATCAGGACTGATAAGACGCGACGAGGGCATGGGGTGTCCAAACCTTGCTTCGACATTCCCACCTACTCCTTGTCCCGCCTTCAATTGCGCGCAGCGCTTTCGGCGTCTCAGGATGACAGAGGATTGGTCTCAGCCGGAATCGAAAATTCGATCTCGCCTAAGGCGCGTTGGTCACGAGCACGAAATCCCCGGCTGTACCCAGCACCTTCCACCCGCGCGGCGCGAAGATCTCCGTGAAGATGCCTTTGCGCGTGAGCCCATACGCGCGTCGCGCACCGACGAAACGCGTGAAGAGCGCCTCGTCGTCCGCCAGAATGCGCGCGCTCAGTTCCGGGGTCATCGGCAGCACGACATCGGCATCATCCTTCGCTGCGCCCACCGTGCGATCGAGGTAGAAGGCAAAGCCGTGGGCGCGCACCCGCCAGGAGAAGATGGCGGCGTCCGCGTAGTCAGGTTGCGCCCGGGCGAGCTGTGCGAGGGGCTTGGTGGAAGCCTGCCGGCCGAAGCGATCATTCAAGCGCTCCTGCTGCGAGAAAAGGAGGAGCCACAGCGCCACCGCCAGGACGGCGAGTGAGACGGGCGCCGCGCTTTCAAACGCGCGCCAGCGGTCGCTGTTCTTGCGGGCAAGAGTAATGGTCGCCAGCCACGTGGCGACGCAGGCGGCGACCACCAAGGCACCGAGCGCGAGCCCAAACCAGGGCGCGAGCTGAAACTCCCGCCAGCGGTCGATCGTGAGCGAGATTGCCGCGACCGCGAGACCCGGACTGGCGAAAAAGGCCAGCGCGCAGACGAGGCAGACGCGTTGCCACCAAGCATTCCAGAACATCCCCAGCGGCTTGGCGCTGGCGCGCGGATCGGCGTCGCGCCACGCGCCGGCGCCCGCAATCCAGAGCGCGAGGGCGGGGAAGAGCGGCAGAACGTAGGTAAAGAGCTTCGACCCACTGAGCGAGAGGATAATGAGCGGACCCAGCACCCAGCCGGCCAGCATCCAGCCCGTTGGGGAAGGGCGCCAGCCCGCGCGCTGCCGCGCGAGGGCATTGAGCAGCGACCCCAGCGCGGAAAAGAGCCAGGGCAGCGACCCTGCAAGCAGGACGGGCAGGAAGAAAAGGAGCGGCTGGGACCGCCCATGCGTCTTGGAGGCAAAGCGCTGCACAAGCTCGTATTTGACGAAGTAATCGAAGAGTTCGCGATCGCGCACGGACATGACGACAAACCAGGACATGGCGACCGTGACTGTGAGCAGCAGGCCGGTGACCCAAGGCATCGGCCGACTGCGCTGCTCGGCCGGCAGGACGCGCTCGCCGCCCTTCCACGCGATCACCGCCAGGAGGGGAACGACGAGCGCCATCGGACCCTTGGTGAGAAAGCCGAGTCCCATTGCGAGGAAGAAACCGTAGTCCCACGCGCGGGAGTAGGTACCGGCGCGCTCGAGCGCGACCCGTCGGATAAAACACGCGATTGCCAGCGTGAGGAAAAACGTCATCAGCATGTCCGGCGTCAGCGCCCGCGCGAGAACGAAGAACTCGAGCGAGGCCAGGAGAACCCCGGCCGCTGCGAGCCCGATCCGGGACGAGCCGAGTAGGCGACCCATCCACCAGGTCAGTAGCAGCGTTCCGGCGGCGGCGAGCGCCGAAGGCAGACGCGCGGCCCATTCGTTGACGCCGAAGGCCCGGAACGATGCGGCGGTGAGCCAGTAAAGCAGCGGCGGCTTTTGGAAGTGCGGTACGCCGTTCAGATGCGGCACGAGCCAGCTGTCGCCGCGCGCCATCTCGCGCGCGATCTCGGCATAGCGGCCCTCATCCGGCTCGAGCAACGGCCGTCCGCCCAGCAGCGTGCCGAGCGCGAGCGCAAAAGCGAGGACGATGAGCGGCGTGCGCAGGCGCGACATGAGCCGCGAGTATTCGCCTGCGCGGTGCGGCGCGTCCAGTTGAGGTGAGACGATTCCGACACGATCGAAAATCCTTTGATCAGGCTCTGTGCAAGTCGAAAGTCCCTTCTTGGAACGCTCGCGGTAGTTATGCTCGCTCGCCAAGCATTGTTTTCTGGGCGGACTCGAATTAAGAGCAATCCGGTAAGGTTCGGTTCAGAGTGAGTGCCTTCGCAAGGTTGGAACTCAATCAGGAAACACTGTTGAGAGCCTCTCGTTGAATTCACGCAGCCTTTTTACGAAACGCTTCGAGTTTCCCGTTACTCGAAGCCCTCGCAAACACTTTCCGAGGGTGCCCGCGAGTTGGGATGTTACTGTCGCATTCGCGCCCGTTTTATTATCGTCGCAAACTAGCGAGTGAGTTGCAGCCTTACAGATAGCCAACTTCGCGGGGTCCGCCCTTCCAAACTGACGAAGTCCGATCCGCAATATACTCTGCAAGCAGGAATTGTGCACCGGGTGGAGTGCGGCCGCTTCTTGAAGATGGTAATATGCCTCGCGGATTACACGCGTTTCTTTCTCAGAGAATGACGGAGTCGTATTAATCTTTTGGAGTTCAAGTCGTTCAAATGCCCTGATACCAGCTTCGAACGAAACGAAAGCTCTTTCAAGCTCTGCGACGATCGCGGCTAATTCAGTATCTTCAGCGGGGGTGGCCGTGGAGCTCATCGGTTGTGGTTCCGCCGGGTTTGTGTTGTTAGAGGTGACTGGCATAGTAGAGTATGGATTGCGCTGTTCTGAAGGTGGATTGGGCAAGGACTGAGTCGTTCGTCTCCGCGCTGTGGTTCTTGTCCGTTGGTCGACCTGTATCCGTTGAGCCAAGCACCAGCCGGCCACCCATGTGACCGGCTGGGGCTTATCTCAACTACCGAAAGCATAGTCCTTGGTTGGGAATGAACATAAAACCGCTGTTGAGGCTGAGTGCTCACAAGCGATGCCAAAGAGTTGGGCCGATGCGATGTCATTTTTCAAATGAGCAATCTCACGCCTGACTCGCTCGCAGTTCGCTGATCTTTCGGATCGCCTCGCTCCAGGCGGGCGTTTCGGAGAAGCTCTCGTTCCGCAGGAAATCGAGACACAGCGCGAGCTTGCGCGGCGAGCATTCCAGCGCGGCGCACCAGTCGATGAGACGCTCGGAGTGCGCGGCGAAATTCTCGTCCAGCCATTCAAGGAGGGTTGGGGCGAGCGCCGTCGCCGCAACATTCTCGAGACCAGCACCAACCAGATATTCGCGTAGACTCTCGTGTCGCTTGCTGTGGGGCTGGTCGTCAGCGAGACCAAGTGGAAGACCTGGGCGCGCCTCCGTTGGCGCATTCGACTGTATGGTCTCGAACATCGCCAAGGCACCGCGAAGAGGAGGCATCGCCGCAGGTATGCGCAGAATTGTTGGAGCCTTCTTCGGCTTTCCCGCTTGAGAGGAGAGTGGAGGCGGCATCGCAGGCATTTTAAGCCGGCTGATGGGTGGAAACTTGCCCGCTTGCGAAGGCAAGGGCGACGGCATCATGGGTGGCATCATGGCCGTGGCGGGCCTCGGCGCGGCCGCCACGGCGAAGCTGGGCTGAACAATCTCGTCAAAGGCGATGGCAACCCGCTCCGCTTCATCCCAGGCGACAAACGCGGCCCCCTGGCAGAGAACGTTGTGCTCCTTCGCAAGCGCCAAGGCTCGGGCAGTCTCCTCTCCGGCGATGAATGCGTCGAGCCTCCCGTGCACCCACGCCAGGCGGACCGCGTCGTTGCCCGTGCGACTGAGTTTCAGCGGCACGGCCCGGCCTTCCGCTGTGACCTTGGGCGGCGGGGTCCCGGCCGGAGCCGAGAGCAAGATCTCGCGCGTCTGGCCGGTGTGCACATTGGGCCATGGCACCGACCCGTCGGCCTGTTCCCACGCGCCATCGCCCAAGCGCAGATCGCGCAGCACGGGCTGGCTGATCCGCGCGCCGAGCGCGGCGACCACCCCCGCGATATCGTCATGCGGGGTGATGAGCCAGCAGTCGCCCCGATGCCGCAAGGCCAGGCGGCGCAGGAGCGAATCGTTGACCGCATCGTCGATGCCGATGGTATGCACCACCAACTCCGCTTGCGCCGCGAAGGCCTCGAGGATCTGGAATTCGTTGCCCACCTGGCCATCCGTCAGCAGCACGAGCGTGACGCGGCGATTGGCCGAGTGCTTCGCCTGCACGTCGAAGAGGTGCCTTGCCGCGGGGAGAAGTTCCGTTCCGCCCGCCACGCCGAGCTGTTCCAGGGCACGAAAGCCGGCGTCTTCCCGCATCTTCGCAGCCGGCATCGGCCGGTCGCTGAAGTCCTGGTGCGTGCTCTCGAAGAGCGTGAGGAAAACGCGGTCCGCCGGATTGAGTCGCTCGACAAACCCGCGCAGCGCCGCACACGCCCGGTGCCATTTCAGCCCTTCCATGCTGCCGGAGCGGTCGAGCAGGAAATAGAAATCGGCCGGGTCCGCCGGCGCCGCGTTCTTCAGCGCGCGCGTGGGCGGACGCAGTTGCACGAGTGCGTAATCGCGTTTTCGGCCGGTGCGTTTGCCGGCGGGAAGCAAGAGAACGCGCGACTCGAGCGCCTTCACCTCCGTTTCCTCCCAGCGCACGACCAGATCGCGATCCGGCACCGCGCCGGATTCGGCCAGCGCCACGTGGCAGCGCTCGCCTTCGACACGCAAGAGCAGCGGATGGGTGGGCGACGAAAGCGTGCCGGGCGCGAAATCCGCCGCTGCCAGCGAGCCGCTCAAGGCGAAGATGGCGGCATCCGGATGGAAGGCGTCGAGGCGCGGCGGCGAAATCCGCGAGGCATCGGGCACCTCATCGGTGTCGTCCGTGTCCCCCGAGCCGGAGTTCGCCCGCAGCAGCGGCCGGCCCGGAATGTAGCGCACGCCGGGGTTGACCGGCACACGGAGCCGCAATTCGCCTGCGATGCGTTCGAGCGTCTGCACGTAGGCGAGGCGCATCACCACGAGATCACCGGGTTGCACGTTGCCGAGCTGCAGCGTGAAAAGATTCGGGCGTTCATGCTCCACCAGTGCGGCGCGCCGCCCATCCGCCTTCGCGCTGCGGTACTGCTCGCGCGCGGCTTCGATTTCCTCGATGCGTGCGGAGATGACCCGGCCATTCACGATCATCTCGCAGCGGTGCACCGCCGCGCCATCGGGCAGCGGGAAGACGTAGCGGCAATCGAGCGGGGCGGGATTCGACTGGTGAAAGACCTGATCGATCTCGACGTGTACGAACGGGCCGTCCGCCTGGAAGCGGCATTCGACCAGCTTGAGCGGGAGCACGACGCGCGTGGACTCGAGCCAGGCGATAAGGCCAAAGGATTCGTCGGATTCGGAAGCGGAGACACGACGGACAGGAGACATCGGTTTCATGAAGGTTTGGGGAACGAGGGAACGGCGGGAAAGGGGAGGGACTCATTCGCGCCCAAGCGCGGCGAGGATGGCAGCTCGCTGGGCCGGCGTGATCGATTCACCGCGGCGGGAGACGAGGACGAAATCCGGGTCGAGCGGAATCATCCGCCACAGCTCCTCGGCCGTGCGCGCGAGCGGCGGTGCCGCGGCGGTGCGCTGTTCGCGCAGACCGCGGCGCTGCACTTCCTTGAGTTCCACGACCGACCGGCCGAAGACCAATTCGCGAATGCGCCGAAGGGCCAGACCGCGCGCCTGAAGGAGGCGCACCGCGACGAGCTGGAGAAAATGTTTCTCGCCGTAGCCCGCCACGCCATCGGCGGGTCCATCGAGCAAACCGAGTGTCCGATAATAACGAACGGTGCGCTCGCTCAGGCGCTCCGAGGCCTGGCCGCTGGCCGGAGAAATCCCGTTCTCCTGGCACCACGTATCTACGCGTTCCGCGAGTTGTTCGAGCGTCAGCCCGGAGTCCGGCAGGGCGGTCTTTGCTTGCACGCCATATCTCTACAGTGCGACAGTGTTGTTGTCACCATAAATCTTTGCTCACAGAGGAAAAAAGCTCGCGCACCCATCACTCAGCGTCCGCGCTTGAGCAAAAGGCCGCCGAAATAAAGGCGCTCGGGCAGAGGAGATTTCTCGTCCGCAAAATACGGGAAGGCGATCCGGCGCATCACGGTCCCATCGCTGCCCGTCAGGGTGAGCGCGTAGTCCTCCATTTTCCACGTGCCGGTGGACCCGCCCTGGCTCCCGGTGGTGACGGTACTGCCGCTCGAGGTCGAACGGGCCGAGGCGACTCCGGACCGGCTGAAGGTGCCATCGGCGCGGAATTCAAACGAGTTGGAGGTCATCAGCGCGGTTCCGCCGCCGCTGAGCGACTCGCCGCCTTCGAATTTTCCGATGACGAACTTCCGGTCGGAGAGCGGCGGCGCCGGCAGGAAGATTCCCATCTCCCACATGAACGTCGTCTTATCCGGCTCCACCGGACTCCTGATTTTGGTGCCATCCGACCATGCGACTTCGAGCTGGCCGCCGGAGTACTTGAAAGTGCCCTTCGGCCCGCGGTGCGCCGCGAGATCGGCATCGGTCACGCCACTTTCCAGGTTCTGAAAGACGCGTCCGTCCGCAGTGAAATACCAAGCCGCCTTCTCCAGCATCCGGTTCGAGTAGCGCGTCATGAAAAACAGCCCCACTGGCCCGGAGCCAGTGAGCTTCCCTTCCAAAGATGCGGCGTTTGCCTTGGGCACGAGTCCCAGCCAGGCCGGCAGGAGCAGGCCCGCGAGAGCAGCCAGGAGGCGGGTGGCGGAGCGAGGCATTGACGGGTTCATGGCGGAAGGAGATTAGGCAAATCGTGAAGAGGCCGGACACCCGGCGATATTCCGATTAAGTGATTTCGGGAGATCGAGAAGCGCGCAGCGCCTGCCTTTTCTCGAACGAAAGAATTCGGGTCGCCCCTTCCGCTCTCGCCGGTTCCGTGGAACTGGCCCGTTTCGCCTTCAACTGCGGGCGGCGAGGAGACGGCGAACTTCCGCGTCGATTTCCGCCACTTCCGCGGCCGGGAAACCGCTTAACACCTGATCGCGGAGGGTTCGCATATCGGGAGTGGGCGAGGGGTCGAAGAACTGCTCAAGGGTGCAAGTATCGGTAAAGCACTGGGCCGATTCCACGTTCAGTTCCGCGCCGGCGTCGCTGATCGTGAGTTCATAACCGGCCATGGAATCCTCGCCAGACCAGAACCGAGGGGGAGTGGGTGGGGCAGTTTGTGACATCCCTGATGAAGACGACGAATTGCGAAGGATATTCCGGGTGTTTCTCCTTACGCGCCAATCCTGGTCGGAAGGAAACCGATGCGAAGAAGTTCGGAGCGGCGACGAGACGAAAGATCGGACTTCGAGAAGGTGACCAAGTCAGTCTGCGGGCGTGCTGCGCCTGTCAGATGGGCGTGACGATTCACTCTTGTGCCGCGTCCTGCTGCTCGTCGCTTGCGAACCGCCCGGCCGCCGCTCTGTTCAGCGTTCGCTGGCTTTCAAGCCAGCCGAGGAGACTCCATGTCGAGCATCGTAATCGAAACGTGGCACCGGCTCGTCAAGGAGCGCGATGTGCGGGGACTCGACGCCCTGTTGGATGACGCCGCCGTTTTCCACTCGCCGGTAGTTCACACTCCTCAAGTCGGAAAGGCCATCACCAAGATGTACCTCGCCGCGGCCTTCCAAGTCTTCTCCAACGAGACGTTCCGCTACGTCCGGGAACTGCAATCCGATCGGGACGCCGCCCTGGAATTCGAGCTCGAGTTGGACGGCATCCGCATCAATGGCATCGACCTGATCAAGTGGAATGAGGCCGGAATGATCACCGAGTTCAAAGTGATGCTGCGGCCCTTGAAGGCGGTGAACCTTATCCAGCAAAAGATGGCGGCGATGCTGCAGGCGCCCCAGTAGACGGTGAACTCGCGATCGCGCGGAAAAAATCGCCATGAATTTACCTCCCGGTCAGAAAGCCCTCGATTACTTCCCGTGTTTTGGTCCCCCGGGCGTCGGAGCGTCGGAGCGTCGGGGCGTCGGGGCGTCGGCGCGTCGGCGCGTCGGGGCGTCGGGGCGTCGGAGCGTCGGAGCGTCGGAGCGTCGGAGCGTCGGAGCGTCGGAGCGTCGGAGCGTCGGAGCGTCGGAGTGTCGGAGTGTCGGAGTGTCGGAGTGTCGGAGTGTCGGAGCGTGATCGCACCGTCGGCAACGGCCCGAAGGGCCGTGATCCCTTAGCCCAGCCCATCGGGCTGGGTAACTATGCCCAAAAGGGTGCGCCCCGAAGGGGAGCGATAGCGGTCGGAGTTCTCGATACTTGCTGGTGCCATTCGCCAAGCGCGCGGATCGCGCCCCTTCAGGCCGCTTGAATGGGTTACCGGTTCCGAGGCCGTTGACCTGGGCTAAGGAATACTGGCCCTTCGGGCCTGCCAGTCTGAGCGAAGTGCCAGAGCTTCAAAACGCACGGCATTCTCAGCCGGAGCTGCCCTCAATCGCGTACCATGCCCGGCGCACTCCTTTGTCATACTAACCCAAAGCGGGTGACATTCCGTCAGCCGTGCCAGAATTTCTTCGCTCATGAAACTTACCGGCAATACCATCTTCATCACGGGCGGCGGCTCGGGGATCGGACGCGCCCTGGCGGAGGCACTCCATCAGTTGGGAAATACCTTAATCATCTCGGGGCGGCGCAAAGGACATCTCGATGCCACCACGCAGGCGAATCCCGGAATGCAATCCATCGAGCTGAATGTCGAAGATCCGACGAGCATCGCCACTGTCGCGACCCAGCTCATCCGGGAGTACCCGAAGCTGAATGTGCTGATCAACAACGCCGGGATCATGCAGATCGACGACGTCTCCAACCCGGTCGACGCCGCCGTCCTCACCTCCACGATTGCCACGAATCTGCTCGGCCCCATCCGGCTGACCGGGGCTTTCATCGAGCATCTGAAAAAGCAGCAGGCCGCGAGCGTCATCAACGTCTCGTCCGGACTCGCCTTCGTCCCCCTCGCGAACGCCGCGATCTATTCCACCACCAAGGCGGCGCTGCATTCCTACAGCTTATCGCTCCGGTTCAAGCTGCGGAAGAGTTCCGTGGCCGTGATCGAGATTGCGCCTCCCTGGGTTCAGACCGATTTGCTCAACAGCAAGGCCGAGCCGCGCGCCATGCCTCTGGCCGATTTCATCCGCCAGACGATCGAGATCCTGGGCACCGATGCGACGGAGAACGTGGTCGCCAACGCGATGCCGCTGCGGAACAACGTGGGACCAAACGAAGGCGTCTTCGTGACGCAGTTCAACGAGATGCTCGAGCAAGCGCATTAGGCCGAGGAGCAATTGCATCTGGTCAAGCTCACGCCCTTTCCGCCCCAGCCCACCATGCGCCCGTGGTGGGCTTGGAAGGGGGGCAAGCGGGATCGACAGCTTGAGTGACGGGAGGTGCCGAAGGGGCGAAGCCGATGCGGTTGAAGGCAGTTTGGCGTCCCGCTCGCGGGGTTACCGCTCTGCGCCACCTGTTTCCCGGCGATGCGAAACATCACCGGGCGCCGATCGCCTGTAACGTCGCGGTCGCCGCGGCTTAAAGCAGGTATGCAGGTATCCCGCCAGTTTCTCGCGCGCGCCCGCGCCGCCACCATTTCCGGAGCCGTTTTCCTCTTTCCCGCCGGCTATGCGCTGGCCCAAGGCTCGCTCACCCCGCCTGGTCCGCCGGCACCGAACCTGAAGACCCTCGCCCAAATCGAGCCGCGTACGCCGATCTCCCAGGTGGGGACAACCATCGGAACCGGTTCGTACTATCTCACCGCCAGCCTCATCGCGGTGGGCGCCACGAATGGCCTCTTTGTCCAGGGGAGCGACGTGACCATCGACCTCAATGGCTTCGAGCTCGTGGGCGTCGCAGGCAGCTCCACCGGAATCGTGATTGGCGGCGGCCAGACCAACGTCACCATCCGCAATGGCACCATCCGCAACTGGGGCGGCCTGGGCATCGATGGGATCGGCAACGCCCGCGTGCGCGTGGAGAACGTCCGCGCCTTGAACAACGGTGGGAACGGCATCGCCGTGGACGTGAACGGTGAGGTCCGCGACTGCCTCGCCCAGGGAAATGGGGGAAACGGCATCAAAGGCGCTGACAACTGCTTGATCCGGGATTGTCGGGCGGTCGGCACCACCGGCTCGCCGGGCATCGGGATCGCCCTTGCCGATTGCGGCACCGTGAGCGGCTGCCTCGCCCGGGGCAATGCAGGGGCTGGCTTTAGCGTCGGCAATGGCGCGAGCTTCACGGATTGCACCGCCCAAACGAATGCCGGAGTCGGGATTTTGGGTGCGGCGAATTGTTCCGTAAAGAACTGCCGCGCGCTCGCGAGCACCGGCGTCTCGGCGCATGGCATCAGCGTGGCCGACGCAGGTTTGATCGCCGAGTGTGTGGCCCGCAATAACCAGGGGTCGGGCATTTCCGCCGGGAAGGGTACGGTCATTTCCCACTGCAGCACCTCCAAAAATATCAACTCGGGCATCATCACCGACGATGGGAGCTCCATCACGGGTTGCGCGGCGATGGACAACCTGGGCGTGGGGATCACCTTGGGGAACAGCGGCGTGGCCACGGACTGCAGTTGCACGATCAACGGAAGCTTGGGCCTGACCGCCAGTGACCTTTGCGTGGTGCGGAATTGCTCGATAACCGGAAACGGGGTGAAGGGACTGGTCGTCGGCAGCAATTGCACCGTGCTCAGTTGCACGGTCTCCAGCAATCTCGGCCTCGGGATCCAAAGTTCCGCTGAGTCGCTCATCAGCGATTCCACCTGCAATCACAATGGAGGTGCGGGCATCTCCACTTTTGGAGGAGGCAGCCGGCTCGAGGGCAACCTCCTCCAATCCAATCAACAGCCGGGGATTACTTCCGCCGGTTCCGATTGCATCGTGCGCAATTTCTCGCGCAACAATACTGGCGGCAACTACAACCCGTCCATCGGCAGCCTGGTCGGCCCCGTGCAAAGCCCGAATTCCGCCACGAGTGCTTGGGCAAATTTCTGAGTTGAAAGCGGCCGTCGCTCCAGCTACGCGAGCATCACGGGATCGGCTGTCCGGTGCGTATCCATCGCGCATATTCCCCGTCGCTCGCGTACCGTTCGGCGCGCTCGGCGGGGCGCGAGGAGAGCCGATCGAAGGGAGACATCCTGCCGCAGGCAGCCCGCAAAGCGCCTTGCCGGCCGGACGACAGGCGGAGGGATTAATCGGTCGCTTGAAAAGCGCGCTCTCATCTTATTGACGCCGCGTCTTTAGACGGGTGCATTTCCCCTCCGGAAAACGTCATCCGTTTCAACGGATTCCCCGCGCCGGGCATGCCAAGTGATAAACCGTCGAAACGGTTGGAGGGACGGGACCGCTGGGATCACCGCGCTGAAGCACGGTGTCAACGAGATGAGAGCGTAGGCGCGGCCCATTTGGAGCGCGGGTCCCGCTTTCCGCGGTAGCAATGGGTGCCGGGCAGGCTGTGCATGGCTGGCCATGCGACATGTGCCGGATGATCTCGAGCCTGGTCCGCAGCGAGCGAGAGGCTCAAAGGGCGGTGCTTGGGCATCACGTGACGGCAGACGTCACCCCACCGCGAAAGCAGTAATGGACTCCGCACTCCATATCGCGCCATCCGCGCCTCCGTTCACAGTCCTCCCCAAGTCTCAATAAGCGCGGATGTCGCTCGGGTCCCAGAGTAGAATCGGGCGCACGTCCAGCCCATGATCTCGTATTCGCTCCAAGGCATCTGATTCATCCAGCCCAATTGGTAATGCGCCCAGATCCCGCGCTCGGCATCAGACCTCGAGGCCTAATTGACCCAGCAGAATTGGTCGCGCACGCAGCGCGAGGACTCGGGCGCGCACCTCGCTTCAGCGCGCTGGTAGCCTGGGGACTCCCGCGCGGAGATCGGGCGGCCGATTTGAGATACCGCCCAAACGGCTTCGCCGTTCGATTGGTCGAACGAGGACGTCCGCTGGCAATCTTCGCAGCTCGACTCCCCAGGATCCCAGCTCGACTTCTCGACAACGCAGCTCGACATCTCGGCCATGCAGCTCAATTGCTCAGCATCGCAGCGCTACGATCCAAGATCCCAGTTCGATCACGTAAAAAGGTATCGCACCGAACAACTCCCGCACCGCGATTGCTCGGGATCGCACCGCGACCCGCGGAAATCGCACCGTGGGCGGTGACGAAGCCAGCAGCCGGATTCCTATTTGAGACTGTGAGGTGCAAAGACCGCGACGGATTGGTCGACGTCGACCAATCTTTCGAGCTCAATTAGACCTTGAGGTCTCAAACTCAGCGCGCGGACGGCGTCGACGACCAATGGCGCTACGACGATTACCAAGTTCGCTGGGACGATCGACGCCGGCGCTGGGAACGGGGCCAATGTCGCAGCGTGCATTGAGGGTCGAGGTGCGAGCGCGAACGTTCGCGCTGGGACGATTACCAACGGCGCTGCCTCGATTGATCGTGGATCTGCGGCGTCGCCCGAGCGCGCTGCCTGGATTACCCGTTCCGCTGGGACGATTGGAGCTGGTGCTGGATGAGTTGCCAGTTCGGCTGGGACGATTTACGCCGGCGCGGGATGAACTACCAGTCGTGCTGGGACGAGTGGCACCGGCGCTGGATATATTACGAGTCTTGCTGGGACGATTGACGCCGACGCTGCCTGAATCACCAGATCCGCTGGGACGATTAGTCGTGGAGGTGCGTCGTCTACCAACTACGCTGCGACGATTCGTCGTCGGGGTGGGCGAATGGCCAATTTCGCTGGGACGATCAGATGTCGAGTCGCGCCATCGGCGCAGCGCGCTGCATCGACAGTGAATCTCGCTGCGTTGCTTGGACTTCGACGGGCAAACTCGGAGAGCGATGCCGGAGCGGCGATCCTGGGTGGAAAAGCAATTTGAAAAGCGGGGAGCTCCACGCTGGCGGGGCTCTCGTATTCCTGCCACTTTGCGCCGGCAATGGCGGCCATCACGCCGTGGACTGCTGCAGCTCTGCTGCCGCCGTCTCCCGAAGCAGCTTGCTGCGATTGCTCGGCGAAGCCGCTGTCGGGTCGGCGTCCCCGCATGGAGAAACGCGCTACGTCAAGGAGAACACGGCCGGCCGATGCTGGATGCTGTGCGAACAATCGAAATCTAACGCCCGGTTCTACCGCTTCCAAGGTCATCGAGAACCTCCGACGCCGGAGCGACCGCGGTTACAAGAAGATGATCTCTCGCGCGGGTGCAGGCGACATAGAGCAGGTGTCGTTCGGTGTCGTAGACCTCTTTGAGATTGGAATCATCGGTCACGGTCTCGATCGGTGCGCGCTTCATCAAACGAAAAAGGCGGGCGTCTCTCGCGAGACGCCCGCCCGGGTTTTCTGCCTGGTCGGTGGCTGCCCTTCCCGACCCGCCGGAAGCGCTTTCGTTCCGTTAGCCGCTCACCGGGGGCGGCGTGTCCTTGCCGACCGGTTTCGCCGGGGTTTCAGCCGCCACCGGAGCCACGACCTTCTTCTTCCGGCGGTCGCGGAAGCGACGGCCGGCCGCGGCAATCTGCGCCTTCAGCTCGGGGCCCGCGCCCCGGCTGAAGACCTTCAGCGACGCGTACGCCGCGGACAGGCGGCGGTTGTGTTCGCTGCCGACCACGATGGCCGCATCGGTCACCCGCGCGAGCAGCGTTTCGCAACGCAGCGCCGAACGGACGAGCTCAGCCTTCAGGTCACCCTGCTCACCCAGCGCTTCCGCCGTGGACACGGCCGGGACAGAGCCCGCGTTCTGGGTCGCCAGATGACTGATGTCGGTGGCAAAGCCCGCATCGCCAAACGTGCCAATGCGGCGTCGGCGCCGCGTCTCCTTTTCCAGCACAGGGAAGCCGCTGAGGGCGACCTCGAGCTGGTCGAGGAGGCTGCGAATGACCACAGCCACCTCCGGGGTGACGGCGCCGACGGACGCCACGGACTCCACAGCCGTGGCAACGGCACGGGAAGCCGGGTTGGGGTTGAGGTTGACCGAACCGTTGGGGGCAACGGCCGGGGCGAAGGAGTCCGCGAGGGACGCCACATGGTTTTCTTCATTCTGCGTTTTCATTTGCTTGGTTTCTTCCTGGGTTTCATTGAATGCCCCGGTCTCCAACGGGAGAACCGGAGCGGCTCTGTGGAAGAGACTTTCCCTCCCACGCGTTCATCAATACCCACCCACCCCGCAGCCAGTCCGCGGGGTGAAAAACAAAATGAAAAAATCTGCGCAGCCCAAATCCCTCTCTGAGCCTTCTCTG
>JBBRQH010000011.1:0-106030 GCA_038226705.1 Chthoniobacterales bacterium | reverse complement strand
TCGACGCGCACGGTAAAGGCCTGATCCAAGTCCTCCGCCTGCTCATCGTCCACCAGCACCAACAACCGGCTGGCTGAGAAGGCCTCACAGGCGCGCTGCACCTGAAGATCCGCATCGAAAGCCCGTTCGCTTTGAATGAGCGCGCGCCGGCTGGGTGGGTGCTGGCTCAGCGCCTCCTGCACCTCCTGAAAGATCCGGGCGCGGATGACCTCGCGCACGGTCATGCGCTCCGTCAGGCACTCAAGGGTGAACGATTGCATCACCTCACCGGATGGGGTGGCGTCACGGACAGTCAAAGTGGGCGGGATGATGGAGCGCCTCCATCAAAGCGTGACCGCCAAATCGAGGCGAGAAATTTCCGGCCTCTAGAGCCATCCCTCGCAGCTCGCTCTCCGCCACGCCACCCGCCACCTGTCGCGCTCGTGGCCGACGCTCGCGCGTTTCAGGCGGTTCGCCACGAGGCACAACTCAACCAAATTCCCGTAGAGTTTAGGCGGGGAAAGGGGCCGGGCGATAAATCAAATCATGACAAGTCCCTGCGCCAAGTAGCATAACCCTCGCCAGCGAAGTAGCCGCGGTTGAAGAGGTTTACGTCGAAAGCTCCGGCCGCGACGCACGAAGCCGAATCGTCCGCGCAAAAAGCGTGAATGTGGACATCGCCGGCGTCGGCGTCCGCGCAAAAAGTGTGGATGAGTACGTCGCCACCGTAAGCGCCCGCGCGAAAAGCGCTGACCGTCACGCCGGCGGCTGGAACATCCGCGCCCGAAGCGTGGACGCTTGCGCCAAACGCAAGAATCCTCAGCGCAGAACCATGGCGGCTCCCGGCCGCAGTGATAGCGCCTGGCCGAAAGCGTGGGCGTTCACGCCGGCGGCGAGAACGTTCTCACTGAAGCTGAGGGCGTTCTCACCGAAAGCGAGAAGGTTCTCACGGGCGGTGAGAACGTTCTCACGCGCGCTCCAGACGACTGCGCAGGAACCGTGCACGTTTTCGCCCGCGGCGTGACTTGGCACGCGCGTGGCGTGGGCGTTTGCGCCAGCGGTTGAAACGCCTCGCCTGGAGCGCGGACGCGATTGTCCGCGCCGACCCTGTTCACACAAAAAGCGTGGACGTTCTCGCTGAAAGCGAGGGCGATCTCGCAAAATACGTGAACGTTCTGACCAGTGGCGCGAACGATCTCGCGCGCAGCGCGGAAGTTCACGGGTGGGGCTGAAAACTCCTCGCGAAAAGCGCGGAGCTGCAGACCTGCCCGGCAAATTCGCTCGCCAAAAGCGTAGCCGTTCTCGCGCGGAACGTGCGTGCGCAACGGGGAAGTCTCCGCGAGCAGGAAGAGCCATTGGAACCGCAGGAGCCCTGCGAGAGAATCGACGCGAAGATTTCCCTGATGGGGGAAATGAGCGCGAGACGGGTCGACGCAAGGACGGCGAAGGCCGCGTATGCCAAGGCAGAAGCGTCCATTCGAGGAGGGTTGGCCGCGGCATCGATGCCTTGTCGGGCAGGTCGCGCCTCATCCGAAGTCACCCGAGACCAGGCCATGTTGGTCGCACTCGAAATCACCCCCATTCGATGGTATCGAGAGGATTCCTCCATTGATGAAGGTTTACCTCAAGACCTACGGCTGCCAGATGAACGAGCGCGACTCGGAGCAGGTCGTGCGCGATCTGACGGGTCGGGGCTACGAACTGACGCCGCGGGCGGAGGAGGCAGACGTGGTTTTGCTCAACACCTGCTCGGTGCGGGACATGGCCGAGCAGAAGGCGCTCGGAAAGATGGGCATGGTGGGCGGGCAAAACCGCAACCGGCCCGAGGTCGTGTACGGTTTTCTAGGCTGCATGGCGCAGGCCCGGGGGGAATCCCTCCTAGCCGAGGTGCCGCATCTCGACCTCGTCGTCGGCACCCAAAAATTTCACCGCGTCGCGGACCACGTCGATGCCGCCGTGGCCGCCAAGCGGTTGCGCGCGCAGGAAGGTTGGCGCCGCGACGATCTGCGGCTTTCGCTGGTAGATGTGGGCGAAGAGGCGGGATCGCAGAACACGATTCGAGAGCAGACCCTTACCGCCCGCCAGGCGACCGCCTTCGTCTCCATCATGCAGGGCTGCGACATGCATTGTACGTATTGCATCGTCCCACGCACCCGCGGGTCGGAGCGGAGCCGCCCGATCGCGGACATCGTGGCGGAAGTGCGCGGACTGGTAGAACGCGGCGTGAAAGAAGTCACGTTGCTCGGCCAGATTGTGAACCTCTATGGGAGGCACGAATTTCCGAAGTCACCCGCTGGCTTGAGCCCCTTCGTGCAATTGCTCGAGGCGGTGAACGCAATCGATGGCTTGGAGCGCCTGCGTTTCACCTCCCCTCACCCGATTGGGTTCCGCCGCGATTTGATCGATGCGTTTGCCCGGCTGGAAAAACTCTGCGAGCACGTGCATTTTCCCATGCAGAGTGGCTCGAATCGCATCCTGAAGGCGATGCATCGGGGTTACACCATCGAAAAATTCCTCGATCTCCTCGCCCAGCTCCGGGTGGCGCGTCCGGGCATCGCCTTCACGACGGATGTAATTGTAGGCTTCCCCGGCGAAACCGAGGAAGACTTTGCCGCCTCGCTGACTGCGGTCCGGGCGGCGGATTTTCAGAATGCCTTTGTCTTTCGCTACTCGCCGCGAGCCGAAACCCCCGCCGCCGAGATGCGGGAACAACACAGCGAAGAATTGAAAGAAGCGCGCAACCAGGAACTGCTGCAAGTGGTGAATGAACTGGCCCGCCGCCACGGCGCAGCCTACGCCGGGCGGCGCGTGGAGATCCTGTGCGAAGGGACGAGCAAGACCAATGTGCAGCGGCTCAGCGGGCGAACCCGGACAAACAAAATCGTGGTTTTCGAGGGCCGTGAGCGGCACCTTGGCCAGGTGTTTGAAGTTCAGATCGAATACTCGAGCGGTTTTACGCTCTATGGCCGGGCCGACCACGAAGGAGAGAGGTAATGCCGGAAATGCGCTTCGGAACTCAGCGAATTAGGTCGAGGGGGCTTCGCCCCTGGGCGGCTTGTCTCCTCGGTTGTGCCGCTTGCCTTTTGCCCCTCACGCTGGGCGCGCAATACGATTCGCGTCCCGCCCCTTCACCGCCGCCGCCCAAGGGTGCGCCCAAAGGCGAGCTTCCAAAGACGAATCCCGCCAAGGCACCCAGCAACATTCGAAAGGCGGTGCACGTGCCGAAAGTCGATCCGGGTCCGGTGCTTCCGGGCAGGGCGGGTGCGGAAGGAATGGTGCAGCAGGCCTTCGCCAGTTACGAGCAGGGCAACTATCCCCTCGCGCTCGAGCAGCTCGATGCGGCGGAGAAAGCGCGCCCAGGCATCGCGGACGCCTCCAATTTGCGCGGGGCGATCCTGCTCAAGCAAGGCCAGTTCGACCTCGCCAAGCAGGCTTTTCGACGGGCGGTGAATCTCGACCCAAGCCTCTGGGCGGCGAAATTCAACGTCGCGGAGGTTCCCTTCCGAAAAAAGGACTACGTGGGCGCCCGCAAGGCCTTCGAAGACCTCTCCATTCAGACCGACCGCTACAAAATGGAGGTCGAGTGGGAACTCGTGCAGTACAAGATCGTGGTTTGCTCGCTCCTCGCCGGCGACGAGGCCAACGCGAAAAGCCGCTTTGGGCGGTTGCGGCAAAACGGGGCGTCCCCGGCGTTCCTCTACGCGCAAGCCGCCTTCGCCTTCGCGAAAAAGGACACGACGACCGCCAACAAGTTCCTCGGCCTGGCCGATTCTTCGGGCCGGCCCAACACGCGCGCCATTTTTTCCGATACGCTGGTGCGCGCGGGCTGGGTCGTGGGCGCGGCGGCCGCGGCGCCGGTCAGCGCCTATGATCCGACCGCGGGCCAGACGAGCGGGCCGCGCGCCCGGGGTTTGCCAGTTCAGTTGCTGCCTCCTCAACTTGAGACGGATCTGCCGCGCGCTGGCGGTGAAATCATTCCTTTCGATGCCACCGCGCCCAAGGACGAACCGCCTTTGCAGTCTCCCACCGGGGCAACTCCTACGCCCAAGCCGGTCGAGGCGCCGCCGAGCCCGACCCCGGCGGTGCCAAAACCGAAAGCGAACCCGGAAGACGACCCGTCACTGACGCCGCCTCCTCTCGCCCGCCCGCCGAACCCAAAAGTCACTCGCTGGGAGCCGCCGGACGACGATGGCGAAGCGGAGCCAACGCCTCCCAACCGCGGTTTCATGCGCGCAGTCAACACGACGGGACGCCGGGGGCTTTGGCAGCGGGTGGCGAATGAGACGGTGGAAGACGCCACCGCATATGCTGCGAAGCTGCGGGAAGCGCAGGGTCTGCTGAAGACGAAGGACTACGACGGCGCCGCCCGCGTACTGGAGGAGGCGATTTCCTTGTCGAAGAACCCGGCCGAGGTTTTCAACCTGCAGGGATCGATTGCTTTCTATCGGGCGGATTATGGCAAGGCCGAGGAGCTTTTCAAACGCGCCCTCGTCGCGCAGCCGGGCAACTGGCCCGCCAAGTTCAATCTCGCCGAGATCGCGTTCGTCAAAAAGGATTACGACCGCGCGCGCGAGCAATACGAAGGAATGCTGCCGGAAACGGATTCGGCGCGGCAACCCGTCGAGCGGGAGATGCTCGAGTTCAAAGTCTTTCTCGCCCTCTTCGCCTCCGGGAAAACCGAAATGGCAGAACGGACCGCCGGGCGACTCCCCCTCGCCGGCCAAACGCCAGCGCGTTACTACGCCCAGATTGCACTCGAAGTTTCGCGCCGGAGCTATGCCAAGGCGGCGGAAGTCCTCAAGTCGGCAGATACCTTCTACTCCCCCTCGCTGAATTTCCTTTTCTCCCAGCCGCTGGAAAAGCTCGGCCTGCTGCCGCTGCCTGATCCATCCGGCGAATCGCCGGGCTCGACTCCCCCCAGCACTGCAGAAGCCGCGCCGAAGACAACTCCAGCCGGGGCTGCGAGCTCGTCCGTACCGCCAAACCCGGAGGCACGCCTGCTCGATGATATTGTCAGCGGTGGTGAGACGCCTTCTCCGATTGGCTCCGCCCGTGTTCCGGCCCCCCTCCCCGCGTCCGTCGTCGCCGAACCCACTCCCCGTCCGCCGGAGAAGGCGCCGCAGCCGATTGCCCAGATTCCTGAAGCCAGCCCGCCGCCGCGGCCCGGCGAGCGCCCTTCGGGCTGGCTGGCCTCCGTCGTGCGCACCCTTTTTCCGGGCTCCGAACCGACTCGGCTCGAGGTGATGCTCTTCGCGCTTGGCGCAGTCAATTCACTTGCCTTGGTCTGGCTCCTGGGGAGCGAGTTTTTTGCGCGCCTCTTCCGGCCGCGCGCACTCTCGTTGCACACCGCGGGCTCCGTCGGAGTGGCCGTGAACAAGGTGCGAAACATCGAGCGCCTCCGGGTGCGCATGAGCATTGCCAACATGACGCACCGATCGCAAACGGTCGGCCAGATCGATGCCGTGATGGAGAACGGCACCGATTGGAAACGCACGTTTCACTGGCGCACCCTTTGTCTCAATCCTTCAAGCAATGCGTCGGCCTTCGAGGAAATGGATGTGTACCCGCTGGTCCTCCTCCCGGGCGAAGTGGCGTCGCTCTACATCGATTTTGCCGCTGATGCCGAGGATCTCCCGGCGCAGTGGAACAAGGGGCGCTACCTGATCCGCATCCTGGCCTGGACCGAGGCCGCCGCAGGTCGGCCGAAACCCGATTTCCAGCTTTCATTTCCGCTCGAGATTCCGAGCATCCCCTGGAAGAATCAAGAGTTCCTCGTCGACCTCGCCATTGGCAAAGCCGAAGGCAAAGAAGATCGTGCGGGACGCGAACGCTATCTCGACGCCGAGACCCTCGAGGAGCTTTCCGGCATGCGGGCTGGGGTCGCGCCGGACAAGTCGCGTCGGGCCGAAGAGGCGGCGGCGAAAGCCAGCGGAAACGCCCGCCCCGGAAGTTCGTCCGAAGTCGCACCGAGTCCGTTTGCGCCGCCACCGCCCACGACGAAAACTTCCAAGCGAGACGAGTCGGCCGCGGAGCTCCCGCTTTTCGCCGCCGCCGAACGCGTGGGCGTTCCCGCCTCGAAGCCGCCGGAAGCAATGCCGTCGCCGAACGCCCCGACGACGGGGCTTATTGCGAGTCCGTCTCCCGGTCCGTCCGCGAGCGCCACGTCAGCATCGGCTTCGGCAGCCCGGCCGCCCTCGCGCCTGCCGAGCACAACACCGGTTCCGCTCGAAGCTCCGCCGATTCGTCCCCTGCCCCCGATCCGGTCGCAGCCGCCACCGCCCGCGAAGATTCCGCCGCGGCCGCCAAGTGTGACGCCGGGCGATTAGTGGAATTAACTGCGTCTCTGCCGCCCGCGCTTTGCTCCAGCATTGCCATGCCCTCGGCAGCGGTCTAGAACACGAACAATGGCACGCGACATTTCTCTCAGCGGCGGCGACATCGCGATCCTGAAAACGATCGGTTTCAGCGGTGGCACGATGAAGGGATCCATCTTGGTCGAACGTTCGAACGATATGGCGTCCAGCGAGCTGATCGATACGCTCGAAGGGCTGCTGATGTTTGACTACATCGTCAGCGACCGGGAGCGTTTCCGCACGATCGACGATGTGAAGAAGGCGGACTTCAAGGTGAATCCCACCGTCGCCAAGGATCTGCGCGATGCCGTGAGTGGGCGCTCCAAGCAGGAGCCCGAGGCCAAACGCCGGCGCCGCACTTGAATTGCGGGCGATTCTGGTGGTGCCGGCATTGACCCCACCGCGCGCAGGACTCATTCTCCGGCGCTTTTTCCGTTTTCTCCCCGCATGAATATTCTCATCCTCGCCGCCGGCTACGCCACCCGCCTCTATCCCCTGACGCTCGATCGACCCAAGCCCCTCCTGCCGGTGGCGGGCAAACCGATGCTGGAGTGGGTGCTGGACAACATGGCGCCGATCAGCGGCATCGAGAAAGTCTACGTCGTGACGAATGCAAAATTCGCGCGACATTTCGAGGAATGGTCTGCCGAATACGGCAAGGGGCACCCCAAGCTCAGTTTTGAAATCGTGAACGATCAGTCCACGAACGATGCCGACAAGCTGGGCGCCATCGGCGACATGAATCTTGTCATCCAGCGCTACGGTCTGGAGCGCAACGATCTCGTGGTAGTGGCCGGAGACAATCTTTTTTCGCAGAGTCTCGAGGCCTTTGGGGATTTTACGCGCTCCATCGAGACGGCCGCGATCGGGGTCTACGACGTGGGTTCGCTCGCCGAAGCCACGAAATACGGCGTGGTGGCGGTGGATGGGCAGGGCGTGATCACGCAATTCGCCGAGAAACCCGCACAGCCTCCGAGCACGCTCATCAGCATCGCGCTCTACTACTACCCGCAGCATGTCGTGTCGATGGTTGGGCAGTATCTCGCCGAGGGCAACAACCCCGATCAGCCCGGTCGCTTTGTCCAATGGCTCTATCCCCGCATCCCCGTAAAGACGTGGAGTGTCCCCGGCACCTGGTTCGACGTGGGCAGCAAGGAAACGCTCGAGGAGGCGGATCGTCTTTTCGTGAAGTTCAAGAGCTAAGCCGGGACATGCGGGAGAAACTGTCTCCCTAAATGCTGTGGTCGGCCGCCTCTGCGCTACGCCTGGCTTCCACCCGCGCGAAGTTATGAAAGCGGCTGGCGCTACCAAACCCCTGTCATCCAGCGAAGTCGAAGGACCTCAGGATATTGTCTTGCGACGTTCGTGCGGTTCGCGCGGCTGGAATTGGCGCAACACGAATATCGGGGAGAAGTTCGGGGCGTGCGGGAGCTCGCGCCGTTCCGACGGGGCGATGCTGCGGAGCGACGCGGGAGAACTTACGAAGTCCACTGCATTTCGACTACAACCGGTACGTGATCCGAGGGCTGGTCCGGGCCCGGCAGTGCCGTGTCGTTTTCGACCAGCGCCAAGGGCCGCGGCATCGCGCGCAAAGCCGCGTCATGGAGAACGAAGTCGAGCATGCGCGCGCGGCGATTGGCGTTGCAAGTTGCGCCATGCACCTGCTCGCGGTGGCTCGCGGCGAAACCGGCTGCCTGAAAGGCTCGCAGAACGTCGCTATTTTCGGTCACGTTGAAATCTCCGCAGACGATCCAGCTCTCGCATTCGGGTGCGATCTGCAGGCCCGAATCCAAGATCTGACGGGCCTGCAAATAGCCATACTGGCGGTCAAGGGGCATCTGGGGAGCATCCCACTTGAGGTGCGTGTTTGCCACGCCGAGGTATCTGGAACCGACCTTGAGGACGGCCATCTGCGCGATATGTCCGGAAGCCCGGCGGGCCAGGCGCGCGTCGTCATAGACCAGGCGGGAGACCCTCTCCAGCGCGATCTCCCGATCACGTACGAAAATCGCGCAGCCATCGGGCCGGCCGTCCATTTTCAGCATGAGTTTCCCCGTGAATCCCAGCGGGGAAAGGCGTCGCTCGCAAACGGCAAACGCGGCCTCCTCCACCTCCTGCAGGCAAAGGATGTCGGCGGACAATTCCACGAGCTTCTCCGCCAGCGCAGGCAACCGCCTTTCGGGGTCGAGCAATTCCGCCTTCGTGAAGGGGTACCACTCCGGCTTGAGGTAGGCCGGCGCGAGGACATTGTAGGAGGCTACTGTGAACATGCTGACTCGGTGTTATTGTGTTCGTCTCCGGTGGAGGGTGTCCAAGGTGCCAGGAATTGCGAGAGGTCGCCCGGCTCTTACGCAGTTGCCATCCCTGCCATGAAAATATTCGCCCCGCTCATCTCCCTTCTCGGTTCGCTGCTGACGTTTGCGCCCGCCGCGCAGGCGCGCGTCACCCGGGTCGAAATCGTCTCCCGCGCGGATGTGCTCGACGGCAAGCCGTTCGGCGCGGCCGGAGCTTACGAAAAACTCATCGGCAAGATTTACTTTGCCGTTCCTCCCGCGAATCCACACAACCGCGCCATTGTCGATCTCGACCGGACGGAGCGCACGGCCAACGGCGAAGTGGAATTCTCAGCCGATATTTACATCCTCAAGCCGAAGGATCCCACGAAGGGCAGCGGCGCGCTTTTGCTGGAGGTTCCCAATCGCGGCTCGAAGGGCATCATTCGTCTGTTCCAGGGCGCCAAGGGATCCGCCGATCCCACCACCGAAGAGGAATTCGGCGACGGATTTCTCCTGCATCGCGGCGTCACCCTGGTGTGGATCGGCTGGCAATTCGATGCGCGCGATGAAACCGGATTTCTGCGCCTCACCGCGCCCGTCGCGCACGGTCCGCGCGGACAGTCCCTTACCGGACTGGTGCGCTCGGATTTTGTGGTCTCGACCAAGGTCTTCGAGCACCCGCTCGCCCACGTCATTTCCGGCAATATCGGTGGAACCGAATATCCGGTCTCGGATCCCGAAGACCGCGCGAATGTCCTGACCGTGCGCGACGCTCCGTTCGCACCCCGCCGCCCGATTCCGCGCGCGCAGTGGCAGTTCGCCCGCCTGGTGGATGGCGCGAGGGTGCCGGACCCTACCTTCGTTCATCTCGCGGCGGGATTCGAACCGGGAAAAATCTACGAGGTCGTCTACCGCGCCAAGGATCCGGTGGTGGTCGGCCTCGGGCTCGCGGCCGTGCGCGATGCGGCTTCCTATTTCAAGTATGACCGCGCGTCCGTTGCGCCGGTGCAACGCGCCTACGCATTGGGAATTTCCCAAAGCGGCCGCTTTCTCCGCCATTTTCTGTGGCAAGGGTTCAATGCGGACGAGGATGGCCGCCAGGTTTTCGAAGGCATGCTCATCCATGTCGCAGGCGCGGGCATCGGGAGCTTCAACCACCGTTTCGCGCAGCCTTCGCGGGACGCCCAGCCCACTTCGGCGCTCTTTTATCCCACTGATCTATTTCCTTTCGCCGATCTGGCCGAGAAGGATCCGGCCACCGGCGGGAAGGCGGGACTGCTCGACCACGCGCGGGCGGAGGGCGTTCTGCCCAAGATCTTTCACACCAACACGTCCTATGAGTATTGGTCGCGGGGGGCGTCACTCGTTCATGCAGCCGCCGACGGCCGCGACCTGCCCATCCCGGAGAACGCGCGCATCTATTTCCTCGCGGGACTCCAGCACTTCTCCGGCCCGTTTCCTCCCTCGCGCGGCTCGAATCCGGCACTGCTGGGAACGCATTTGCAGAATCCCAATCCCGTTCGCTGGCACTGGCGCGCTCTCTTTACCAACCTGGACGCGTGGGTTGCGCAAGGGATTGCCCCGCCGGCCAGCCGCTATCCGCGCTTTACGGATGGATCGCTTGTTCCCCGCGACAAGCTGGCCTTCCCAAAAATTCCCATGGCTCCTCCACCGCAAAGAGCTCATCAGCCCGTCCGATTGGACTTCGGGCCCGATTGGGTGCTGGGCGTCATCACCCGCCAGCCCCCGCGGCTCGGCCAACCATATCCCGTCTTTCTGCCCCAGGTCGACGCGGACGGGAACGACCAAGGCGGGGTGCGCGTGCCGGAACTGGATGTTCCCCTCGCGACCTACACCGGCTGGAATCCGCGCGATCCGGCCACTGGCATGCCAGGCGAACGGGTGAGTTTTCTGGGCTCGTACCTTCCTTTTGCCCGCACAAAGGAGGAGCGGGAAAAGACCGGCGATCCGCGGCGCTCCCTCGCGGAACGCTATCGCTCGCGCGAGGACTACCTCGAGCAATTCGCCCAAGCGGCATCCAAGCTGCAGGACGAGCGTTTTTTGCTCGCGGAGGATGTCGCCCCGGTCATGCGCCGCGCAGGCGAGGAATGGGATGAAGCGATGAAGTGAGCGAGCGATCCAGACCTAGCGAGCGGGCCGAAAGCGGGCGATTTCGAAGCGCAGATCCCGGATCGCCTGCTCCTGCTCGCGCACCGCATCGTAGATCGTTTGCGAAATACTCGGATACACGATTTTGCACTGCGAAAGCGCCTTGGTCCGCTGCAAACGATTCGCCCGTTCCAAGGTGCGGAGGAAACCCGAGCCAGAATCGTTGCCGGGGTAAAACGTCTGCGTCCAGCCGCGGGCAGGCGCCGTAGAACATCCTTTCCATCCCTATGACCAAATCTCTCTTGCTGGGTTTCCTCGCCATCTCCGTAGCTTTACTTTCGGGGTGCGCGAACTCCGCCCTTCCTCCCGCGGGCAGCATCGTCAGTGGGATGAACAATCGCATTTACGCGGTGACCAAGCCCGGCCCTGGCTCGACGCCACCCCGGGGCGACGAAATCGCCATTCGCAATACCGCCTCCGCCCGTACGGAACAGGCGCGCCTGGCAGATGCGCGCTGCAAGAAATTCATGTCGCGGCTCACCGCGGAGGAGAAAACATTCATCCGTTCCACCGGCGCCACCCACCTGTGCGTTTTCACCATCTCCAATCAAGCCCACAAAGGGGAGAAGTCCGTGATGTTTTGGGACACACGCACCGAGACCCTCGTCGGCAACACGGTCTACGAGATCGATAATGCACCCCCGGACTTCACTCGCGTGGCGCTGCCCGATTTCACCGTGCTGCATATCGGGAACGGAGTGTAGCGCCAGCGGACCGGCGCAGGATTTCGCTCCCATCCGACCGCCAGGATTTGAAGCGACGCAGGAACGGCGCTTTGCTGTGGCCATGTCGAAGGACGCGCCGCCCCCTCATCATCGTGAACTCGCGGCCCAGGCCGCGGCCGAGGAAGTGCTGCGCACGATTTATGGCGACGATCTCGAGGGTTGCGCGGGAAGTGTGGACAACATCGCGGGCGTGATCCGGGTGGCGCTGGATGAGCAGGCAAACCGGGACGACACGCTGAATGGCGTGCACGAAAAGGGGCTCGAAGCGATTCTGCTGCTTTCCACCCCTCCCGCCGATGGTCCGTCACTTACTCCCGAGGCGCTGCGCTCGCTCCTCGGCGATCGTCTGGACAAGATCCGGGACCTCGCGACCAAGATCATGGCGACTTGCGCTTCCGTGCGCGCCTTGCAGGAAGGGCAGCAAGCGTCCACGTCGCGCGCCGCGGAATAGTTTCGCCGGTCCGCCGGGATCAACCATCGAATGAGCCGAAACTACGAAGAGCTGGCGTTCCACGAAACGCCCCTCGGGGAATTGATCCTGCGGCGCCGGCGGGTTTTGTCGCTGGGCGGCTTGGATGTCTTTGAGATCAAGCTGGGGGAGAGCTTTCTCATGTCCAGTTTGTTTCACGAGGTCGAAGTCGCCCTGGCGCGGATCGGGCTCGCCGAGCTAAAAGCAGGTTCCCTGAGTGTCGTCGTCGGCGGCCTGGGCTTGGGCTACACCGCCCGCGCAGCGCTCGAAAATGCGGCCGTGGAATCCCTCCTGGTGATCGAGACGTTGCCCGAGATCATCGGCTGGCACCGGGAAAGTCTGGTTCCGCTCGGCGCCGGACTCACGGCGGACCCGAGGTGCCGCTTTGTGTCCGGCGATTTCTTCGCCCTTGCCGCCTCGACGGCCGGCTTCGATCCCGATTCTCCTAACCGTCGCTTCGACGCGGTCCTCCTGGATATCGACCATTCGCCCCGTCACCTGCTGCACCCGCGCAACGCCGCCTTTTATTGCCAGGAAGGCCTGCATCGTCTCGCCTCGCATCTGCTTCCGGGCGGAACTTTCGCACTTTGGTCCGACGACCCGCCGGACGCACCTTTCCTGGAGGTACTCACGGCCGTATTTCCCAAGGCGAAAGCGGAAGTCGTGAGCTTTTACAATCCCCTCCTGGAACGGGATTCCGCCAGCACGGTCTATGTCGCGCAGACGCACTGAAGAACGGGATCATGCCCGACCATCTGAACAAATCCGTCGAAGGGGAATTTGGGCGCTGCACGAAGCGAATGGGTTCGAACTCGAGGGCGCGAACGCCCGTTCGCATTGACCGTTCCGGCCGGATCGCTAAGGGATTCGCCATGTGGCGCCTGTTGTTCACGCTTTTGCTGGTCGCGCTCGGCGGAGTGGCAGAGGCAGCCGGACTGGCCCTGCCGGAGAGCGCTGATAGCGCCGCCGAGGCCGCTGGCTGGAAACTCGCCCTGCCGGGCTGGCGCTACGAGTTTCCGCGCGATCATGGCGCCCACCGCGACTTCAAGACGGAGTGGTGGTACTTCACTGGCAACGTGCGCGACAGCCGCTCGGGCCGGGAACTCGGCTACGAGCTGGTTTTCTTCCGCCAGGGGATTCGACCGCCCACCGCGCCCCGGCCCGACGCCTCGCGCTTCGCGGTCGATGACTTCAAGTTTGCCCATGCCGCTGTCTCCGATCTTACCGGCACGAAGTTTGCGGTGGAGAGCAAAGTCACCCGCGGGGCCTTCGCGGAGGCAGGCGCCGGGGAATCCGCCCTCCCCGGCGAACGGCTCGTCTGGATCGAAGACTGGCAACTCGTTCCGCAGGCGGACGGCACCTGGCATTTGACGGCCAAAAGCGCCCGGCTCGAGATCGATCTCATCGTGCAGCCTCGCAAGGAGCCGGTCATTCACGGGGTGAATGGCGTCAGCCAAAAAGCCGTCACGCGGGGCCACGCCTCGCATTACTACTCGTTCACCCGGCTCGAGACGCGGGGACGGCTGGTGCTGGGCGGTAGCGTCTTCGAAGTGACCGGCTCCAGTTGGTTCGACCATGAATGGTCTTCGAGCGCTCTCGCCGAGGGCCAGGTCGGCTGGGACTGGTTCTGCGCGCAGCTTGAAGATGGCACGGAGCTCATGCTTTATGCACTGCGCCACCGCGATGGCAGCATCGATCCAGCCTCGAGCGGCACGATCGTCGAATCCGATGGGGCCGTGACGCATCTGCGCCGCGAGGATTTTACCCTTAGGCCGCTGAGAAAATGGAAGAGTCCGCGCACCAGCGCGAATTATCCGGTCGCTTGGGAAATCGAGATTCCCAGCCGGGCGACGAAACTACGCGTCGAAACGCCGCTCCCAGGCCAGGAACTCGCGCTGGGAGTCATCAATTATTGGGAAGGCGCGGTGCGCCTGCTGGGCACGCGGGAGGGGCGCGAGTTGCGCGGGGTGGGTTACCTCGAGATGACCGGATATGCCGGCGAATTGCGCGCGCTGAAGTAGCGCGCGGAGGATCCAGCGCGAGCCGCACTTACTCTGCAAGATTGGCAGATGCCGGGCGGGGAAAACCGACAGAAAAGTAGACGTCTCCTGCGCGCCGCGGCGTTTGCATCCTGACGAGACGCTCCGCGTTGTTGCGATGACCCTTTCCATGCCCAATTTGTTTGCCGCGTCCGAATCCCGCGCCGACTGCGCCGCGCGCGGCGACTTCCCCGCGGAGTCGTGGCGTGCGGCGTGGCAGGCGCTCGCACCGCGCCTGGTGCTTTTCGCGCGGCAGTGGGCCACTTCGGCCGCAGATGCCGAGGACCTCGTGCAGGATGCGTTCATCCGCTGCTGGCGCCGGCTCGGCGAACGCGTGCAGGAAGAACCGGCTCTCCTTTTCAGTGCCGTGCGCAGCGCGGCGCTCGATACCGCCCGCAGTGCGCGGCGCCGTTCGCGCCGCGAGGAGCTTTCCGCCCAGGATGCTCCGACCGCTTACGCCTTCGAATGCCCGGTCGAGACCGGCGAGCGCGCGCGGGCCCTGGAGCAGGCGCTCGACCGATTGCCCGCCGAGCAGCGGGAAGTCGTGACGCTGCGGATTTGGGGGGACCTCTCCTTTCCCGAGATCGCGACGGTGCTCGGCATTCCGGCCGATACGGCCGCCTCGCGCCATCGCTATGCGCTCGCTCTGCTGCGCCGGGTACTTTCTCCCCTCGCCGATTCCACCCCACGATGAAAACGCCACCTGATAGCTTCGATGAATTCGAAGCGCAGCTCCGGGCCTTCCAGCCGGCAACGCCTTCGACTCAGGCCACGCAGCGGGTGGAGCGAGTGCTGGCGCGACCGCATCCTTGGGCGCGGATGCGCGCAGCTTTGCAGCGTGCCTGGACGTTCGAACCCGGCCCGCCCTCGTGGATCTGGGCGACGGCCGCGCTGGCGCTGGCCGCCGGTTTGATCGCATTCGTTTACGTCCGGCAAGACGACGCCCCGCCGGTATTGGCGCCCGCCGCAAGTTCATTTGGTGCCACGCCAGCCACCGCCGCAGTCGCGCCCGCCGCGGCCAGTTGGGAGACCGTCTCCTCTACTTCGGTCTGGCTCGCCTCGGTCGACGAGGGGCTCGTGGCCAGCGAGAACGGCGACACCGTTCAGCGCGTGCGCGAGCAGTTCGCTGACATGGTCGAATGGCGTGATTCGACCTCCGGACTCGTCGTGCAACTCCACTACCCGCGGGAGGAAGTCACCTCGCGTTCGGTCGGTCCATTCTGATTTTTTGTCCCCCAACACATCCCCTATGAAAATACGCTCCATCCTTGGTCCCGTCCTTGTGGCCACCTGTCTCTGCCACTTCGCTGCCGGAGCCGAACCCACTCCGCCGCGGCAACCCCCGGCCCCGCCCGCGCCACCGCAACCCGGTGAGCGTCCCGGCCGCGCGCCACGCGACCCCATCACGTTCATCGGGCTGGTGACCAATCGCGTGCCTGGTGCGCTTGCCGCGCAACTCGGTCTGCCCGAAGGATTCGGACTCATCGTCGACAGCGTGGTGCCTGATAGCCCAGCCGCCACGGGCGGCGTGCAGAAACACGATTTGCTCAAGCTTTTCGGCGATCAAAAACTCGTCTCACCCGATCAGCTCTCGACGCTCGTGCGCAGCCAGCCCGATGGAGCTGATGTGCCTCTCACGCTCGTACGCAAGGGCCAGGAGATGAAGCTGACCGTGAAACTCGCAAAGCGCGCGCCGGAAGCCGGCGGCGGCTGGCCCGGGATGCGGAATTTTCTGATCGAAGGTCTCCCCGCCATGAAGGACTTTCTTCCCGGCGGCGACCACAAACGCATGATCATCCGGCGTCCCGGCGAAGGCAGCGAAGGATCGAACAGGACCGAGATCGACATGGATCGCGCCCGCATGATCGTGCGCGACAACGACGGCGAAATCGAGATCTCCCGCTCGGAAGGCAAGCGCACCGTCACCGTTAAGAAGGCGGATGGCAGCCTGGTCTTCAGCGGACCGATCGACAACGAAGAGGACCGCAAGAAGATGCCGGGCGATGTCCGCGAGCGCGTCGAAAAGGTGGAGCGGAAAATGGCGACTGAGCCGCCGCCCATCCCGCCCGTGCCGCCGATTCCGCCCGCCGCGCCTAAAGCCGGGAATTCCACGACTTTGGAAGATGTGGAGATTCTGCTCGACGCAGAAGGCGCGAGCGCGACGCCGACCGCCTGAGCGGAAAGCAGCTTCCATTATTCAACGGGAGGCCGGCGTCGAAAGCGCCGGCCTCTCTTGGTTCCGGTGGAACGCACCGAATTCCTACAGGGCGCCCAGCAACTTCTTCCACCGCTCCCAACCTTCGCGACGGGCCTTCGCATTCGCTTCGCTCGCGTCCGGTGCTTCTCCCGCCCGCATGAATCCATGCCCAGCTCCTTCATACGTGACGAGCTCGAATTTCTTCCCCGCTGCTTTCATCTGCTCCACCGTGGCAGGGATGGTCGCGTTGATGCGCGCATCGTTGCTACCGTAGAAACCGAACACCGGTCCGCTGATGCGAGCGAGCTCCTCGGGTTTCTCGGGGCTGTTCCCGTAGAACACGTAACTGCCCGCGATCTTGGGATTGTTCGTCGCGTAGCGAAAGGCCTGGCCGCCGCCCCAGCAGAAGCCCGCCACCGCGATCTTTCCATTCGCTGCGGGCAACTTGGCGAGATAGTCGGCCACGGCGTTGAGGTCGGCCGTCACCTGCTCTGGCGGCAGCGCGGAGATCGCTTTGCGGACGCTGTCGCCATCGGGGAATTCCGCCGTGCCGCCTCCTCCGGGCGCCAGGCCCGAGAGCAGGTCCGGGGCGATCGCAATGAAACCCGCTTCCGCCAGTTGATCCGGTACGCCCCGGGCCCAATCGCTCAGTCCGAAGATCTCGTGGATGACCAGCACCGCAGTCGCTTTTTCTTTCACCTCCGGAAACGCGAGGAAGCATTTGATTTCGCGCGCTCCGCTTTTCACCGTGACCCACTCGAGGTGACGCGGGGATTTTTCGAGTCGGGCCTTGGCCCAATCTTGCGCAGTGGCGGTGGCTGCCAGGGCGGCAGCCAGAAGAAAGGAAGGGAATGCACGCATATCGAAAGGCTAGGCGGCGAAGAGCCGGAGGGCGCGAAAATTCCGTGCGAAATGACACAGCGATTTGTCCTGCAGCGAACTTTCGCTAACATGCTCGTTCCCTGCCGCCGCCCCCATTTGGCGCGCTTTCCCGCTTTGTCCCCATGATGAACTTCGACTTCACGCCCGAACAGAAAGAGATTCAACGCCTTGCCCGTCAATTCGCCATGGAGCAAGTGCTCCCCCACGCCGCCGAGTGGGATCGCGCGGAGACCTTCCCGGTCGATACCGTAAAGCACGCGGCCGACCTTGGCTTGCTCAACATCGGAATTCCTGAGGAATACGGCGGCCTCGGCTTGGGTGTCGTCGAGGAAGTGCTGATCGGGGAAGAGCTCGGCTATGCTTGCATGGGTTTCGACACGATCATCCTGGCCTCCGATCTTGCCGTCACCCCGATCAAAATCGCGGGCTCCGATGAGCAGAAAAAGCGCTTCTTCCCGCCGCTTCTCACCGGGCTCGGCGCCTTTTGCCTCTCAGAGGCCGATTCCGGCTCCGACGCCAGTGCCATGAAAACGAAGGCGGAGTTCGTCGGCGATGACATCGTGATCAACGGCACGAAGATGTGGATCACCAACGGCGGCGTCTGCTCGATGTATGTCGTCCTGTGCCGCACCGCGCACGCCGAAGGGAACAAGGGCACGATTTGCGTGGTCGTGCCGGCGGAGACCCCCGGAGTTTCCCACAACAAATTGCACGGCAAGATGGGTCAGCGTTGCAGCTACACAGCGGAAGTGATTTTCGAAAACGTGCGCGTGCCGAAGGCGAACATGCTGGGCGGCCTCGGGGACGGCTTCAAGATCGCCCTGCGCACGCTCGATCGCACGCGCATCACCGTGGCGTCCGGGTCGGTGGGCCTCCTGCGCCGCGCCCTCGATGAGAGCGTGAAATACGCGAAGACGCGCCTCGCTTTCGGCAAACCGATCGCGGAGCTCCAGGCGATCCAGTTCAAACTGGCGGAAATGAAGATGTCGCTCGAAACCAGTCGCCTGCAGACTTACTACGCCGCCTGGCTGGTGGACAACGACCGTCCGCATGGACAGGCCAGCGCCATCGCGAAGTGCCGCTCCTCGGAGGCCGCCTTCGCGGGCGCGGCGGAAGCAATCCAAATTCATGGCGGCTACGGCTACATGAACGATTTCCCGGTGGAGAAACTGCTCCGCGATTCGAAACTGAACATGATCTACGAAGGCACGAGCGAAATTCAGCGCATCGTCGTTGCGCGCTCGATGCTCAAATAAGAACGCTTCCCGGAACCGGCGCGGAATGAACCGGGCGCCGGCCCGCGCGCTTCCCCACCGGTCCCGCTTTCGCCGCTTCCACTCCCCTTCCCCGCCCTCATGAAAATCTGCACCATTCTCAAACAAGTTCCTGACGCCGAAGCCTCCATCCGAACCGCCGGCGACCGCGTCGATCTCGCCGGCGTCACCTTCGTGATGGACGGCATGGACGAGTACGGCGTCGAGGAGGCCATCCGCTTGCGCGAAGCCGGGCATCAGGCGGAAATCTACACGATCGCGCTGGGCCCAAAGCGCTTTGAGGAATCGATTCGCACTTCTCTCGCGCTCGGGAGCGACCGCGCCGTTCACATCGAGACCAACGATGTGCTCGACGTCGTGACGCAGGCGCGCGTCATCGCGGAAGCGGTTAAGAAGGAAGGGGCGGATCTCGTTTTCGTCGGGGGGAAGGAGGCCGACTGGGACAGCTCGGCCCTCGGGCCCGCACTCGCGGAAGCGCTGGGCTGGCCGCACCTCGACTGGACGACAAAACTGACGCTGACCGGGACCGTCATCGAAGCCACCCACGATACCGACACCGGCACGGAGAATGTGAAGATCAGCCTCCCGGCCGTGGTTACCACGCAGCAAGGGTTGAACGAGCCACGCTATCCCACGCTGCCGAACATCATGAAGGCGAAACGCAAGGAACTGCGCAAAGCGACCCCCGCCGATTACGGTGCGCCCGCCGCGCTGACAACCACCGTGGGCGAAGCCATCCAAGTAAAGACGCGTCTGAACAAAGTGTTTGAGGGCGACGCGGCCGACACAGCGAAACAACTCATCTCCGCGCTGCGGAACGAGGCCAAAGTGCTCTAAGCAGCAGCGCCCTTCCATCCATCCCCAATTTCCCGATCTCACTCCCATGATTCTTCTCGTTCCTGAACATCTCGCCGGCAAACTTCGACCGAGCGCGCGCGAACTCGTCACCGCCGCCCGGGCTCTGACCGGCCTTGGCGACATTCATGCACTCCTTCTCGGGCCCGGCGCCGCGGAGGCGGCTGCGGAAATGGTCGCATTCGGAGTCAATGCGCGACATTGTGCTGAAGCTGGCTACGAGCCTTTTACGGCGGAGGCTTGGACCACCGCCGTGGCTGGCTTTGCCAAGGAATTGGGCGCCAAAGCGGTCCTCATGCCGGCGACGCGCAGCGGACTCAGTTATGGACCGCGCGTCGCAGTCCGGCTCGGCGGCGCCCTGTTGGAAGATGTGATCGAGGCAACGAGCGATGGCACCAGCGTCACCGCCAAACGCTTTACCTATCTTTCCCGCGTGACCGAAACGGTTCGCACTGCCGCCCTTCCGGTGGTCATCAGCGTCAAAGTCAATGTGCTCGTCCCCGCCGAGCCGGCTGGCAGTGCGGGCAGTGTTGCTGCGACTGAGCTTCCGGTCGAAGTCGGGCGCGTCGAAATTCTCTCCCAGGCGAAGGCCTCGACGGGTGGCGTCGCCCTCGACGAAGCCAACATTGTGGTGACGGGCGGCCGTGGCGTTGGCGGACCGGACGGCTTTACCAAGCACATCGAGCCGCTCGCAGCCTGTGTCGGTGCGGCGGTCGGAGCTACGCGCGCCGTCGTGGACGCGGGTTGGCGTCCGTATTCCGATCAGGTCGGACAGACGGGCAAAAGCGTCGCGCCGAATGTCTATCTGGCCATCGGCGTGAGCGGCGCCGTCCAGCACCTCTCGGGCATGAATCGGTCAAAGCTGATCGTGGCGGTGAACAAGGACAAGGATGCCCCGATCTTCAAGGTGGCGGATTACTCGATCATCGGGGACCTGAACGAAGTGGTACCCGCCTTGATCGCGAATCTGCAGGGCTGACCTACACCGGCTTGCGCAATTCCGGCGCGGCGGCCGATTGCGTCGCCACGCGCCAGGCCAGCAAGGTCGAGCAGACCAGGAGTGACGCCGAGAGCAGAAACGGCGCACCCGGCAATTCGAAGCCCCGCCCCGTCGCGATGAAAGTCGCAAACGTAAACGTGAAGAGCCCGGGCCCGATCAATCCCGCGAGGCCGCGCAAGCTGCTATTCGCCCCTTGCAGTTGACCTTGCTCGCTCGGACCAACGCGGCCCGACATCAATCCCAGGGCGGAAGGACCGGCCAGACCCCAAAGCGAGAGCAGCGGGATCCCAAGGAGGGAAAGCGTGCCGGTAGGTGCGAGTCCAATCGTGGCAAAGCCCCCGATGCCGCAGATGAGTCCGGTCAAGACCGCCTTGCGTTCGCCGAAGCGCTTTACGAACGGACCGACGAGTGCGCCCTGCACGACTCCCGAGCAAACACCGACGATTGCCATGGTAAATCCGATGGCGCGCGCGTCCCAACCGTAGCGGTAGCCGCCATACAGAACGAAGACACTCGGCAAGACTTCGTGCGCCAGGAAACCGATGACATTTACCGCCGCCAGGCCCAGCAAACCCGGTTGCGCGCGAAGCAGCGCCAGGGACCCCACGGGATTCGCCCTCTTCCACGAGTAAGCGGCCCGCTTTTCGCGCGCCAGGGACTCGGGCAGAACAAAGAAACCATAGCAGGCATTCGCCAGGCTCAGCCCAGCCGAAATCCAAAAGGGGAGATGGGGATCGAGCGAACCGGTCCAACCGCCTAGTGCCGGGCCGAAGACGAAGCCCACTCCGAACGCAGCGCCCAGCAGCCCAAAGGCGGCGGCGCGCTTTTCCGGCGGCGTCACATCCGCAATGTACGCGCTCGCCGTCGGAATGCTCGCGGCGGTGATTCCCGAGATGACGCGGCCGAGGAAGAGCCAGCTCAGCGAGGGCGCCATGGCCATGAAGATATAATCGATCCCCATCCCGAAGTTCGAAAGCAGGATGACCGGCCGCCGTCCGAAACGGTCCGACAGGGAACCCAGCACCGGCGCGAAGATGAACTGCATCAGCGCCCATGCCGTGCCAAATAGCCCATAGTACAAAGCGCCTCCGGCGGTATCGCCCCCCGCAAAATCGACAATGAGCTTCGGCAGAACTGGGACGATTACGCCCACCGCGATCATGTCGAGCATGACCGTGACGAAAATGAAGATGACCGCCGCGCGGCGCGGGCCGGGGGGAGATGCGGTTGGCTCGGTCATGGCGAAGGGCGGCGGAACGCGCTTTCTACCACACCTGGTTTCGGCGGCGAGACGGAATCATTCCAAGTCGCCGCAGGAAGGCCGCGCTATTTGCCGGGTTTGCCTACTTCGGCCTGGAGCTCACCCTTGGTGTCCTGATCGATCTGCTTCTCAATCCCCTCGATAATCAGGCCCGGTTTGCGCTTTTTCATCGCAGCGTACACCGCGAAGACGCGTTTGAGGCCTTCATAAGGCCGATCCTCGGGGGCACCGCGCTCGAGTTGCGCTTTTACATTGCCCGCGACGTAGGCGCCCAGCAGCAGGGGTCCGTAGTCTTTCGTGCCGATCCACGGGAGTATCTTCTCACTGATCGTGATGCTCACCTCCGGGCTCTCCTGCGCAAACTTCACGACCAGCGGAAAGGCCGCGATCGCGCGTTCCGAAATCGGATCGCGCTCAATGGCCTCGATTCCAGCCAGTGCCTCCGCCTTGGTCGGACCCGCCTGCGCAATGGACGAGAGGACGAAGCTAAATGCGAGCGCGAGTAAGACCGAGCGAGAAAGCATACCTTCGACGATGGCGGAGGGAACGCCGGTGTCGAGTGGAGTGCTTCTGCCGCGATCTTATGGAGAGAAACTTGGCCCGGGCAGACCCGATGCCGTGGACTGCGTGCAGCTTGCTGCCGCTGTTGGCCAAGCAGCTTGCTGCTGGGTGAGTGGTGTCGAGGCCGGCGCGCGGAGGAAATGCGGCCTTCGGTCGCTCAGGCGCAACAAGCTGCGCGGAAGACGGCGGCAGCAAGCCGCACGCAGTCCACGGCGTCACTTCCGCACGCGCCCATTTTCTCGAATTCGCGTGCGCAGGCGCGATTACCGTCTTGGTTGAATTCCATTCCTACCCCCCAGTTCCCGGGCGCCCCGCGTAGCTGAACATCATCCAAAAGGTCGTGCCGATGAACGCCACGAACCCAAGCACGGCGAGCACGCCAAGGATCCGGGACCAACTTGCCAGCTCGGACCAGTTTCGCACCAGTTCCCGGGCGGCCCACGGGATGCAGATCATTCCGGAGAGGAAAGCGAGTCCGACACACGCACCGGCGAGTGGCGCCGCCTGCTGCGGAGTCAGCACCCGCAGATAGGTCAGCCCAATCCCCAAGCCGAACAGGCTCAGCGGGACGGCGGAGAGGACACTGACTTTGAGATTCGGGGCGGGCATACAGGAACGCGGGGTTCGTGTCGCCGGACGCAACACCCGTCAGGCTGGCTGCAGTGCCCGCAACTCTCAACCGCAACCTCAACGTTCGACCAATCCGCGCACGAGGTGGGCGTGGACGTCCCCCTCGTGTTTCGTCTGAATCACGACGGGCTCCGCCTCGACCAGGTTCCAGACGCGCGCGTTCACGGCGCTGCTAATCAGGATCTGACCGGGTCCGGCGCCGGCGCAGTAGCGCGAGGCGTAATTGGCCGCATCGCCCACGACGGCGAACTCCATCCGCTCGGCATTCCCGATGAAACCGTGCAGGACCGTTCCACAATCGACGCCCACGCCGATCTCGCACGTGCCGGCACCGCGGGACGCGCGCAGGGCCGAAAGCGCCCTCGCAGCGGCCTGCATGTCGAGCGCCGCGCGCACGGCATTCTCCTCCTGGTTTGCATCGGGCTCCGGGCTGCCGAAAACGGCAAAGATCGCGTCGCCGACGAAGCGATCGATGCTTCCCCCGTGGCGGAAGATCGCCTCGATGAGCAGCGGAAAGTAGTCGTTGAGCAAGTCGCTGAGCCGTTGCGGCCCGAGCTGCTCACTCAACCGCGTGAAGCCGCGAATATCCGAGATAAGCACCGTGACGGGAGACTGGCGCGTTCCCAGCGTGAGGCTGTCGGCCATCGCATGCCGCATCAATTCTTCGCGCACGCGGGGTGGGAAACGCCCGCCAAAAAGTCGGTTCGTAAAATCCGACTGCCGCCGTAGCGCCTCGGCTGTGCGATGCCGGACCACCGCCATGCCGGCGTATTGGGCCACCACCCGGAGCAGCGCAAGATCACCCGGCGCAAAGCGGGCCGCGCGATCGGGATGATCGGCACAAAGCACGCCCAAGACTTCATCACCCCAGCGCACCGGTGCATACATGCCGGTGGCGATCCGATGCCGGAGGACGCTGGGGTGCGCGACACCGGGCTCGTCCGCTTCGTGCCAGATGAATGCCTCCCTTGTCTCCAAGGCGCGCCGGGCCAGCCGCAGGCTGACGGCGGCCTGCCCGGCGGGGGCGGAAGCGCTGAGCAAGAGCTTGTCTGTTGCCGGATCGGTGAGCAGGAGCGCGCCGCGGGCCGCCCCGGGAATCAGGCTGACCAGCTCATCGACGACCAACTGCAAACGGCGGTCAAAGCGGGGCTCCGCCGCAATGAGGATCGGAATCTCGCAAAGCTGCGCGAGGCGCTGCTCGAGGTCGGTGCTCTTCGCCGCCGGCACGAGCGCATCGGCCGGATTCAGGGCCGCATTTGAATCGGGCACGATCTCCACCGGCGCTTCCGTCGCCTGGAATGCGTCGGGTTTGCTCTCCTTCGCCGGAACCTCCATCTCCACCGTGAGCTGCGTATCTCCCACCGTCACGATTGTACCGGGCCCGAGCCGGGTGGAGCGTCCGCGCAGCTCGACCCCGTCCACGACGGTCCCGCGTTTGCTTTGCAGATCTTCGATCCAGAGTTCATCGCCCTCCCGCCAGACGCGCGCGTGCGGTCGTGACACGCGGGCATCCCAGACGAGATCGATTTCCACGACCAGATCTTCCCGGCCGCGGCCGATGATGGCGGAATTCCCCTGCAACTCGAAACGACGCTCCACCCCTTCATGCCGGCTCACGAACGTCACTTTCATCGCGCTCCTTTCATTCCGTGCTGCCGGCATCGGCGCGCAGCGTGATTTTACCCGCTGCGACACCCACCGCGAGTTTGCCCCCCGCAGCGAGATCGCCCGCAACGAGAAGCTCAGCGACCGGCGCTTCGATCAATTGTTCGACCGCCCGGCGCACCGCCCGGCCGTTGCCACCGCTGGCCAGCGCAGTCTCGACGAGCAACGCGGTGGCCTCGTCCCGGACGTGGAGAATGACGCCGCGCGACTTGAGCCGCCCGCGCACCGCCTCGAGCATAAGCTCGGCCACCCGGCCAAGATCCACGCGATTGAGCGCTCGAAACGGAATGATCGCATCCAGCCGGCTCACCAGTTCCGGGCGGAAGGCCCGGCTTAAGACTCCACGCAATTCCGCCTCGTCCGGCTCGGCCGTAGGCAGCGGCGCGCCGAAGCCCATTACATTCTTCGCGCCCGCAACCTCGGCATTCGACGTGAGAAGGAAGAGCGCCTCCGTGGCGCTCGCGCTGCGTCCTTTTGCGTCGGTGAGACGTCCTTCGTCGAAGAGCTGCAGGAAGAGATTCAGAACCTCAGGGTGGGCCTTCTCGAATTCATCGAGCAGAACGACGGCAAAGGGATTGCGTCGTAACGCCCCCGTAAGCTGGCCCTCTTCGTCGTGACCGACATAGCCGGGAGGTGCGCCCACGAGGCGCGCCGCTTCATGCCGGCTCGCGTATTCGCTCATGTCGAAACGAAGCAGCGCGCTTTCCGAACCAAAAAGAAATTCTGCCGTCGCCTTCGCCAGCTCGGTCTTCCCCACCCCCGTGGGACCCGCCAGAAGCAAAACGCCGAGCGGACGCTGGGCCGCTCGCAGGCCGGTGCGCGCACGCTGCACCGCTTGTGCGACGGCCCGGCAGGCCGGCTCCTGCCCGATGACCCGGCGGGCCAGCGCGGCCGGCATCTCCTGCAGCCGTACGCGCTCGCTTTCGCCCAGGCGGGCGACCGGCAAATGCGTCGAGGCCGCGAGCGCCTCGGCGACGGTCTCCGCGGAGACCACCCGGTCCGACGCATCGCCGGCGCCGGCGCCGTCGAGCGAAGGAATTGCGACCCGTGAACAGGCGTCATCGAGGAGGTCGATGGCCTTGTCAGGCAGGCGCCGGTCGCGCAGGTAGCGCACGGAAAGAGTGACCGCCGCCTCCACGGCGCCGGGCTCGATGCGCACCCCGTGCTTCTCCTCGAAACGCGCCCGGAAACCGCGCTCGAGGATTTCGCGCGCGCTCGCGGGTGAAGGTTCCTCCAGGCGAATCGGCTGAAAGCGGCGGGCGAGCGCAGGATCGGGCTCGATCGCTTCGCGAAAACCTTCCGGCGTGGTCGCGCCGACGCAGCGCAGCGTCCCGCGGGCCAGCGCCGGCTTGAACAACTCCGCCAGATCGAGCGTGCCGCTCGCGCGCCCGCCGCCCACGAGGGTGTGCACCTCGTCGATAAAAAGCAGCAGCCCGGGAGTCGCGGCCGCTTCCTCGAGCAAACGCCGCACGCGTGACTCGAGTTCGCCGCGCAGCCCGGTGCCGGCGACGAGCGCCGCGACACTTATTTCCACCAGGCGCCGGCCGGCGAGCGTCGCATCCCGGGACTGGGAGATTCGCCAGGCAAGACCCTCCACTAGGGCGGTTTTTCCGACGCCCGCCTCACCCACGAGCAAGGGATTGCTCTTGGTTTGACGGCCTAGGGCGCGAACCAATTGGAGCATTTCCTCATCGCGTCCCAGGCATTCATGCAATTCTCCGGCGCGCGCGAGAGCGGTGAGATCACGCCCAAAACGCGCCAAGGCTGAATCCGGCGAGGAAGCCTCGTCGCGCCCGTGACCACCATCGACGCGCGGCCCATATCCGGGAGAGGTCGAACGCGCCGTTCGCGCCGCTTTCACGAGCGCGAGAGGGTCCATACTTTCTCCGCGGAGAAAAAAGGCCAGCGGTTCACTCGCGCCCTCGAGCATCGCGGCCAGCAGATCGACGGCGCCAAGAACGCCGTCGCTTCCCACCAGCCGGGCCGCCCGATAAAATGCCGCCTTGCTCGCCAACGAACGACTGATTCGACGCTCGGGGCTGGCTTCCTCAATCTCTCCCCGCCCAACCCGCCTTCGCAGCGCGTCTCGCAGGAAATCGCTCTGCACTCCCTGGGCACGCCATAAAGCGCGCAGCATCTCCTTCTCCGCGGATGCTTCCGGCGGCGCGCCTTCTCCTGCCAGCGCCAGTAAGCCGAGCAGCAGGTGCTCGGGCTCGATCCAGCGGTGCCCTCCCCGCGATGCCTCCAACGCGCCCGCGCCCCAGGCAAATTCCGCCCCGGGAGAAAGCCGGATCGATCGCGTCGCAGCGGCAGGTTGCCGCGACGTCGATCTGGTCTTTGGCGCGGAGTTCCCTGGAGTGGGCGTGGTGGGCGGGCGCGGTTCCAAGCCGAAAGCGCGGGCCAGCTCCTCCACGAAGGCCGCCGCGCTGGCCTGTCTTCCCTCGACGGAAAGTTCCCGCCGCAAAACCTCGTTCGCCGCCTCATTGATGCCTGCGATGGGAGAAAACTTCGGCGCGCCGCCGCCGAACCTGACAAGCGGACGTCCAAATAACTCGCACGCCAGGAGTGCCAGCGAGCTTCCCGGTCGCACGGTGCCATGCGCGGGCGTTTCAGTACCGAGGGAACTCGCCCGGGTCAGCGCGGGATCGGCGTCGGCGGGAAACATCGGTAGGGCCTTCACCTTCACCGTGAAAGGCGGCCAGTCTGCGAGCGGCTCGTCGAAGACGCCATCACCCGGTTCGGGTTCCGGAAAATGGAGTCGGATCTGCGCCAGTCCCAATTCCAAGGCGGCAAAGCGCTGAGCCTGGGTATGGTCTGCCACTGCCGCGATCAGGCGCAGCAACTCCACGGCTTCCGCTGCGGCCAGAGACTGGCGTCGTCGCACGAGGTCGAGCAGCGAGTGTTCCCCGGTCCACTCGCTGACCAAGAACAATGCGCCATCGTCCGCCGCCACCAGGGCCAGAAGCTCCACCAAATTCGGATGCGAGGCTGCCCGCATTCGTTGCAATTCCGTCCGCAGCACATCGGCATCTTGAATGCATGCGCGTGGTAACGCCGTCAGCACCACCATCCGCTGCGTCGAAGTTTCCTGCGCTTTCCAAGCCGGACCGAGGCTGCCGGCGCGCAGGAGCCACGGCGTGCCGTCGGCGCGACGCAGCACTTGAAAGCCACGGACTTCGGCTGCGTCTGGAGGATGGATCGCCACGCGAGCGAAAGTGTGAACCACAACGCCCTTCAATCCGCCAGCAATTCCCGCATCTCACTCAGGGTCAGCCCGGTGGGCGCGCCTTCTTCGTCCTGATCGATTACCGCCGCCGTCGCCTCGCGCTTCCGCCGCTGCAGATTGAGGATCTTTTCCTCCACCGTTCCACGCGTGATCAGCTGATAGGCGGTCACGACCCGCGTCTGGCCGATCCGATGCGCGCGATCGGTCGCTTGCGCCTCCACCGCGGGATTCCACCACGGATCAAAATGAATGACCGTGTCGGCGCCCGTCAGATTGAGACCAGTCCCTCCGGCCTTGAGTGAAATCAAGAAGGCCAGCTTCGATTCGTCGCGCTGGAAGGAATCCACCTCGGCCTGTCGATTCTTCGTCGACCCATCGAGGTAGCAATAACCGAGTTCGCGCTCATCAAGCTGCTCCCGGAGCAGATGCAACATGGAAACGAACTGGCTGAAGATGAGCACGCGATGCCCGCCTTCGCGGATCTCCTCCAACAGTTCGGCCAGAAGCGCGAGTTTCGCCGAAGAATCCAGCGGGACCGACGCGCTTTCGTCGTCGTCTGCTTCGTCGTCGCGCTGGGCAGCCAGACCGAGAAGACGAAGATCGCAACACGCCTGGCGCAGCCGCAGCAAGGTACTCAGGATCAGCATGCGGCCCTGGCCGTCGTTTTCTGCGTCCTCGATCCGACGCCGACCCTGCTCGAGAATCCCGCGATAGGCCGCGGCCTGCGCAGGAGTGAGATCGCAATACGCCACCTGCTCGATCTTCTCGGGCAGCTCCCGCGCGACGTCGCGTTTGCGTCGGCGCAGGAGCACCGGGCGCAGGCGCCGCGCGAGGCGTGCGCGCGTGGCGATATCGCCGTCCCGCGTGATCGGCACTTCGTAGCGATCGCGAAAATCCTCGCGCTTTCCGAGATACCCCGGGAGCGAAAAATTCATGACGCTCCAGACATCGCGGACCGAATTCTCCATCGGTGTGCCCGTCAGCACGAAGCGATGCCCGGCGCGCAGTCCAAACGCGGCCCGGGCCGTCTGTGAATCCGGATTCTTGATGGCATGCGCCTCATCCAAGATCGCAGTCGAGTAATTCATGCCGGCATGAAATTCACCGTCCCGGCGCAGCAATGCGTAACTCGTAATCACGAGATCGGCGTCCCGCGCTGCCGCAAACTCCCTCGAACGATCCGGGCCGTGCACGGGCACCACGCGGAAGTCCGGCACGAAACGCAGTGCTTCCCGCCGCCAGTTTTCGATGAGCGAAGTCGGACAGACCACCAACGCCGGAGTCGCGGCGCCGGCGCTCCGTTGCTGGGCGAGAAACCCCAGCGCCTGCAGCGTTTTTCCCAGTCCCATCTCGTCGGCGAGGATTCCGCCCAGCCCATTGTGCGCGAGAAACACGAGCCAGGCGATGCCCTCGCGCTGGTACGGCCGCACGATCGCGTCGAGAGCGGGCGCCAGTTGCACGGGCGGCGGCGCCGCGAGCCGGCGTTCGCCGCGCCGGAGTTGTTGCCACGCGGCGTTTTCCGCCAGCCCGAGGTCTGCCAGGGTGGCGTCCAGATAGGCGGCTTGCTCCCGGCCAATGCGATAGACGCCGGGATGCGGCTGCGCCGGGTCGCAATCGAGCAGGACCTTTTGCAGGTCGTCGAGCGCGTCCGCCGGCAGGACCGCCAGCTTGCCGTTTTTCAGCCGGGTATGCCCGCGGCCCATCTGCAGGAGCCGCGCGATATCGCCGGCCGCAAAGCGCTCCCCCGAACCCGTCGAGACGAGCGAGTATTCGAGGTCGAACCAATTCTCGCCGCTGCCGCGGATGTCGATTTGGGGACGCACCATCTCCACCTGCTGTTCGGTCACCCGCTGGAAGCGCGCCCCAATGCGCACCCGCCATTCCCGCTGCAAGGCAGGCAGGGACAGCGCAAAGAAATTCAAGATTGCCTCCTGCCCACGCAGGGCGAACTGACCAGCTTGCGCCGCCGGCCGGAACCCGAGTTTTTCGATCCGCTCCCGGGCGGCGCGCTCGGCCGCAAGGTGGCGTCCCCAGACCAAGGCGGGACGCTCTTCATCCGCCCAGGTGAACAGTTCCTTTTCCGGCGTAAGTCCGACCGTCACGACACGCTTGCCGCCGTAGGTCGCCTGCAGCGTCGCATCGAGATGGTTGAGCGAGCCTTCGACCTCGAGGGAGAATTCCGGAGGGGCGGGCCGCACTTCGAGTGCGCCCGCCCCTCTCGCGTCACCCGCGTCCACCTCTCCCTGGATCGCGAAGTGTTCCCGCAAAGCCGGCAGCTCGCGCAGCAGAAAAGCCGCACCCTGCATGGCATCGAGCGCGAGGCGTCGCGTCGCGAAGATCGTCTGATACGCACCAGGCAGGCCGGGAGCGAGCGCGCTCAACGCCGAACTTTTGGGCTGCCACAACCAGGGATGGGGCGACGCCGGAAGAATCTCGGAATCGGCCGGAACGGCCAACACCACCAAAAGGGCTCCGTCGGCGGCCCGCTCGAGTCGCAGCGTGGGTCGAATCGGTACCTCGCGAATGCTCACCGCCGCCTGGCGCCCGAGCGTGACGCGCGGATGATTTCGCAGCGAGGGCAGCAGCCGCCCCAGTTGATCCGGCGTGAGCATGGACATGCTGCCGGGAGGTGCGCCCGTGATTTGCGCCAGGGCATCGACGACTTCGTAATCGCCTCGGGTCAGTCCGAGGCGACGCCCCTTTGCCACGGCACCGAGCATCCCGCGCTGACCTGCCTGGGAAAGCTCCAAGCCCAACACGATGGATCCTTTGCTCCACGCCGCGGCGAGGGTGGGAGGCAGCACAATGTGCAGGCGCACCCCGGCCGAGTCATCGGCATGAAAATCATGCGTGATTCGGGCCGGCTTCGGGCTGGCTGGCAGAGGTGGCGGGGCCGCCTTGTACGCCGCCGCCGCCACGACCGCGAGTCCCACCGCAACGCTGTGTGCGCAGATCGTGCCGTATTCGCGCGATTGCCGGCACGAGCAAAGATTCTCGACGCGGGTCGGTCCATCGATCTTCAATCCCGCGCGATACTCGACATCGCCCTCCCGTACGAAACCGCGAAGAATCGGGGGCGTGTAGTTCGCGCTGACAACGCGGTTCATCTCGCGCAACGCCTTGGCGTGCTTGACCACCGGCCAGCCCGCGGCCTCGGCGAGCAGCTTTTCGGTGAGGGGAACGGCAGACACCCCATAAGAAACTCGAAATTGAAGGCGCGCAAAGCGGCGACAATCGCCGCGGGAAAGATTGCGGCTTCGGCGATTGACTGACCGCTTCGAGGAGGAGGACGAGAACGAGGACGACCATCCGCCGCAGTCGCAATTTTCTTCCCGGGGTTGCTTCCTGCCGCAGTGCGGGTCAACTGCCCTGTCTCGATGAAAGTCATTGCGATCGCGAATCAAAAAGGTGGAGTGGGCAAGACCACCACCGCCGTAAACCTTGCTGCCGCCCTCGCGGGACGGGGAGTGCGCGTGCTGCTGATCGACCTCGACCCCCAGGCGAACGCGACGAGCAATCTCGGCATCGAGGCGCAGGCCGGCTTGAGCGTCTACCGCAGCCTCATCGGCGAGGAGTCGCTGGCCGCGCGGGTGCTCCCGACGCGGATCGAGCATCTCTGTATCATCCCGGGGGACATCGAACTCGTGGGTGCGGAAGTGGAGGTGGCGCGGACAGAGGATCATCTCATCGCCTTGCGCGGTGCCATCGAGCGCAGCGGACTCCGGGCGGAGGGCGCATTCGATTTCGTCCTGCTGGATTGTCCGCCTTCGCTGGGGATCCTCATGAGCAACGCGCTGGCGGCAGCAGACGAGCTCCTGGTCCCGATCCAATGCGAGTACTTCGCGCTCGAAGGCTTGTCGAAAATTGTCGATCTCGTGGAACGGGTGCGCGAGAACGGCGCGAATCCGAACCTGCAAATCGGCGGCATCGTCATGACGATGTTCGATGGCCGCACCAACCTGTCGAACCAGGTCCTCGCGGAAGTGAAGAAGCACTTCGAGGCGACCATCTACCAGACTTTCATCCCCCGGACCATCCGGCTGGGGGAGGCGCCGAGCTTTGGACAGACCATCCACGAGTACGAACCCGCCGGGGCGGGCTCGCGCGCCTACAAGCAGCTCGCGGAGGAATTCATGCGCCGCCAAAACGGCGAGAAACTTCCCGGCGCGGAACCGGTGGTAATCAAAAACCCGGTGCCACCGATGCTCGCGCAGGTTTCGCGTCCGTAGGCGCCGGGTTCATTTCAGCCATGACTTCCGCCGACGTACTCTATCGATTCCTTAAAACCGGGGCACTCCTGCGCGGGCATTTCGTGCTCCGCTCCGGCCTGCACTCGCGCGAGTTCTTTCAATGTGCGCATTTGCTCCAGCATCCACGCATCGCAGAGGAAGTCTGCGCGGCGCTTGCAGAGAAACTGCGCGACATCCCGAGCGACGCCGTCATCTCGCCGGCCTTAGGCGGTATCATCGCGGGGCACGAAGTCGGACGCGCGCTCGGCAAGCGGCACATTTTTGCGGAGAAAGAGGACGGCAAACTGGTGCTGCGGCGTGGCTTTCAGATCGGTAAAAAAGAAAAGTTTGTGGTGGTGGAGGACGTGGTCACGCGGGGAGGACGCGTGCAGGAAACCGTGGACATCGTTCTCGCCCAAGGCGGAGTGGTGGCAGCCGTGGCTACAATCGTGGATCGCAGCGGGGGAAACCGCCCCGACTACGGATGTCCATTTGTCAGTTTGCTCGAACTCAGCGTGGAAACGTTCGCCGCGGACGCGTTGCCGCCCGACCTCGCCGCGATCCCGGCCACGAAGCCGGGCAGCAAATAGTCTCAGAACTTCACCTGCTTGAAGACGCGCTCCGGGAGCAGGCGGATCACCAGCATGATCCAGCGCCACACGCCGGGAATGTAGGCGATATCGCGTTTCGCTCGAATCGCCTGGGCGCAAAGCGCACCGGCCCGAGCGGCGTCGCACGTGAGGAAACCGCGCGCCAGATGCGCGGTCATGGGTGTCGCCACGGTTCCCGGCCGAAGTTCGGTCAAGACGATGCCTTCCCGCGACAACAGCGCCCGCAAGCCGGAACAAAACGCGATCAGTCCCGCCTTCGCGCTACCATAAAAGAAGTTCGAAGCGCGCCCGCGCACTCCCGCGACCGAAGTGATGATGGCGAGTTGGCCACGCCGGTGTGCACGAAAGTCAGCGGCCGCCGCGTAAGCCAGCCGAACCGTGCTGGTGAAATTTGTCTCTACCTCTGCCGTGGCATAGAGAGGATCGCTGGCGGCCTGAGATTCATCGCTGAGGGAGCCATGGGCGATCACGACGAGATCCGGGCGGGACCCACAGACGCGCTCACACTCTTCCAGCCACGCGCCCGCTTGCGCCGGATCCGTGAAATCGAGTACCATCGTGGCGGCGGATTCCGCGCCAAACGCCCGCAAATCCGCCGCGACGGTGTCGAGCCGCGCGGCGTTCCTGCCCACCAGCAGAAAACGGGCATGCTCGCGCCGCGCAAACTCTCGCGCCGTGTGGTGCGCGATAGCAGAACTGCCGCCGAGAAGTGCGATGACCATGCAATGGCTACGATGGCATAAACCAGACGTCGTCGACGGAGCTTCTTTTCGTCCCCGCTGCCGAATTGCGAGGAATGCCCGGCTGTGTCAGGGCGGAAGCGTGGTCCGTGTGCCTTCGCTAATCGCCCTCTTTGCCTGTGCGAGTTCGTCTTTGGCGTGGGGTCCAGAAGGCCACGCGACCGTCGGTTCGCTCGCCGACAAACATCTGGCAGGAACCCGCGCGGAAACGGAGATGCGCAAACTCCTGCGGCCCGGCGAAACGCTCGCCCGGATGGGGAGCTGGGCGGATCGCATCAAGGGTGGCGGCTTCGACGCGGAATCGAAGGACTACATCGAGAAGAACCCCGACCACGGCGGTTATCATTACACGGACATCCCATTCAACGCCGCGGCCTACCGACCGTATCTCGTCGGGGCGCGGCCGGAGGATCTCATCCAGATGTATGCCCGCTGCATCAAGATCCTGCGCGGTACCGCCACCCCCGGAGAAAATCCCACCGGGATTACTCCCCGCGTGGCGTTGCTGCTGCTCGCGCATTTCGCCGGCGATCTCGAACAGCCTTTGCATGTCGGGGCCGCTTATATTGCCACGATACAGGGCCGGGAGGAGTTTGTAGACCCGACCGGCATGGCACCGGGCACGTATGCCGAGAGCCGCGGCGGAAACGAATTGCTCGTGGGCCCCGCCAATCTGCACTCCTGCTGGGATTCGGTGTACACGCAGCGGGCGATGCAGCGGGCCACAGGCGGAACCAGTGCCGAAATCTTTGCGGCCTGGCTTCTCGCCACGCTCAAGCCACAACGGGCGTGGGCAGGCAAAGGCGAGCCGGAAACCTGGCCCATGCAATGGGCCAACGACATCCTCCCGCTTTGCCGGATGGCGCACGAAGGCATTCGCCTGGGTCCGCGCCTGAGAGTCCCCTCGACGAGCAGCGCGACCGGATTCAAGAGCCAATGGCGGACGCAGCTTCCGTCCAGCCACGAACGCACGGCTCTCACCGTAATTCCGGAGCAACTCGCCAAGGGTGGCTGGCGTCTCGCGCAGGTCTTACTGGCGGTCTGGCCGGACAAAAAGCCCCTGGCTCCGGTCGCGCCTGTCAGCGCGACACCGACTCCGGTTACAGCCGTCGCGCCAACGTCTTCGCCTGCACTTGCGCCCGTGCCAGTCGATCGCACCCCTGGGAATATCGCCGCGTTGGAGGCGCGGGCACGCAGGCGCGCCTTGGTCCATTACCCGGAACTCGGAGTCGCGGGTTCGCCCTTCAACCGGGCCTTTCTGGAACGTCGGGCGCGCTACCAGAAAGAGAACCCGGAATACTTTCGCGATCCCGAGTGGCCGTGGATTCTCGCTGGGGAATGTGCGGCCAACCAGATGCCCTGAAAGACGAGACGACTATCCGCCGCCTGGAGTCTTGATCCCTTGCGCGCCCAAACCGAAACCGCCGCCCGAGCGCGCGCCATCCTGCGACAACGCTTTGGCCGCGGTATCCGGCTGCGACCCGGAACCATCCGTGGCATAGCGCCGCCGGAGGTTCGAACCGGTTTGCGGTGCGTCTTCGGTGACGTATTTGCCTGAGGTATCGAGGGAGTCGCAGGCGCTAAGCGCGAGTGAACTGAGCCCGACGACGGCGAGAAGGAGCGAACGGAATTTCATATGCGCGTCTTGAATTACCGAGCCGGGACCGTCGCACAAGCTGGGTTTGTCATATTGGGTCACGAATTGCCCTTTCGCAATTTTAGCGCGGAGCATACGTCCGCACCCGCGCGGTCCAGCCCGGGAGCCAGCGCGCTTCGTGCCGCTCGGGCGGGGAATTGCGGACGCGGCGCGCGAGGACACGCGCGGCGGATTCGGCAAACGCAACGGTCGGTGCATCCTCGTCGCGGATCTCGAGCAGAACCTGCAAGAGCCCCCAACCTTGTCCGGCATACCGCTCGGTCAGCTTGGTGCCTTCCCCTTTGAAATTCACGTAGTCCACCAGCGCGTAGACTCCGCCGGGTGCGGCCATGATGCGTTCAAAGCGCCGCCGCACGGAGCCTCGCGCGCCGGGTGGCAATTCTTCCAGCATGGCCGGAAGCGCTCGCTCAAGGCGCGTTGCGGCGAACCGCGCCTGTTCCGCCACGGTGCGAGCCAGGAGCGCACGCAATTCGACCAGCCGCGGGCCGCCTATTTCGGCGAGGAACGCTTCGCGGCTGGGCCAGGGACAGGCTTTCGCGTCTTGCAGCCAGGCTGGCAACGCGACCCGCTGTTCCGCCAAAAATTGGATCAGGCTGGGAAAGCTCTCTTCAAACGGACCGCGAGCACCCGCGGGGTACCAGATAAAATGGCCGATTCCCAGCGAAGGAAATTCCTCGCCTTTGTTCCAGGAGGTCAATCCCGCGACCGTGCCGCCGCACTCATTTTTCCAGAGCCTGCGGCCCGCCTCGAGCGCCTGCCCATCGGAGATGGCGGCAGCCCAGACTGACGAAGCGAAGCAAGCGGCCAGAAGCGGGGCGAGGAGGCGGAAACAGATCATGCCTTGCATGGGGTCTTGGTTTTCTCGGCGAGGTGAATCCCTTCGATGCGCATCGCTTTGTCGACGGCTTTGCACATATCGTAGATCGTCAGGGCGGCGACGCTCACGCCAGCCAGCGCCTCCATCTCGGCGCCCGTGCGGCCAATCGTGCGGACCTCGCAGCGGATCCCGATGCCATCCGCGCGGGGCGTGAATTCGATGCCGGCGTACTCGAGTGCCAGGACGTGGCAAAGCGGAATGAGTTCGGACGTGCGCTTCGCTGCTTGAATTCCGGCGATGCGGGCAGTGGCAAGGACATTTCCCTTCGCGATCTGCTGCGACTCGATCAGTGCGAGGGTCGCCGGCGCGAGCGCGATCCATCCCTCGGCGCTGGCGGTGCGGTTCGAGACGGGCTTGCCCGAAACATCGACCATGCGGGCAGAACCATCCGATCCGATGTGGGAGAGAGCAGCCTGCAACATGACTAAACGTGGCGCGATCCCGCTCTTCCCTCCAGCAGTAAGACGCCCACTGCGCGGAATCGCCCATAGCCAATGTTGGCGATCGATTATTCAGCAGCCATCCCTGCGCCGCGGATGACACCCAGGCGGCTTGCACGCTTCTGAGGCGTGGCGTCGATTCGGCGAATGTCCGAGGACTATTTGCTCTTCCTGATCCGGCGCGCGGCGTCCCTGGTGGGCGCGCTCCTTGCGGGTCGTTCGTACCTTGCGGAAGCAGACGAGGAGCAGGAAATCTGCGATTCCCTTCGCCTGGCTGGGTGCCCGGAGCTCGCCATCGCCACGCATCGCACTCCCGTCGAACTGGTCGCTCTCCTGGCGGGCGCCGGCGATGCGCTCTTCGCCGAGCGGGGCCTTGTCCTGGCTGCCGCGCTGACGCGACTCTCGCATTTGCGGACGACGCGCGAGCGGCCGCGAGACGCGCTGGTTTGCGCAATGCAGGCGCGCGCGATCGCCCGCGCTCTTCGCGCATGCTTTGGCCCGGAGGGAGCGAACCCACTCGACCCCACCCTCTCACTCCTCGAGTTCGAGAGTGCGCATTTGCCGGGTTACGAACTCTTGCCGAAAGCGGGCTGAGCGCAGTGCTTGCCGCTTGCCTCTGCGCCGAAGTCCGCTCAATTCGCCGCCCCTGCGATTTCCCCTTACCCTTCGATCATGCAAACGCTCGCCGCCATTCTTTGCGATTCCGCCTCCGACTATCAGGGCAAGCTCTGCGTGCTCGGCGCATTTGACTCGATTTACGCCGGTCGCTTTCCAGCGGTCCACCCGCATTGCGCCCTCGCGATCCGGCTGCTCTTCAAAGACGAGGAGGAAGGCAAGCACGAGATGAAAATCCGACTCGTCGATACCGACGGAAAAAATGTTCTGCCCGACCAAGGGGGCCCGACGATTCAATTCGAGGTGCCCGAAATCCCGGACGACACATTTTTTATCTCCCGCAATTTCGTGCTCGATCTCAACGGGCTGCCGCTCCCCAAGCCCGGTCAGTACTCTTTCGATATCAGCGTGGGCAACCAAATGATTGCCCAAGTTCCCCTGCAGGCGATGGCGATCCCGCAACAACAGCAGCAGGAACCGCCGATGCACTCGCGTTAGTCCGGGGTCGGAGTTGCGTCCTTGGCTGTGGGTGAAGGATCCGGAGTCGGCGCCGAAGTCGGAGCGATTGTCGGCACCGGAGTTGCTGGCGCCAGGGTTGGAACGACTGTTGGAACGAGTGTCGGGCTGACGGACACTACCGGCGCCACCGGTTCTGGACGCAAGATGCGGAACAGCAGCGCCAACAGGGCAAAAAACAGAAGCGCGCTGATCGCGAGATAGAGCAGCAGGCGATTGCGCGGGGCGTCGCGCAGGCTTGGATCACTTTCGAATGCGGCGATACGTTCCAGTGGCGCCGAGGCGGAGAGCCCGCCGAGGGGATGATCGCGCAGTGATTGCCACAAGCGCTTTGCCTCCTCCAAACGCCCATTCTGGGCGAGAACGCGCGCCAGCAAGTCCACGAGATCGGTGGGCGCGGATCCGGAGCGAATCACCGCGACGAGCAGCCTCTCGGCCTGCTCGAGCTCGCCGGCGCGGGCCAGCGCCGACGCGCGCGCATGCACCAGGCGGAAGCGCAACATGGCCGCCGCGACCGGACGCGAACCGCGCGGGGAGCGTTCTTCCGGCGGCGTCATGGCGGCACCAAGCTAAACGATGTTGGTGCGAAACTCCTCGCGGATGTCCGTGGGATCTTCGTCCGGAAGCAGCGTCGTGAGTTGGTTCACCGTCTGGCGCAACCCCGGCAAATCATTCGAGCCCAGAAAACGCAGACCCTGTGCGATCAGCTCTGCGCCTTGCTTGGGGTCGTTCAGGCGATCCCCGCGTTCGCTGCGAATCCATTCAAATCGCGCCACCCAAAAATCCGGATCGAGCCAGCGCAGGCGATTTCCCAGCTCGGTGATTTGCTGGAGCTTGAGCCGCAATGCTTCCGGCTGGCCGGACCCCATGGCCTGCCGCGCCTCCCGCTCGAGGACCGCGAAGGCGCGCGCCTCTTCCGGTCCACCGATTTGCCGCTTCAACCGCCGGTCGGCGTAGCCAATCTGGTCTTCCGTATCCGAGACCAGCGTGGGCCACTCGAGCGCGTCCTCCACTTCATCGAGCAGATTGCGCAGATCGAGAATACGATTCTGGCCTTGCACACAGGCATTCGGATCCGTGCGGGCGGCGGCCAGAGCGCCGGCGATGTCTTCGATGACGCGCTCCTCACCCACGCGCTGGAGAAGGCCGAGCCCGTTCGATTCATTGCGCTCCAGGGCACGGGCCCGCAGCTTCTCGAGCCGCGCCTTCTCCGAGGCAAATTCAGCGGCAAGTTCGATGGGGTCGGGCGATTCGCCGCGGAAGGCCAGCTTGAGTTCGAACTCCTCATCGAGAATGGGAATGAAGGCCTTGGCGCGAATGAGCCGCGAAGCATCGATCTCCAGCGAAATCTCAATCTCGCTGCCGAGCGGGAGATCGCGCCGGATCTGCTTGGAGTGAACCTCCAGCGCGCCGATGAACTTGTTCCGGTCGGCGCGGTCCTTGTCCCCTTCGATCACGACGATTCGCACCGGCGGCGCGTCGGCCCGCCCGGCGGGCAGCGCCACCACAGTGCGGCGCGGTTGCTCGTCCCGCTTGCGGGCAGGCAGGCCGGCGCCCTTGCGAATCAGCCAGGCGACTTTGTTTTCCGCCAGTGCGATGCCGAGCGAATGGATCAGCGGCTGCTCGTTGATCGCGAGCCCAATCGTATAGGTAAGGGAGTCCGGCTGGGTGGCGAGCCGGCTGCCGGCGGGATCGGCCACTTCGATGGCGTACGTGTTTTGCACGCCCCGGGCGGCGACCAGCGTGGTGAAAAATGTGCCGGCGGCAGAGAGCCGAATCTTGCCACTGCGCCAGGGCGGACGCATGGCGGGATGAACAAATTCAATGGTGTACGCACTGAAATCCGCCGCGCCTCCCCCCGGGGCCAGCAGCCTCCCGCCCACCTGCGGCTCGAGATCGGTGCCCACGGGTTTGTACTTCAACTCGAGGCCGAAGTGGCCGGCGGCGGCGGCCTGCCTCGCAATTCCCTCGATCCGTTGCGTCCCGGCGAAAATGGCCGCCCCGCGCGCCACGATCGTCAGCGGATCGATGCTGAAATCGAGCTTGATCCCGAGACCGTCCTTCGGGTCGGCGAGCAGCTCCCGCAGGCGCGGCGTCAGGGTGGGTCCGCCAACGAGCACGAGGCGATCGACGTCCGCCGGAGACAGGTTCCGCTCGCTCAGCACGCGTTTACAGATGTTGATCGAGCGCCGCACGTAGGGATCGAGCAGGGCCAGCAGGTCGCGCCGTTGCAGCTCAAACTCGAAGCTGACCGGGTCACCCGCGTCATTCAGGCAAAGGGTCTCGACGAAAATACCGGCGCTCTCATCCCGGGAGAGGCGGATCTTGGCCTGTTCCGCCTGTTGCTTGAGCTTGGCGATCGCGGAAAGCCAGCGCTCGTTGCCCCGGCGAAAGTCCGGCAGGTTGTGCTCGCGCACGACCGCCGGAATGAGGAGGCGTTCGACAATTTCCCAGTCAACCAGTTTCCCGCCCAGCTGGTTGTCGCCGCCGTGGTTGGCGACCTGGATGATGCCCTCGCGCACGTGCATCAAGGCGGCATCGAAGGTCCCGCCGCCGAAGTCGTAGACGAGCCAGTAGACCTTGTCGCTTTCGCTCTTCTCGAAACCGTAGGCCATGGCGGCGGCGACCGGCTCCTGCAGCAGTGGCGCGGTCTCGAGCCCGGCGAGTTGCGCCGCCTTGCGGGTCGCTTCGCATTGCGGAAACTCGAAGGCGGCCGGGACCGTGATCACGGCATGGCGCAGGTCCTCGCCCGTCCGCTGTTTCACATCGTCGCGGAGGGATTTGAGCACCTCAGCCGAGAGCTCCTCCGGCCGCATCCTCCGCCCGGAATGCTGAAAGGTGATCTCCGCATCGGTTCCCATCAGGAGCTTGAACTCGCTCGCGGTGTTGCGCGCATCGCTCTCCGCCCGCTCCTTGGCGCGCTTCCCGGTGAAGAGCCGCTGGTTCTTGTCGATCCAGACGGCGGAGGGCGTATACTCGAAGCCCTCGTTGTTCTTGAACACCTCCGTGTCGCCGGACGCGAGCACGGCAATCGCGCTGTTGGTCGTGCCGAGGTCGATGCCGAAATCAATGGTGGAGCGGGACATGGAAAGGAGGGTTACGAAAGGCGAAGAGCGGAGGAAGCAGCGGCGTCGGGGAACGCTGAGGGCACGGCAAGCCGGACGGACGGCAACAGTCGCGGCGAGCCCGGCTGCGCCGCAAAGCGGCGCGGGGATTTCATGGTCAGCACGCCAAGCGCAATCGCAATGGTCATGAGCACGAAGAGGGTAACAATCCGCCCTTCCCGGATGGTGCGGAAAAGGCCGATTAGCAGCGCCACGGCCAAGATGATCCCCATGATCGCGCCGAAGATTCCGCCGATCACGTCACCGCCCCGCGCCGCCAGGAATGGAATGAGTTCGCTCATCTTGGTCGCTCTGAATTCGCCCCAGCGGGAGAGCTGCCCGAGGGCGGGGTCGAAACGATGACTTCCCCGGTCTGGGCGAGTTGACCGCGAAAATAAATCGTGGGGCGAATTGTCTCGCTGATGCACTCCGCCGTGACCCCGTCAGTCGGTTGAAAGGCCACCACATGGAGCGACGAGCCCGCATGGTAGGCCTCCCCTGTGTGGTCCTGGACGTCGAGCCCCACCGTCTTGAGTTGATCCCAGACCGATTCGAAATGGCGCCAGGCGCGGCGCATTTCCTCGAGTGGCTCAGTTGAGCCGGGTAACAGCATTTTTTGCCGCAGCCGCCACAGCCCCGTGGCCAATTGGACGAGAAAACGCAGCAGGTCCATCCCGCCGAGCAACGCACTTGCCGGTATGGGTGCGTGGGCGGCCGGCTTGGCCGTCGGTGCCGCCACCAGCGATTGATCCAAAAGCGAATCGAAGGCGGCCGGTGGGACGCTGCGCGGAATTCGGAACTCCTCGGGATGCATAAGTTGACGAAGGGTATCAAACGGTTCCATGGCGTTCCGGCGAGCTTACAATCACGTCGTATTGGGCGGTTTTGCGCCGAGGACCCAGCCTTCCTTGCGGGAGAGGGCGAGAAGCGGGTGCTTGGAGGCCGCGTAGGCTGGCTTGATCGGTTTCGCCATTTTCGCGCGGTGCACGAGGTGCAAAACGGCGCACGCGAGACAGGCAAATGCAAACGCGAACAGGATGGCGGATCCGACGGGGCGAACCACGGCCTGCGCGACGAAGAACCCCAGGCCCCCCGCGAAAACGAAAAGCCACGTCGCCATCATTCCGATCCGGGCATGAGCCTTTTGGCACGACGCGCAATAGGGGACCTTGATGGCCCGCGTCTGGTAGCGAACGGTCGTGCCCTCGCGGGCGGTAACCTTGTGGTGATCGAAGCATTTTGCGAGCGCTGCCACGCCGGCTTCACGCTCGCAAAACCAGCACGTTTCGTAAAGCTGCTGCTCCTCCCGCAGGGTTTTAAGCTGGCCGAGATTCTCCTTCAGTTTGGTCCGTGCCACCTCCCCCACCGCGAGGCCGAGCAGCGAAGGCATGAACTCAATCCAGCGATCCCACTGCCGGCTCGGATTGATCTCCTCAGCAAGGCAGCCCGAGGCCGAAAGCGCGAGTCGATCGTGCACCCGCATTCGAAAGAGATTCTCGGGCGGGAGAAAGGCGTCGACCACGCTGACGGCTTGCGTGTGCTCGGCCAGAAGACGGCGGGCATTCGCCACGCCGTTTGCCGGGGTCGTCTCCGAGTCGGTCAGCAAGGTGTTGCATGCGTTCTCCAGCCGCGTTTTCAAGGGTGCGAGGAACTCCTCGAGCGTTCCAATCACGACCCCCTCTGCGAAGTGATAGCTCTCGATCCATCGCGCCTGGGCCTCCGCCGCAGCCGGCGCGGCCCCATCCTCCACGCGATCGAGCCCGAGCTGGGCATGCAGCCGGATGAGCGCCTGCGGCAGACCCTCCCGGAGGCGGCGACCGAATCCGGTGGTGAGTTGCGGATCGTCGAGCTGCCGGATGCGCTCGCTCACACGGCTCCACACTTCCTCGTCCGCGAGCGTCTCGCGCCAATGCACCACCGAGGCGGCCCACCACCGATTGATTCGATCGCCGGCGGTGGCGTTTGCGTCCTCGCGCGCCGCCGTGCCGGGCAAAGGCGGCGGTGTGGTCGGCAGGCCGGCATCCAGCGCGTGGGCGAACCACGCGATGGCCAGATTATGCCGCGCCGCGGAAGCAACCACGGGGTCCGAGAGAGCGCTTTGCCAGAGGTCGATGGCGCTCTGTAAATCGCCTTCCCCTAGCCGGCCGAGCGCTACGTCGGTCGCACCGTCAGCCGGACGGAGCGGCCAGAACCAGAGGAATTCATCGACGATTCGCTGCTCCGGCTGGGTGAGGCGCTGCCGCGCCTCGCGCCATTCATCGGCATTCGCGGCGCGCCGCAGCGAAGCCGGACCCGAATGAGTTGCGCCCTTGGGAAGGGCGCCGCCATCGCCAAATTCGGCCTGCATCTGCGCCCGCTCCACCTCGCGTTCAATCTCCCGCGCCGTCGCGGTCACCGGCACACCCAGCACCCGGAAAGCATTCATCTCGAAAACCGCTGGCGTGAGCGACGCGAGCAAGAGCAGCGGCGCTGTGGCAGGAGCAGCGGAGTCAGCGGTCATCGACATAATGAGTACGACGGGATCGCGCGGAATGGTTGCGCCCTACATGACGAGGCCGCGCCGCCAGAGCTTGACCTTGTAGTCGTATTTGGCGCGCAGGTCGGGCGAGTGATTGAATGCCTCCTCCATCAAATCGGCGGCTTCCTTGAGCCGGCTGATCTCGCGGGCAAATTGCAGGGCGCGATCCGCCATCTCGCGACCCTTCGATTCGTGCATGCTGGGGCGACCCAAGGCAGTTTTGACGGTTTGGGCCGGAATGGCCGCCGGCTTTCCCGGCGCGGGAGTTTCAGCGCGTCGGGACTGCCAGGTCTCGAGCGCGAGCATCAGTTCGGTCGCCGTCTGGTAACGCGCGTCACGGGCAATCGTGAGACAACGGCTGATGATGCCATCGAGTTCGGCATCGACCTTGCGATTGATCCGGCTGGGAGGAGACGCCTCGGGTACGATGGCTCCCGTGCGATCGTCGTCTCGCAGGATCTCGGGATCGGGGTACGGCAGCCGGTCGGTGCAGAGCAAATAAAGCGTGGTGCCGAGAGCCCAGATATCCCCGGCCGCGGAGTCACCCTCGACCTCCCGAAAAGCCTCCGGTGCCTTGAAGGCCGGTGTGCCCCGCGCACTGAGGCGGAGATTCAAAGGATTTGCCCGCTTGGCCAGGCCGAAATCGGTCAAGCAGGCGCGCAAACCGCCGGCGTCGTACCCGACGAGAATGTTTTGCGGCTTGATGTCGCGATGCACGATGGGGGGTTTCTCGCGGTGGGCGACGGCGAGCCCGCGGGAAATCTGCAGCACGACATTCACGGTCGTCTCCACCGGCACAAAGGCGGAGCCGTGCGACTTCCAAAAATCATCGAGACTTCCGCCCGCCACGTATTCCATGGTGAAGAATCCGCACTGACCGATGGGAGTCGGAACCGTGTTCGCATCGAAAACGCGGATGATATTGGGATGCCCGATGCGGGAAAGCAGCAGCGCCTCGCCGAGATGTTTCTCCGTTTCCTCGGTCGTCATGCCGGCGAGCTTGAAGACCTTCATGGCCTGGCGGCCGAGAAACCGATGCTTCACCCGCCAGACCTCGCCAAATGCCCCTTCCCCGAGGAATCGCTCCACCTCGTAAGTGTCCCGGATTATCTGCCCTTCCTGCAGGAGTTTCATGCGGCGCCGTCGTCATAGAACGCCGGTCGCGAAGGGTCGAGCAAATTGCGGAAGGCCTGTGCGGGGAGCGCAGTCATTTGCGGCGGAGGAGCGGATGGGAAGTAGGGGACAGATGGGAAGCAGGGGTCCCCCGAGCCTTCCCGCCCTATCTGCCATATTCATCCCATTCATCCCATTCATCCCATTCATCCCATTCATCCCATTCATCCCATTCATCCCATTCATCCCATTCATCCCATTCCTCCCTTTCGTGCTGTCAGCGCCGCCTGCTATCTTACGGTCGCCTCCAGCGACGATCGATAAATCCGCCATCCGCATGCCCCCCCGCCCCGCCGTTTTCCTCGATCGCGATGGCACTCTTATCGAAGACGCCGGCTACCTGGCGGATCCGGCGGGGGTACGCCTCTTTCCGGACGCGCGGGTAGCCCTGCGACGGCTGCGCGATGCTGGATACGTGCTTGTGATCGTCACGAATCAAAGCGGCATTGGGCGGGGATACTACACCGAGGCGGAGTTTCACCGGGTGAATGAAGCCATGCTTGGTTTGCTCGGGACGGACTTGATTGGAGCCACCTACTTCTGTCCGGATCATCCGGACCAGCCGACTCCCCGCCGCAAGCCGGCACCCGGGATGCTTTGGGAAGCCGCGCACGCGCACGGACTCGACCTTAGCCGCTCCTTCATGATCGGTGACCGCAAAGGCGATATCGAGGCTGGCCGCGCCGCCGGCTGTGCCGCTTCCATCCTGGTTCGAACGGGCATCGGCGCCACGGAGGAAGCGAAGGCCGGGGCGGACTTTGTTGCGGTCGATCTCGGTGCGGCGGTGGAGTGGGTTTTGCGGCGGAGTGCGGGCTGTGGTTAAGTCACCACCCGTGGCGCGTATCTACGGCATTATTCCGGCTCGGTGGGGTTCCACCCGCTTCCCCGGGAAGCCGCTCCACCTGCTCGCCGGAAAACCGCTCATCCAGCACGTCTGGGAACGATGTGGCGAAGCCTCGCGGCTGGCGCGAATCCTCATCGCGACCGACGACCTGCGGATTGCCGAAACCGCGCGGGCGTTTGGCGCGCAAGTCGAACTCACCGCGAGCGAACATCCCAGCGGTACCGACCGGTTGGCCGAGGTCGCGGAGCGCTTCCCGGATGCCACCCACATTCTCAACGTGCAGGGTGATGAGCCGACGGTGCCCGGGGTTCTTCTCGATGCACTTTGCGCGGCGCTGACGAGCGACGGCGCACCCGAGATGGTGACGGCGGCTACGCCCCTGCAGGATGTGGCGGAGGCCGCGAATCCGCATTGCGTGAAGGTGGTGCTCGCGGCGAATGGCGACGCGCTTTACTTCTCGCGCAGTCCGATTCCCTATCCGGGATTCGCCGGTGGCGCTCAGCCACTGCCGCTTTACCGGCACCAGGGCCTCTACGGCTACACGCGCGATTTTTTGCGGCGATTCGTCGCCTGGCCGCAAGGCGTGCTTGAACGCACCGAGCGGCTCGAACAGTTGCGCGCGCTCGAGAACGGCGCGCGCATTCGCGTGGTGATCACCGGACACGAGTCACTGGGAGTGGACACTCCGGCCGACCTTGCTCCCGCTGAGGCCGCTCTCCTTGCGCGCGCGCTGAATCATTTCCCCACCCCCCTCCTTACTCCTTCATGAAGCATATTTTCGTCACCGGCGGCGTTGTCAGCAGTCTCGGCAAAGGTCTCGCGGCGGCGGCTCTCGGGCGCACGCTCGAAGGCCGCGGGCTCAAGGTCGTCATGCAAAAATTTGACCCCTATCTCAATGTCGATCCCGGGACGATGAGCCCTTTCCAGCATGGAGAGGTCTATGTCCTCAATGATGGCACCGAGACGGATCTCGACCTCGGACACTATGAGCGGTTCACCAGCGGCGTTCCGACCAAGCACAACAATCTCACCAGCGGCCAGGTCTACCTCAGCGTCATCGAGAAGGAGCGGGAAGGAGAGTATCTCGGGAAGACCGTGCAGGTCGTTCCACACGTAACCAACGAGATCAAGGGACGCATCCGCCTCGTCGAAAGCGAACAGGCTGACGCCGATGTGCTCATCACCGAGATCGGCGGGACGACGGGCGATATCGAGGGGCTGCCCTTCCTTGAGGCGATCCGGCAGTTTATTCTCGAGCGCGGACCGACCAACGCGATCGTCATGCATGTGACCTTGCTACCGTTCATCAAGGCGGCGCAGGAGCTGAAGACGAAACCGAGCCAGCAAAGCGTCGCGAAACTGCGGGAGATCGGCCTCCAGCCGCAAGTTCTCATCTGCCGCACCGAGCACGCGATGGATGACGAGATTCGCGCCAAGCTTTCGACGTACTGCAACGTCCCGGTCAAGGCGGTGATCGAGATGCGGGACGTCGAGCATACGATCTACGAAGCCCCGCTCATGCTTCAAAAGGAGAAGCTCGACGACGTCGTTTGCGAGCTGCTGAGGCTCGAGGCGCCTCCGGCCGAAATGGGGGAATGGGAGCGATTTGTGAAACGCATCATCGCGCCGAAGAAATCGATTACGATCGGGTTCGTCGGCAAATATACCGACCTGCAGGACGCGTATAAATCGGTCTACGAAGCGCTCACCCACGCGGCCGCCAGCCATGATTGCCGGGTCAAGCTCGTGAAGGTGGAGGCCGAGGAACTCGAGGTCAGCCCCGATGCCGCCAATCGTCTTCTGGGCGAAGTGACGGGCGTGCTGGTGCCCGGCGGATTTGGCGAGCGCGGCATTGAGGGAAAAGTGGCTGCGGCGCGCTGGGCGCGGGAAAACCGCGTGCCCTACCTCGGCCTCTGTCTCGGGATGCAAATTGCGACGATCGAATTCGCCCGAAATGTCTGCGGCCTGCAGGAGGCGAACAGCACGGAGTTCGACGTGAAGTCGCCCCATCCTGTGATTTGCCTGCTCGAAGGGCAGCGAAACGTGAAGAAGAAGGGCGCGTCCATGCGCTTGGGAACGAGTGCCGCGATCCTGAAACCCGGCACGCTGACCGCGCAGGTCTACGGCCGAACCGAGATCATGGAGCGCCACCGGCACCGCTATGAATTCAACATGAAGTACCGCGAGCAGATGGAGGAAAAGGGCTTCATCATCAGCGGCACCTCACCTGACGGCGTTTTGGTGGAGCTGATCGAGGAGCAAAACCATCCGTGGTTTGTCGCCTGCCAGTTTCACCCGGAATTCCTGAGCAAGCCCAACGCCCCCCACCCGCTCTTTCGCGGCTTCGTCGGCGCCTGTCTCGCTCACCACGGCTGACAATCTTGCGCCTGCGGCGGGTGGTCGCTGCGAGGACGAGGACGAATCGATCGCGCCGGCGGCGTTTGCTTCGGATACGAGCGAAGATCGGAAGAGACGAGATCGCGATTCTCCGGTCCATTTTCGGCGAACGGACGCTGCCCTCGTCAACAGAGCGACAACGCTCGCCGAAGGCGCGAACTTTTCGTCCTCGTCCTCCTCCTCGAAGCGACCATACGCCGCAGGCGCAATTCTTCTTCTTCAGCGCCCTTCCAGCGCGCTGCGAAAGAGCTCGATCCCTTCGGCGATGTCCGCGGCGGTCACGTTGAGAGGCGGAAGAAAGCGTACGACTTTCGTACCAGCGGCAATCACTACGAGTCCGCGGTCGGCGCTCGCCTTCACGGCCTCCGCCGCGCGCTCCTCCTCAAACACAACCCCAACGATCCCACCGAAGCCCCGAACGTGAGTGATGCCGTGCCAGCCGATCAGCGGACGAAGGCCGGTAAGCAATTCTTCGCCGCGGATCCGGATGTTCTCCGCCAAGCCGTCGCGTTCGATGACATCCAGGACGGTATTCGCGGCCGCCGAGGCCAGCGGACCGCCGCCGTAAGTCGTGTTGTGCGAGCCGGGTCCAAGGTGAGGCGCGAAATCGTCGCTGATCCAGGCCGCCCCGATCGGAAAACCGCCCCCGAGCGATTTGGCCATGGACAGCGCATCGGGCTGAAAACGCGTGCCCGCGGGCACACCCTCGAGCACGCGCTCATAACTTTGGTAGCAGCCGGTGCGAAAGTGTCCGCACTGTACGGCATCGAAAAGGAGCAGGAGGCCGCGCTGCTTCGTCAGGGTGCGTAATCCGAGCAGATACTCCGCCGTGGCCGGCGTGATGCCGCCTTCGCCTTGAATGCCTTCAATTAACACGGCGATGGTACGCGGCGTGAGGGCTGCTTCGACCGCGGCAAGGTCGTTGTACGGCACATGGACGAAGCCGGGCAGCATCGGTTCGAAACCGGCCTTGAGCTTTTCCTGCCCGGTGGCGGCGATCCCCGCGAACGTGCGCCCGTGAAATGAATTCAGCGCCGTGATGACCTCGTAGCGTCCGGTCGCGCTGCCCGCTTTGCGGGCCAGCTTGAGGATGCACTCGTTGGATTCCGCGCCGCTGTTGGTGAAAAAGATCTTCCCGGATCCGCCCATGTGCTGCACGAGCCGCTCGGCGAGACGCGCTCCCTGCTCGTGATAGTAAAGGTTGGAAGTATGGACGAGCTTTCCCGCCTGATCCGCCAGGGCACGGGTCATTTCGGGATGCGCGTGGCCGAGACAATTGACCGCGATTCCGCCGCCCAGGTCGAGATAGCGTTTGCCATCCACATCCCACACGCGCGTCCCCTCTCCGCGGGCGAGCACGAGCGAACGGCGGGCGGTGTTGAGGACGCAGCGTTGGTAGGTTTCGATGATGTTCATTTCGCGGAAGAGGCGGACACTGCCACAGCGGCGCTGCGGCTGCAGAAAAAAGCGAGTGTCCTGATCATTCGGCAATCCCGATCGGCAGGACGGCCGGAGAAGCGATCGCCGCCACCTCCAGCGAGGCCATCGGATACGCACAGTAGTCCGCTGCGTAGTAGGCACTCGGGCGGTGATTGCCGCTCAATCCCACTCCCCCAAAGGGCGCAGCGCTGCTCGCGCCAGTGAGCGGCCGATTCCAATTCACCACTCCGGCACGAATTTCCCCGCAGAATTGCTCCCAGAGGTCACGCGAATCGCTGATCAGTCCGGCCGCCAGACCGAAGCGGGTCGCATTTGCCTCCCGCAAGGCGGAGGAGAAATCCGGCACTCTGATCACTTGGAGCACCGGACCAAAGATTTCTTCGTCGGGCCGGTTCGCGACCGCCGTCACATCGATCAGACCAGGCGTGAGAAACGGCAAGTCCGCGCGCGTTCGCGCGGTGGGGACGAGCGCCGTGGCACCCGCGGCGAGGAGCGCATCCTGGGCAGACAGGACACGTTCGGCGGCCCGATTATGAATCACGGGACCCATGAACGGCGCGGGTTCGTCGTCCGGTGCCCCAATCCGCAGGAGCGGGATCCAGCGCGCGAGTCGGTCCAGCACGGCGCGACCCTGGTCATCGTCCACCACGATGAGCCGGCGCGCGCAGGTGCAGCGCTGGCCGGCGCTCTGGAAAGCGCTTTGCACGATGAGGAGGCTCGCCGCATTGGGGTCGGTCGCGCCGGCCACGACGAGCGGATTGTTCCCGCCCATTTCGAGGGCGAGGCTGACTTCCGGGCGGCCGGCAAAGCGGCGGTGCAGGGCGAGTCCCACTTCCACACTGCCGGTGAAAAATACGCCCCGGACCTCCGGACGCGAAATCAGGGCCTCTGCGGTCTCGCGGGCGCCGTGCACCACGGCCAGGACATCCGCCGGGAGGCCGGCCTCGCGCCAGCAATCCAGGAGGAAATCCGCAGCCGAAGGCGTGAGTTCGCTGGGTTTAAAGACGACGGTATTGCCCGCCAGGAGAGCAGGGACAATGTGGCCATTCGGCAGGTGCGCCGGAAAGTTGAACGGCCCAAGCACGATCACCACCCCGTGCGGTCGGTGTCGCAGGACTGTCGTGGCGTCCGTTCCGGGCTGGCTCGCTTCACCAGTGCGCTCGCGGTAGGCGCGCAGACTGATGGCGACCTTGCCCGTGACCGAGGCGATTTCGGTGCGCGCCTCCCAGGTGGGCTTGCCCGTTTCGCGCGAGATTGCCCGCGCACCCTCGTCGGTCCGCGCCTTCACGGCTTCGGCGAATCTTTCCGCCAGCGCCGCGCGCTCGGAAAACGGACGCGCGGCCCAGGGACCAAAGGCATGCTGCGCGGCTGCGGCGGCGCGGGCACATTCATCCGCACGGGCGGCAGGGAATTCGCGCACCGTGGCCCCGGTGCAGGGATTGACCGACCGCAGGAGCGATTCCATCGGACGCCTACTCGAACGAGATGGCCACGATCTGATCGATCGAAACAAGGAGTTTCTTGCCGCGCTGGTCGAGGTAGAGCCAGCCATGCTCGGCGTTCTCGAAGGTGCCTTCGAGCAGGCGCACCCCGCTGCCTTCGCGGACGGTGACGACGCATTTTTTGCCCGCCTTCGCCGCGACCTCGCGCAAGGCGACGGAGTGCGTGTCGGCGGCATTCTGCGCCGCGAGCGGCATGCCGGAACTGCCAAGGAGAATTACGGCGCAGGCCGCGGACGAGCGAAGGGACGGGAAGGTCATAAGTGCAATTGGGGTTTTGCCGCATGTGAAGGAGAAAATGGCGCGTCGCAAGCGAGTGGCGGGATTGCGGCAGGGCCAGGACCGCGCGACGGATGGAGATCATGTCCACCCCGGAAACTGTTCTCATCACCGGAGCATCGTCCGGCATCGGCCTCGAATTCGCCCGCGTCTTTGCGGCGGAAGGCGCGCAACTCGTGCTCGTGGCCAGGAGCGGCGAAAAGCTGCGACAGCTCGCGGAGGAACTCCGCGCCCGGCATGGCACCCGCAGCGAGGTCGTCATCGCCGATCTGCAGCGTCCCGAAGCCCCGCGCGAAATCGAAGCGGCGCTCACGCAGGCGGGGCTCGCCGTCGACGTCCTCGTCAACAACGCCGGCTTCGGGGATCGCGGCCATGTGGCCGATCTGCCGCTCGAGAGGCAGCTCGCCATGGTGCAGGTGAACGTGGTCGCACTGACCGAACTGACCCGCCGCCTGCTCCCCGGCATGATTTCCCGCCGCCGCGGCGGCATCCTGAATGTTGCCTCGACGGCCGCGTTCCAACCCGGCCCAAACATGGCGGTGTATTACGCGACCAAGGCGTTTGTCCTTTTCTTCAGCGAAGGTCTCTATGAGGAACTCGCTGGCACGGGCGTGACTTCGACGTGTCTTTGCCCCGGCGCGACTGCCACAGGTTTTGCCACGGAAGCGAAGATGGAATCCGCCCTCCTCTTCCGCCTTGGCGCAATGGACGCCGCCGAAGTCGCCCGCGCCGGCGTGCGCGCCTTTCGCAAGCGCCGGGCCGTGCTCATCACCGGTTTGAAAAACAAACTGGGCGCGCTCGGTGCCCGCTTCAGCCCGCGCGCGCTCGTGCGCAAAATGACGTACGCGTTGATGCGGTAGGAGCCGCGCGATGGCGCCGGTCATCCACCCTTCAAGCGCCCGCCAGCTTGAACAGATACCGCGCGAGCAGTTTCGAGCGCTCGGCCAGGCTGGCGATGAGAATGTGCTCGTCGTCGCTGTGCAGGCCGCCGCCGCACGGGCCCAGATTGTCGATGTTGGTCAGCCCGGACGCCGCCAGCTTGTTGCCGTCGCTGGCTCCGCCGGAATTTCCCAGGCCCACTTCGAAACCGAGTTCGCGCGCGCATTGCTGGAGCTCTGCGAGCATCGCGTCGGACTCGCGTGTGGCCGGTTTGGGCGGCGAGGCGAATTCGCCGCTCACCTCCACCCGGATGCCGTCGCGCGCATTCATGTCGGTGAGAATGTCGGTCACGCAATCCCGCATCCATTCCTCGTCGTCGGCCCGCACGGTGCGCACATTGTAGCGCGCACTGGCGCGGTCAGGCACGATGTTGACGGCGCCGCCGCCCTCCACCCGGGCGACATTCACCACAATGCCGTCGCGCCCGTCATTCAGGGCATCGATCGCCCGGATGAAATCGGCCAGCGCCACGACCGCATTGCGTCCGAGGTGCGGGTCGCGTCCGGCATGGGCCGCCCGGCCGTGTACCGTGACCGCAAAATGCCCGGAACCCTTGCGCGAGCGGGCCAGGCGGCCGCCGGGCAAAGCCGGTTCGACCAACAGCCCCAACTGATGCATTTTCGCCTCCTCGGCCCAGAGCCCCCGCGACCACGGAGAACCGAGTTCCTCATCCGGGTTCAGGACCACCGACCAACCCAGCGCCGATGCGTCGCCGCCATGGCGCTCGAAGGCTTCCAGCGCGGTGAGCATCACGCAGAGTCCACCCTTCATGTCGGCCACGCCGGGACCACGCAGAAGTTCCCCCTCCCGACGCACCGCCTGGAAGGGATGCGACTCGCCAAAGACGGTGTCGTAATGCCCGCCCAGAAGAACCCGCTTGTCTGCCTGCGCACGCATGCGCAGGCGCAGCGCGACGCGTTGCTCGGGGAGCGGAACTTCCTCGCAGGGCCCGAGCCGGGAGAAATCCTGCCGGAGCTCGGCGCGCATGCGGTCGAGCCCGGCGAGGTGCTCGCTGCCCGAGTTGATTCGGGCCCAACGCTCCACCGTCTCGAGCAAATTGGGCGCTTGGCTGTCGATCCAGGCGAGGGCGTGGGAGAGATTCATGCGCGCTGGAATTCGTAGAGCTTGGGCAGGCCGAGAATTTGCGTCAACTCTTCCAGCGCGGCGAGCGCTTCCCGCCACAAATCAGGCGAGCCAACGTCTTCCGGCGCGAGCGATTCACGGTAGTGCTGGCGCACCCAGGCACAGAGCTGCGTGTAACTCGCGTCGTTGATGAAGACCCCGGGGGCGACGGCGGCGATCTCGGACTCGGTCAGCACCACCCGAAGCCGCAAACAGGCCGGTCCCCCACCGTTCCTCATGCTTTGCCGCAGGTCGAAATGGATCGCTTCGCGAATCGGGTTGGTGTCGTCGGCGAGAATGCGCGCGAGGGTGTTCCGCGCCGTCTCGATCTCGAGGCACTCCGCGGGAGCCACGATCGCCATGCCCCCACCGGGCAGCGCCAGGACTTGCGAATTGAAGAGATACGACCGCACCGCATCGGTCAGCGGCAGCTCGGCGCGCGTGACCCGGGCGGCGATCAAATCGGCGCCCAGCTCTTCGCGGAAGCGCGCCCGGATTTCGTCCACATCCTTCTCCCCGCCCGCAAACGCGTCCTCATGGTAGAGCAGAACATTTTCCGTTCCGGTCGCAATCACATCGTTGTGAAAGACCCCGGCATCGATGGCAGCGGGGCATTGCTGGGAATACACGACTCGATGGGGCGGAAGCGTGTGCCCATGCGCCACGTCCTCGCTGGCCTCGAGCGCCTGGCGCGCCGGATAGCGGGCCGGCACCCGCAGGTCCCGCCGGGTTTCACTCCGGCCAAAGACAAAATGATGGAGCCCCGGGTCCGAATGCGAACGGCAAAAGCGCGTGTGGTTCGCCGCGCCCTCGTCCCCGTAGGCCGCGCCTCCCTTCACGGGCGAGTGATGCCGAAACTTTTCGGCATCGGCAAAGATGCGTTGCAACAGCGCCGCGGTTTCCGGTGCCTCGATCGAGCGATGGAGATTGGCCGCCAGGTTTGCCGGCGTGAAATGCACTTTCCCATCTTCCGTGTCGGCACTGGGCGCGATGGTGGCGGCATTTGCGACCCACATGCTCGAGGCGGAGGTACAGGCCGCCAGCACTTGCGGCGCCTCGCGCTGGGCGCGCAGCAGCACCGACTCCGCGTCGGGCCCTTCAAAGCCAAGCCGGCGCAGCGCCGGCAGGGACGGACGCTCGAGCGGCGGGATCAGCGCCTGTTTGAGCCCGCGATCGGCCAGCGCCTTCATCTTCGCCAGCCCTTGCAGGGCGGCCTCGCGCGGGTGCGAGGGCACCAGCCGATTCGCGCGCGATGCCTCATTGCCAGCGGCCAGGCCCCCGTAGTTGTGCGTTGGCCCCACCAGGCCATCAAAGTTTACTTCGTGGGCGATGGGCATGGAGTTTCCTAAGATTTTTTCGCGCGCAACGCCACGTATTGCACGCTGTCGCCCGAATTCAGCTTAAGCCGTTTCGCGGCCGCCGCGTCGAGATCAATTGTGCCATCGGTGTTTCGCCGCACCGCCGCGATGGAGCAGCGGAAATCCAGCGCGGCGTTCGCCACCAACGCGCGCTCCGCGTCGGGCAGCGGCGCCGGATGGGTGGTGCGGAGCGTCGTCAACTTCCGCGTCTTGATGGTCCGAATCTTGTCGCGCTTGGCCTTCACGAGCGGACCCGCATCGAAAATATCGACTTCGTCCGTCTCGACGAATCCCTCGTCGAGCAACAGCCGTCGGGCGGGTTCGGTCTCGGGATGAACCCGGCCGATCACTTCCCGCACGTTTTGGGGGAGGAGTTCCACGTAAATCGGATGTCGGGGCATCAAATCCCGGATGAAATCTTTCTCCCCCAGCCCGCTCAGGACGTCGGCGGCGTGGAAATCCTTCTCGAAGAAATGCCGTCCAACCGATTCCCAAAAGGGCGAGTGATCCTGCGGATCCAGGAAGCCCCGCAGCTCGGCAATGACGTCGTCATCGAAGCGCTCGCGGAACGCCGCCATGAACAGGAAACGCCCCAGCGAGAGCAACCGCCCAAGGCCGGACGCGCGCTGCCCGGCATGCAGGAACAGGCTGCAGATTTCGGACGGTCCCTTGTGGCTGATGCGGAGATGGAGGACGCGCGTGCTTTTCTCGATTCCGAGCGGCTCGTGGCGAAGAAGTTCGCGCCGCACCTGGTAGGAATAGAAAGGGTCGAATCCGCCGACGCGCGACATGATTCCAGACGTGCCCGCGAGTTCGCCCGTGCGGATGTCCTCGAGCACGAAAAAATACTGCTCCGCCCCCGGCGCCTTCACTTTGGCAAGAAACGACGCTTCAGACTTCAACAGTTTCTGCTCGAGGAATTCATCCTCGTTCGGCAGCGTGGTCAGACCGCCGGCGACGGTGGCAATGAGCCGTTTGAGGGAAAGGAGATCACGCGACGCGCCCGGACGCAGGACGAAGTGATCGCTCGAGTTCGCATTCGACATGAGGTTCGGGAAAGAGGCGACCGGTCCGGCGAAATCGCCAGATGGCGGCGCGGCCGGGGCGTCGAAAATACCCGCGATCCGGCCGGAGCCAAGCGGGGGGCTCAACTTGAGAAACACCTTGCGCGAAGCGCTTCCGACTTCGATCAAGTTCCGCATGCGACGACTTCTCTTCGGAATGGCTTTTGCATTCTGCACCACCCCCCTGGTCCAGGCGCAGCTTGTCTTCGAGCGCACTGAGGCCGACATCAAAGCCGAGCCAGGGGCGGCGGTCGTACCGGCCAAGTTTACGTTCAAGGTCGCGGGCAAGGAGAAAGTCACCCTGTTTTCCACCGAAGCGGACTGCGGGTGTACCGCCGTCTCCCTCACGAAGCAGATCTACGAGCCAGGCGAGACGGGCGAGATCGCCGTGAACTTCAGCGTCGGCGACCGCGTAGGCCCGCAATTGAAGCACGTCCGCGTGCGCGCCAGCGACCAGACCGAGCCGCATGTTCTGACCTTCAAGACGGAGATCCCGATTTTTGCCAGCGTTCGTCCGCAGTTCGTGGTCTGGTCAAACAAGGAAGACCCGCTGCCGAAAAAAGTGACCTTCGAACTCGGCGAAAGCAGTCCGACGCTCGAAGGTCTCACTGCCTCGTCGAACAACCCCGGGATGACGCCGGTGGTTCACGAAATCGTCAAGGGACGCAAGTATGAAGTCGAGGTAACCCCCACCCAGACGGAACAGTTTTTCCTCGCGACCCTCCAACTCACCGCGCGGCTGGGCGGCGACAAGCCCGCTCGCATTGTGCTCGCCTACGCCACGGTCCAGCCGCCGGCCAACACCGCCCCGGTACCGACGCAGAGCGCGGTGCCGCCGCGCCCCGGGGCACCGGTGCAGCCGCAGCCCGCCAAGCCTGTGGCCGCGACCACGGCTGGTCGCTGACGCCCGATGAAGCAGGCGCTGCGGCAGGCGGCCGTGTTGCTGGCGCTCGCCCTGGTGCCCGCGGCCATCGCGTGGTGGCGCGTGCCCCCGGCGAAGTTCCTGGCCACGGCGCCAACGGAATCCGCCGAGGCGTCAGATGCCGTGACCCTGGCGGAAGCCGAACGCTGGAGCCCGGCACCGCTCTGGATCGATGCCCGCACGCAAGCCGAGTTTGAGTCCGGCCATAAGCCGGGTGCAGTGCTCCTGAACGAAGACACGTGGGACGCGTTGCTCCCCGGATTTCTTGCCGCGTGGCGGGGTCAGCGAATTGTCGTCTATTGCTCCTCGAGTTGTGCCGCCAGCCGCCGGATCGCGGTGCGTCTGCGCATGGCGGGCGCAGGCGAAGTCAACGTTTTCTCGGGGGGCTGGGAAGGCTGGCTCGCCGCGCATCCTGGCGAAGTCGAGAAATAGCGATGGGCTCGACTTTTGCCCGGATCTGGCCCTGGCTGGCCCGCCTCGCGATGGCGGCCGCGCTCGTGGTGGCGGGCGTGCTCAAGGCACGCAATCCCCCGCTCTTCGCCCTCGATATCGAAGCCTACCGGCTGATCCCCGCGGCGGGCGCGATCCCCCTCGCCTACTACCTTCCGTTTCTGGAAATCCTGGCCGGGTGTGCGCTTTTCCTTCCGCCCCTCCGCCGGGGTGCGTTGCTCGTCGCCAGCGCACTCCTTCTCATCTTTACCGCGATGCTGGCTCTCGCCTGGGCGCGAGGCTTGGTCATCAATTGCGGCTGCTTCGGCTCAGCCTCGGCCGGCGCCTCGTCGTTCGCGCTCTCGATCGCCCGCAATATGGTCCTGCTTGGCCTGGGAATCGCTCTCGCTCGCCGCGCCGACGGATCGGCGTAACCTTCCCCCCATGTCCTCCTTCGCCCTCGATCCCAGCCGCCTTCCCATTCGCATCCAGGACTTCGACCCCGCTGACGCCGGTGGGCGGGACAAGGAACGGATCAAGGCTGAAACGGTCGAATTGCGCGGGAGAATTGGGAAGCTCCAGGAGCTCCTCTACGCCAATGCGAATCAAAGCCTGCTCATTCTCCTCCAGGGGATGGATACGAGCGGCAAGGACGGCGCCAGCCGGATGGTGCTTGAGTCGGTGAATCCCGCCGGCGTGCAAACCTCCGCTTTCAAGGCTCCGAATACGGAGGAACGCGCCCACGACTATCTCTGGCGCGTGCATCGCCGGATGCCGGAGCGCGGCTACATCGGTGTCTTCAACCGCTCGCACTACGAGGAGGTCCTCATCGTGCGGGTGGACAACCTCGTCCCGGAGAAGCGCTGGAAGAAACGCTACGCGCAAATCAATGCCTTTGAGGAAATGCTCGTGGCGGAGGGCACCATCATGCTCAAGTTCTTCCTCCACATCTCCAAGGAGGAACAAAAGCAGCGTCTGGAGGACCGCATCGCCGATCCGCACAAGAACTGGAAGTTCCAATCCTCCGATCTGCTGGCGCGGGCCAAATGGGCGGACTACATGCGCGCCTACGAAGATGTGCTGAATGAGACGAGCACCGCCCACGCCCCGTGGCACATCGTCCCAGCCGACAAAAAATGGGTGCGCGATTTCATCGTCGCCAAAACCGTCGTGGACGCACTCGAAACGCTGAAACTCGACTGGCCGAAGCCGAAGGAAGACCTTTCGAAATTCGTCATCGAGTAGGAACGGGCTGGTGCGGAATTCAACCGCAACGCGGGCCGGCTGTTGTCGTTGTCCTCCCTTCCATTCCGTTCATCAAACCTGGATTCCCGCTTGTGCTCGCTCCCGCGGCGAAGAAACTCCGGGGCAAATTCACTCTCCCCGAATTCCCCCATGAGACGGATCGCTCTTTCGCTTGTTTTTCTCTTCCTTTGCTCGGTCCCGAAGGCGCACGCCGCAGCTCCGACAGTCGCCCAAGCCCGCGCGGTCATAACGGAGTCTTATCGCTTCATGCTGGCGGAGATTTTCCCCGCCAACAATCCCATCGAAATTCGCGTACTGAAGAGTCCTGAAGGTTTGATGCTGGCAGGCTATCATAAGGGCTTTACGGCGGCCTCCTTGAAATCCCCACGTGCTTCGCGCGACATCAAGAAGTGGATGCGGATGCTGCGCCCCGAACTGGGCGTGACCGGGATCAAGCGCGTGGGGTTGCAGGGAGACGGCGCTTTCGCGTCCGGGCAATTCCTCGTCGTGCCTGCGAAGTGAGGCGCCCACCGGGCTTTTCCGCGCACGGCAGGGGAGAGGCGGGGGCGGGAATCGAACCCGCGGATAGGGGTTTTGCAGACCCCGGCCTTACCACTTGGCTACCCCGCCGTAGTGAAGACGCGGAGGCTACGCCGCCGCTTGAAAGTGTCAACGCGGAGCTCCGCTGGCGCCTGGTGGTCTCTCACCGGTGAAATCGGTGACAGACCACCCGTGCCAGCGGACCTTTTGCGACTTTTTCCTTTGCCGCCTTGCCGTGCGGGGATAGCCTCGGCTTCCCGTCGTCCGTCCCCGCGATTCGACTCCACGTTTTTCCGCGCGTCCGGTCCCCGCCTTTCGCTCGTCGCGTGTTCAGTGCCTTTTCTTTTTGCCCATGGAGCAGCCGCTATTGATTGAACGCCACGCCGCCGCTCCGGTCGTCACGCTCACTCTCAATCGCCCGGCGAAGCGAAACGCGCTCAATCTGCCGCTGCTGCACGCCTTGCGGTCCGCCTTGGAGGAAGAGTCGCATGCCCGCCGCGCCCGCGTGCTCGTCTTCCGCGGCGCCGGCCCCGCCTTCTGCTCCGGCATGGACCTGGCGGAGACCGGCGCGGTTCCCCACGAAACCGCCGCTGCCGTCCGCGCGCTCCTCCTCGCGATTGCCGAATCACCGCTGGTCACGATCGCAGCCGTCGAGGGTCACGCGGTCGCCGGTGGCGCGGGCATTGTCGCGGCCTGCGACTTCGCCGTTATTGCGTCGGAGGCGAAGCTGGGCTTTCCAGAAGTGCGCCGCGGACTCGTCGCGGCCCTCGTGACGGTTTTCCTCCGCCGCCAGGTGCGTGAGCGCGACCTGCGCGAGCTGCTGCTCGTGGGCGATCTCATCGCGGCCGATCGCGCCAAGGCGATCGGACTGGTCAACCGGGTGGTGCCCACCGCGGCCGACGTGCTGCCGGAAGTGCTGCGCTTCGCCGAATCGATCCGGCTCGGCGGACCGGAGTCGATCGGCGGCACGAAACATCTGCTGCACGCCTTGCACCCCCGTTCGCTCGAGGAGGACACGCTGATTTCGCTCGAGATCCATCGCCACACCCGCGATTCGTCCGAGGCCCGGGAAGGCGCGGCCGCCTTTCTTGAAAAACGTTTGCCCAGTTGGGCGCACTCCTGATTTCCCGCCACCATGCATTCCATTTCCACGCCGCGTTTCCCGGTTCGCAAACACTCCACGAGTCCGCTGCTCTCCGCCGAACAGCAGAGGCACCTGCTCGAAATCATGTTGGAAAGCCGGCACGGCGACCTCCGGCAGGAAAGCCTGAATCGCCAGGGCAAGGGCCATTTCCACGTCTCCGGCATGGGCCACGAATGCATGGCCGTGCTGGGTGCCATGATGGGCCCGGAGGATCACGCCTGCCTGTACTACCGCGACCGCTCTTTCCTCGTGGGGCGCGGCGTCACGACGAAGGAACTCGCGCTCGATTATTTTGCGAAGCGCGACTCGAGCACAGGCGGACGCCAGATGCCGGCCCATGGGACGTACAAAAAGTTCGGGATCTGGAGTGTCTCCACCCCCACCGGTGCCCAGCTTCTTCCCGCCTGCGGCATCGCCTGGGGCATGCAGATGGACGGAAAGGATGCCTTTTGCGTCACGAGCGTGGGCGATGCCGCCACCCGCCAGGGCGACTTCTTCGAAGCCGTCTGCTTCGCGCGCGAACGCTCGCTCCCGGTCCTGTTTGTCGTTGAAGACAACGGCTACGGGATTTCCACTCCGACCCGCAGCATCAACCCCCTCGCCATCGGGGCCATGCCCGAGGACGGCTGGCGCATGGTCGATGGCACGGATGTGAACGACATGCTTCGCGCCTGCGGCGACGCGGTCGAGCACCTGCGCGACCGGCGCGGCCCCTACTTTCTGTGGGTCAAGATGGAACGCCTCTCCAGTCACACGAGCTCCGATGACCAAAAGCTCTACCGCAGTGCCGAGGAGATGACGCAGCTCGAGAAGGGCGATCCGCTCGCGAAGCTCCGCGAGGAGATGTTTGCGCTCGGCCGCCTCAGCCAGGCGGAGTTCGAGACTCTCGATGCCAGCATCAAGGAACGGGTGCGGCAGGCTTACGCCGAAGCCGAGCGCGCACCGGATCCCACCGCCGAGGAAATCAATACGGAAATCTTCGGCCTGCCGGTGCCGCTGCACACCAAACCTTTCGTCCCTGCCGGCAAGTACCGGATGGGCGATACGATCAACCTCACCCTCCGCTCCGCCCTGCAACAGGAATCCGGCACGGTTTTGTTCGGTCAGGATATTGAGGATCCAAAAGGTGGCGTGTTCCGCCTGACCAAGGGCCTGACCGATGATTTCCCGGGCCGGGTGAGCAACGCACCCCTCGCGGAATCGACCATTCTCGGCGTCGCCGTGGGGCTCGCGAGTTACGGCAAGCGGCCGATCTTTGAGCTCCAGTTCATCGACTTCATCTCGCCCGGTTGGAATCAACTCGTGACGAACTGGTCGACCTTGCGCTGGCGGTCGAAAGGCGAGTGGAAATGCCCGGCGGTACTCTACGCGCCGTGCGGGGCGTATCTCCCCGGCGGCTCGCTTTGGCACAGCCAGACCAACGAGGCGCAGATCGCCCATCACCCCGGCATCCAGGTCGCCATGCCGAGCACGGCTGCGGATGCCGCCGGGCTCATGTGGGCAGCGCTTCAATCCGAGGATCCCACCATCCTTCTGCTCCCCAAACACCTGCTTTGGGTCGAGCAGGATTGCGAACCGCTGGCGGCCGTGCCGTTGGGCAAGGCGCGCCACGTGCGTTCGGGTCACGATGTCACTCTCGTCGGTTGGGGCAATACGGTCGAAGTCTGCGAGCAGGCCCTGCGCGCCCTCGGCGAATCCGTCAGCGCCGATCTCATCGATCTGCGCAGCATTGTGCCGTGGGACCGCGCCGCGATCGAGGAGTCGGTCACGCGTACCGGCCGTCTCGTCGTGGTGCAGGAAGATACCGAGAATTGCAGTGTCGGGCAGATGATCATTTCCACCTTGATGGGCGATCCCAGCATCTTTGCGGCGATCAAGGCGCCGCCCACGCTCGTCAGCAAAGGCAACGTCATGATCGGCTACAATCCGATCATCGAATTCGCCGCCTTGCCGGACAGCAAGCGGGTCGTCGCGGCGTTGCGGGCGGTCCTGGAGCATGCCGATTCACGGCCTCTCACCGTCTCCCTTCCGGCCCGCGCTGAGGCGGCACCCACACGCGTTTCGCTGCAGCAGCAGATGGAGACCGCGCGCGCGGAACCCGCGCCACCCGCCGCCCTGCCGGAGCCTGCGCCCGCCCCAACCGAACTCCACATCGAGTCCGAAATTGCCCTGCGCGTCCCGATCCTGGGCGAAGGCATCCGCGCCGCCCGCGTGGTCACGCTCGCCAAACAGCCGGGGGAAGCCATCAAGGCCGACGACCAGCTCTGCGAACTGGAGACAGACAAGGCCATTTATCCCGTCGAAGCGAGTGGCTCCGGCACCCTGCGGGAATGGCTCGTCAAGATCGGCGACAGCGTGGAAATCGGGCAAGTCCTGGGAAAGATCGTGGCCGACGAACCCGCCGCCTGGGGTCACAACCTCGCGGTCGACGGGGCCACCGACGCGGCGCATGCCCCCCACCTTCCGCACCGCGCTCCTACCGGGCCGCAACCGGCTCTTTCGCCCGCCATCACGAAACGTCTGGCCGGAGTCATTCCCGTCTCCTGCTCGGTGCAGGCGCGTTTTGAAAATGTTCGCAATGCGCGCAGCCAGGCGAAGGCGCGCGGCGAAGGCATCACTCCCTCGCTCGTCGCCGCGTGGTGCATCACCCAGGCGATCAAGGAAAACTCCTCCTTCCGGCGGCAGGTGATGCCGGACGACACCATCAAGCAGTGGGAGTGGTTCGACTTCGGACTCGCCGTCGCGCTCGACGGTGACCGCCTCGTGACTGCCATCATCGAAAAAGCAAACGAGCTGCCGTGGCGTGACTTTGTTCGCGCTTACGTGGAGGCAATCGACGAATCCCGCGGCGGACGCGTGCACGAAAAAATTTCCGCGCCGGTGATTCTCACGAGCCTGGGAGGTTTCGGCGTGCGCACCGGTAATCCGATCCTGGTGCCCCCGGCGGTCGGAACGCTTTTCATCGGGGAGGCTCACTACGAGATGCAAGCCGATGCCGATGGCGGCTGGCCTTCGCCCCAGGAAGTCGTCACGCTCTCGCTCACGTTCGACCACCGCGTCATCAACGGAGCGGGCGCCGCCGCCTTCATCCAGGACGTGAAGCGCCGCCTGGAAGCCTTTGATACCCCGCGCTAAATCTTTCGCGGGAAAATCCGTAGTCGCGCTTTCTCTGTCCTCCCTATTCCGACGCTCTGACCCTCTTACGCTCTTTCCTCCGTCCTCAGTCCTCAGTCCTCTGCCCCTTTGGAAGAGAATCAAAGCGAGATATGCGGGGCTGTTTGCCTCGGTGAAGAGATGAAAGTTTTGCGAGGCTATCTACGCTACGCTCCGGTTCTCCCGCTCCGCGGGATCGGCTGTCCTCCGTCCTCAGTCCTCAGTCCTCTGCCTCCCCGAATGTCCTCCCCCCCCTCCCCCAAAAGAACCCTACGCGAGGTCTGCGCCGAAGTCGTCGTCGAAGAAACCAAGCTCCGCTCCGTCTCGAAAGGCGCCGCCGATCGCGCCCATAAGCTGGGACGGTTGACGGCCCGCGAGCGCATTGCGCGGCTGCTCGACGATCCGAACGATTTTTTCGAGCTCGGACTTTGGGCCGCGCACAAGATGTATCCGGAGTGGGGCGACACCCCCGCGGCCGGCTTCATCGCCGGGATCGGGCGCGTCTGCGGCCAACCCGTGCTGATTGCGGCGAATGACGCCAGCGTGAAAGCCGGCGCGTTCTTTCCGCAAACGGCGAAGAAAGTCATCCGCTCCCAGCGGATCGCGTTCGAATGCAATCTCCCGATCCTCTATTTGGTCGATTCCGCCGGCGTCTTCCTCCCCCTGCAGGACGAGATTTTTCCGGATGAAGACGACTTCGGCCGCGTCTTCCGAAATAACGCGCTGCTTTCGGCCGCGGGCGTCCCGCAATATGCCGCCATCATGGGAAACTGCGTCGCGGGCGGCGCCTACCTCCCGGTGCTCTGCGACAAAATCCTCATGACCGAGGGAAGCGGACTTTACCTTGCCGGACCATCGCTGGTGAAGGCCGCCATCGGCCAGGAAGTCGATAGCGAGGAACTCGGCGGCGCGAAAATGCACGCTGAGATTAGCGGTACGGTGGACTTCCGCGAAAAGGACGACCCCGCGTGCCTCGAGCGCCTGCGTTCGCTCGTCGATTTGCTCCCGGGCAAGTCGCCCGCGCCGGTGCTCGAAGACACGACCGAGCGCGACCCGCAATTCCTCTACGATCTCATCAGCGCCGATGGCTCGAAGCCCTACGACATGCGCGAGGTGTTGAAGTGCATCGTGGATGCCAACTCGATGGTCGAGTCGAAGGCCGATTACGGTCAGACGCTCATCACGACCTACGCGAAGATCAACGGTTACGCGGTTGGCATCGTGGCAAATCAAAAGACCGCCGTCCGGACCAAAAAGGAAGGGATTCAAATGGGCGGCGTGATCTATGCCGACAGTGCGGACAAAGCCGCGCGGTTCGTGATGGACTGCAATCAGACCGGTCTGCCCATTATCTTCATCCAGGACGTGCAGGGTTTCATGGTGGGCAAGGACGCCGAGCAAAGCGGCATTATTCGGAGCGGGGCGAAATTGGTGAATGCGGTGAGCAATTCTGTGGTACCGAAGATCACGTTGGTGGTGGGCGGCAGTTTCGGCGCCGGAAATTACGCGATGTGCGGCAAGGCGTACGACCCGCGCTTTTTGCTCGCCTGGCCGCATGCGCGCTACGCCGTGATGGGCGCCGCCCAGGCCGCCGGAACGGTGTTTTCCCTCCTCAAGCGCAATTCGCAAGGGACGCCGGAAGAGGACGAAGCGCTGCGTGAGCGCGTCCATCGCACCTATCAAGAGCAAACCGATGTCCGCTACGGGGCGGCGCGCGGCTGGATCGATGCGATCATCCAGCCGCACGAGACGCGCAGCGTGCTCGCCAAACTCCTCGAGTACGTCTCCCGCCCCACGCCGAAGGCGCGGTTCCATTCGGGCGTGATGCAGGTGTAGTGGGGCATTGAATTCATCGCGGACCCTCCAGAATGAGACTCTCCCAGGCAAACGCTTCCCAGCACTTGCCATCGGGGTGGCGTGTTCTACGAAAGACCGCTCGATGTCGATCTCCCCCCGCCACCCGCCCGCTTCGTTTGGTCAATCCGCGCTCTGGGTCGCAGGCGAAGTTTCCTCCCATCCCGCCGCGTTCCATCTCCTCTGGGAGTTGCACTTGTGCGGTTCGCTGGATGTCGCGGCCAGCGGGCGCGCGCTGCAAGCCATCGTCGATCGACACCAGGCCCTGCGGACTTCTTTCCAGTTCGAAGACGATCATCTCCTACAGCGCGTGGCCGGCGCCGTTCCCGTGTCCTGTCCGCTGGAGGATCTCTCGCGTCTGGACAGGCAGGCGCAGCGTTCGCAGTTGGTCGAATCCGGCCTCGCTCTCGCGGAAGCTCCCTACGACCTCTCGCACGACCCGCTCTTTCGTTTTCGGCTCGTGCGCCTGGGCGAGGCGAAACACGTGCTGCTCGCCGCATTCCATCATCTCGCAATCGATGGGACATCGTGGCCGATCCTGGTCGACGAGTATCTGGCGCACTCTGCCGGACGCACGCTCACGCCGCTCCGCGCCCAGTATTGCGACTTTGCTCTCTCCCAGCGTACGCAACGCGCAGGCGGGGGCTGGCGGGAAGCGGAGTCCTACTGCCGTGAGCTCTTTCGCGCTCCGCTCCCGCAGTTTGAGCTGCCGCTCGATCATCCCCGTCCCGCGCAGCTCGACGCGAGCGGGGCAGTCTTCGAATCGCGCCTTTCCGCCGCCCAGGCCGCGCCGCTGCGTGCCCTCGCCGGGGCCCACGGCACGTCTGTTTTCCGGGTGCTCCTCGCGGCCTTCGCCGCTTTTCTGCACCGCCTGACCGAAGAGCGTGAGATTCTGCTCACCACCACCCTGATCGGAAGGCACGCACCGCGCTTCGAAAACCTCATCGGTCTCTTCGTCAACACCGGGGCGGTCCGCGTGAACGTCGGGACCGCCCCGCACTTCGAGGAGTTGCTCGCCCAAGTTCACTCCCAGTTGAACGCAGCCGTGCGTTGCCAGGATTACCCGTTCGACCAGGCGATCCGGGAGTTGAAGGTGCCGCGGGATCCGGCCCGCGACCCACTCACCTCCGTAAATTTCACCAAGCTCCCCGCTGCGATCCGGCGCCAGGTGGGCGACCTGCACGTTCGCGATGAGCGCGTCTTTCTCGCCAAGGCGCAGCACGACCTCACCGTCTATGCTCAACGAGACGAGGAAAGCGTGCGTTTCGTCTGGGTCTATCGCACGGCGCTGTTTGACCCGGCGACGATCCTTAATCTCGCGGCGCAGTTCGAGGAAATGTTAGCCGACGTTGCGCGGGAGCCGCGGCGGCAGATTCGCGATCTCTCGATCCTCCCTCCCGCCCAACGGAACGTGATTCTCGGCGAGTGGAACGCCACCGCCTGGCAGTTTCCGGCGGCGACGGGTGTTCACCTGCTCATCGAGGCGCAGGCCGCGCGCACTCCCGCGCGCACGGCGCTCATCTCGGGTTCCACGCGGCTTTCGTATACCCACCTCAATTTCGCCGCAAATCGGCTGGCGCGGATCCTGAGCCAGCGCGGCATCGGCAAGGGGATGTTCGTCCCGCTGCTGCTGGAGCGCGGGCCCGAGCTCGTCGTGGCGGAACTCGCGGTGATGAAAGCGGGCGCCGCCTTCGTCCCGCTCGATCCCGCGTGGCCGGCAGAGCGGCTGCGCAGCATCCTCGCGCAGTTGGGCGCGCCCGTGGTCCTCGTTTCCGCTGCCACGGCAGAGACGGTCCATGCGTTTGGACAGAAGACGCTGCCAGTGCCGGATGCAGACGATACCGGCACGGCGGAAAATCTCGCGCTTGCAACCGATGCAACGGATCCGATCTACGCCATTTTTACTTCCGGCTCGACGGGTCACCCGAAGGCCGCGGTGAACCAGCATCGCGGCATCTTGAACCGGTTTTTTGCGATGACGGCCCGCTTTGGCTCGCCCGCCCATGACGTGATCCTGGCGACCACGCCGCCGCAGTTCGATTCGTCGGTCTGGCAGTATTTCTGGCCGCTGACTGCCGGAGGTTGTTGCGTGATTGCCTCCGCTGCGGATGCGATCCAGCCCGAGGCCCTGCTGGCACTCGCCGCCAGGGAGGAAATCACCTTCACGGATTTCGTTCCGTCCGTTTTGCACGTGCTCGTCGACCATCTCACGGCCCATCCTGCCGCGCGCTCTGGCCTCGCTGCTTTGCGTCGGGTGCTGGTCGGAGGGGAAGCGATGGCCGCGGCACCCGTGCAGCGCTTTCGCGCGCTGTACCCGCACGCCGTCGTGACGAATCTCTACGGGCCCACCGAGACCTCGATCGGGGTCATCTTCCACGAAGTTTCCGACTCCGAGAAAAGCTCCGTCCCCATCGGCCGTCCTTTTCCCAACGTACGCGCGGTTATTCTGGACCCGGCGGGGCAGCTGCAGCCGATCGGAATTCCGGGGGAGCTTTGCCTCGGTGGAGTCTGCGTGGGCCTCGGGTATCTGGGTGATTCCGAGGCCACGGCTCGCGCGTTTGTCGCGAATCCGTTCCCGGAACTCGACTGTCCGACGCTCTATCGCACCGGTGACCGTGCCCGCTTCCGGCCGGACGGCGTAATCGAATTTCTCGGCCGGATCGACCGGCAACTCAAGATCCGCGGGCTCCGGATCGAGCCGGGCGAAATCGAAGCCTGCTTGCGCCTGTATCGGGGCATCGAGGACGCGGCCGTAGTCGCCCAAATGGCAGGGGACGCGGCCGAAAGCCTCGTTGCGTTCGTCGTCGCGAGAAATGGGCTCGACACGCTGGAGCTGCGGCGCTTTCTGCGCACCCGGCTGCCGGAAGCACTGGTTCCCGCGGCGATCGTTCCGCTCGACCGCCTTCCTCTTAACGCCAGCGGCAAGCTCGACCGCGCCGCGCTGCCTCTTCCGGTTGGCCCTGCCACGAGCTCTTTGCGCGTCCGGGCGCGCACCGCGACGGAAAGGCGCTTGGCCAATATATGGTCGGAGATACTCGGCGGTGCCGATCCCAGCGTTTTGGATGATTTCTTCACCAGTGGCGGTCATTCCTTATTGGCGGTGCGGCTGATCGCGAAGATTCGCCGGGAATTCGCCGCCGATGTTCCGCTCCGGACGATCTTCGAGCATCCCACGATTGAAACGCTGGCACTCTCCCTGGAGGCGCGTCCCGGAAAGAGCGCAGGCAAACCGGCTTTCGTGGTCCTGCGCGAAGGCTGCGGCGATCCGGCTTTGGTCATGGTCGGGGCCGGCTCTTGGGACGTGCGGCTAGCGCAATTGTTGCAGCCTGATCAAATCGTCCTTGGGCTGGAGTTTCCCTGGCCTGCGGTCTGGCATCGGGCGGCAGCATTGAACCAAAAGTCAGCCCTGCCCCGGCTCGAAGAGATGAGCGCGGGATTTGTCGCCGCGCTCCGACCCCACCTTTCCGGGCAGCCCCTCGTCCTGGGCGGCTTCTCCTTCAACGGCGTCCTCGCTTTCGAGGTTGCCCACCAGATTCGGCGGCTCGGGGCTCGCGTCGAAGGGGTGATCCTCATCGATTCTCGCTTGGTCGTCCCCTCGCGCCGCTTCCTGGCCTGGTCCCGCTGGCGGAGCGACTGGACCCGATCCAGCCCCCAGGCCGACCGAATCTCGCGAAGAGGCCGACTGCGTTCAACCTGGCACTTTGTCCGGGCGCTGCTTGCGGAGGAAAAGCGCCGGTTCCGGATCCTGCTGGCCGACGAACCCGTGCACGCGAGCGAGTATCTGGATGACGCCGGCAGTCCGTTTTCATGGGCGTCCCTCAATCGCCTTTTCGCCGCGGCGCATCGTCGCTATCGGCCACGCCCCTTGGAAAGCAGGGGCTGGCTCTTCCGGGCCAAAGACGCGGACGACCAACATCTCCACGCGGCAGACGACACGCTTGGCTGGCGGGACCTCTTCACCCGCGGACTTGAGGTCATCCCGCTGCCGGGCGGACATCGCCTGATCGAGGACGACACGGGAAAGCTCGCGCTGAGCCGTGGGGTAAATGCGGTGCTGGCAGGAAGTCGCACCCGCCGGGAGTCGGAATTGGGCCGCACCCCCGCGGGAATCGTCCGCTGACGCGACGATCCGGACTTAAAGAGAGCACGCGAGGGACACTTTGCTGGAGGCAAGCGACTTGTGGCTTCACGACCGCGACCTTTGGCTTCACGCCCGCGACTTTTGGCCTCACGCCCGCGACTTTTGGCCTCATGCGCGCGATTTTTGGCCTGATGCCCACGACCTCTGGCTTAACGCCTGCGACACTTGGCTTCACGCCTGCGACACTTGGCTTAAGGCCTGCGCCCTTTGGCTTCACGCCCGCGACTCTTGGCTTCATGCCTGCGACCTTTTGCTTCATGCCCGCGACCTTTTGCTTCATGCCTGCGACCTTTGCTTCACGCCCGCGACCTTTTGCTTCATGCCCGCGACCTTTTGCTTCAGTCCAGCGATCTTTTGCTTCCTGTCAGCGACCTTCGCCTCAAGGTACCGCGACCTTCAGCCCAAGGTACCGCGACCTCTGGCTCAAGGTCCCGCGATCTCGACTTAAGGCCGGAGACCTTTGGCTGAAGGTCCCGCAACTTTGGCTTAAGGCCGACGACCCTTGGCTTAAAGCCTGCGACCTTTTGCTTAGGGTCCCGCGACCTTGGCTTAAAGCAAACGACCCTCGGCTCAACGCCAGCGACCACTGCCTTAAGGCCAGCGACCTTGAGCTTATGGTCCCGCGACCCTTGGCTTTAGGCCAGCGACCACTGGCATAAGGTCCGCGACCTTGGCTTCAGGTCCCGCGACCCTCGGCGAAAGGCCAGCGAACGTTGGCTTAAGGCCGGCGACCTTTGACTTCGTGCCGGCGACCTTTGGCTTAAGGTCCCGTGCTCTCGGCTTGAGGCCCGTTACCCTCGATTTACGACCCATGACCTTTGGCTTAGTGCCAGCGACCCTCGGCTAAAGGTCCCGTGACCCTTGGCTAAAGGTCCCGTGACCCTCGGCTGAAGGTCCCGTGACTCTTGGCTTCAGGTCCGCGACCTTTGGCTTCAGGCCAGCGACCCTCGTGGAGCGCTTCGCGCTTTTCGCGGTTTCTCGTCACGAGGGCTTTTCGCGCCCGGCCTAACGCGATCCGCGATGGATCCCACTGCGCCGGACAAACGCGGCCTCCCCACCGCCGCTCTTCGCATCAGGCGACAGGCTACCCAACGGTTACGGCGCGACGCCGGCGCTGTTGAAAGCCAAACCCGACTGTTGCTAGTGCACCCAAACCCGCGATCCAGGTCTGTGGCTCCGGAACGGCCGAAATGGATTGGATGGAAGCGATGTAACCTTCGCCATTGGCTTGGAGGTACACGAATTGGCTCCCAAATGGGACGAGCGAAGGATCGGAAATCTGCCCATCAGTCGTCCCGGGCAGCACGGCAAATCCGCCATCCCCCAAGGCGTTTGGAATGCCACCGCCGCCTCCTTGCGATCCATCACCGGAATTCACTCCAATCGTAGCACTGAAGGCGGCTCCAAGCGACGCATAGCTGAAGGCGATGTCGCCGGACTGAAAAGTGAATCCGCCGATGGTCATCACTCCCGTAAACAGAGTCGCTTGAAAGGTATTGACGGAACCCGAGGCATCGCCCGAGAAGAAACCGATATTTTGCCAGGTAAAGGAAAAGCTGTTTCCCACCGCACTGGTGCTGACCAGGGCTCCCGGCACTCCGGTGTAGAGAAAGAGATCATCCCAGAACGGCGCAATCACGCCTGGGCCTGTGGCAGGGAACGCGGTGTTGGAGAAACCCACGTCACCCGTCCCCACAAATCCGTTGGCCGAAACAATCAGGGAATTCACGGGTGTGTTGAAGAAATTAAAGGACATCGGGAGCGAGACGCTTTGCACACTGTCGTCATGGCTCACGGTATTATCGAAAACGGTCGTCCCACCGCTCGGGCTCACCAGGAGATCTGCGCGGGCCGTCTTCGGCAGCATCGCGAAAGCACTGAGAGCGAGGAGTCCGGCCAGGGATTTGGAGAAGTTCATTTCGACGGAGAAAAGCAAAACTGGGAATCTGTGTCAATAGAGGGAAACAGAAGAGTTTATGAAAACCCTGCCGATCTTGCGCCATTGCGCACCGAAAGCCTGCCTGCGAACAAAAACCCGTGCTCCCGAAGCGCGACGATCGAAGCGACTCCCACGCCGAGCAACGGCCGCCGCCTTGCGGCTAGTGGTCCCGGCTCCAGCTGTTGTCTCGGCCCTTCCCTTCGCGGGCACAGTCGGAGCGATCAGCGCGGCGAGAACAGGGGCTGGAATCGCGTCGAATCGGGCGCAGGTGCGCTGTTTTGGGGAGTCACGGTTTGCAACGGCCTGCTTGTTCCGCCGCTGCCGGCGTGGGGCACGCTCGGGACAGATTTGCGGCGCGGGAGGCGGAAAACCATGCGTTTCCCGGCACGTGGGTACTGAATCCTTGCGGTGTCGACTGCGGCGAATATGGAATGCGCGCGCGGTCCGCCGCGCGCGTTCATGGGGGGATTCCTCAACTGTCGCCAAGCCTCATTTTGTCAGCCTTTCCTGCGCTCGATCAAGGGCGGCAGCATGCCGACGCTCTGCGATGATGTGCGCGCGATGATTCGTCTCGGAATGCTTACATCCAGCGATCTCATTGGGGCCTTCCAAGGGATCGAAGGCCGTCTGATCCGGTTTCCGGCCATCGATCCCCCAGCCTTCCGCACGGCGGTGGAGCCGTTTTGCGGCACGGTTCTTCCGGATGAACGCTGACAACCTGCTCCGCGGCTTGCCGGGCGAGGAAATCGTCCGCGAGGGCCTCGACGATTACCAAGCCGGGCGGCGAACGATCCCTTCCTGCCTCGTCGCCATCGGTCGTCCGCGGCTCTCCCGGACCGGGGTTTTTACGGCCGACCTTCCCGCAGCACGACCCGAGCCCGAACTCGCCTTGTATGAATTGCTGCGAGCGATGCCCGGCGATGCGTATTCCGGGTACAATTCCTGGATCCGCCGTTTGGTGAGCTTGGAACGCGCGCTGGAACACCGCGTTCGCACTAACCGGGCGCCCGAGTCCTCCCTCTGACGGCGCGTCGTTCAGCCTTCATTGATCAGTCCGCAGTCCTCAGTCCGTCCTCAGTCCTCCGTCCTCCGTCCTCAGTCCTCCGTCCTCCGATTTCCGTCCTCTGACCTCCGACGCTCCCCAATCAGACGCTCCGGAATTCGACCTCGTCATCGAGGCCGGACGCACTGAGCAGCATTACTGGCGCGACCTTTGGCGGTATCGCGAGCTGTTTTATTTCCTGGCCTGGCGCGATATTCTCGTTCGCTACAAGCAGACCGTTCTCGGAGTCGCCTGGGCGGTCCTCCAGCCGCTGGCCACCACCATCGTCGGCACGCTCGTCTTCTCGCGCTTGGCCAAGATGCCGTCCGGAGATGTCCCCTACCCCATTCTCATCTACGCGGGGATGCTGCCGTGGCAGTTTTTCTCCAGTGCCTTGAGCAATGCCGGCCAGAGCTTGGTGAGCAACGCGAACCTCATCACCAAGGTCTACTTTCCCCGCGTCATCGTGCCGGCGGCGGCCGTCATCACCAGTCTGGTCGATTTCCTGATCGCCTCCTCGATGCTGGTGCTGCTCTACGCCTGGTATCAGTTCGCGCCCGACTGGCGCCTCCTCGTCCTGCCGGTGTTTCTCGTCTTCGCCTTCGCCGCCGCGCTCGGCGCCGGACTCTGGCTCACCGCCCTGACCGTGAAGTACCGCGACTTCCGTTTCGTGGTGCCCTTTATCGTGCAGTTCGGCCTGTACCTTTCGCCGGTGTTTTTCCGGAGCGACCTCGTGCGCGAGAAGCTCGGTGACACGGCCTTCCTCGCCTATTCGCTCAATCCCATGGTCGGCGTGATTGAGGGCTTCCGCTGGTGCCTGCTCGGCGGCCGCGGGGCGCTCGATCCGCTCGCGCTGTCGGTCAGCGCCGCCGTCACGCTCTTTCTGCTCTGGAGCGGCATCCGCTACTTTCGCCGCACCGAGCGCGGCTTCGCGGACCTCGTTTGAGAAGACGGCGGGTGGTCAGATATCGTTACATGGAAGCCCGGAGCGTCATCGCCATCGCTCGCGCCCTCGACGAGGCAAACGTAAAATTCCTCGTCGTCGGAGGCTTGGCGGTGAATGCGCATGGGCATCTTCGGCTCACGCTGGACGTCGACTTGGTTATCGGACTCGAACGCGAGAACATTCTTCGCGGGCTCGCCGCCCTGCGCAGCGTCGGCTACCGGCCCTACGCACCAGTTACAGATGAAGACTTTGCCGATCCAGCGAAGCGCGAATTGTGGCGTCGCGAGAAGAACATGCGCGCCCTAATGCTCTGGAGCGATGAACATCGTCGCACGAGGGTGGACGTCTTCGTTTACGAGCCATTCAACTTCGAAGCGGAATGGGCGTCGCACCAGCAAAAGGAAATCGTGCCCGGACTTGAAGCACCCGTTGTGAGTGTACCTGCTCTCCTCGCAATGAAACGTGCAGCCGCCCGCCCGAAAGATTTGGAAGACTTGCGCATGCTCGAGTTGGCCTATCCGGAGTACGCGGTATAACGTAAACTGCGATGCCAATCTCCACGGCGCCCCTCGAAAATCCCGAGGATTACATGCGTCCCGAGCAGGACGAGTTGGAGGCTCTTCGGATGGGTTTACGTCTCACTTTTCTCGAGAAGCTCGAGTGGCTCGAAGAGATGGAATGGCTCTCGCTGCAATTTGCCCGCGACCGCGAACGAAAACTCCAGCGCGCGGCGGGCCGCAGCGGCGCCGAATACGTGGACCCGGAGAGTTTCCTTGAGCCACATCAGCATCCACTCGAGGCTTACCGAGCGCACACGATCCTCCCCTGACGCTCTGGCCTTTGCCCATCTCGAAGAGGATCCAAACGAGATTTGAGGGGCCGTTTGCCTCGGTGAAGAGATGAAAGTTTTGCGAGGCTATCTACGCTACGCTCCGGTTCTCCCGCTCCGCGGGATCGGCTGTCCTCGGTCCTCAGTCCTCGGTCCTCTGGCACCCCGGCGCTCTGAATCTTCCTCCATTGCGAGATAAACCCAGAATCGTGATTTGGGGTGCGGGCGGCCACGGTCGTGTCGTGGCAGATGCGATCGCAGAGGCGGGCAATTTCCAACTGGTGGCTTGGGTGGATGACGTAAACCCCGCGGCCACGGGCACATCTCTTTGTGGCGCCCCAATTCTAGGCGGGCCGGAGGATCTCCGAGGTTTGGTCGCAGATGGAGTCGAATGGGCCATCATCGCCATCGGACAGGGGGAAGCCCGCAGCAAGCTTGCCGCGGAAATTGCCAGTCTGGGTCTAAAACTCGCGGTGGTAGTACACCCCCGCGCCACGGTCGCAAAATCGGTGCGGATCGGGGCGGGAACCTTCCTCGCGGCAGGTGCCATCATCGCTCCTGGAGTCGAGCTTGGGCCGAACGTCATCGTCAACCACGGCGCCTCCGTCGACCACGACTGTGTCGTGGAAGAGTCCGCGCATATCTGTCCCGGCGTCCATTTGGCGGGGAACGTCACGGTCGGCGAAAGGGCGTGGATTGGGATTGGTGCCGCGGTGATCGAAGGAATCACGATCGGTGCGGACGCGTTCATTGGCGGTGGTGCGGTCGTCGTCCGAGATGTTCCGCCAAACGCTTTGGCGTTCGGAAATCCAGCGAGAATCGACAAGACTCGCAAATCATGAAGCCAGGGCAACCCGAAGCTCCCCTTTCGATCATGGAGATTCCTCCATTAGGTATCCTGGGCGGCAAACCAGCGTTCGCGGAGCCACTTCATGTCGGCCGCCCCAATCTCGGAGATCGGGCCGCGTTGCTCGCGCGCGTTGCTGAGATACTCGATAACCGCTGGCTCACCAACGACGGACCGATGGTTCGGGAATTCGAGCAGCGCATCGCGCAGATCGCTCAAGTCCGCCACTGCGTCGCGATGTGCAACGCGACGATCGCCCTGGAGATCGCAGCGCGCGCCCTCGGCATGCAGGGTGAGGTGATTGTGCCGGCCTATTCCTTCATCGCGACGGCCCATGCGCTGCAGTGGCAGCAAATCACTCCGGTTTTTGCCGATATCGATCCCCGCACCCACAACCTAGATGTCTCGGCGGTGAGGCGGGTGGCCACCGATCGGACCACTGGACTCATCGGAGTGCATGTCTGGGGCCGGCCCTGTGAGACGGAAGCTCTGGACGCCCTCGCCCATGAGCGCGGGTGGTCAGTCATGTACGATGCCGCCCACGCCTTCGGTTGTTCGAAAGGCGACCGCATGGTGGGCGGATTTGGCAACTGTGAGGTGTTCTCCTTCCATGCCACCAAATTCATCAATTCTTTTGAAGGCGGCGCCGTCGTCACCAACGACGACGCCCTCGCCGCGAAACTTCGCTTGATGCGAAACTTTGGCTTCGTCGGCTTTGATTGTGTCCGTCACATCGGCACCAACGGCAAAATGACGGAAGTCCACGCGGCCATGGGCCTGACCTCCCTCGAGGCGATGGAGGCGATTATTGCGGTCAATCGCCGTAACCACGCCGCGTACCGCGAGGGGCTGGCCGGGGTGCCCCATTTCTCGCTTCTGAACCCGGATGATGAGCGGGGTGAGCGGCGCAATTTTCAATACGTGGTGGTGGAGGTGGATGGGGAGAGGGCCGCGCTCAACCGCGATGAACTGGTCGCGGTCTTGCAGGCCGAAAACGTTCTGGCCCGTAAGTATTTCTGGCCGGGGTGCCATCGGATGGAGCCTTACGCCTCCCTGGACCCGGACGCCGGCGCCCGCCTCCCGGAGACGGAACGCGTCGCGGCGCGGGTGATCGTGCTCCCCACGGGCCAGGCTGTTTCCGTCGCAGACATAAACCTTATCTGCGCAATTATTCGCGCTGCGCTGGCGCAGGCTCCCGCGATCCGGGCCAGACTTCGGCCCGCATGAGGATGGAGCCGCCTCCGTTGCTTTCCGTTGCAATGCTGGCGTACAACCATGGCCGCTTCATTGCCCAAGCGGTGGAGAGCGCCCTGGCGCAGCAGACCGATTTTCGCTTCGAGATTGTCATCGGGGAGGATGCTTCCCCTGACGATACGCGGGAGCAGGTGGAGAAACTGCAGCGCGCGCACCCGGAGGTCATCCGCCTGCTGCTCCACCCGAAGAATATCGGGATGCATCGCAATTGGACGGCCGTAATGGCAGAGTGTCGCGCCGAGTTTATCGCGTTTCTTGAAGGCGACGACTACTGGACCGATTCGGCGAAACTCCAGCAACAGACCGACCTCTTAAAAGCGCGACCCGAAGTCGTCGCGGTCTTTCACCGCTCCGCGTTGGTCGACGAAACAGGCGCGGACACCGGCAGGTTCTTCCCCCCCGGGCCGATTTCGGAGTTGAGCACGGCAGACTTGTTGCGCGGAAACTCCATTCCGACGGCTTCCGTGGTAATGCGGAGGTCGGCACTGGCCACGCTTCCCCCGGCCTTTTCCGGGATCAAAATGATTGACTGGCCAACTTGGATTTTTTCCAGCTTGCGAGGCAACTTTGCCTCTGTTCCAAAAACGATGTCGGCATATCGAGAGCATCCGGGAGGAGCGTGGAACAGTCTCGATCCAAAAACCCAGAGCGTTCGCATTCTGGATCTATTTAAGGCGCTCGCTGCGTTGCTGGCCGGCGAGCCGGGCCGTCTGGCGAAAATGAATTTGGACGTTCTTCTCTTGGAGGACTCGCTGAATGACCCGGGACAGCGTGCGAGTGGGCATGGGCGCCCGCGCTTTTGGGCGCTGGTGAAATTATTCCTCGCTTCGCCTCCCGATTTTCGCCGGCGCATCGTCAGCGCGGTTCGACGTGGTTTCTTTCCCCGTTGGTTACAGTCATCCCGGCAGCGCACTCGGGCACACGGCTAGTGGTCCATTCGATATTTCGAAATCGTAACTGCTGAAGTATCCGTCGCGAGGCGATTCGCGCCGACCTCCGCCTTCCGCCGTCTCCCCTCGAATTCACGATGCAAGGTCCTGGGGTGCCCCGTACAATCAGTTTGCGCGATCGTTTGCTCACGCATTACTTGCGCTCGGGCCTCCGCGGATTCCATCGACTGCGCAGGCTTCTGGGCGGCGAGGGTCATCTCCTCCGGATGAGGACTTCTCGGGGCGCCTTCTTGGAACTTGACCCGACGAGCTACATCGACGGATTCGTGCTCAAGGCAGGCTACTATGAAAGCGAGGTTCTCGATGCGGTCGTCCGCCGACTTTTGGCCACCGACGTTTTTTGGGACGTGGGCGCCAACTTTGGACTGCACAGCATCCACGCGGCCGCTGCGCGGCCAGGAGCCATCATCGTGGCTTTCGAACCCAATCCCGCCATGGCGAACCGCGTCCGCGCAAATGCCGAGCTGAACGGCCTTGACGTTTCCGTCCAAGAGATCGGTCTCTCCGACCAAATTGGCGAAGTTGAGCTTCACCTGGCCGACGCAGGAAACCCCGGTGCCTCTTCCATCACAGCCTGGGATTGCAACCGGTATGAATCGAAGCTTGCAATCGTTATATCGACTGCAGACGCAATGATCGCAGAAGGCACTGTCCCCTCGCCCACCCTGATGAAGATCGACGTAGAGGGCCACGAAGAGCAAGTGCTTAGTGGGTGTAAATCGCTCCTCCGCAATCCGAAGCTCCGGATGATCGTCTTCGAGGACGGGATCGAGCGCGATACGGCGGCGAAGAATTTGCTGCGTGAGAATGGATTCGTCGAAATTTCGCCGCTCGTTCGGGAAGAAAACACGTGTCACCCTCTCGCCAATTTCATCGCCGAGCGTCATCCACCCACCGGCGTATGAACACCGCAATTCCGCGGGCTCAGCCATAAGAGTTGGCCTTGGTTTTGACAGGCCACGATTCAGACTCTGCCTTTGAATTCTCCCATTATCCGGGTCGAAAACCTGACCAAGGAGTATCGCCTTGGAGCCGCTGCGACGAATAAGCGCAGCTATGCGACGCTTCGCGAATCGATCGCCAACGCTGTCCGGGCACCGTTTCGACGCGTTTCACGTCGCAGCAAGGACAACGCGCCGCCTTTTCGTGCGCTCGAGGACGTGAGTTTCGAGATTCGACAGGGCGAAGTGCTCGGGATAATTGGGCGGAATGGCGCCGGAAAGTCGACGCTCCTCAAGGTCCTGAGTCGGATTGTTGAGCCCACTGCTGGTCGCGTTTCCCTGCGCGGACGCGTCGCCAGCCTTCTCGAAGTGGGCACCGGCTTCCATCCCGAGCTCACTGGGCGGGAGAATATCTTTCTCAACGGCGTCATCCTGGGCATGGCACGCGCGGAGATCGCGCGGAGATTCGATGAGATCGTCGCCTTCGCGGGGGTCGAAAAATTTCTCGATACCCCGGTAAAACACTACTCCAGCGGGATGTACGTTCGTCTCGCCTTCGCCGTCGCGGCCCATCTGGATCCGGAGATCCTGATCGTCGATGAAGTCCTGGCGGTTGGCGACGCCGAATTCCAACGGAAGTGTCTGGGCAAAATGCAGGATGTGGCCACGGGCGAAGGGCGAACCGTCTTGTTCGTCAGCCATAACATGAGCGCCGTTTCCCGGCTCTGCTCACGCGGAATTTATCTGGATGGCGGCAAGGTTTGTCTGGATTCGACAATTGATTCCGTCATCGGCGCCTATCAGCGCTCTGCGAAGCAGGGTGGCGTCGCACTCGCGCGCGATCCCTCGAAGCCCCATATTGCGAGCGTGAGCGTCGATCCCGCTGCGCTGGCGCGAGGTGACCTCATCGTCAACGTGGGGTTCTCCTCCCCCACGGTTCTCCCGTCGGTGACTGTCGGGATGGTGGTGCGCAACCCCAGCGGCAGCCCGATGTTTGGCTTCGACACCAATATGAGTGGCGAATTCCGACCTGGACCCGCGCGAAGCGGAACGATGAGTATTTCTGTTCCCAGCCTCCAACTCTACTCCGGGTTGTACAGCGTTAGCATCTGGTTTGGAGACGGAGTGCAATCGCTTGACCGCGCTTTGGATGTCCTAAGCTTCGATTTCGTTTCTCCCTATTCCCTCCCGGGAGGAGTGTCGACCGACTGGGTTGGGCATATGCGCGTAGTCGGCGAGTGGAATCTCGCAATCGACTCGGAATGAAATCCCTTGAGCTTAACTCTCAAAATGGCAAGGCTTGAAAGCGCAAAAACCAAGGGCTCGCGCTCCGGCGCATTGTTGGCAGAGAGTTCCCCTCCTCTACCCGAGTTGGATTCTCGTTCAGCCGGGCCAGTTCGGAACGATTTCCAAGCGATCCTGCGCAGGGGGGAATGGTTCCTCTCCCTTTTTCGAATCGTTTTTGCCCGCGCAACCGGCGTTCGACTGGGCGCAGGTGTCACGATTTCGCGAGGCGCCGAGGTTGCTTTGACCGGCAGCGTGGCGAGAACCGGCGCGATCGAGATTGGTGAGCACTGCGAGATCTGTTCCAGCGCAATGGTGCATCCCCATGGAGGTTCGATCGTTCTTGCGTCACTTGTGCACATCGGGCCCGGCGTACTCCTCTACGGCCACGGTGGCATTACCATCGGCGAGCAAACGCTGCTTGCGCCTGGTTGCCGGATCATCTCCGCCAGCCACTCCGTGCCTGAACCCACAGTCGACATCCGTTCGCAGCCGGATATTCCGCAACCCGTGCACATCGGTCGCGATGTTTGGATCGGAGCCGGCGCAACAATTCTCGGCGGAGTTACACTCGGGGATGGATGTATCATTGGTGCGGGCGCCGTTGTTACAAGCGATATACCTACCCTGGCGATCGCCTACGGGGTTCCGGCTCGTGTCCAGCGGAATCGCTGAACATTGCCATTTTGCCAGCCGGCTCCCGCCGTTCCGGGGCGCCGAAAACTTTCCACGATGACAGCAACAAAACTCATTGAGTCACTTGGCAGCGACGGCAGCTGGCGAAGCCTGCGCGTCGTGCAGAAAGCCTTACGCGAAGGGATGAGCCGTCCTGAAAAACTAGCGCTTACACGGTCTCTAGGTGACGACAAGATCCGCAAGCGAACTGATTTCACAGCCCGCTCTGTCCGAGTCGCTTTTTCAAGCGATACCTCGCTCGAGAACCTCTCTGAGCCAGTCGCTTTGCGCCTGCTGGAGCGTGGCATGTTTGTCGCCCAATACCACTCTCCATTCGGGCAGCTCGCACTTGAAACCCGGAATTCGAAAAGCGGATTATTCAACCACGAACCTGAGGTGATCGTTCTCGCCCCAGTCACTGGCATTTGGCAGAGACTGAAAGCCTCAAGCCCTGACGCTGCGGAGCAATCCGTTGAGGAAGCGTGGTCGCATGTCACGGCGCTCAGAAAGAGTTTCGATGGTCTTATTCTAGTGCAAAACCTCGTTTCCCTCGAAAGTCGCCCGAACGGGATGCTCGAGCCACGCGGCAATCTCGGCCTTGCAGATTTTGCCCGCACTATCAATTTGTATTTGTCTCAACGTTGCCGAGAGACCCGCGACGCGTTTGTGCTGGACGCAGAGTTATTATCTGGCCAATGCGGAGCGATTTGGCCAGGATTACACAAGCAACGATTCATGGCGAGCCGACCAGTCGCAGACGAGCTTGCCAATCTATTGGCAGCTGAAATTGCAGCGTTTTGTGCAGCGCAGAAGGGATTTTCTCGCAAATGCCTGGTCGTAGATCTCGACAACACGCTCTGGGGTGGAGTCGCGGGCGAGGACGGCGTCGCCGCACTACGAATCGGCGGAGGATTTCCAGGGAACATCTACACGGAATTGCAGAAAGAAATCTTTGCACTACGCAAACGCGGCACGACTCTCGCCATCGCTAGCAAAAATAACGAGGCAGATGTTTGGGAGGTATTCGGCCAACGTCCGGAGATGATTCTTAAGCGTGATAGCTTTAGCGCGCATCGAATTAACTGGAAGGACAAAGCAACAAACCTCTGCGAACTCGCGGTTGAACTTAAACTTGGTCTTGATGCCTTTGTACTCCTGGACGACAATCCAGTTGAGCGGAATTGGATCGAGGAAGCGTTGCCCGAAGTTGAGGTTTGTCCGGCAAGTGACCCTTTGGAAATGCTCCGATGGCTAGTTACATGCCGCCGATTCGACACGCTGGCGATTACGCGTGAGGACTCCCTACGCGCAAATTCGTATTCTGCCTTAGAGAGTCGATCCCGGCTCGCATCAGGCTCCTCGAGTGTGGAGGAATACCTTCAGAGCCTGGCGACGCACATTGACGTGGGCTGTGATGACTTAGCGCAGATCTCACGAGTGGCGCAACTGACCCAGAAAACCAATCAATTCAATCTCACTACCAGGCGCTATACTGAAGTAGAGATTCAGAAGCGAACTCAGGATGCAGCGTGGCGTGTATTCTGGTGCTCCTGCCGTGATCGTTTTGCTGATGAAGGCGTTATTGGCGCCGCATTGGTTGAGTTGACAGACGACGAATGGAGGATAGACACCTTTCTACTAAGCTGCCGCGTTCTTGGTCGAAGTGTTGAAAAGGCGTTTCTAGGGATAATTTGTGACCGGGCGCATGCTCAAGGCGTAAGGATTATACGCGGAGATTTCATTCGCAGTGCAAGGAATGCGCAGACTGAGGGCTTTTTTGCGTCTTGCGGATTTATCGTTGACGAACTGGCGGCCGACTTCAGCAAATGGCATTTGGTGTTGCCCGCGTCAGGAGTGACTCCAAAATGGATCTATTTGAGATCATCCGAGCACGTGAACCCATAGCTATGACAATAAATCAACTGCTCCAGCCAATTCTGAATACGACAACTCCCTTGCAACTCACCGATGGGCCTCAGACAATCCCAAGTTGGGATTCGCTCGCCCAGATCAATATTATAATTGGAATTGAAGACGCAGTTGGCACCGAATTGTCTACCGCCGAAGTGCTCAGTTTGACTTCGGTCGCTAAGGTTGTGCAAGTATGTTCCGCTCACGGCCTCGATCTGACTCCTAGCTGATTTACAACACGTGGACGCGGAGCGCACATTTACGCTTGAGGACTTGGCCGCATTCGCGGAAATATCTGGTGATTTCAACCCACTGCACATCGATCCCGTGGCAGCGCGAAGGACCCAGCTCGGTGACTGCGTCGCGCACGGCGTTCACGTAATACTCTGGGCCCTCAACGAATGGTATGTGAAAGGTGCGTCGAAACAGCAATGGACTCGAATCTCCGCTAAGTTCCTACGACCTGTCCGCGCGGGAGTAAGAATTGCGATGTCTGCAACGGAGAACGAGCGTGGCGACCTTTCTGTAGCTGTCGGCGAAGCCGGACGGATTTTATGTCGATGTGAGATCTCCTTCACCGGAGCCTATCAAAGCGCCGTGGGTCCATTGACGCGCAACGAGGTTCCACCCCGTGAAATTCCTGCGCGACCGAATTTGGACGACGCGCACAATCTCAGTGGTGCTCTAGATTTATTTTGGGCAGTAGAGTTAGGGCGAGTGCTCTTTCCAGCACTAGCTGCAACGCAAACGCCCGAATCGCTCGCAGCCATGCTAGCGGTTACGCGTGTTATAGGGATGAAGGTCCCAGGCGAGCACTCGGTATTCATTCAACTCGATTTCACTTTCGGCTCGGATTCCGACATGGAAGAGCCCTTCACTTATCGCGTCACAGAATATCGGCGGTCCACACAGCGGCTCGGGATTTCTGTCGGTGGGGTGGTGGGGCACGGGGTCTTGCGCGCACTCGTGCGGCCTGCACCCGTTATGCAAGCAAACGCGGGGGCTATTAGAGATTGCGTTTCGACGAACCGTTTCGCGGGACGCAAGGTCATTGTCTTCGGGGGTTCGCGTGGTTTGGGAGAGATCGCAGCAAAAATTCTGGCCGCAGGCGGGGCACAGGTCGCTTTAACCTATCGGTTGGGTAAGGAAGACGCGGATAGAGTGGCGGCAGATATCAATTCGGCCGGGGGCAAGGCGGTTGCTTTTCACTTCGACACCAACGATTCACAATTGCGGGCGAGTCTCCCAGCGTGTTGCACAGGCTTTGATCACGCATGCTACTTCGCGACACCCCCGATTGTTGAGGGTGACGGCTACACGCTAATCACGCTCCTTTTTGAGAAATTCTGCGCGGTCTACTGCGGAGGCTTGGTCCGCGTGGCGCAGTGGCTAGCCCAAAGTACTGGGGGTAAGTTCGCGCTTTTCAATGCTTCGACAATTGCAGTGGATTCACCCCCGCTGCGTAACTTGGAATACGCAGCTGCGAAGGCGGCATCCGAGGCGTGTTGCAAATGGTTGGCTTCGGCGAATCCTGGTGCGAATATATACACGGCTCGCTTCCCGCGCCTTAATACGGACCAAACTGCTTCATACTTGTCCGTTGGCGACCATGAGGGCGTTAAGACTCTTATGCGTGAGTTGTCAGTTTGGCTTCCAGTATGACCGCCCGTCTCCCCACATTGTAACGCTCCCAAGTTATGTTTGTCGCTCGAGCGTTTACGCGCCTTCTCCGTGAGTATCAGAGAATTAGTTTAACGATTACTATGTGGTGGAGGCGCAGACGCTTCATCCTAAGTTGCCGCCTGCAAGGAGTCGAATTGATTATGGGCAGAGGCGTTCAATTCTTTCACCCTGTGCGGGTAATCGGTAGTGGCGGCAAGATCACTTTGGAAGACGGCGTAAGCTTTGCCTTTAACGGAGGTGCTCATTGGCTGGGACCGATCGGACTTGAAATCCGTTCGCGCGGGTCGGAACTGTTAATTGGCCGGGGCACGGTTGTTATGCGGGCGGTTCGAATAATTTGCTTTAAGAAGATCTCCATCGGTTCTGAATGTGCATTCGGCGATGGCTGCCTGATCCTGGACTCAAATGCTCACGATTGGTCCCCCGGCAATTTCAATAAACCCGATGCGGGAAAACCAATTGTCTTAGGCAATCGCGTTCACTTAGGCCCGGACGCGACGATTTTGAAAGGCGTGACAATCGGAAACGACGCTACCGTCAGTAATCGCTCGGTCGTTCTGGCGAACTTACCTGGACGGTGCGTCGCCATGGGAAACCCAGCGCGCATAGTTCACCACTATCCACCAGAGAGCCAGGAAGCGCGTTCTGAGCCGGAAGCCGTTTGACTTGCGAGGTCCGCCCATCAACGAGTTTCATTGAAAACTTCGATCTAAATTAGATAGACCAATTCTTCATGGCCGCAAAAGCACTCGTCACAGGCGGAGCCGGGCTCATCGGGTCGCACATCGTCGATGAACTTCTCCGGAAGGGCTACGACGTGCGCGTCCTCGATAATCTCGAACCCTGCATCCACCTCGAAGGCCGCCCCCCTTGGATCACCAAGGATATCGAATTCCTGCATGGAGATGTCCGATCTCTCAACGACGTCGAAAAAGCACTAGAAGGGGTCGAGATCATCTTCCACCAAGCCGTCTATGGCGGCTTTGCGCCGGAGTTGGTGAAGATGGCGGACGTCAATGTGACAGGCACCGCGCGCATTTTCGAGGTCATTCGCACCCGCGGGTTGAATATCCGGAAAATCGTCACCGCCTCGTCGCAGGCGGTCTATTCGGAAGGGCGTTATGAATGCGCCGAACATGGGCATTTTTACGGCAGCACCCGGCCGATCGCGCAGATGCAGGCGCGCGACTGGAACGTGAAATGTCCGCAGTGCGGCCAGAGCGGCCGGAGCGTACCCATCTCGGAAGACGCACCGGTGAAACTGAGCAACATCTACGCGCTCTCCAAACACTTCGAAGAGCGCCTCACCGTGGGACTGGGACGCGAGTGGGGTATTCCGGCCGTCGCGCTCCGTTACGGGCTAACTTACGGCCCGCGGCAGTCGATCTTCAATCCTTACTCGGGGATCTGCTCGATTTTCTCCACGCGCCTCTTGAACAACAAGTCCCCCATCATCTACGAGGACGGGCGCCAGACGCGCGACTTCACCTTCGTGGAGGACGTGGCGCGCGCGAATGTCGCGGTTCTCGAGAATCCCGCCGCCGACTACGAGGTCTTTAATGTCGGCACGAGTCTCGGCACGCCGGTGCTGGACTTCGCGCGCCTGCTCGGGCGCGCCTACAAGCTCGAGCTCGAACCCGCCACCCCGGGAGAATACCGTCCGATCGACATCCGGCATCTCGTGCTCGACAACGCGCGCCTGCGTGCGCTCGGCTGGCGCCCCGAAGTGCCAGTGGAAGAAGGGGTGCGGCGGTACGCGGAGTGGATTCTTTCGATGCCGCAGCCGCAGGAGTATTTCAGCGAAGCCGAAAAGACGTTGAAAAATCTGCGCATCGTCCGCACCGCGGATGTCCCCGCATGAGCGCACTCAAGCTCGGCGTCATTGGGTGCGGGCATTGGGGCCCCAATCACATTCGCGTTTTCTCGCAGCTCAAGGACTGCGCCGTTATGGCCATTAGCGAGTCGAGCGAGCAGCGGCTCGCCGACGTCTGCGAGATGTTTCCGCACGTCCGCGGCTTTCGCGACTATCGCGAAATGCTCCGGGACGCAGGGCTCGATGCGGTGGTGATTGTCACCCCGACAAAGACGCACTCCGAGGTCGTGGCAGAGGCCTTGCATGCGGGCAAACACGTCCTCTGCGAGAAGCCGCTCTGCACGACCGGCGCCGAAGGAGCTGAACTCGTGGCTCTCGCCGAAGCCAGGGGGCTCGTGCTCATGGTCGGCCATGTCTTCCTGTTCAACGCCGGAATGCTGAAGTTGAAGGAACTCGTGGATTCTGGCGAAGTAGGCGCGATCCGCTCGCTCACCGCGGTGCGCACAAACCTTGGGCCGGTGCGCAGCGATGTGAACGCAGCCTGGGATCTGGCTTCACACGACATCGCCGTTTTCAACTGGCTGCTCGAGGCCGAGCCCGTCGCTGTTCAGGCGATGGGGGCGGCCTTCATCCAGCCCGGCATCGAGGACGTGGTGAACATCAGCCTCAAATATCCGGGTGGCGTACTCGCTTCGATCCAGTGCAGTTGGCTCGATCCGAAAAAGGTTCGCCACGTGACTCTCGTGGGCAGCAAGCGCATGATCACCTGGGACGACCTCGCGCTCTCGAATCCTGTCGCGGTGTACGAGAAGTCGGTCGAGACGAAGCTGGAGGTCTCCGACTACGGCGAGTTCCTGCGGCTCTCGATGCTCGATGGCGACGTGCGGCTGCCGAAGGTCCAGGCCGGGGAGCCGCTGAAAGCGCAGGACTCCGAATTTCTGAGCGCAATCCGCGAGCGCCGTTCGCCCCGCTCGGACGGCAACTTCGCGGTGGGCGTAGTGCGCGCGCTTTGCCGCATCGAGGAATGCCTTCGGTCCAGCAGGGCAGCGTGAGGACCGAGGACTGAGGACTGAGGACTGAGGACTGAGGCCTGAGGACTGAGGACAGAGGACAGAGGATCGAGGATCGAGGATCGAGGACTGAGGACAACCGAGCGGAGCGAGATAGCCGCTCAATTTTCGCCTTGGATGGTCTTCCCCAGCGGCAAAGGACTGAGGACAATAGAGCGGAGCGAGATAGCCGCTCAAAATTCGTCTTGAATGGTCTTCCCCAGCGGCAAAGGACTGAATACAGCCGATCCCGCGGAGCGGGAGAACCGGAGCGTAGCGTAGATAGCCTCGCAAAACTTTCATCTCTTCACCGAGCCAAACAGCCCCTCATATCTCGCCTTGATTCTCTTCCAAAGGGGCAAAGGACCGACGACTGAGGACTGGGAAAAATTTCACCCATGGCCAAACCTGCATTCTTCACCCACTCTGCGGCGCTTGTGGAGAGCGAGCAGATCGGAGCCGGCACGCGCATCTGGGCCTTTGCTCACGTGATGAAAGGCGCGCGCCTCGGTCGCGATTGCAATGTGGGCGATCACGCTTTCGTGGAGAGTGGCGCGAGAATCGGCCATCGCGTGACGGTGAAGAACGGGGTGATGATCTGGGACGGCGTGAAGATTGGGAACGACGTCTTCATCGGTCCTGCGGCCGTCTTTACGAATGACCTCGCGCCTCGCTCACCCCGTTTCCCGGCCGCCGCCGGGCGCTACTGTAAGGGCGAATGGCTCGTGCCCACCACGGTGAAGGATGGCGCGAGTATCGGAGCCAATGCGACCATCGTCTGTGGCATTGCAATCGGGCGCTGCGCGATGATCGCAGCCGGCGCAGTCGTCACGAAAGACGTCCCAGACTATGCGCTCGTCGCTGGCGTTCCCGCCCGCATCATCGGCTGGGTCTCGGCGGCAGGCACGAAGTTGAAGTTCGATGACAAGTGCATCGCGGTCTGCCCCGAAACCGGCGCTCGCTGGCGCCTGCGCAGCGGCAAGCTCACTAAAATGCGCTGACATTCTTTCCGGAGGATTCGCTCGCAGCTTGCTCAACCGACCCGGCTCCATTCTGGGGAGAGCCTGCAGTTCGCAAACATCCGGTACGGCTAATCTCCAGATTGGCCCAAACTCCACCGCAGCACCCAAGTCGCATTGCGCCATCGCCTCCGCTCCTACGCTCCGTCTTCATTGCCCAAAATCCACCGCAGCACCCGAGTCGGATTGTGCCATCGCCTCCGCTCCTCCGTTTCGTCCGCAGTCCTTTGCCGCTGGGGAAGACCATCCAAGGCGAAATTTGAGCGGCTATCTCGCTCCGCTCGGTTGTCCTTTGCCTTCGTTCGACTCCCATCTCACTCATCGCTACCTACGCGATGTCCCGGCCATCTCAGCGCTCCCCGCGCTTCGGTTGTCCTCAGTCCTCTGACTCATGCCCCCCATTCAATTCGTCGATCTCCTCCGCCAGTATCGGTCGCTTCAGCCCGAGATGGATGCCGCCATCCTGGGCGCGGTCGGACGCGGTGACTACATTCTCGGCGAAGATACTCGCGAGTTCGAAAAGGAATTCGCCGTATTCAATGGGGCGCCGCACTGCATCGGAGTCGGCGATGGGACTGATGCGCTGCATCTGGCCTTGCTGGCACTGGGAATCGGTCCCGGCGACGAGGTGATCGTCCCCGCGCATACTTACATCGCGAGCGTGCTTGCCATCTCCCTGACGGGCGCGCGACCCGTGCTGGTCGATTGCGATCCCGAGTATTACACGATCGATCCTGCGGCCGTGGAGCGAGCGCTCACGCCCCGGACGAAGGCGCTCATGCCGGTGCATCTCTACGGCCATCCGGCCGATATGGATCCGCTCCTGGAGATCGCGCGGAGCCGGAAGCTGTTCGTGGTTGAGGACAACGCCCAAGGTCACGGCGCGACCTACAAGGGTCGACCGCTCGGAATCCTGGGCGACATCGGCTGTTACAGTTTTTACCCCGGCAAAAACCTCGGTGCCTATGGCGACGGCGGCGCCGTGGTGACGAACAACGCCGAATTGGCGGAGAAGGTCATGCTGCTCCGCAACTACGGGCAGAAGGTCAAATACGAGCACCTGATGAAGGGCTTCAATTCCCGGCTGGATACGGTGCAAGCCGCGGTTCTCCGCGTGAAACTGCCGCATCTCGCGCGCTGGAACGAACAGCGGCGGCAAGCGGCGGCACGCTATGCGGAATTGCTGGCGGGCACGAAGCTCGGCTTGCCAAAAGTCGCCCCCTGGGCCGATCCCGTTTGGCATCTTTACGTCGTTCAAACCGCCGACCGGACCGGACTGCAAGCGGCCCTCGACGCGGAAAAAATAGCCCACGGCATTCACTATCCGATTCCGGTGCACCTGCAGGAAGCGTATCGGGATCTCGGCCACCGGGAGGGGAGTTTTCCGGTGGCGGAAGCACTGTCCAAACGGGTGGTTTCCCTACCCATGTTCCCGGAAATCACCGAAGAAGAAGTGCAACGCGTTGCAGCGGCTTGCGCGCACCATTGATTCTCCAGGCGTCCGCGCTTGCCCCAAGCCGATGAGTTTTGAATTCACGGTCGTCCTTCCAACGCACAACCCCCGCGCGGACTATCTCGCGGAGACGCTGGCGGCGTTGCAGAAGCAGACGCTTCCCCTCGAAAGCTGGGAACTGCTCCTTATTGACAACCGATCAGAGCCTCCGCTGGAGGGAAGGGTCGATCTATCCTGGCATCCGCACGGACGGATCATCTTGGAGGGGCGACTGGGCCTGACCCGCGCGCTGCTGGCGGGTTTCCACGCTGCCGCCGGAGCGTTTGTCGCGACGGTGGCAGACGACAATGTGCTCGAGCCCGACTATCTCCGCGAAGCACTTCGCATCTTCGCCGAATTCCCGAGGCTCGGGGCGATCGGGGGAAAGTCACTCCCCCGCTTCGATGAGGAACCGCCTCCTTGGGTCATGGATTTCCAGGGTCTCCTGGCGTTGCGGGATTTTGGCCCGGAAAGCCTGATCGCAGACCCTCCGGCAACGGGCTTTCCCAAGTGTGCGCCCCTCGGTGCCGGGATGGTGCTGCGGACTCGCGCCGCGAAACTCTATGCGGCAGAAGTGGAACTCAGTGCGGCGCGCGCCGCGCTGGATCGCGCGGGAGATTCGCTCGCCTCCAGCGGCGACAATGACATGGCGCTCACAGCGCTCAAACATGGTTACAGCCTGGGCTATTTCCCCACGCTGAGTTTCACCCACCTCATGCCGCCAGCGCGGACCAGCCTCGTGTATCTGAGTCGATTGCAGCGTTCCATTATGCGCTCTTTTGTGCAGATGCTTGCGATTCATGAACTTTGTCCCTGGCCACCCATTCTGCCGGTCACCCTGCCAATGCGTAAATTGCGCGCTTGGTTTCGCAATCGTCCCTGGGCTGGGCCTGCAGCCAGGCTGACTTGGGAACGCGCCGCGGGGCAGCTGGAAGGCCAGGCGGACAATTGGCGCGCCGCGAGGGCCGGAGACTAACGCACGTGAATTCTCTGCCGACGGGTCAGCGCCCAATTTCCTCGAAGATCGACTCCACCAACGCGCACTCCTAAAGAGTCGTCTCTGCCCGCCTCCCTGTGAGCTTTTTTCAGGACAATCTCGCGCCCCGTTTGCGCCTGCTTCGCAACGCCCTCACGCGGCGCTTCGTGTACACCGATGTCGTGGCCATGGCGCGCGAATACGGTCTGATGTATGCCGATGTGCGAGGGTCGGCCGAGCCGTTCGAATTCGCCGAGACGCTCTTTGGGACGAGTGAGGCAATCCCGGACTTTTCCGTCGCGCTCGGTGAGGAGCGTGAATTTCTTCCGCCAGGCGCCCCCGCGTATTTCAACGCGGAGCCCTCGGTCTCGCGTTTTCTGGCAAATCTTGCCTATCGGGCCCGCGCAAAGACGGTGGTCGAACTCGGCTGCTATGTGGGTTGGACCAGCGCCTGCTTTGCCCGCGCGTTACGGGCTGGCGGCGGCGGCGGGCGCCTTTGGTGCGTGGAACTTCATCGGGACGTGCTGACCCGGGCGGAGGAAAACTTGTCCCGGCTCGGGCTCGCCAGCGATGTGCAGTTCGTCTGCGGAGGCTCGCTCGATGCGGCGGTGCTGGCACAGTTGCCGGCCCAAATCGATCTGCTTTTCCTCGATACGTCACATCTCTATCCCGAAACGCGCGACGAGATTCTCGCCTATGCCCCGCGGATTTCGCCGGGCGGCTATTTCGTTTTGCATGACTCCGTGAGTTGCCCGGGCGTACGCCAGTCTCTCGAAGAACTTCACGACCGATTCCGTGTCTTCACCTTCGCGACGGAACGCAGCAACGGGGTCACCGTGCTGATGCCCAGGCAAATTGCGAAAAACGTGCCGTGAAGCCGCACGGACTGGTCTTTATTGCGAGCGGCGACCGCTATGCCGCCGAAGCGCGTGAGGCTGCGGCAGTCGCGCGCCGATCCAACCCCACGACACCGATTTGTCTCATTGCCGACCATGTCCCGCCCAGTCCCTTTTGGGATGATTTCGTCGAACTCCCCGAGCCTGACTTTAGCTTTCGCGATAAGCTCGCGCTTCGTCTCAGTCCGTATGAACGCTTCATTTATCTCGATACGGACGCTCATGCGATCGGATGCCTCGACGAGATTTTCGAGTTGCTGGACCGCTTCGACTTTGCCGGCCACCAGCTGTTCGAGGGACACGATTGCCCCATGCTTGGTATTCCGGATGCGTTTCCAGAGTTTCAAGGGGGTGTTCTCGCTTTTAAGCGCTCACCGGCGGTCGAGGCATTCTTCGCGCGCTGGCTCGAACTCTATGACTTCTGCCGCGCCTCAAACCGCGACGGCCACTATCATTACTCGAACGTCAGCGATCAAAAGACCCTCCGCGTCGCGCTCTATGAATCCGACCTCCGGCTGGCCGTCTTGGGACCTGAATTCGACTTTATTCCGCACTGGGTGAATTTCGCCTGTGGACCGGTACGCATCGTGCATACCCGGAGCGGACATACCGAGACGGCCAGCCTGATCAATGAACGCCTCGGCCATCGCGCCTGGATTCCGGAACTCTCCGCGGTCATTTCCTCCGGCATGAGTGCCTCCGCCTGGAGGCGCGTCTGGTGGGGCGCAACGCGTCAACTCCTCCGGATTGCCGCCCGGAAATTTACCCCTCGCGGGATTCGGACCGTCTTCCGACAGAACAAACTGATCCGGCGCGCGTTTCTCGGTCGAACCGAACCTTGAGCGATGATTACGCCGGGACGCCTTTTGTATCTGAGCTGGCACCGCCCAAAGGGTTGGATCATCCAATCGCTGCGCGAAGGTGGACCGATCGAGCAATGGCGGACCGCACGAGGCCGGGGCGAGATGCGTGCCGCCGCGCGGGAGCTGCCCATCCCAGTCCGCGAAGGCGAACCGCTCGCCGTCCACTTTCTTACCGGCTCGCGGTATTGGGAACAGACCGTCTTTTGCGCCTGGAGTCTCGCCCACACGACAGGGCGCCCGATCCGGGGCGTGGTACTCGATGACGGGACCCTCACGGCAGCGCAGTTCGAATCGATAGCCCGGGTGTGCGCGGGTGCGACGCTGATAACGAACCGTGAAATCGAGGCGCGGCTGGATCAAGCGTTACCGGAATCGAGCTACCCAACGCTGCGACAGCGCCGCCGCTTACAGCCGGTCATCCGCAAGATCCTCGACCCACACGCCGGGCTCTCGGGCTGGAAACTTCTGCTCGATTCCGATCTCTTGTTTTTCCGACGCCCAAATCTTCTGCTCGAGTGGTTCCGAGATCCTTTCCCGCTTTGCGCAACCGACATCCAAAATGCGTACGGTTACCCGTTGGAACTCCTGGAGGAGCTGGCGGGGCGTCCGGTTCGCGAGCGCATCAACAGCGGCATTCTTGGATTGCGCAGCGAAGACTTCGACTGGGACCGCCTGGAGTGGTGGTGTCGGACCCTGATCGAAAAAGGGGGAACCCAGTATTTTCAGGAGCAGGCCCTGGTGGCTCTCTTTTTGGCGGGTCGGAGCGACGCGAAGGCGGCGCCCATCGAGGATTATGTGACGCTGCCGGGTGCGCGTGAAGCCGACGAGTGCAAGGCCGTAATGCATCACTATGTGGCCGATTCAAAGCGCTGGTATTTCCGGCACTGCTGGCGAAAAGCCCTCGGTATGCACGCTCCGGCCTGACTATGGGAGTCCTCGTCTCCACCTGCATTCCGTGCCGTAACGCGGATCGATTTCTGGCCGAAACGCTCGACTCCGTTCTCGCCCAAAACGGGGAGATCGGGGAAACCATTGTGGTGGACGGCGGCTCAAGCGATCGAAGCGTGGCGGTGGCGCGCAGCTTCGAGCGGCACGGCGTTCGAGTGATTAGTGAAGGAACGCCCAATGCGGCGGCGAGTCGCAATCGCGCCTTTCAGGAGGCAAAAGGCACGTTTGTGCGATTCCTCGATGCGGATGACCTTCTTGCGCCGGATACAACCGCGTTGCAGTTGGAAAGGCTGCGCGGCGCCGGGGGATGCATCGCGTCCAGTGAGTGGGGACGCTTTTATCTTTCCCCCGCCGACTATCGTGCCCAACCGGATGCGACTTGGTGCGACTTGTCTCCGGTGGACTGGCTCGCCCATGCTTTCCGGGGGGCGCGGCCAATGATGCAATGCGGAATGTTTCTCATTCCGCGTGAACTCATCGAGGGGGCCGGGGGCTGGGATGAGCGGCTCACGCTGATTGACGACTTCGAATTCTTTACGCGGCTCTTTCTTTGCGCAGAAGAGATTCGCTTTACGCCCGGGGCGAGATTGCTCTACCGCTCGGGCAATGAGCGGTCGCTTTCTGCTCAACGGAGCAAAGCACATGCGGAATCCGCGTTCCTCTCCATCCAACTGGCACTCGATCGCTTGCTCGCGGCGGAGAACTCGCCTCGAACGCGCACGGCCGCGGCCGATGTCTGGCAGGCCTTCGCGTATGACTTCGCCGCCGAGCAAGCCGATCTCGCCGAGCAGGCCGCCACGAGGTCGGCCGAATTGGGGGGAAGCGATCTGCCGTTTCCCGGTGGCCCGATCCCGCAGGCAATCGCGCGGCTCCTTGGGTGGCGGTTTGCACGCCGGTTGCAGGCGCGCGTTCACGCCGTGGGATATCTCGCGTGGCACCGCCGCCGGCTGGCCCGGCAGGCTTCTCGAGTCGCGCAAAAGCGGGCGAGCTGAATCTAGCCGTGGCCCGCATCTGCTTTCTGACCACCGGACAGCTCAGCCGCAATCCCAGGCTGATCCGGAATGCCAGCGCGCTTGCCGCCGCCGGGCACGCTGTCACCGCCATCTATCCGGATCACCAGCCCTCTTATCATGGATTCGATGCGGAAATTGCCCGTGAAGCCCGCTTTCACCTTGTTGCGCTCGACTACTGCCGTACGCCCACCGGCCGCCTCCGCTGGCAGCTTGCGCGAATCCGACACGCGATCGGCGTGCGTTTTGCTGGGACTCGAAGCCGACTCCTGCGTCACGCCGTGAATTACTTCGCGCCCGAAATGGAGCGGGCGGCTCTGGCCGCGGGGTCTGATCTATTTTTCGCTCAACAGCATCCTTCCGCAGTGATCGCAGAGCGAGTGGCCCAGCGAGCAGGAGTAGGGTTCGCCGTCGATGCGGAGGATGTGCTCAGCGCGGAGCCAGGCTCGGCGGGCGGGTTCATGGCCCGCGTCGAGCGCGAGTGTTTTCCGCGTGCCGCACTCGTGACCACCATGTCTGAGGCGGCCGCGGATCATTTCGCCGATTCGTGTCCGCTCTCGACGCGACCGCTCGCACTCCACAATTGTCCATCGCTTTCGGAACGGCTGCTTGTGCCTCCCGCCGCGCGCTTGGCGAATCCGGATCGACCCCCGAGTCTGTACTGGTTCGGGCAAATGCTCGGGCCACATTCCTGTGCGGACCAAGTACTGCGCGCTCTCGGCCAGCTCGACTTTCCCACGAGATTGGTTTTGCGCGGCTCGCCAGTGGGGGAATTCGCCTCCGAGCTTCGCGCTCTTCAGCGTACCGCCTCTCCCCGCGTCGAACTTCTGCTTGAACCGCCCGCGCCGCCTGCGGAGATGGTGCGAATCGCCAGTGAACACGATGTGCTGGTGGGCACGCAGCCCGGAGACGATTTGTTCCATCAGCTCGCGATCGGGAACAAAGTTTTTACCGGCATGATGGCGGGCTGCGCGCTGGTTTTGACCGATACGATTGCGCACCGCCGCCTGCTTGCCTCCCACCCCGCGGCCGGAGTGCTTTTTCAAGGCGAGGCCGAACTCGTCCGCGAACTCAAAGCTTTGCTGACCAATCGAGAACAACTTCTCGCTCGGCGCCAGCGGTCGTGGGACCTCGCGGAAAACCGCTTTAGTTGGGAGCAGGAATCCCTCCTGCTCGTTCGCGCGGTCGCGCGGCTTAACCTTGGTGTCGCGTTGTCCGCCTGATGAAACAAAAAGTTGCCGTTGTGATCGGAACCAGGCCGGAGGCCATTAAGCTTGCCCCCCTCGTGCGCGCCATGCGGGCGCGAGCCGATTCTCTCGAGGTCGCGGTAATCTTTTCGGGGCAACATGAGAACCTGGTGCGGCCAATTCTGGATTTTTTCGCAGTGGCAATCGACCACGAGTTCAAGACGATGCGGGAAGGTCAATCGCTCGCGGACCTGCACGCCAGCGCCCTGCTCCAAAGCGACTCCATTTTTGCGGCCCTAAAGCCGGATTGGGTTGTGGTTCAAGGCGACACCACCACGGCAATGTGCGCGGCCCTGGCGGGATTCTATCAGGGGCGCCGCGTGGCCCACCTGGAGGCAGGGTTGCGCACTGGCCATATCGATTCGCCCTTTCCAGAAGAGGTCAACCGCCGGGTGATCACGCAAGTCGCGCAACTTCATTGGGCGCCCACTCCAGCCGCTGCGGCGGCTCTTCGTGCTGAAGGTCAACCGCTAGGTTCGGCCCGCGTGCTTGTCACCGGAAACACCGTAATCGATGCGCTTCTCGATGGCGTCGCACGCGTCCGCCGGAGCCCTCCCATCGATCCCGATGTGGAGTTTGCGTTGGCCCACGCAGGAAAAGTGGTGCTCATCACCGGGCATCGGCGCGAAAGTTTTGGCGCGCCGCTCAGAGTTTTTTGTGAGGCGATCGCGGATCTGGCCGCCTCTTTCCCGGAGGTCCTATTTCTTTACCCAGTCCATCCCAACCCCCAGGTGCGGCTCCCGGTTTACGAAGCCTTGGGAAATCATCCAAACGTGCGCCTGACCGCGCCGAAGAATTATCCGGAGTTTCTGGCCCTGCTCGACCGAGCTGCCTTGGTGGTGACAGACAGTGGAGGCGTGCAAGAGGAAGCGCCTGCCTTAGGAAAGCGAGTTCTCGTGACCCGTGCACACACCGAGAGACCCGAAGGAATTGCCTCGGGTCATGTCAAGCTTGTGGGTGGGACGTTGGAAGCAATTCATCAGGCCGTCACCGCGGAACTCACGAATCAAGTGCAAGTGCGTCCGGCATTTCCCTACGGCGATGGGCACGCGGCTCCTCGATGTGTGGCTTCACTCCTGGGCGAGAGCGTCGAAGAGTTCGGGGTGCCTGCGTCGCTTTGAACCTGCTTCGCTTTCCGAAGTCGGCATGCGCATTCTCCTCACTGCCGACCCGGAGCTTCCGGTGCCACCGACTGGGTACGGCGGGATTGAACGCATCGCCGCCGAATTGCTCGCCGAGTTCCGCGTCCGTGGCCATACCGTAGGGCTCGCTGCGCGAGAGGGTTCGATGGCGGAAGTCGATGCTTTCTTTCCGTGGCCCGGGCGCGAGTCGCAACGCCGGAAGGATACGATCGCAAATGCGCGGGCGCTGCACGGCGCGGTGCGGCGCTTTCGGCCCGATGTTCTGCAGAGTTTCTCCCGGCTCGCCTACCTGCTGCCGCTTTTCGCGCTGGCGCCGCGGCTGCCGAAGATCATGTCCTACCAGCGCCACACCGGGGGAAATTCGGTGCGGCTGGCGACCGTACTTGGCGGCAAGCATCTCCACTTCACGGGCTGCAGTGAAGCCATCTGCCGCATGGGCCGGCCCGCCGGCGGACGCTGGACCGCCATACCGAACTTCGTCGATACCCAAACTTTCCCCTTCCAGCCCGCAGTTCCCTCCGACGCTCCTTTGCTTTTCCTGAGTCGGATTGAGGCCATCAAGGGCGCACATTTGGCGATTGAAATCGCCCGTCGCAGCGGCCGCCGCCTCATCATCGCTGGAAACCGGGTCGACAGCGAAGAAGGTGCCGCGTATTTCGATCGCGAGATCGCTCCCCATCTCGGGCGTGGGATCGAGTGGATCGGCGAGGTCGATAACGCCCAAAAGCGCCAACAACTTATGGGAGCGGCAGCGCTCGTGGTGCCGATCCAATGGGATGAACCGTTTGGGATTGTCTTTGCCGAGGCCCTCGCGGCGGGCGTCCCCGTCATTACCTGCGCGCGCGGCGCCACCCCGGAAATCATCGAAGAAGGACGCACGGGGTTTTTCATCCGTGACGTCGCGGAAGGGGTACAGGCAGTTGCGCGCTTGGCGGAAATCGATCGAGCCAAATGTCGGATGGTGGCGGAGCACAGATTCGACGTCACGGTGGTGGCAAAACAGTATTTGCAGCTCTATGCGTCGATCCAGTCCGGTTAAATCGGGTTCTGCCGGTCCGCACGGGCAGGTGAAGGCAGGCGCAGCGGGAGACTGCGTCGCGCCCAAACTGTCATTTACACGGGGATCGCGCCTCAAACACACGTACCCGGGGCTGTGAAGCGTGTCCTGATCATCAGCCCGCATTTTTCGCCGGTGAATGCGGCGGACAGCCATCGCGTTCGGCACGCACTTGCGCATTTGCGTGAAAACGGCTGGGAACCGGTGGTTCTCGCGGTCACGCCAGCGGAGGTCACCGGTGCGGTTATCGATTCGCTCCTCGAGCGAACCTATCCGAATGACATTGCCATCCACCGCGTGGGAGCTCTCCCGGCAGCATACACGCGCCACGTCGGCATGGGCACGCTCGGGCTCCGTTGCTTTCCCTTCATCGCCCGGGCCGGCGCCCGCTTGATGAAGGCCGCGAGATTTGACGTGGTCTTTTTCTCGACCACGCAGTTTGCCGTGATGGCGCTTGGGCCGCGCTGGAAGCGTCAATTCGCCGTTCCTTATGTGCTGGACTTCCAGGACCCCTGGGTCAGCGATTACCACTCCAGCGATGACTCTTCCGCTCCGGGAGGGCGCTGGAAGTATCGGTTTGCCCAGTGGCAGGCGCGGCGACTCGAACCTCGCGCGGTTCGGCAGAGCGCCCAGGTGATTTGCGTTTCCGATCGCTACCCTGCGATGTTGCGAAAACGATACCCGGATGTGCCCGAGGATCGCTTTTCGGTTCTCCCGTTTGCGACCTCCCGGGAAGATTTCGAGACGGCACGATCTCCTGAGGCCGCCCAACGCGTGTTCGATCCGAAGGACGGCCGGGAGCATTGGGTCTATGTCGGACGCGGAGGATCCGATATGGTCCCTGCGGCGCGCGTGTTTCTCGGCGCACTCGCGCGCGGCATCGCCAAAGATCCAGCTCTGGGCGAACGCGTGCGCGTCGATTTCGTTGGGACCAGCTACGCCGCGGATCGCGCGGCTCCGAGTTTTCTCCCTCTCGCGGCCGAAATGGGCCTGTCTGGGATCGTGACGGAGAAAACGACCCGAATCCCGTATTTCGAGGGCTTGCGCTGCCTCTTGGACGCGAGTGTCGTCCTGCTGCTCGGATCGGATGATCCCTCGTATTCAGCTTCCAAGATCTATCCCTGCCTTTTCTCGGAGCGGCCCGTGCTTGCGATTGTTCGCGGCGAAGGCGCTGCGGCCCGGGCGATTGCCGCGATTGGCGGCGCCACGGTCGTTCCGATTGATTCGGCCGCGGCGCTCACCGCAAATTCCGCAGCCGTGCAGACGGTTGCAAGATACATCACTGATCCGCCCCGACGCCTGACCGAAAAGCCATGTCCCAAAGCGCTGCAGGCGGTCTCGGCCGCAATAATGACTGCACATCTCGCGATGGCCTTAAATGAGGCAACAGTATCTCCTTCAGCGAACGCTCGCTGACGACCAGTCAACCAAAGGGCGAGGGTCTTGCGAGTACTCCTCTGCGAACGGACCAGTGGTCAGGAGCAAAACCGACGACGAATGCCTCCTTCTGCACCAAAATTTCGCTTAGGCGACTTTGGTTGGGCGCTTGCGATCGGGGCACTCGCGCTTGGAGTAAGTGTCGCCTTTTTCGCGCCAAAATTTTGGCTGATGCGACACGAGACGCCAGGAAACTTCGAGTGGACGCGCGGGATCACGTTTCTTGCGCAAGCAACTTCGCCCTGGGAGGATCCCTTGGAGCAGGCGATGCGGTGGCGCTTGCTTCCCGCTTGGGGCGCTTGGGCACTCGGCCTGCGGGGACATGCGGTCTTCCTGCTGCCGTGGCTTGGACTCTGGGCGTGGCTGTCAGCCAGCGCCTATCTTCTCGCGGCCCGCTCGGGCGACCGGCGGCTGGCCGCGGCAGGCGCAGTCATTTTGGGGACGAGCGGAGGCGCGATCACAAGCACGACGTGGCTCGGCGTGAATGATGGCTGGTATCTTCTCGGCCTTTCAGTCGTCGTACTCGCGCGTACGCGCTGGGGTTTCGTCGCGGTTTGTCTCCTTTGTCCTTGGGTCGACGAGCGCTTCCTCATCGCCCTTCCCCTGGCCCTCGCCTGCCGATGGTGGCTGCGAACGAGCGCAGAGGAGGGTTCGTGGCGTGCAGACTTGGCTTGGGCGGGTTGCCTGGTCGCCTTCTACGCTTGTCTTCGGCTCTCGCTTTCGCTTCGCGCGGGAAACGCGCAAGAAGACGGCGAATTCGTGCGCGACGTGTTCCTGCGCCTCGCTCCCGGACTCGGATATGTTTCCCTCGGCTGGTTCATGGGCTGGCGTGCCGCTTGGGTCCTGGCCGCGGTTCCGCTTCTCGCGGCCTGGCAACAGAACCATCGTCGCGAAGCGCTGGGCCTGGGTACAATGGGCGGAGGAATGCTGCTGTTGATGATTCTGCTGGCCACGGACGTCAGCCGCTCCGCCACGATGGCCGTACCGCTCGTCCTGGCCGGGCTGCTGACCCTTGGCAAACTTTCGTGGGTCCGTCTCGATCCCCATCGCCTCGCCTATGGCATCGCCGCCCTAAATCTGCTGCTTCCGTATCTGCACGTGAGCGCTGAAATCACGGACATCGTGAATTCGCTTCCATTCGAAATTGTGCGCCTTTGGCGGGCGGATTAACGCAATGGCCGAATTACCCCCCACTCCGGCCACCGCTGCTCCCCCACTCCGGCTGCTTTCCATCGTGATTCCCGCGCGCGATGAGGAAAGCACCATTGCGTCCATGGTAGAGCATTTGCATCTTGGGGGAGCGGAGAGCGAATCGGGGAGGTGAGCAAAGATGGGTCGAAGTTGAAGTCTCAAATAACCGGACTATCCGATTTTAAGATGTCTACGACGATCACCGTTACCGAAGCGGCCCGACGATTTTCTGACGTCATCAACCGCGTGTTTTACCAACGCGAAAGCGTGGTATTGTTGAAAAGGGGTAAGCCTGTGGCTCAAATCCTCCCAATGGGGAAGCGAGCCAGGACGGGACACGAGCTGGCACTCGTTTGGATGTCATTCCCGCCGCGGGAGTCGGCCGAAGCTGAAGCGCTTTCGCACGATATCGAGGGAGGTCGCAGGAACATGGTTTTGCCGCGTGATCCATGGGCGTGATCCTCGACACGTCGGTGCTGATCGCAGTTGGGCACGGAAAATTTCAATTCGAAGCATTTTGTTCCACTCAGGGTGCCGAGGAGATATCCGTGGACCTGCGGAGCACGCGCCGATAACCACACGGGACGCCACCCATAATGTTTCCCCAATTCTGGCGTCCTCCGCCCTGAAAAGTCCGACCTTCGACTGGGCTCTGCCTCTGACCTCTGCCGCTCTGAATTCCCCCTCCCTGCCAGCCACGCCCGCGATTCCGCTCCGGCTGCTTTCCGTCGTCATTCCCGCGCGTGACGAAGAAGGTTCCATTGCCTCGACAGTCGAACATCTGCACCTCGAACTCGCGTTGCAGGGCGTCCAGCACGAAATCGTAGTGGTCGACGACGGAAGCACCGATCGAACCTGGGAAATCCTCGAAGCCGCGCGCTTGCGCATCCCGGAACTCGCACCGGTGCGGAATCCGGGCCCGCACGGTTTTGGGCGCGCCATTGTGTACGGTTTCGACCAGATGAAAGGGGATGCCGCCGTGGTGATGATGGCGGATGAAAGCGACGATTGCCGCGATGTAGTGCGGTACTGGCAGCTTCTCCAGGAGGGCTGGGACTGTGTCTTTGGCAGCCGCTTCCTCCGCGGTGGGGGGACGATCGACTACCCGTGGGTGAAGCTGGTTTTCAACCGACTCGCGAATTACTTCATCCGCGTTCTCTTCCGCATCCGTTTGAACGACACCACGAACGCCTTCAAGGCTTATCGGCGCGAAGTGATCGAAGGCGTGCGTCCCCTCATCTCTCCGCACTTCAACCTGACCGTCGAACTTCCGCTCAAAGCCATCGTGCGCGGCTTCCGCTGGACGACGATGCCCATCACTTGGCGGAACCGGCGCAGCGGAGTCGCGAAGCTGAAGATTCGTGAAATGGGCAGCCGCTATCTGTTCATCTGTCTGTATTGCTGGCTGGAGAAGTACTTCAGCCGCGGCGACTACCGGCGCCCTGACGCGCCAGTGGCGACGCCTCCTCCGAACGCGCTCCCCGCCGGCGATGCCCCTCCGCCCTCAGACGCTTCCTGAGTTTGCTCACACAAAGACACAAAGTCACAAAGGTAAGGGTGGCAGCCGAACTTCCGACCTCTGACGCTCCGAACTCAGGCGCTTCCTGAATAGGCTCACACAAAGACACAAAGTCACAAAGGACAAAGGGTAACAGCCTAAGCAGATTCACCCGTTTCGCCCCCTGACGATCTGATCTCTGGCCCTCCAGTCTCTGGCTGCAGGATTTCTGATTTTCCTTAGTGACTTTGTGGCTTTGTGTGTGTCCGTTTTCTCCCGTTTCCGACGCTCCGGACCCAAGCACGACCCAGGCACTTCCTGAGTTTACTCACACAAAGACACAAAGTCACAAAGGTATGGCCACAAAAATGCGCAAAAGAACGCAAAAGGGATCCACGGATTTCGACAGGCCGCAGCGATGAGCATTTGCGACGAGGGTGGAAATGGCGAACCATTGTCATCTGGTTGCCTGCATCTCAGGGGCGGCAGAATTCTTGATTTTCCTTCGTGACTTTGTGGCTTTGTTTGAGCCCGTCTTCTCCCGAAGGCGCAAAAGAACGCAAAGGGGAACCCGACGCTCCGGCTTGACCCGTCGCCGCACATCGCGTCTCATTTTCAGCGTCAGATGATCGGGCATCCCGAAACTTCGAAATCGCGCCGGAAGCTGCGCCAATTGCGTCCCGCGGATTTCAAACGCGAGTGGACCTACGACGCGCTGTGCGCCGAAATCGAGGAATCCCAGCTTTGCCTCGAGCTTTGGGATGGCGAACTACTCATGGCTCCTGCACCTCATGCTCCGCACCAGCGGCTTGTGCTCCGCCTCAGCGTGGCGCTGGCCGAGTTCCTCCAAAAGCATCCGGTCGGCGAGATGTTTTTCGCACCAATCGACATGGTCCTTTCACCGCGCCGAACCACGCAGCCCGATGTGCTTTTCGTCAGCAAGGGGCGGGCCGAGATTGTGCAGGATGCAGTGCGCGGCGCCGCGGATCTGGTCATGGAGGTCGTATCCCCGCGCGGGCGCCAGCGCGATCGTCAGATGAAGCGCGATCTTTACGAGCAACACGGGATCGCGGAATACTGGATAATCGATCCCGAAGCGAGCACCGTCGAGGTTCTCGCGCTGGAAAATGGCGAGTATCGTCTTGCCGTGCGCGCCAGGGCGGGCCAGCACGCGAAGTCCGTCCTTCTGCGCGGCTTTTCCCTGGACGTTGCCGCGCTCTTCGCGGGGTTTTGAAATGCGGCTGCCGGCCTCTGGGGCTTCCTGAGTTTGCTCACACAAAGACACAAAGTCACAAAGGACAAGGGGTAACAGCCTTAGCAGATTCACCCGTTTTGCCCCCCGACGCTCTGATCTCTGGCCCTCCGGCCTCTGGATGCAGGGTTTCTGTTTTTCCTTAGTGACTTTGTGGCTTTATGTGAGCCCGTCTTCTCCCGTTTCCGACGGTCCGGACTCAGGCGCTTCCTGAATAGGCTCACACAAAGACACAAAGTCACAAAGGACAAAGGGGTACAGCCTAAGCAGATTCACCCGTTTTGCCCCCTGACGATCTGATCTCTGGCCCTCCGACCTCTGGCTGAAGAGTTTCTGATTTTCTTTCGTGACTTTGTGGCTTTGTGTGAGCCCGTCTTCTCCCGTTTTTGCGGCTTCCCACGATCTCGAATCGAGGCGTTATCTCGCATCTCTGAATGCAGGATTTCTGATTTTTCCTTAGTGCCTTTGTGGCTTTGTGTGAGCCCGTCTTCTCCCGTTTTTGCGGCTTCCCACGATCTCGAATCGAGGCGTTGTCTCGCATCTCTGAATGCGGGATTCTTGATTTTCTTTAGTGACTTTGTGGCTTTGTGTGAGCCCGTCTTCTCCCGTTTCCGACGCTCAGCCTGAATGGACACTGCCTCTTCGACCGAACCTTCCGACGAATCGCGACTCAAGGATGAATTGCAGCGCGAGTATGCCCGTCGCTTCGGCGCGGCCGCGGAGTACCGCGAATCGGTCTGGCGCGTCCTCACGGCCAGCTTCTTCCAGCGCTTCATCGCGCCGGATGCGCGCGTGCTCGATCTCGGCTGCGGTTGGGGACAGTTCATTCACCACATCCAGGCCGGCAAAAAATACGGCATGGATCTTAACCCCGATTCCCGCGTGCGACTGCGTCCCGAGGTGGAATTCCTGGAACAGGATTGCTCTCAAGCCTGGCCACTTGACGAAAATTCGCTCGACTGCGTTTTCACGAGCAACTTCTTCGAGCACCTGCCTTCCAAGGATTCACTGCGCTCCACGTTGCTCCAGGCCCAGCGCTGTCTCCGGCCGGGCGGACGGATTATCTGTCTGGGCCCCAACGTGAAGTATCTCGCGGGGCACTACTGGGATTTTTGGGATCACTATCTTCCTCTCACCGAGTTGTCCCTCAGCGAAGGGCTGGAGCTTTGCGGTTTCGCGACGGAGCGCTGCATTCCGCGCTTCCTGCCCTATACCATGGTGCGCCAGCGTCCCGTCCCGTTACCGCTGGTGCGCCTTTTCCTCCGTCTTCCCTGGTTTTGGTGGACAATCGGACGGCAATTTCTCGTGATCGCCAAAGCGGTGAAATGACCGGGCACTTGGCTGACGCGCCATGAGCGCGACTGACTCGAGTTCCAGACGATCTGGCTGGATTCGCGTTTCGTCCGCGCACCCTTGCTCATTCTTTCCTCTCTGCTTCGCGTGAATCCCACCTTCCTCCCGCCCCTGGTCCTACGCGTCTTCTCTGCGCTTTCTTTCCCGCGCAAACTGGGGATATGCGAGCGGATGTTTGGCGGCTCGCTCGCCCGCCACGGCATCGCCTGGGTCGATTTCGGAGGATTCCGCTGGAAGCTGAACCTCGCAAATCCCACCCACCGCTGGCTCGTCTACCGGGAGTATGAGGAACTGGCGGTGAGTTGGCTTCTCCAGCGCATTCTTCTTCCCGATTCCGTCGTGGTCGATTCGGGCGCGAACATTGGCCAAATGGTTTTGATGTATTTGTGGAATGGTCCACCCGCGCGAGTATTCGCGTTTGAGCCGACCCCCGCGGCGCGCGAATGGCTGGAGGAATGCGTGGCGGAAAATTCGTTGCGCTCGGTCCACGTTTCGAGCGTCGCGCTCGGCGAGACCGCGCGGAGCGCCCGCCTGATCGCGCACGATTTCGGCTTTAAAGAGGGGGCGCAGAATCAAGTGGCCGATGGTGGCGAAGGTTTGGAAATCGAAATTACCACGCTGGATGCGGTGGCCGTGGCCCAGAAGCTCGAATCGATCAGGTTTTGGAAGCTCGACACCGAAGGCCACGAACTCCCCGCGCTGAAGGGTGCCGTCGGCATCCTCGAGCGCGCCGCAATCGACTATTTGTACGTGGAGACGGCCGACGCGGGTCCCGCCATCTGTGCCTTTCTCGAAGCGCGCGGTTACGCCCCGGTCACGCTCCAACTTGACCGCCGCCTGACGACCGCAGAGGCCTGCGCGAGGTTCACGAATCTGTTTGTCTCTCCACGAGTGGCGCAGATGGAGTGCAAGCTCCGTTAATGCGCCTCCCGCGCGCCACCGCACCGCCATGAAAGCGCCCGCCTTCGATTCCGTACTTGGAAAGCTGGTTCGCTTTCCGCTCCAACTGATCCCGGGGGGAACTTTCGTGCGCGTGCGTTCCGGCCTGAACGCGGGCTACCGCTGGCGGGTGGGATCGTCCATTCACGGCTGCTGGCTTGGAACCTACGAGGCCGAGGGCCAGGAGATGCTGCGGGAGCTCGTTCGCCCCGGAGATGTCTGTTACGACCTCGGTGCAAATGCGGGTTTTTATACGCTCGCGATGGCACGCCTCACGGGCCCGGGTGGTCGGATTTTTGCGTTCGAACCGCTGGCTTCAAACGCCGCCAACATTCTCCAGCACCAGCGCGTGAACGCACTGGAACACGTCACGCTCGTGCAAGCCGCCGTTTCCACCCGCGGTGGCTTGCTTCCGTTTGTTTCGCGCGAATCGAATGCCATGGGGTCACTCGCACCAAGTGCGGGTCTCGCCTCCGCGACTTACTGTGTACCTACAATTTCGCTCGACGAGTTCGTTTTCGGCCACGGTTTTCCGGCCCCAAATTTCATGAAAATCGACGTCGAGGGAGCGGAGACCGACGTACTTCGGGGCGCGCGCCGCCTGCTTCGTGAATCGCACCCCCGAGTCTTCCTTTCGATCCACAGCGAAGGGTGTTTTCGCGAATCGATCCAGGAACTCGGCGAAGCGGGATACCTCGTCACCAACCGCGCAGGCAAAACACTGTCGGGGGATTCGACGGTGGAGAACGAAATTCTGGGCCGGGCCGATTTGTCGGAAGCACGAGAGCTCCGATAAAACCTGCCGCCGGGTCCCACCGTTGTGGCCACGGACGGCACCTGGCCGAAATTCGCGAATCACTGCACAGATAGGAAGTAGTTCCCCCGCGATCGGTCGCGGAGACGAGGCGCTCTCTTCGCGTCACCTTCTTGAGTTGAGGCTTCATGCAAATAAGTATTGTCAGTGGTCCCTTTCTGCCGGTCCCACCCATTCGGGGCGGGGCAATTGAGAAATCATGGTCGACGCTGGCCTCCCACTTCGCCGCGGCGGGCCACTCGGTCAGCGTCATCTCTCGCGAATTCCCCGGCCTGCCAGGGAATGAGGGCGACGCCGGGATAAAGAACACGCGCGTGCGGGGCTTCGACACTCCGCCCTCCTGGCGAATGGCGGGTGTGGATGTGCTGTGGCCGACACGACTTGCCTTGGATTGGCTCTACGCAAAGCGCGCCGTTCGAGCGCTCCCGCAGGCAGACGTCGTCGTGACGCATTCTGTCTTTGCGCCGATCTTCGCGGCCAGGCGTCCGGGTACAGGCGCAGTTTACGTGCATGTAGGCCGGTATCCCAAGGCTCAAGTGCGCTGGTATGGAGGCGCGGCTCGACTGCAGGCGCCCTCCAGCCCTGTCGCTGCGGCAATCACGCGAATCCTCGGAGGGGACAGCACCCGCGTCAGAACGATCCCATATCCGCTCGATGATGTGATGCTCAGCGTTGACGCTGATCCGACGGTGTCCAATCGCCCGCGCCGGATTGTTTTCGCCGGCCGCATTCATCCGCAGAAGGGTATCGGGCTGCTTCTTGCTGCCTTCGCGCGATTCGCCGCGACCAACGCTGGGCGCGAGTGGAAACTCCGTCTCGTCGGCCCGGAGGATATTCCACATGGAGGTGGCGGAGCGGAGTATTCCGCGGAATTGCGTGCGCTTGCCTCCCCAGTCCGTGAGAAAGTGGAGTGGGCAGGCTTCGAGGCCGACCCTCAAGCGCTGCGGGAAGAATTGCGGCAAGCGGCCATCTTCGTGTATCCAAGTCTCGATGAATCTGGCGAGACCTTCGGACTCGCCGTCCTCGAAGCCATGGCACAGGCGTGTCCCGTCATCGTTTCGGGGCTGGCTTGCTTTGGCGACTTCGTCGAGGATGGGAGAAATGCGCGTCGCTTCGATCACCGCGCGGAGGACCCGGTCGCAGAGCTGACCGCCATTCTCGATTCCCTCGCCACGAATCCGATGGAGTCTGCGACCCTGGCATCGAACGCCCGCGCGACAGCTTTGCAATATGGGCCCGAGCGCATCGCAGCGCTTTTTCTCGATGATTTTCGGTCTCTGAAAACGACTTAGAAGAAACGATTTTCAGGCGAACCACCGCAT
>JBBRQH010000010.1:0-106333 GCA_038226705.1 Chthoniobacterales bacterium | reverse complement strand
TTACGAGGACAACGCCGACGCCCACTTGAAGCGTACCATCATGGGGCGCGAGGTCGTCGTCGCGATCACCGCCGGAAAACTGGACCTTGGTCCTTGGGAACAGATCTTCTACGGCGAGTTTGATGGCCTCCGGAAGAAGCGGGTCCTCATCAAAATCATCGGGGAATAGGGAGCCGCGCGTTGGCCGCGCGGGCGGAGCCTCTCCCGCCGCCGCAGCGCGCATCAATTCGCCAACATCTTTCATTCCGACAATGGACCACGCCAACTTGATGAGCTTGTCGGTCTGCGCTGGTGGCAGCACGCCCGCGGAAAGCTTGCGAAATTTGCCCTTGATGAAAGAGCTCTCGCATTTTTGGAACGCGCTCGGGGAGAGACAAGCGGAATCCCAGCGCGACAGTGGCACGCCGGGAAAGAAAGCGTCGGCCTTCGCGCGGAGGAATGGTTGATCGCCGTCGCGCCCAATGCGAGACTGCGAGAGATGTTCGTCACCAAGATCTGGCTTTGCCGACGAGCGCCCGACAATGTGCGCGCGGAATGAGGCGGTTTTTCCGATGGTTCGGGTGGTTCGTCCTCGCTGGCTTGGTGGCACTCGCCATCCCGGCGATCTGGGTCAAAGGCGCCGCCGCCGGGAGGTGTTATGACGACCTCTCGGCCATCCCGAAGCGACGGGTCGGGGTCGTGCTGGGAACTTCGAAGCACGTGCCCGGAGGCGGCCCAAACTATCAATATGGTAACCGGATCGAAGCAGCGGAACGTCTCTTCAAGGCAGGCAAGGTGGAGTATCTGCTGCTGAGCGGCGATCACAGCACGCCCGAATACAACGAGCCCGCCACAATGCGCCGTGACTTGGTTGCGCGCGGGGTGCCCGAGGATCGCCTGGTCCTCGACGGCGGCGGCGTGCGCACGCTCGACTCGGTAGTGCGCACGCACGTCGTCTATGGCGAAAGCACGTTCACAGTCATCTCGCAGCACTATCACAACGAGCGCGCCATCTTCCGCGCCCGGCATCACGGCCTCGATGTCATCGGCTTCAATGCGCCCGACGTGGGTCTGACGCGCGGCGCCCGGACCCTCGTGCGCGAATGCCTCGCGCGGGTCCAGGCGATGTCGGACATCATTCTCGATCGCCAACCCCGGCGTCTGGGGGAACGAGTCCCGATCGGCGAAGATCAGCCCCCGCCACCTTAACGCTCCGCCACGAGCCACCGATTTTCCCGCAGGACGCGCCGCTCCGGAAGCCAGCGCCGCCAGGCAGCACGGTTGAGAATGCGGACGTTGAACCCCGCTGCATCCAGCACCTTGCCGCACAAGGATTCAATCGCCTGCGCATGCGTTTCCACCAGAAAGGATCCGTCGAAGGTGGAGAGAAATTCCGTCGCTTCCGCGAGAAGGACGGACTCGACACCTTCAATGTCGATCTTGACGAGAACGGGCGCCGGCAAACCATCGAGAGCTGCCGCAAGGGGTAGATGCGGCGGCCCCACTTCCTCGCGCCGCCAGTCGAGCGCTTCCGGAGGAAAGCCATTCGCCCTCCAGTCGGCTCGCGCCGTTCGGGCGTTTCCCTCCAACGGCTCGAACGCGCGAACGCACAATCCGGGCTGGCTGCGATGCGCGAGCAATCCGTAGTAGCCATCGCTCGCCCCGAAATCGGCCAGGCTCGCCGCTTTTTGCGCCAGGCGCACGAAATCCGCCTCGACTTCTCGCTCGGCCAACCCGAACCGCCGCTGCAGGTTGCTCGAGTGGTCGATCGTGAGGAGCAATCCCCGCCCCGCGCCGGCCAGAATCCTGGCCCGGCGCGGAGCGGCGCCGAAGAGCACGCGTTTGAGCCAAGATCGCATGGGGCGGACGAGACCAGAACTCTCCGCCTCGGGCAATGCGCGCCGGGATTTCATCGGGGGCGTGCGATTTGCACGCGATCCCTTTGAGTGCGGTCGATTTCCGGGTAGCGTCCCGGCCCCTCGCGCGATGCTCACGATTTCGAATATCTCCAAATCCTACGGCGGGCGTGTCCTCTTCGAGGACGTTTCGCTCCAGGTGAATCGTGGCGACAAGGTTGGCTTGGTCGGGCCAAACGGGGCAGGCAAAACCACCCTGTTCTCCATCATCCTTAGCGAGGCCTCGCCCGATACCGGCTCGGTCAACAAGGATCGCCGGGCCACGATGGGATACCTCCCGCAGGAAACGGCGCAAACCGGGCTGCAGACTGCGCTCCAGCTCGCCATGGCGGTGTCCCCCGAGATGGAGCGACTCCAGACCATACTCGCGCAGTCGGACGAGGATATCCCCACCGACGAATACCACGAAGCATTGGCGCGGTTCGACGAGCTGGGTGGCTACGCGATCGAACCCCGGGCGCGGCGCATCCTGGCCGGACTGGCGTTTCGGGACCGCGATCTGGATCGCCCGCTGAGCGAGTTGAGCGGGGGCTGGATCATGCGTGCACATCTCGCGCGCCTGCTCACCATGGCGCCGGACCTCCTCCTGCTTGACGAACCGACCAACCACCTCGATCTCGAGTCGCTCGAGTGGTTCCAGAATCACCTCACCGAGTACGAGGGCGCGATTCTCTTCATTTCGCATGATCGTGAATTTCTCAACACGCTCTGCGACAGCATCGTGGCCATGGAGCGCGGCGAACTGCATCGCTACCGCGGTAACTTCGACTCGTATCTCGTGCAGCGCGCGGCGCGTGATGAACAACAGCTCGCCGCGCACAAGAATCAGTCCCGCGAGATCGAGCGCCTGCAGCGTTTCGCCGACCGCTTCCGCGCCAAGGCGAGCCTCGCCTCACAAGCGCAAAGCAAGCTGAAGCAAATCGCCCGCATGGAGCGCATCGAGGCGCCGGAGGCCGCCGAGAAGACGATTCATTTCCGCTTTCCGCAGCCGCCGCGGGGCGGACGCACCGCCATCACGTTGAAGGACATCCATTTCGCGTACGGCGAGAATGTCGTCTATCGCGGCATCGAATTTGAGGCGGACCGCGGACAGCGCACTGTTTTCGTGGGACCCAATGGCGCGGGCAAATCGACGCTGCTCAAGCTTTTGGCGGGCGTGCTTGAAGTGCAAAAAGGAGAACGCATCCTCGGGCACAACGTCACCGCCGGCTACTTTGCGCAAAACCGGGTCGAGAATCTTCGGCTCGATCGTACGGTGCTCGCGGAAGCGATGGATACGCGCGTGCCGGTGCCAGAGCAGGCTGCCCGTACGATTCTAGGCAGTTTTCTCTTTCGTGGGGATGACGTTTTCAAACCCGTCGCGGTGCTCAGCGGGGGAGAGAAAAGCCGGCTCGCCCTGGTGAAGCTGCTGCTTGATCCGCCGAATCTACTCCTGATGGACGAGCCCACGACCCATCTCGACATGGCGAGCATCGATGCGCTCATTGGCGCTCTGCGGCAGTTCGAAGGGACGCTTCTCTTCATCAGTCACGATGTGCATTTCATCCGGGAGTTGGCGACCAGCACACTCCATATCAATGCGGGCCTGACGACGAACTACCCGGGCGGCTACGACTATTATCTCGAGAAGACGAAGGCCAAATCCGCCAAAGCCGCGCTCACGTCGACGGGCCTGACGAATGCGCAACCGATCGAGGCCTCCCGCAACGGCGGAGCCCCGCGGGTTTCGGTGCATAAGACGAAGGAGCAGAAACGGGCGGAGGCCGAGGAACGGCAGGCCCGCTCGAAACGGCGGAAGGACGCGGAATCGCGGGTCTCGCAACTCGAGGAGCGCGTCGCCGCCTACGAGAAAAAGCAGCGCGATCTTACCGCGGAGCTGGAAAAGCCGGAGACCTACGAAGCCGGTGGCCGCGCGATGGAACTCAATCGCGAATTGTTCGCGGCGGGTGCTGAGCTCGCGCGGCTCAATCGCGAATGGGAACTCGCGAGCGCGGCACTCGAGGCGCTGGCGACGGCGGGCGGGTGAGGGCGCGCTTTCTCCTGGGCCCATTTGAAGTGAGATTGCCGACGTCTGCATTCTGCTTATCTGGCGCTGATGGGATCGTCAGACTTCATGCGCGACCTGCGATATGCTCCGATCCTGCTTGAAATTGAGACCCGGATCGTTGCGGCGGACATCGTGGCCCGAAGTCAGCAGATCGAGCTAACCGATTCCCAGGTGCGATCCGCGTTGCGCAAGCTCGTTCTCCTCGCGAAGGGGGAGCGTCCCTCGATCGCAAGCGACAAACCGCGGGAAAGGATTCTAGCCGGACTCGTCGTGACTTTATCCGACGCGCGGACGTCGCTCGGCTTTTCGCAGGGTGACGCAAAGAATCCTGCCCCGCTGACTGCGACCGTGTGGATCAACGCATTGACGACGATCGTAGACTCCATCCACACGCGCACCGCCGGGGCTGGATCGCGCGCCTATCTCGACTTCGTGGGTAATTTCGTTAAAGAGGCGGGTTTGTAGGATTAATTCCGCATTGGCAGGCCCCGCGCACTTAGCAGCGCCTTCGCCTCGCCGATCGTGTGCTGCTTGAAGTGGAAGATGCTCGCGGCCAGGACCGCATCCGCTTTTCCGGCGAGCAGCGCTTCGGCCAGGTGCTCGAGCGTTCCCGCCCCGCCGCTCGCAATCACGGGCACGCCGACTGATTCACTTACCCGCGCTGTGAGTTCGAGGTCGTATCCATCCTTGGTTCCGTCGGCATCCATGCTCGTGAGCAGGATCTCTCCCGCCCCGAGGGCCGCAGCTTCCCTGGCCCATCCGACTGCGTCGCGCCCAGTATCCCGCCGGCCGCCGTGCGTGAAAACGGTCCAGCCATCGCCCACACGCTTGGCGTCGATCGCAAGGACCACGCACTGGGCTCCAAAAGCCTTCGCGCATTCGCGGATGAGTTCAGGGCGCATCAGCGCGGCTGTGTTGAGTCCCACTTTGTCGGCGCCCGCGCGCAGCATCAGGCGCATGTCCTCGACCCTGCGAACCCCGCCACCGACGGTCAGCGGCATGAAGCAGCATTCAGCTGTGCGCCGGATCACGTCGAAAAGTGGCGCCCGGTCGTCCGATGACGCGGTGATATCGAGGAACACCAACTCGTCCGCGCCCTGTCGGTCGTATTCCCGCGCCAATTCCACCGGATCGCCGGCATCGCGGAGCTCGACAAAATTCGTTCCTTTCACCACGCGGCCGCCGGTGACGTCGAGACAGGGAATGATACGCTTGGTCAGCAAGCGGCATCTTGCGTGCGTCAACCGGGTCGGCAACGATCATTTCGCGATTGCGCACGCCCCCAGCCGCTTTAACTCTTCCGCGCGTGAAAGGACCAAAGGCATTCGTCGAATCTGCAGACGGTGAAAACCCGTTTGTCCTGTCGTCCGACCCAGCAGTCGGGGATGCCTCGCTGCCGCTGCCGCCGGCCCAGGAGGAAGAACTCGACGAGCTGCCGGAAACTTACAACACGCAGGCCCTGTACCTTGTGGCCTGCGATCCCGGCCGCGTCTTCGCCTACTGGGATCTCGATTGGTCGCAGTTTGGGCAGGACGAAACGGTGGCGGTACGGTTGCACCGCGCCGATGGCGAACTTGAGCGCTCGATGCCGATCCATCGTCTGGATGCGGGGCATTTTTCGCCGGTCGAAGAGCAGGGTGGAACGTATTTCGCCGAAGTCGCGGCGGGCCGCGGTGAGACTTGGCGCACCATCGCGCGTTCCGGCCTCGTCACCGTCCCCCCTGCGCAGGCGGCACCGGAAGGCGAAGCGGCGCGCTACGCCACCGTACCGGCCTCACAGTCTTTTGCCCAACTCGGACACCTGCTCGCCCCCTTCGCGGCAACTGAGCCTGAAGGCCTGGTCGAGATCATCGCCCGGCTGCAACAGGAGTTCGTGACCCACGGCTCCCTCCCGGTTTCCCACCTGAGCGTCGAACAGCGCAGCAGTCTGGAGTCGATCTTTCGCGCCAATCTCAAGGAGATTGCCCAGGGGTTGGTCTCGGCGCCGTCTGCGGTCATTCCCAGCGAGTCCTCCGAGTTGTTCGGCGGGTTGGCGGCCCTGCGCGCTCTCATCGAAGGCGCGCCCGTCGCGGCCCGAGATGGCCGGCCCGATGCCGCCTCCCACGCGGTGGGAGAATTGCCAGGTTACCCGGACGAATGGGAGCTCTGGCGGCGTGCCGTGCTCACCCAGTTTGGCCCTGGTGGGGTTACCTCATCGCCCTCGGAGTCGCTGAGCTCCGCGCCTCGACCTGCTAGCCCGCCTTGAAAGCGTCTCGCCGCGCGCAGAAGGGGGAACTGAGTTCCACGACGCCGGAACCCAATGCGTGGTCGGCGATCCGCGATCCGCTCGCCCGCGATTTCCTGCGCTACCTGGAGGTCGAGCGCCACGCCTCCCCCTCGACTCTCGCCGGCTATACGCGCGCGCTCGGACATGTGCGGAGGGCCGTGCGCGATTTCCCGTCCGACTGGCGAAAGGCGACGGCGGAACAATTCCGCGAGCATTTGTTTGGGTTGATGAAAGGGGGCGCCGCGCGCTCCACGCTGCGCACCGAGTTCGCCGGACTGCGCAGTTTCTACAAATTCCTCACCCATCGTCACGGACTGAAGTCCAGCCCACTGGCGGCCGTGCAGTTGCCGAAGGCAGAACGCAAGCTCCCCCACCCGCTGACGGAGACCCAAGTCATCGCGCTGCTGGAGGCGCCGGCCCAGGCGCCACGCGAAAAGCAGGCGCCGCCCTGGGCCGCGGCACGCGATACCGCGATCCTCGAGCTCTTTTACAGTTCCGGCGTGCGGATCTCGGAGTTGGTGGCGCTCGATGTGGAGCATTTGGATCCGTATTCGGAAATGATCCGCGTCTTCGGGAAGGGGCGGAAAGAGCGCATCGTTCCGGTGGGCGGCCCGGCCTTGCGCGCGCTTTCGCGCTACCGCCACGAGTCGGGCGTGCGGACCGGACCCCTTTTCATCAACAAGCGCCGACGCCGACTTGGACGGCAGTCCATCTGGAGCCTGGTGAAGAAATATCTGCGTCTCGCCGCGATCCCCGTCCCCGCCAGCCCGCACAAACTCCGCCACAGCTTCGCCACGCATCTTCTCGATGCCGGCGCCGACTTGCGCAGCGTGCAATCCCTCCTCGGCCACGCCAATCTGTCGACGACGCAGATCTACACGCACGTCACCACCGAGCGCCTGAAGAAAGCGTACAACGACGCTCATCCCCGGGCTTAGTAGACCACGCGGCGCCCAATTCAGCGGAGGGCGGTGGGCTGGCGGTTTGAACGCTGCCTCAGCCCCACCACTGCCGGATCCGCGCCGCTTCCGCCTCCAAAGGCCCGACGACGGCAATTGCGGTGGTGCCCGGGCCGAAAAAACACTCGTGTGCCATGGCCTGGACTTCAGCGGGCGTGACTCGGGCGATCGCTTGGCGGGCTGTTTCCGGGTCGAGGACCCGGCCGAAGCCGAGGACGCATTCCCCCAGCCAGGACATCTGGCTCGTCGTTCCCTCGAGCCCGATCCGGTGCTGTCCAATGAGATAGTCCTTCGCCCGGCGCAGCTCTGCGGCGGCAGGAGGCGCCGAGGCGATGCGCTGGAGCTCGCGGGCGATCAGACGAATGGATTCTTCGACCCGAGCGCTCTCCAAGGCGAGGTAGATGGCGAAGAGCGCTGTCTCCTGGAGCACGTCCACCTGGGACATGACGGAGTAGCAAAGACCGCGGCGTTCGCGGAGGAGTTGGAACAAACGTGAGCCCATGTTCTCGCCGAGGATCGTGTTGAGCACCCGCACCGCGAAGCGGCGGGGATCATTCCGGCCTGGGGCCGGAAAGCCGAGTGCGACCTGCACCTGCTCATCATCGCGGCGGTCGATCGCGACTTCGAGTCGGCGCTTTGGCGCGGCCTTCGGAGCGCGTTTACACGCCGCGCGGGGGCCGGCGGGAAGGGCAGCGAAATAGGGAGCGAGCTTATCCACCACCGCTTCGTGCGGCACGGGTCCGGCCACCGCCACGACGGAATTCCCCGCATGATAGCCCGCGCGCCAGAAGGCCTGGACCTCGGCGCGCGAGATGCGTGCCACGCTCTCCTCTGTGCCCGTCAGGGGTCGTCCGAGCGGGTGGTTGGGCCAGAACGTGGAGGCGAGCAGTTCCTCCACCACTTGGGCTGGCTGGTCGCGCCCCATGAGAATCTCCTCGCGGATGACGTTACGCTCGCGAGCCACCTCGGCCGCGGGCAGAGTGGAATGCCAGTACATATCGGCCAGCACGGCCGTGACCCGCTCGAGATGGCGCGCTTCGACCTTCGCGTAGTAGCTCGTGTGATCTTCACTGGTATAGGCGTTCAGGTCGCCCCCGAGTCCTTCGACCTCGCGCGTGATGACGGAAGCGCTGCGGCGCTTCGTCCCTTTGAAGAGGAGGTGTTCGAGGAAGTGGGCCACGCCATTCGAGGCGGCCGGTTCATGCCGTCCTCCCACCCCGGCCCAGAGTCCGACACTCGCGCTTTCAAAGGCCGGCATTTCCGCGGTCGCGATGCGCAGGCCATTTGGAAGCGTGGTCGACTGATAGGTGGCGTGCGGCATGGCGGGCGGGGACCCTAGCCGCGTGGGCAACCAGCGCAAAAGCAGAGCGCGACACGGCTGCGGCCGTTTCGTCTTTCGTTCCGCTACCTTCCCTCCAAACAAAAGGAATGGCAGTGAGCGTCTCTTGTGGCCGAAGTTCGGAAGCGCAGGGGGCTACAAAGGAAAGACCGCCCAAACCTCGATCGGCCGGTTGCCGGTGCCTTTGCTGTCCCTATTGAGATACTGGCACCGCCCATCCCAACGGCATACACGACGTTCGTAACTCCGGCTTTGTCACGCATGGTGGCGAGCACGCTTTCGGCGCGATCGAGTGAAGTTTTCTCGCTCGCCTTCGGATCTGCTTTCTTGTCGGCGTAACGTCTACGGGAAGACTGCCCAGACTTCGACCAAGCGGTTGCTTGAGTCCTTGTTGTCCTTGTTCAGAATATCAGCGCCTCCCATGCCGACGCCGTACATCACGTTCGTGACACCAGCTTTGTCGCGCATCGTCGCCAGCACACTCTCAGCCCGGTCGATGGACGTCTTCTCGCTCACCTTTGGATCGGCCTTTTTGTCGGCGTATCCGAGGATTACGAAGACAAGCGTCGGATCTTCCGTCAGTTTTTTGATTCCGGGCGAGGCGATGGCGTTGGTGAGGATCTGCGCCTCCTTCGGATCAAGCGTCTTTTTGTCCCCGGCGAAGGGAATGAGCAGAATGCAGCCCATGCCGCGGGCGCGATCAACCGACGAGTAGAGCTTGTTCTTTTGCTCAGTCGTAAGATTCGGCATGCGATCGATGCGATCGATGACGTCTTTCCGGGCCTTGGCATTTTCGTCCCGCAATTCGAAATCCCGGTCTTCGAACTTATCCTTCGCAGCGCGCGCACCGCCGCTTCCAGCGGGCGTGGGAGTCGGCACGTTCGCCACCGGCCCCGTGGGAGTGGGTGTCACATTGGTCACGGGATCCGGACCCGAGGGCTTCGGCTTCAGGTAGTTCTCGTAAACGTAATACCCGCCGAAACCGACGAGGGCGAGAACGACGAGAAGCGGCAAAATCTTGAGGCTACTACGACTCATATCAGGCGAGAGGGGTTGGGCACACTCGGGGCATCTGCCATCGGCCGGCATGAAAACGGAGCGCTTGCTGTCGGCGATCGAGCATCGTCCGCGGTTTTTGCAGATTCCGTATTGAATTTCCGGCATTTGGCTGGGTTCAGTTCTGGGGGTGAGTTTCGGAAAAGAGGGGCCGCCCGGAGCGCTCGCGCCGAACGGCCCCTGAATTACCCGGCAAAATCACGCGCGTTCAGCCGTCATTGCCGATGGCTTGGGTTGGGCAAACTTCCAATGCTTCCTGGGCGGCGCCTTCCTCTTCAGAATTGGCTGGCTGCCGAACGAAGAAGACTTTGGTTTCATCCGCGTTGTAATTCAAAAGTGCGGTGGACGAACTTGGACCCGCGACATCAATGCACGTATGGCACGGAGTGCAGGTGTCGTCGATATACCACCTACCCGGGGCGTTCTCCGGGACGCGGAGGCTTTTGTCGGCCATGATGGAATCGGAGTTTTATGTCGTTATGCTTTGGGAGAATGCGGGTTGGGGGGTCTGCTGCTGGAAATATACGCGTGGTGAGATTTCGCGAAGGATAAATTTTTTGGAACCGTAATTTTTCTTCAGCGTTTGGGTGGCGGAAGCACGGTGGGCGCAGGGATTGCCGGAGGCGGCTCGGACGAAGGAGAAGGCGTTGGCTTATTCTGGTCCTTCATTCGAATCAGGCGATCCACCGCGCTTTCCTGGATAACGCCATCATCTTTCTTCGGCTCGATCTTTCGCGGCGTGTCGGGATCGAGCGGCGGAGTAGGAGCTGGCGAGGCGGAGGGCACCGCCGGCGGAGGTGTCGGGGCGGTTCCCGATTCGGCCGGACGGGTGGGATCCAACAACCGCAGCATCCGATTAACCGAGTCCGGCTGCAGGAACTCGTTTTTGGGCTGGGCCGGACGAAGCGGTGCATCAGGCGGAGCGTTCGGATCCCGTGGGCGGGAGAGATCGACGAAATCTCGGGGCGTCGGCAATGCGCGACCCGAAATGGTCACGATATCACCTACTTGCTGCTGCCCGGACGGGCTCAGGGTCTTCACGTCATCGACGCGATAAAATGCGCCAGTGCGGACTGAATTTTGATAGGGCGTGAAGACATCGTCGTGATGACGGAGGAACCACTGTGCCTCACTGACCTTAAACGGACGTGAGCCACGGCGGCCAAAGACAACCGTCTGGCCTCCCGTCTCATCGACGACCCGATCGCGATCCGCTCCACGGGAGACGCAGAGAGCCTCCCCGTGGTGAAGGTGGAAAGTTCCCACCAGGCGCGGATTCGGCGGCGGCGTGAAGCCCATGTGGCCCGGCACCGTTTCTGGCGTGATCAACGAGAGAACTCGCATGCCGTTGTGTCCGTCCGCCACGATCCCATACGTGGAAGCGGAGACGCCGCCGATTTGAATCGCGCGGGTGTCATTCAATTCACCACCCGCGTTGTACTTCATGAAAAGGCGTGGGCTGGCCGGGCGCTCCACATCGATGATCGCGAGGCCTTCCTTGCCATTCGCCACGTAAGCGTAGGTGCGGGCCACATAGAAACGCTGGGCGTCGTTCAGTCGCACGGTGGAGCGGTGGAGCGGAACGGGGTGATTCAAGTTCGAGACATCAAACACCTTGAAGCCCTCTTCGTCCGTCACGAAGGCATAGTGGAACTGCACATCGACGGCCCGCGGGTTGCGCAGGAACGAACCCCGGTAGCTGCCTGCGAGGCGGGGATGGAGCGGATCGTGCACATCCACCACGAACAATCCCTGGGGGCTTGTGATGAACAATTTATCGCCGGCGGATTTGACGTAAGTCGCTCCATTTAGGAGGCCATCCGGGTTAAACGTGGCGTCTTTGTAGAGGAAATTGTTGTCCGGATTGCCGTCGAAAAGGGTCAGAATATTGATCACCACGAGGCCCTCAACCGTGTCGGTCCCGAAGACGTAGCCGTAGATTTTGTGAATCGGCTGCTCCTCGTTCACGGCGACTCCATTGACCATGACGGGCTCGCGGCCCGCATCCATGGCAAGCGTGCTGGGTAATGCCAGGCAGGTGGCGATGCCTTTCGTCTGGACATGAGTGTTTTGGCCAATCGGCGAGACAATGCTGCTCGCGAAGCGTTCCGAGAAACCCTTGTTGTCGATGGGTGCGATATCGAAGATGCGGAATCCACCCGCCCCATCCGCTGTGTAGAGGTACTCATTCCGGACGGTCAGGTCGCGCGTGTCGTGCGCATGATGCTCGTAGAACTCCTTGTACTCGCGGTGATTCTTCCCGACGAATTCGCGGAAGTTGTCCGGATAAGCGTTCTCGTGGAAGCGGGTGCCATAGGGCGCCTGCGGTTCCTCCCGCTCGGTCCAAGGAACGGCGTGGATCCCGTGTTCGCCTGCCCCAAACCAGAGATAGCGTCCGAAGAAGTTCACTGTGCCGGTGCCGTAGCCGAGGAGGGATGCCATCCAGGCGTTGTTGCTGCCGTCCTTCGCCATGTGACAGTCGGTGCAATTCTTGGTCGTATTGATGCTGCTCGTGGTGTGCGCGAAATGCGGATTGAAGGCCTGACCGCTGTAACCTTCCCACGAGATGGTTTGTTGCTGCGAATAGCCCCACTCGCGATTGGAGTTTTGCGATCCCACGATGACCTGGCTCGAGGCACGGAGTACGGCGAGTTTGTGCTGCTTCACGGTACCATCGATGCCGAGCATAAACACGTCATCCCGGACCGTCTGTGGGTTGTAACTCACGAAATTCCGGCTCGACGTGCCCTCGAACTTGTTTTGGGGAGCAAGGACATTTGCCCGCATCGGCAAGTGACAGCCGAAGCAGCTCGTCACCCACGAAGAATGGCAAATCTGGCATTCAATCGTTTCGTGATTGTGCGCGAGTTTTTGCATGCGCTCCTGTTTGGTCGCCGGCACATCGCCCCACGTTACGCCGTCCCGGTAGATCGTTTTGGCGTAGCGGGCCTTCGGATTGAAGTGCGAGCGCACGGGGCCGTATTTCGGATCGTTGTCATAGGGCGCGGTGTAGGTCGGATCGATGGAGTCCATCGTTTGCGGCACTTCCCAGCGAATATTCGGATCCATCGCCGAATACTGGTAAAGCACCTTTCGAATGCCGGTTGCGTCCGCCTTTTCCTCCCACTTGAAGCGCGGGCCCCAAGAGGTGACGGAGGCGTTGAGATCCACGGGGCCGCCCGCCATGGCTGCACCGCTGTTGGTCGCAATCAGGGTGGGTCGCTTCGAAATCGTGCCGTGGCAATCGATGCAGGCGATACTGGTGGCATTGCGGGCCTCGACGAAGAGGGAACCGTCACCGTGCACATCCTGCAGGAAGTGGCAGTCCACGCACTGCATGCCGTTGGCAAGGTGGATGTCCTTGAGATGCACCGCTTTTTGCCACTTATTCGGATCGTCGTGCCGGATCGGATTGTTATCCGGATCCAGCAGGGTGCCCTTCTTGTCTTTCTTGAAGATGGCGCGGAAAACCCAGCCTGCCCGGTGATAGTCCGCAAACTGCGTGTGCTTGAGCTTTGGATTCAGCTCCGCGACTTTTTCCAGGAAGCGAAGGTCGCCCCACAAACCGCGCGCGGCAGCCAGCTCCGGGTTCTCGCGCACCGCCCGAGCCAGATCTTCCTCGGTCGGGTTCTTCTGCTTCTTCGGATACATGAACTCCGCATCGCTCTCCTGGTCCCACCAGATGTAACCGAGATAGGGATTGACGAAGAGATTACCCTGATGGCCGTGGCAGGTCATGCACTGCGAGGAGGGAATCGTGCGGGTGAACTGATGCGAGATGGGATGGCCGCGTTCGTTTTTGGCGATGGCGCGGTCTCCTGTGTACGAGAGCGCTTGGTTGCCGAATTTCGAATACCAGCCCGAATTGGTCGGGGAGCGATCGTTCGCGTAGATCGTGTGGCAGGCGGTGCAACCCGAGGCGCGATAATCGCCGGGGTGATCGTTGGTGCCGGGGAAGGGAAGTAAGGGATCGTTCAAGCGCGTTTTATGGGCGCCGAGGGCGGTCGGATCGGTGCGGAGCCGTGAGCCGAGACCACGCTCCGAGAGCGCATTCTCCTGCTTGCCATTGGGAGCATGGGCTTCGGGGTTGCCGATTTCGCCCGGCTTCACGCCACCCTTTTCGAAGATTCGGTAGAGGTTGCCTGGCTGCGTGATGTTATAGCGCGGGAGGGGCACGAGGAAGGCCACGACGCCCTTCGTGCGCGTCATTTCGGGGGTGACTTTGTATGGGCTGGTGAGCTTCAACGGGGCGCCGTCACGTCCGTAAGCCTGACCGAAGATATAAGTTTTCAGTGGGAAGCCGCCGTTATTGTACAGAGCCGCGCCCCAAAGATGGGCGCCGTGCGCCATTAAATTGTTGGCGACGTGCTTGATGCTGTCCATGTGGCACAGCCCGCAGGAAATTTCCGCGATGCGCAAATCGCCCGGGTTCACGAAGCGAATCCATTCCGGATTCTCGTGGTTGTAGATCTGCACCACATTTGGTGGATTCGCCGAGGTGAGCCAAAAGTTAGGGTAAGTCGGCTTCGGATGTGCCTCGTCAATCTTCAGGCCACGCTTGGGATTCCCCCCGTGGCAATCTGTGCAGCCCAGCACCACGAAAGGCGACTTGTGCATGGGCTCGACGCCCTGGTGACACTCCATACATCCGGCGCTCTTCGCATCCGCTTCACCCTTGGTCTGGTCGACCCAATTGCGCGCGGGAAGCCCCCGACGCCCGCCGCGGCCGAATGCAGGGCTGACGGAAATCGCCGGGCCCATGCCATCGCCGCTCTTGGGGCCTGTTTCGAGAACAACCGTGGTTGGGATGACCGGAATGGGAGGTCCGTCGCTGGGCTTGGCCGTGATGGTGGGAGCGACGCGTGGAGCATCGACCGGCTGGACCCTTTCCCCACTGATGGTGGGAACCTGCGCCGGCTTCGTGCCCTGCGGTCCGACTTGGACAGGGGCGGGAATATCGACGATCGGTTTTTTCTGGTCACCCTGCGAGTAGAGCTGGAAGACCCAGACACCGCTCGCGAGCGCCAAGACGAGCGTGGCGAGCACGATTCGCAGCCAGCGGTGAAGGAGCGCGGGGACAATGGGCATGGCGACAGTCGGAACGCGTTAGTACGTGAGGGTGACGGCAAAGAGACCGCTGTAGAGGAAGCGATCCACCTTGCCAGCCGGCAGTGCCGTGTAGCCCGGCACTGGACGAGTGAGTTGACGATTGATGTCGCGGTAGCCCGCGCCGGGCAGAAACGCCCCAAAGCCCGCGCTGATGATGATGTTCTGCGTCAGCGTGGGCCGGTAGAAGAAGCCAAAGCTCAAGTCGTAGCCGAGTTCACGGTCGATCTTGTTCACGAAGAGCGCCTCCTTGACTGGATCGGGCGAAATCATGCGCACGTAGTTGGCATTGAATTGCATTTTGAGCCGCGGCGTCACGTCGATGTCCAGGCCCAAGCCGACGATGAGCGTTCCAGGATTCACAAAGCTCGATTGCCCTTCGGTTTTGCTCGTGCGGAAGCTGTTGAAGATGCTGTTTGGCGTCTTCAGCAGCACGGAGGAGTTGCCGACGGTCATTGGCTGCCGCGCATAGTAGCTGAACGGATTTCCGATGAAGGTGGGCGAATCGATGATGGAGTCGAACCCGCGGGCCGTGCCATCTTTCGATTTGTTGTCGCCCGAGGCGTACAAGAACGAAAACTTCGGGCGGATGTAGTCGCGATCATAGCTCAACTCGAGCGCGAACATCTGTGCGTTGATGTCGACTTTCCGGTTCGCGAGGCCGTTGAAATCATCGCGACCGACCGCCCAGTAAAAGGCATGCGTGATATTGAGCCAGCCAATGTGCCCATCCCCCGTCCAGCCGAAGTAGTAGGACTGGACCTGGTGCTCTCGCACGCTGCCCAGCGGAGTCGGGCGGGTGATGGAGCCGGTGCGGTCATAGTGGATGCCGCCGTGATCGACGTTGCCGTGGAAACTCCATTGCGCGGTGTAGCCCAACCAGATGAAATCCTGTTTGTAGACGTTCAGGATAAAGACGTCCTGATTGCGCGCGTCGAACCTATTCAAGCCCGAGAACGTATCTTTCTCGCGCATGGAGAAGTAGGCCGCGTTGTATTGGTAAACGTTGCTCTTGTAGTTGCCAAAAACGCGGACGCCGAGGTTCGTGTCGTTGAAAATGAAGCCGCGGAAATCCGAATTGAACGGCTGAAGGCCCACCTTGCTCGAAAGGAAGTCGTAGTTCAGCGAGAGGTCGCGCAGGTGATATTCGAGGAAGGCCTCCTGGAGATTCACCGAGTTCCGGAAACGCCGGGTATACTTGGAGCCGGCGAGATCCTGGCCTGTGGGAACGAAAAAGTTGCCGAACAACCGCGTGATGTCGCCGGGATTGTTGACGCTACCGGGAGGAGCCGGGCTGGGGATGAAAAAGCCCCTCGAATCGGTGCCGCGCGGGTCCGGCTTGATGTTGTTTTCTTTCGTTTCGAGGAAATTGACGTTGAAGACGGGCGTGATGTGAAGCGCCCATTCCACCGGCTTGAACGCCGTCTCACCCTTGAACAGCTCGATCGTGAACGAAAGATTGTTTGAGATCAGGTAGGAGTCGCCCCGGCCAAAGAACTCGTAGTTGCCGGGCCGGGCGTAACTGGTGCCTGCACCCACTCCAAACCGCCGCGCCTCGATCTCGAATTGATCGATGATGGTGAGAGAGAGAAAGATGTCGTCCTTGTAGATGGGGAAGTCGCCCTTTAGCAAACTGGGCTTGAACGGATCGAAAGTGGAATAAATGCGCGTGCCGTAGGTCGATTCCAGCTTCGGATTACGATATCGCTTGAACGGCATGTTCCCCAATCCTGTGCCGGGCAGGCGCCAGCGATCGGTCAGCGGGGTAAATCCGGGCAGCAGGCCGATGTTGTTGTTCGAGATCAGGTATTCCGGCTCTTCGAACTTGAACCGCATTTGCTGATCCGGCTGAACCTTCACGGCCGTGCGGGGCAAAGTCAGGCGACGCGGCGGAAGATCTTCGGAAAACTCCGGTGCGCGCACCGGCACTACCGGCTCGAAGAGCGAGGGCAGCGGATTCGCGATCGCCGGGCTGTTCGACTGGATCGGATTCTGCCTCCCGCCGGGATCGGGGTTGAACTGCCGCGGCGACAACGGCGGCGGAAGCGTCTCGGTTTCGGGCAGGTTTTCCCGCTCGCGGTCGGCGCCCGCCAGCGGCGCGGCACACGCGGCAAGACCCGCGAGAAGGCTGAGCGCACGAGCCCGCGAAAACCGCGGGAAATTGGGGGTCGCTGGAGTTGAGCTGGCCATCACTGCCACAGCGATATTTTTTTCCGCGTAGGTTTGGCAAGATTGTTTTCAAAAATCGCGAAAAAAATGCTCTTGCTTCATTCCGCGCGTTTTGCTCGACGGCCCTCAAAATGGTCCCAGACAAGGCGCGAAACATCGCGCAGCAGGACGAATCCGTCGTTGCCGTCCGAATAGCTTATGTCCTTCTGGTTCTGGGTGATCAGGCAGAGCACGTAGGCGCCGTGCGGAGCATGTATCACCAAAACTTCCGACCTCGAGCGATCCACCGCGCCTTGCTTTGACTCCGCATGGACGTCGGGCGGAAGAATGCTCAGCGCTTCGCCGTCCACTTGCGAGCGCCCAAGCATTCGTTGCATGCGTTCGTCGGTTTTCGGGTCGAGCAGGCGGTGTTCGGCGATGCGCACGAGCAACTCCGCCATCTCGCGCGGCGACGTCTGCCCCCAACCAAATTTCGCTTTCTCCGCCTCCCGCCCTGGCGTGCGCGAGTTCACCCGCGTGGCGTGAAAGCCCTTCCTTTCGAGCAGTGCATTCACGGCCCCGCCTCCCCCGACCAGGTCCTGCACCCAAAGGGAGGCGTGATTGTCGCTGAATGCGAGCATGAGGGCGGCGATCTGCCGCAGTTCAAGCATTTCGCCGGGCTTCATTTTCGCCAGCAGATCATCGCCGGGCGCGTAGTCGATGCGGGCGGGATCGTAGGGGAGTTTGGTCTCCCAGTTCCACTGGCCGCGGGTCACCCCTTCACTCAAAGCCGCGAGCAAGGGCACCTTGATCAAGCTGGCAGTGGGAAAGATTTCATCGGCGCGAATCGCAACGGTGCGTCCATCCCGCAGCCTTCGGATGAAGACTCCCGTATCGCCGGCAAAGCACTGGAGCCGCTGGGCGATCTTTTCCTCCAGCACAGTATCTCGCACGTGCTTCAGCTGCTCGGTCGCTTCCACACCGATGACGATGAACAGAAAAAGCGTTGAGAGCGCAAGAAGTGGGCGGATGGCCGGGGCCCTGATCAAACCAGGCGGAAGAAAAACGCACATACCCCGATCCTGCCGCTGACCGCCCCCGCCGTCCATTTCGGGAGAGAGACCACCCCGTTGGTTGGCCGCAAAAGTCCTGCACCGAACTCACTCCAGCCGTCGGTCTCCGTCAAAATGTTCGGCATCCGCGAAGCCCGGGGGACGATCTTCCCGACCTTCCCCGATTCCCCCCGAGGCAGACAATCGGGCCGAGCAAAAACGCGGCTGAAGCGAGGGCGAACAGAGCGGAAAACCGCGACGGCAGTTCGAACTCTAAACCCGCAAAGCAACTGAAATAGCTGGGGACGTTTCTGCTCGCGGGAATTCACACGACTGCGGGGCAAAGCCATTCCGGCAGAGAGGTTTGCACTCGGGCGCGCAATCGGCTCAACAAACTGTAGAGGCCGAAGAACGCGCGATTCACATACACTGCATGGGGCGAACCGCGGGGCCCGCGCAGTCGGCGGAGCTGCTCGTCCTGGCTGTTCGCCTGACCCATCCGAAAGATTGCTGCCATGAATTCCGGATCGCCGAAGTCCTGACTGCCGGCGCGGAACGGGCGTGCGAGCAGTTCAAGGGACTCGCGGAAAATTTCGGTCAAGCGCCGTCGCGCCGCCACATCGTCCTGAGGCAAGAGTAATCGGAGGTCGAGCATCGCTTGCTCAATCTTCGCCGGATCATCCACGAGCGTCGGATCGAGCAAGCGAAATTGTTTGAAATACACCTCGTCGGACAGCGCCTTGGTGCAGCCAAAATCGAGCACCCACAAATCCCCGTCGCACACGAGAAAATTCCCGGGATGTGGATCGGCGTGAAAGAGATGCAGGGTGTGGATTTGGTAAGCGTAAAAATCCCACAGCGCCTGGCCGATCCGGTCGCGGGCCGCCTGATCCGCGGGTCCGTCGGCGAAGCGATCCAGCGGCACGCCGTCAATCCAGTCCATCGTCAGGATTCGCGCGGACGAAAGGTCCGGGTAATAGATCGGAAAGCGCACGCCCGCGAGATGCGCGCAGGCTCTCCCGAGTTTCATGGAGCGCTCGAGTTCGAGCGCATAGTCCGTCTCTTCCAGCAGCCGTGTCTGCACTTCGGCGAAGTACTCCGCCACATCCCGCTCCCGTAGCCCGAGCACTCGCAGGGCGATCGGCTTGATGACCCGCAGATCGTTTTTCAGGCTCTCCGCCACCCCGGGGTATTGCACCTTCACCGCGAATTGGTGCCCGCCCCGCGCAGCCCGATGCACCTGACCGATCGATGCCCCGGAAGCGGCTTGCCGGCCAAAGGTCTCGAAGAGCTCGGTCGGAGTCTTCCGAAACTCGCGTTGGAAAGTTCGGACGACGAGCGGATAGGAAAGCGGCGGCGCTGAATATTGAGCCTGCGCAAACTGTTTCAGATAGGCGGCCGGCAGGATGTTCTTATCGATGCTCAGGATTTGGGCGAGTTTGAGCGGCCCGCCTTTCAATTGGCTGAAGGTTTGGTAGACCTCGGCGGCATTTGCCTCATGCAATTCCGCCTCGAGTGCCGCCGCGCCCGATTTGGTGGCCAGCGCGCGCCGCCCGTAGTATTTGAGATAATTCAGGCCTACCTTGGCGCCCGCTCCCGCCAGCGCCGCAGTGCGACCGAGACGCGTGGATTTGATCGAATCTTGTTCGTTCATCGGCGATGGCACACGATCCCCAGATTCACGCCTGCCCACGCGCCGGGAGGATGAAGCGAAGCAGATCGAGCGCGGCGTGAAACGCATTCGGCCGCAGCAACTCGAACGCGAGGTTCACCGTCTTCTCAATGTACGCATCGGTGCGCTCGAACTTCGCGCTCTCGTCTTTGCGGTGAAAATCAATCGTGGCACGGAAGAGCTGGTAAAACGAAACGGGATAGAGGCGCGCGAAGCAGCCCCGGTCAGCGATCTCGCCGCCGGCTTCGCCCTGCGCAATCACGCCCGCGACGAAGTCTTCATAGCGCGCTTCGAAGCTCTCGAGCCATTCGGGCCGGCCCAATGCGCCGCTCTCGCCGAAGCGGGAATCCAGAAACGCGCGATAGGGCAGCGCTTCCTCAAAGAAAGTGAAAAGAAAGGTCAGAAGCTGCTGCCGCGCGGTGAAGGTCGGCCATTCGGCGCCGGCCGCGATGGCGTCCGCCACGCGCTCAACCAGCTCAGACCAAAACGCCGACTCGAGAGCGTCGAGGGTGGGGAACGCAGTCTGGCCTGCGCTTTCGGGAATTTCCCCGTCTCGGCAAAACTGCGCGATCGATTCCGGACGCGCGCCTCTTTCCTTTACGTGCGCGCCGAACGCGCCCAGTGCCTTTTCGCGCAGCGCCGCATCGGGCTTCGCATCATTCACATCCTCGGCCATGGGGCACGATACACCGCGCGCCGCGAAAACGAGCCGGGATGTGCGGCACCGCGGTGACTAATACGCGTGAGAGGTTTGGGCCGCAGCCGCGAACCAGCCAAGGCGTGCTTCCAGCAATGATGCATCGTCTGCTCAAGAGGTGAAACCGTCTCGCCCGAACGATTTGGCAGGTTCCCACGGCGCAAAATCGTCTCGATCCCGTAAAGTGACACCACTCCAGCGAGTGATCTCAGCTTGAGTGCGCGGGAATGGGCGAGTCTGGAACGCAGAATCACCTCGATCGTGCAGCAGAGCGTCATCCCGAAGAGTGAATTCAAGCTGATGGAAGCTGATGGTGGGGGTCCCAAACGTGCTAGGCGCGGGCTGGATGGGGCCAACTTCTTCGTGCAAAGCCAAGTTCTCTTCTTCCAACGCGGAATCGTCCCGCCGCAACGAGTCGGCGCCTCGTGGCGGAGTGGTTTTGTCTCGATCGAATGAGACGTGGCCACTCCAGAAAATGAAATTGCCTCGACGAAACCCGCCACCCGCTTGTTCCAACAGAATTTTATCTCGACCGTGGGAGGCGCCGTAGGCTTTCGACGCGCCGCGGTCGCGGAGGAGGGACACGCTAGCGCTCCCGAGCGCAAATTCGACTCGACCGAGCGGGAAGATTGGGCTCAGCCTCGCGGATTTGTCATGAGCACACGACGCCGCGTCATTCCGCGCAGTGTTTTTGTCTCGATTGCGTGAGACGGCGCGTGCTTTCTACGACTGCAGCCCTCGTTGGAAAAGGATATTGCCATCTTCCAAAATGAAATCGTGATCTTTCAAAATGAAATGCTTTCTCGGGAACGAGACGGTGCGTCGCGGCGGAATGATTTTGTCTCGACCGAACAACCCACGGGGACTCTGCCGCGAGGCGTCGTCTCGATGAAACGAGCCGCCCGCTGCTTGCGACAGGAATTTGTCTCGACTGGACGACCCGCAGTCTTGATCGGGGCACCCGCCGCCTCGACCAAACGACCCGCCGCCTCGCCGCCTCGAGGCGTTGTCTCGCCGGAGCGACCCTCCGTCACATTGCCGAGTGATTTTGTCTTCTTCGAGCGAGCCGCCGCCATGTTTGTGCAACCCGTGGTCCCGCTGGGTCGAGACGACTCCAGGTTGGTTCGTGACGATTCTGCTTTAAAACGTGGCAATTCCGCTTTGTACCGAGACAATTCGGCTTGGTCGGAAGCCGTTTTGTCTTTGGGGAAAGACCGGACGGCGTTGTCGGAAGACCCTTTTCCTCAAACCTCCCGCATCATGAAGACGCTGTTCGGATCTTCGGCGTAGTCCGCAAACGGCGGACAAAACGCAAAACCACACGAAGCGTAGAGCTTATGCGCAGGCGCGAAACCACTGCTTGAACCCGTCTCCAAGAATAACCAGTGGTAGCCGCGGGTCCCGACCTCCTTGAGAATGTGGTGCAGAAGAGCTCTTGCGACGCCTTTTCGAAGGTGTCGCGAAGCAGTCCGCATGGACTTGATCTCGCCCCGTTGTGCATCCATCTGCTTCAGCGCCCCGCAGCCCAACAGCTCGCGCTCCTCCCATGCCGTCCAAAACGTGATCTCCGGTTTGCGCAGCGCCTCGAGATCGAGGGCGTGTATGCTCTCCGGCGGCGAAAGGAGCGCCATGCCCTGCAGATGTTCTTGCAAGAGCGCGTAAATCTCGGGGCCGGACAAGTCGTCTTTCTTATTAATAATCATGAGATGCGGATGCAGGTTTGTCGCCCATTCGTTCCTCCAAGCCAATCCGGTCAATTGAGGGGCCGAGAAAAATTCGAACTGCAAGGGCCGGGTCGCTCGAAAACGGTCTGACTTTTGGCCACGTCAGCCCCGTTACGCCTTACAGAGCGTACGGTCCGCCACCAAACGAGACGCCGTAGGCCGTCAGCTCCACGCCGGAAATCGAAAGCTGCATTTCTCGCAGCGGCAAGAGGGCCGTGTCCTTGAGTCCGTCGCGGACTCCGGCAGTGATCAACACCTCACCTGGTCTGGCGATATCCTCGCCCAACTTGTAGGCCAGGTTGACCGGGTCTCCGAAGCAGTCGATGCCGCTGATGAGCAGCAACTGGCCGCAATCGATTCCGATGCTAAAACGAAGCACTGCGCCGTCGTTCGGTGGGTCCGGCAGCGTCGCCTTGATCATAGCCACAGCCGCCTCCACCGCGCGATCGGGCTCGTCGAAGACGGCCAGCAAATTGTCCGCCTCGCATTTTACGACTTCGCCTTGATGGGCTGAAACGATCGGCACGGTCAGCGTCTGCATCCGCCGGATCTGGCACAAGTAGGCAAGAATGCCTTCCCGTCGCACGGTCAGGGTGAAACCGCTCATATCCAAGGCGAGCACCGTTTTTCGACGTTGATAGGTGTCCAGAATCTTCTGCTCGACGGCGGCCCGCTCCTCCGGTGAAGTGGCGGCCAGCGTGTCGAGCAGTGCGTAAAAGGCTTTCATGGGGATCGTCCGCAGAATGCGCCATGCTGCGCGACCCCGCCTCCGCTGGCAAGCATCTGCCTCCCGCTCCAGGTCGATGAGCCTGAGCGGGATTCGCGCCGCTTCTCCGTTCTCTTTCCCGCGCTCTACCCCCGCTCGCGGGAGCGCAAGCCATACCAGGCGACCGCGTACCCCGCACCGCACCAGAGAATGAGCTTCATGAACGCGATCCAGGCCCGCGCCCCGGCCGTGAAAATTTCGTTGCTCTTCAGCCGCGAGCCGACTTCCCGGCGATGCAGGAAATTGACGTGTTCGTAGCCGGGATAGTTCTTCTTATTGAGGTCCCCGGTGATGCGCTCTCCGTGGAAGCAGCTCAAATCCATCACGGTCTGCGCCGCGTAGCTGGGCACGATCTGGGTAATGACGTAGGCGCTCGGTTTCATCTCACTCGCTTTCACCACGAGTCCGGAAAACAGAATCTGCGGGATGAGCGCCAGGGGCACGATCATGACCGCCTGCATCGCGGTCTTGCTCATCGCGGAAATACCGAGGCCGATGCCCACAGCCGCGAGAGAGGTGCCGACCAGCGCACCGGCCTGCCAGAGCGGAAGACCCATCAGGAATTCGTGGGCCTTCACGTCGTTCGGCTGCACGTCGTGGAAGGCGTAATGACCCACTTGGACGATGAAATACAAGATGAGCGACTGCAGTGCGGTGAGGGAACCGATGAGCAGGAACTTGCTCAGCAAATACGAATGCTGACCGAGGCCCACCATGCGCTCCCGCCGGTAAATCGCGATTTCCTTCACGATCTCCTGCGCCGAATTGCTGCAGCCAAACCAAAGCGCGGAGAGGTAGGCGAAAAAGAGGCAGAGGGACGTCTCGTTCGTCACCCAGGAGGCGAGCGCGCCGATCACGAGCGGCTGGCCGAAGAGGATCAGGAAATTCTTGATGTCGGAGGTGAGGATCGCCCACTGCCGTTTCAACAGGATCGGGAGCGCCGCGGACGGCTTTCCCTTCGGCGGCGGAGCCACGCCGCCGACGGCCTGCGTGCCGGAGCTGGAGGCGGCGGCGGGCGCTGTCTCCAGCATGCGGTCGGCCAGGAGACGGGTGTAATCGCGTTGCCATTCCGAGGCGGGGCGTTCCGCGAGTCGATCGTAAAGCGCGGTCAGCTTCTGGACGCCAAAGTGATCGCGCGCCTCCTGCGGGCCGCCGGAAAAGACCAGCTTGCCGGCGGCGATGACGAAGAGTTTGTCCGCCAGATAGACATTCTCCATCAAGTGCGTGGTGCACACGACGGTGCAGCCGCCATCGGCCAGATGCCGGAGCAGCTCCATCATCTTGAACTCCGCGGCGGGATCGAGACCGCTCGTGGGCTCGTCCAAGAAGAGCACGCTCGGGCGCCCAAGCAGCTCCACGCCGACACTCACGCGCTTGCGCTGACCGCCGGAGAGGCGCGCGATCGGGATGAGAGCGCGCTCCTGGAGACCGAGTTGCAGAATCGTTTGATCGACGAGCTTTTCGATCTCGTGCTCTGGCGTGCCGGCGGGCAGACGCAGCTTCGCGCTATAAAGAAGCGCGGCGCGCACTGTTAGTTCCGGATGTACGATGTCGTCCTGCGGGACGTAACCGAGCATCGAGCGCAGCTCTTCGTACTCACGCACGAGATCCATGCCGTCGTAGAGCACCACTCCACTCGTAGCCGGGCGAAGGCCGGTGATGGCGTCAAGCAGCGTGGATTTGCCCGAGCCAGACGGTCCCAGAATGCAGACGAACTGCCCGCGTTCGATGCGGATGTTGACATCGTCGAGAATGGTAAGTGCGCCGATTTGCTTCGTGACCTTCTGCCCTTCGATCGTGACACCGGCGCCGCCGCGGGTGCGGATGAGCTGGCGACCATCGAAGCGAAAGAAGAACGGCCCGACCTGAATCTGGTCGCCAATGACGAGTTCGTGGCGCTCAAAACGGTGGCCGTTGACAAAGGAGCCACCGCGGCTGCGCAGATCGGTGACCAGAAAGCCGGTGGGGATCGGCTCGATGCTTACGTGCTGGCGCGACACGCCCGGATCGTTGAGCACGATCTCGCATTCGTTTGCCCGCCCGAACGTGATCTTGCCCGCGAGTGGAATCGCCGCCACTTCGCGTCCGCCCATGAGCACCCGCGAAGTGGGCTGGCCGACGGTGGCGGACGATTCGGGCGCGTTAGCCATAAGGGACGGAGTCGGGGGCGAAGTGGGCGCGAATTGCAACTCCACCGGGCCGAGCTCGATTTTGTCACCCCCGCGCAGCTTCGCGAGCGTTCCCTTGGGTAGCAGGGATCCATTGACCTTGGTGCCACGACGGCTGCCGAGATCCTCGAGCTGAGCCTCCTGCCCATCCCAATGGAGCTTGCAGTGGTAACGGGAGATTTCCGGATGATCGAGCTGGAGATCCGCCTCGATCAATCGGCCGACGAGCAACGCGCCGTGGCGCATGGCAAACTGCCGGGCAGGCAGCCCGGCAACGATAAAGATGGCGGGGGCGTCCACGCCGGCGGGAGGCGGGGCGGACGACGCGAGGGGTTCGGAGGCGGCACCGGACATGGGTAAAAATCAAACGATGGCACACCCTAGTGGAAGCAGCGCACCAGAAGAAACACCAAATTCCAAATTCCCCGCAAGGTGCCAACGGGCAAATGCGGAATTGAGGTTTCGCCGGGATAGCCGGAGCGATTCGAGACAAACCCGAGAGGCCCCTTCCAGAAAAACACCGCGTTCCGCCCATCCGAGGCAGGCACTCCGCGCGCGTTACGGGAGTACCGCCCAGATCTCGACCACGCGGTTTTTCTGATACTGCTCGCGACCGCCGCCGAAGAGCGTGCTCGAGCCCATGGCCACGGCATGCATGGCGTTGGCCAGGTTGAGTTGACGACGCATCGCGTTCACGGCGGCGTTCGCCCGCGCTTGGGAGATTTGCTTGTTTGCCTCGGCTGGCCCGGTGGGATCGGCGTACCCCAGAACGACGAACACCACCGTAGGATCATCGAGCAGTTTCCGGGCGGGGCCCGTCTCGAGATCCTCGCGCAGTCGCATCACATCGGAATTTCGCAGGCGCGTATCGCCAATCTCGAAGTACGTCGTCGCCACCCGCCCCATCCCTGGAGTGCGCTCGACCCGCAGGTAGAGCTTTTCCCGATTTTCTGGCGAAAGATCCGGCATGAGGTCAATCCGCTTGAGCACCTCTTCTTTGATGACCGCGTTCTCCGGGTTGCTTGGATTGAGATCGATGGCGGCCTGCGGACCGCGGGGGGTGGCCGGGGCGGTGGGCTCGGCGCGCAGGGAATTTGGCGGCGTTTCCGCGGCGACGGTTGGGGGTGGCGCATCGGGTGGAACCGCTCGACGAAAAACGTCTCCCGGCGGGGTGGGATCCGCCGAGGCGACAGGCGGACGCGTCGGCGCGGGGTAATCCGCCCGCAGGTCAGGCCGCGACGTCTCAGTTTCGGGCGGTGCCGCACCCGTGCCGGCCCCGGGCGGCGGAAGCGCAGCCGCAGCCACCGCCGGAGTGGCGGTAGGAACAGGGGCGGGTGTAGCCGCGGCGACGGCCGAGGGAGTCGAGGCCGAAGGAGCCGAAGAAGCGACCGACGGAGTTTCGGCCGGGGCCGGCGGGCTGGTGGGCTCGGGCGTCGCGGAAGCGACTTCGCCGGGTTTCTTGGTGTCCGTCTTGGGCAAAAATGCGTTCAGACCCCAGGCAATAAGCAGGCCACAACCGACGACGATCAAACCAACAACGAAGAGGGGGCCGAAGACTCCGCGCTTCGCCGAGCGCGGGCTTTCTACCACAAACGTTTGGTTCGGATCGCGTCCGGACGGCACAGTCAAGTCGGTTGGGGGATTCCAAGGTGGTCGGGCTGCCGGGATTTGAACCCGGGACCTCTTCGTCCCGAACGAAGCGCTCTACCAAGCTGAGCCACAGCCCGATTTTACTCGGAGCACCGAGACTAGGCAACGCACGGGCGCGGTCAAGGAGCATCTGGAGACAGATCGCGGAACTGATCGATCCGACGGTGGCGGCCCCCCGCCAATCCAATCGGCCATCCGTTCGAACTCCCTGTGTCTTGGCAAAATGCGGAGTTGAGAGAATGCCGGGGAGCGCCATCGTTCCACTTTCCGCGCAATAAATTCACGCTCTGCGCGTCTGTGCCTACGATTCCAATGCGAATTCTTCTTACCAGCGGCCTCGCCACCGCTGTGCTTTCCCTGACCGCTTGCAACGGGACGATCTACGACGACCCGCCTCCGCGGTTCAACACCGGTGCAGCGTATGGAAGTCCGCAGCAGGGTCCACCACCCGTTTACGATGCGCCCGTCGCGCCGCAGTATTCCACCTCAGCGGCGCCGAATTATCAGGCACCCATCGCTTCCGATGTGGTGCCGCCTTCGCGTCCGCCACCGCAATTTCCGTCCGCTCCGGCGAAACCGCCGAAGCCTCCAACCCGCGAGTATCTCACCGGCACCCCGGTGAGCGGAAAACCCGGGTTTGTCACCAGCCCCTACGCTCCGACCGCCGGCTACGTGGACGCGCGCGGCTTTGCCCCGGGTGAGCAGGTGAAGTGCCCTTATTCCGGAAAGATTTTCCTTGTCCCGTAATCGCGTTCGCGGCATCGCTTACGGCACTACTTCTTCGCTCATGTCACGCCTCCTCCTTGTTCCCGTCGCGGCAGCCTTCGCGGCCATTGCCATCTCGGCCTGTAACACCACGCCGAAGCCGCCCCCACGTCCGGTGCAGGAGATCCTCCCGACGCTCAAGCCTTCGCCTTCGCCCACGCCGACGCCGGTCCTCTCGCTTCCTTCTGTTACTCCGCCCCCCGTCCAGCGCGGTGAGATCAAGTACGCGAAGCCTGTGCCCGGCAAGCCGGGCTTCGTCACGCTCCCGGGGAGTTCCGCGCTCATCGATGTCCGTGGCTTTGCTCCCGGTGAGCAGGGCAAGGATCCGGTGACGGGAGAACTCTTCATTGTTCCGTGACGACGGAAGGGGCACGACTCCTTCCTTCCGCGCGGGTCGCGATCCTCGGTCCGGGACTTATTGGCGGTTCGCTCGCCCTCGCGCTCCAACGCGTGCTGCGGGCGGACCAGTTGCTGGTTTGGTGCGACGCGGCGGAGGAACGCGCTCTGGTTAGCGCCGCCGGTCTGCGCGTTACGTCTTCGCTCGAGGAATCCGTCCAGACGGATGTGGTGGTACTCTGCGTCCCGGTCCAGGCCATGCCGGAACTGGTTGCGCGAATGCTCGCCTTCCTGCCTGCCAGAACCACGGTAACGGACGCCGGAAGCGTGAAGGCGCCGCTCCTGGCGGCGTTGGAGCCGATGCTGGGCGCGCGTTACGTGGGGGCCCATCCGATGGCAGGATCGGAAAAACGGGGTTTCGCCGCTGCCCGGGCGGACCTCTTCGACGGTGCCCGCTGTTTCATTGTTCCTTCTGCGGACGAAGACCGCACCCGCATCGTCGAGGCGCTTTGGAAAGCCGCGGGTTGCCATCTGGAGAGAATCCCGGCCCCGACGCACGATGCGATCGTCGCACGCGTCAGTCATCTGGCGCACGCTCTGGCTCCCGCGTTGATCCGCGCGGCTGCGCGGCATCCGAGCAAGCCCCTGCGCTATGCCGGTCCAGGTCTCCGCGACACGACGCGCCTGGCTTCGAGCGACCCAGCCCTTTGGGCTGGCATCCTGAGTGCAAACCGACCCGAGGTGCTCGACGCACTGGAGGCGGTCGGCGCGGAGATCGCCGGACTGCAGGCGGCCCTCCGGTCGGGCGATGCTGCAATCGTCGAAGCATGGCTCGCGCAGGCAAGGATTCTGCGCGAAGAGTGCGCCGCATCGCGCCCGGAAGTCGCCCCTTGAATTTTGGTTCGCGCACCGCAAGTCTTCCCGCCCTTATGGCCGAAATCCGCGTCAGCCGTGCCCCGCGCATCAAGGCCGAAATCCGCGTCCCGGGCGACAAGAGTATTTCGCATCGGGCTGTGATGCTGGCCGCCCTGAGCAACGGTACGTGTGTTCTGCGCGGGTTCCTGCCCGGGGAGGACTGCCTGGCCACCGTTAGCGCCATGCGCACTCTCGGCGCCAGCATCGAACAACCCGAACCCACTACGCTCATCGTGCGCGGCACGCATCGAAAGCTGACGGCGCCCAGCGCGCCGATCGACTGCGGAAATTCCGGCACGACCATGCGCCTGCTTGCCGGCCTGCTCGCGGGACAGAATTTCTCCTCCATCCTCACGGGGGATGCCTCCCTCACGCGACGGCCCATGCGCCGCATCATGGACCCTCTCGCCGAGATGGGCGCTTTCGTGCTGGCGAAGGGAGAGAACGATTGCGCCCCACTCGAGATCACCGGCGCCCCCCTCCGCGGCATCCGCTACCCGCTTCCGGTCGCGAGTGCCCAGGTCAAGAGTTGCATCCTGCTCGCGGGCCTATTTGCAGAGGGCGCCACCACCGTGGTCGAGCCGACCCAAAGCCGCGATCACACCGAGCGGCTGCTCGAATATTTTCTCGTCCCCGTGGAGAAACTCGTCGAAGAGGACGAAGATGGCCGGCGCATGCAGCTAACCGTGCACGGGGGGGCGATGCCGGAATCGCGCGACTTCCGGATCCCCGGCGATATTTCGGGCGCGGCCTTTTGGATGGCGGCGGCGGCCGCGCAGCCCGGTGCGCATCTTCTCGTCAAAGATGTCGGCCTGAATGACACTCGCACGGGCATGCTGGGGGTCCTGCTCCGGATGGGCGCGCGCGTGCGGGAGGTGATTGAAACGATCGAACAGGTTGAGCGCGTCGGGTCCGTAGAGATCACGGGCGACGCGCTCCGCGGCACGGTCCTGGAAGGGGCGGAAATCGCGAACGTCATCGACGAGATTCCGATCATCGCGGTGCTGGGCGCACTCGCCGAGGGCGAGACCATCATTCGCGATGCCGCGGAGTTGCGCGTGAAGGAGACCGATCGCCTGGCCGCGCTCGCGGTGAATCTGCGCGCCATGGGGGTGGCGGTGGAGGAAAAGCCGGACGGCCTGATCATCACCGGCGGGCAGCCGCTGCAAGGCGCGACCCTGCAAAGTTTCGGCGATCACCGCATCGCGATGGCATTCACCATCGCGGGACTATTCGCCAAGGGGGAGACCATCATCCAGAACACGGAGTGCATCCGGACTTCGTATCCGGGGTTCGAGGAGACACTCGCACAGGTGCTCGAACTTTCGGCGTCGAGTGAAAACCCCACCCCCGTTGTTTCAACCGCTCCCCCCGCATGAGCACCGAGCCGCACCTCGTCATCGCGATCGATGGGCCGGCCGCCTCCGGCAAGAGCAGCGTGGCCCGGGGCCTGGCGTATGCGCTTGGGTTCGTCTACGTCAACACCGGCGCGATGTACCGCGCGGCGACCTGGCACGTGCTGCAGCACGGCGTCGATCCGGCGGATGAAGCCGGCGTGGCGCGCGCGATCGAGACGGCCCGTATCGATTGCGGGATCGACGCACAGAACCGCTCCACCATCACACTGGATGGAGTCGACCCCGAGCCCCACCTGCGCGATGCGGCCATCAACCAGTTTGTCTCCGCCGTCTCGACCGTACCGCGCGTGCGGGAAATCCTGGTGGCGCGGCAGCGGGCATACGCCGAGACGCGTGACCTCGTCATGGAGGGGCGCGATATCGGATCGGCGGTCTTTCCGGCCAGCCCCTACAAATTTTACATCGATGCCTCGCCAGAAGTGCGGGCCCAGCGACGGGCGGCGCAGGGTGAAGGCGACTCCGTGCACGCGCGCGACCGGCTCGATTCGACGAGACGCAATTCGCCGCTGATGATCGCCGATGACGCTCAGGTCATCGACAGTTCCCGGCTGACCATCGAAGGCGTAGTGGGTGAGATCATTGGCCGGCTCAAACTCAAGAACTTCCCGCTTCCCCAAACGGCGAGACTCGCGCGGGAATAGGGGGGAGCCACGCGACGCCGAGGGTCGGAAGGCAGCCGAAGCAACCCCGAGCACGTCGCGACTCCATCGTCGTCAGCAAGCAACTCTCCCATCCGTCGTCCTACCCCATGAGCGAAACCCCAGCAGCCGCCATCCGCGAGCTTCCCGTACCCATCGGGATGAACATCGCGCACTGGGCGACGTTGTCGCTTGCGCGCCTGCTCGCGAAAAGCTGCTTTCAGTGGGACTGCGACGGTAGTGCAAACATTCCCCTGACTGGAGGACTGCTGCTGGCCGCGAATCACCAGAGCTATCTCGATCCGCCGCTGCTCGCCCTTGCCTCCCCCCGGCAGGACCTCGCCTACCTCGGCAAGAAGGAGATCATGGACTGGCCGATTCTCGGCCGTCTCTTTAACTCGCTCCATGTCATCCCGGTGGACGCCGAGAATGCGGACCGTTCCGCGCTGCGCCACATCATCAACATCGTGCGCGCCGGCCACATGTCGATCATCTTCCCGGAGGGCGGCCGCACGCCTGATGGGGAGATCCAGCCCGTCCAGCCCGGTCTCGGATTTGTCGTGGCAAAGACCTTGTCTCCGGTGGTGCCCGTCCGGTTGTGGGGCGCGTTCGAGGCATTTCCGATGGGAGGCCGGCCCCGCATGCACCCGATCACCGCGCGTGTCGGCAAACCGCTCTACTTCACGGAAGCCGATTTTCCGAAGGGCGATCGCGGCGCTTACCAACGCTGCGCGAACCGGGCGTTCGATGCGATCATGAGCCTGGAGAAGTAGCTGATCCATCCAGCACCAGCTCGCCGCGCTGCACCCGGACGCACGCGGAGGCGTGGCCTTTCACGATCTCCGTCAGTTTCATCTCGCCGCGGCGGCAGAACTCCTGGGCAAATTCGCAGCGCGGAGCAAAGGTGCAGCCGTCGACGGACTTGCTGAGATCGGGAGGCAAGCCCGGAATCGTGTAGAGGTCATGTCCCTTGGGCTGGAACGCTGGGATCGATTTCTGCAGCGCCCGATTGTACGGATGGAGCGGCTGGCGGAAAATTTCGCCGACCGAAGCCGACTCCACGATCCGGCCGGCATACATCACCTGCACGCGGTCGCAGAATCCGCTCACCACGCCGAGATCGTGCGTAACGAAAATCACCGCGGTGCCGTGATTGCGCTGCATCTTCTTGATCAGCTCGAGAATTTGCGCCTGCACAGTGACATCAAGCGCGGTGGTGGGCTCGTCGGCGATGAGGAGCTCCGGATTCGTTATCAGGGCCATCGCGATCATGACGCGCTGCCGCATTCCGCCGCTGAACTGGTGCGGATACGCCTGCAGCCGCGCCAGGGGATCCTGCACGCCGACTTCCTCGAGCGCGGCGAGCGCGCGCTTCCGGGCGGCCGTGCGCGTGATCCTTTCGTGGATAATGACCGGCTCGATGATCTGCTCCCCCACCCGCACGTAGGGATTTAGCGATGTCATCGGATCCTGGAAGATCATGGCGATCCGCCGACCCCGGATGTCGTTGAGCTGCGCCTTCGTCGCCTTGAGCAAGTCCACCCCGCCAAAAAAGGCCGTGCCGCCTTCAATGCGTCCCGGCGGCTGCGGAATGAGCCCCATCATCGAATAGCAGGTGACGGATTTCCCACTCCCGGATTCCCCCACGACGCCCAGCGTCTCCCCTTTTTCAAGCGCGAAGGAAACGCCATTCACCGCCCGAACGATGCCGTTGCGCGTGTGGAAGCTGACCTTGAGGTCTTGAACGTCGAGCAGGGCCATCAAGTGAACTTGCGGGACTCAATCCTTTGAAGCCTTTGGGTCGAGGGCATCGCGCAGACCGTCACCGAGGAAATTGAGGGAGAACAACGAGCAGGAGAGCGCCAGGCCCGGGAAGACGAGCAGCCACCAGAATTCCTCCATGCTCTTGGCCCCTTCGTTGATGAGAACACCCCAGCTTGCCAGCGGCGGTTGCACCCCGAGGCCGAGGAAGCTGAGAAACGCCTCCAGCAGCATCACGGCTGGAATCGTGAGCGTGGTGTACACGATGACGGGCCCGAGCACATTGGGAATGATGTGCCGGCTGATGATTCGCGCGCGGGGCACTCCCGTCGCTTCGGCGGCTTCGACGAACTCCATCTGGCGCAACGTGAGCACCTGGCTGCGCACGATGCGCGCCATCGTCAGCCATTCCACCGCGCCAATGGCGGCAAACAGGAGCAGAAAATTCCGCTCGAAGATCACCATGAGCAGAATGACAAAGATCGTAAATGGAAACGCGTAGATGATATCGACAACGCGCATCATCAGCATGTCGAGCATGCCGCCGAAGTAGCCGGAAATGGTGCCGTAGCCGACGCCGATGACGAGCGCGACCGCGGTGGCGCACAATCCGACCGAAAACGAAACGCGCCCGCCGATGAGGATGCGTGCGAGCAGGTCGCGTCCCAGCGTATCCGTGCCGAGCCAATGCTCGGAACTGGGAGGCGTGGCATACTTATCGAGATGCTGTTCCGCGTACCCTTGCGTGAAGATCGGGCCCAGCAGGCAGGCGACCGCCATCAGGCAAAGCATCACCCCGCTCGCGACCGCGAGCCGGTTCTTGCGCAGACGCGCCCAGGCATCCTGCCAGAGCGAATGACCGGGCTCCGGCTCATCGAGCACAGGCGCAGGCGGTTCGGCAAGTTCGGTGGGCATGTCGGTTCGGACCAAGGCGCGGATAGTGCGACGCGGGCGCGCTGTCCACGAGCTTCTGCCAGGACGGACGCTCTCGCCCGCAGAACAATCCTGCTTCGCGCCCTCTGTTGTCCTACCCCTGCAGACGCGTTTCCGCATCGGCTTGAAGCATTGCCCAGATGGCTTCGAGGCGCTGGCGGACGTCGGGTTTGGTGACGCGGAGTTCGTCGGCCGAGAACTTCGCTCCGGCCGCGGGAACACGTCGCGCGAAGAGGTAGTATTTGATCTTGGGCTCCGTCCCGCTGCCGCGCACCGCCACGCGTCCGCCGCTCGCGAGTTCGAAGAGAAGCATTTTTTCCCGCGGAATGAGGTCGCCTTCGACGTCGTGAAACTGCTGCGTGGCGAAGTTCCTTACCTCCACGACACGGTCGCCGAGGAGATCGTGCGGAGGATTCGCCTCGTAGCTTGCGAGCAGGCGCTGGATCTGCACGGCCCCTTCCGCGCCCTCCAATTGGATGGCGCCATTCTTCTCGTCGTAGTAGCCGAACTCCGCGTAGATCTCATCGAGCAGCTCCGGCACCGTGATCCCACGCGCCTTCGCATGCGCGCAGACTTCCACGAGCATGATGGCAGCCGCGTTGCCATCCTTGTCCCGGACGAAATCCGCGCCGCAGTAGCCGTAGCTTTCCTCCCCGCCGAAAATGAGAAAAGTGGAATGAGTGAGTCGCAGCGTGCGCGTTTCCGGCTCGGTCATCTGCCGGTAGCGCGCGCGAACTGCGTTCGGCAGGGCCGCCTCGTACTTGCCCAGCTTGGCGCCGATGTACTTAAAGCCGGTGAGGGTCTCGACACACCGAATCCCGTAATGTTCTGCGATCGCACGCTGCAGATCCGTTGTGACGAATGTCTTGATGATGCACGCATGCGACCGGTTTGCCTCCGTCAGGACACCCTGCTGAAAAAGCGTGTGCGTACGATACCACGCCAGCAAGGAACCAATCTGGTTGCCCGTGATGATCTGCAGCGTTCCGCCGGGTCCGCGCACGGCCGCGCCCATGCGATCGCAGTCCGGATCTGTTCCGATGACGATTTCTGCGCCGATGCGGTCCGCGAGCGCCATCCCCAGGCTCAGGGCCTCGGCATTCTCGGGGTTCGGCGAGGCGACCGTGGGGAAGCGTCCGTCCATCACTTCCTGCGCGGGCTCGGAGGTGCAGTGCACTCCCAGCGCGGCAAAGGCGGGAAGGCTGATCACCGCGCCGGTGCCATGGATGCTGGTGAAGACGACGCGGAGATTCTCCCGTTGCGCGGCGAGGAGTTCTGGATCGAGCACGAGAGTCTTCAGCCGCTCGAGATAGGGTTCGTCAATTTGCGCCCCAACCCGCTCGATGTGCCCGTGCCCGGTGGCGGGCAGCGCGAGGGAGGTGCCGCCGGACATCGTGTTGACCTCTCCGATGATCCCGCTCGCATGGGGTTCCACAATTTGCGCCCCATCGGAAAAATAGACCTTGTAGCCGTTGTCGTGCGGGGGGTTGTGGCTGGCGGTGATGACGATGCCAGCGGTCGCGTTCGTGTGCCGCACGGCAAAGGAAAGTTCCGGGGTGGAGCGGGGCCCCTCAAAGATCACCACGTCACAGCCTGTTTCGCTTGCCACCCGCGCGGCGAGTGCGCAGAATTCCGGCGAAAAATGCCGGGGGTCGTGCGCGATGGCAAGCTTGGGTCGACCGGGGAGGCCCTGGGAATTGAAGTATTTCCAGAGGTACGCGACCAGGCCCCGCGTGGCCCGGGCGATGTTGTAGTAATTCATCGCATTCGTCCCAACACACGGATGCTCGGGCCGACCCCCCCGGCCGCCGTTGCCCTGCTCGGCCGCGGTCACCACCTTGCCGATGGTTCGCCCCCGGAGCCCGCCCGTGCCAAAAGCGAGCGTGGTGTAGAAGCGGTCGTTCAATTCGCCAAACAGTTCTTTTTCCAACAACTCCCGGACACTTCTTTCGGTGACGGCATCGCCCGTGCCGGCGAGCACGGCAGCGATGTTGCGCGCGGCGGACTCGAGCAAATGGCCCGCTTTGACGGCGGCGCGGATGGGGTCGGCGAAGGAAACCATGGCGACAGATTAAGGGCAGAAGGTAGAAAGACTGAATGCAGAATAATGCAGACACATGACGGAGCGAGTCCCCAACGCATTTTTGCAAGCGCTCTCGCTCCGGGAGCCCCTGCGCACCGGCGGAGCCACGGACGCCCTGCGTCTCCTCGATGCGGAGGGAGATGGGCCGGAATTCCGTGGGCTCATCCTCGAGGACTACGCGGGGCGCTGGCTCGTGCAGACGGATGGGCGCGATTGGCAGGCTCCTCCGGAATGGCTGCGCCAGCTCAAACCGGCACCGCGGGCGATCTATTGGAAGCAGCTCGTGCAGCAGGATCGGGCCGCGCCGGTCTGGTGGCAGGGTGAACGGGTCACGGAGCCGTTTTTCGTGCGGGAAAACGGCCTACGCTTCCGCATCGACTTCTCGGCCGGTTACTCGCAAGGCATCTTCCTCGATCAGCGCGCGAACCGTCGCCGCCTGCGCGGACTGTTGGAAAAGAAGCCCGGGGCGCGCGTTCTCAATCTTTTCGCCTACACGGGCGCATTCTCGGTGGTCGCAGCGGCCGCCGGTGCCGCGATCACGACGGTCGATCTGTCGAAGCACTACCTCGAGTGGGCGAAGGAGAACTTCCGGCTCAATGCCTGCGACGATCGAACCCACGAGTTCCTCGCGGGTGACGTCTTCGATTGGCTCAAGCGCCTGGCGAAGAAGGGACGCCTTTTCGATTTCGTCGTCGCGGATCCGCCCACCTTTTCGCGCGATCGTTCCGGGCGCGTCTTCCGGGTGGAGCGCGATTACCCGCGACTGGCCGCAGCTTGCGCCGCGCTGGTCGCGCCCCGCGGCGCGCTGCTTTGCACGAGTAATGCGCGCGGCCTCGGGCCAAACGGGCTGCACCGCCTGATCGCCGATGAATTCGGCTCGCGCTGGAGGTACGAGCAGTCCGCCATGCCGCCCGATTTCACGGGCGAGCCTTATCTCCAGACCGTGTGGTGCACGTTGCGCGACTGAGATCACACGCTACGAAAAGAATTTCCGTGCGCTTCGTGCACATGATGACGAAAACAAACCGGGCATGACCGCTTCCTCCACATCCATCGTCGGCACCAGGCACCGCGTGCTCATCGCCGAGGTCGCCTTTGGCGGCGACGGTGTCGCGCGGCTTGAGGATGGTCGCGTGGTCTTCGTTCCTTTCGTCGCGGAGGGCGAAGAGGTGGTGATCGAGATCGTCGGAGTCCGGAAGAATTTTCTGCAGGGCCGTGCCTTGGAGATCGTCACGCCGTCCCCGGAACGGGTGGAAGCTCCCTGCGTGGTTTTCGGCAAATGCGGCGGCTGCCGCTATCAGCATGTGCGGTATGCCACGCAGCTCGCGTGGAAAGAACGCCAGGTGGCGGCCGCGCTGCGGCGGGTGGGACGCTTCTCCCCCGAAAGCGCACCCGTGCAGCCGATCCTCGCGTCGCCCCTCGAGTACGCCTACCGCAACCGGATTACCGTTCATCTCGTCGACGGGGCGGTCGGGTTCCACGCCGCGCGGACCCAGCGCCTTGTGGAAGTCTCGCGCTGCGAGATCGCACAGCCTGACGTAAACGCGCTCCTCGCGGCCCTCGCGGCCAATCGCCGGCGGAAGCGGGAGGATGGGCATCGCACGCTCCGCACCGACCGGGGGCGCCGCTTTTTTCATCAGGCCAACGATGCCTGCGCGGAGGTGCTGCTGCAAAGCGTCGTGACGTTCGCAGGCGCCGGCGGCTCGTTGGTCGACGCCTACTGCGGGGCCGGCTGGTTCATCAAGACCCTGCGTGACCGCTTCGCGCACTGCATCGGACTCGAGTGGGATCACTACGCGGTCGAAGCGGCGCGGGCCGACGCGGGGCCGAATGAGCGCTATCTGGAGGGCGACGTCGCGTTGCTCCTCCCGCAGGCGCTCGAACATACTGCCCGGGAGAACACGACGCTCATACTCGATCCACCGGCCGAGGGACTCGCGACCGCGGCCACCGACGCGATCGCCGACGTGCGTCCGAAACGCACCATCTACGTCTCGTGTCATCCGGCGACGCTGGCGCGCGATCTCTCGCGCCTGACGCGGTCGGGTGGACTGCGCATCGTTTCCGTCACCCCGATCGATATGTTTCCCCAGACCGCTGAAATCGAAGCGGTCGCGGTGCTGGATGCGGTGTGAATTTCCCGGGAGCGAGCGCAGGGTCCTTTCCATTCCGCTTTTCCGGGTTTGCCGCGGTGCCGGCGAGTTTCTTGGCTCTTCTGCATTCGCGCGGTGCGTTCCCCCGCAAAATTGGGCGTTAATGGCGCCCTTTCCCCCCGCCGCCCATGAATGCTGAACAAATCCGACTGGCTGACGATCTTTCCCGAAACGCGCATTGGCGCCGTTGGGGACCGTATCTCAGCGAGCGGCAATGGGGCACGGTGCGGGAGGATTACTCCGCCGACGGTAGCGCTTGGACTTATTTCCCACACGATCACGCGCGCTCCCGCGCGTATCGTTGGGGCGAGGATGGCCTGCTGGGTTGGGGCGACAACCACGCCCGCTTTTGCTTCTCCCCCGCGATGTGGAACGAGCGCGATCCCTTCCTCAAAGAGCGTCCCTTCGGCCTCGCCGGACCGGAGGGCAATCACGGCGAGGATCTCAAGGAGTACTATTACTACCTCGACTCCACGCCGACGCATTCCTACTGCAAAGCGCTCTACAAATATCCCCAGAGTGAATTCCCGTACAACTGGCTCTACGAGGAAAACCGGCGGCGCGGATTTCTCGACACGGAATTCGAGCTGATCGACACGAAGATCTTCGAGGACAACCGCTACTTCGATGTCTTCGTCGAGTACGCGAAAGGCGGACAGGACGACACGCTCATTCGCCTCACGGCGATCAACCGCGGACCGGAGGCGGCGCCTTTGCATCTCGTTCCGCAATTCTGGTTCCGGAATGTCTGGTCCTTCGGAAAGTACTGTTTCCTGGTTCATCCGCTTATTACGGCGGATCACACGAACGACGCGGAGTTCATCTCCTTGAAATGCATTCATCCGCAGCTCGCGGAGATGGAGTGCTACGCCGCGTGTCCGGACGATCTGCTCTTCACGGAAAACGAGACGAACGTGCAGCGTCTTTTCGATTCGCCCAATCCGAAGCCCTTCGTGAAGGACGCGTTTCACCGCTTCATCGTCAACGGTGAGACCGGGGCAGTGAACCCCGCGCGCCGCGGCACGAAAGTCGGCCTGCGTTACCGCAAGGTGCTCCAACCGGGTGAGAGCTGGACCATCAAGCTGCGCATGGCGGCGCTGCCGACGCAGATCGGGGCCGACCCCTTGGGTCCGGATTTCGATCGCGTCTTCGCCCGCCGAATTGAGGAAGCAGACGAGTTTTTTGCCCTGCTGGCCCCGTCGACGCTCGATGAGGACAGCAAGAAAGTTCAGCGACAGGCCTTTGCCGGAATGCTGTGGAGCAAGCAGTGCTACCTCTACTCCGTCGAAGACTGGCTGGTCGGCGATCCGGAACAACCCGCGCCCCCCGCCTCACGCTGGGAGGGTCGCAATGCCTCCTGGCCGCACCTTTTCAACGACGACGTCATCTCGATGCCGGACAAGTGGGAATTCCCCTGGTACGCATCCTGGGATCTCGCGTTCCACATGATTCCGTTCGCGCTGATGGACAGCGATTTTGCGAAGCGCCAGCTCATGACGCTGACGCGGGAATGGTACATGCACCCGAACGGGCAGATTCCGGCCTACGAGTGGAATTTCTCCGACGTGAATCCGCCCGTCCACGCCTGGGCGGCCTGGCGTGTTTACACCATCGAACGCCGCGCGCGCGGGGTGGGAGACACGCAATTCCTCGAGCGCGTTTTCCAAAAGCTCCTGCTTAACTTCACTTGGTGGGTGAACCGCAAGGACACCAGCGGCCGAAACGTCTTCGAAGGCGGCTTCCTCGGGCTCGACAATATCGGGGTCTTCGATCGCTCCCAGCCTCTGCCTACGGGTGGTTCGCTTGAGCAATCCGATGGCACGAGCTGGATGGCGATGTATGCGCTGAACCTGCTCAAGATCTCGCTCGAACTCGCGCAGGTAAATCCGGTCTATGAGGATATCGCCTCGAAGTTCTTCGAGCACTTTCTCTCCATCGCGGGGGCGATGAATTACTTCGGCGCCGGCCGCAAGTCGCTCTGGAATCACGGCGACGGTTTCTATTACGACCAGATTCATTTCTCCGACGGACGCTACAAGTCGCTCAAGCTCCGTTCGATGGTCGGCCTAATCCCGCTCTTCGCGATCGAGACAGTCGACCGCAAGGTGCTGAACCGCCTCCCGGGCTTTACGCGCCGCATGCAGTGGTTCCTCGACAACCGACCGGAAAAGGCCGGCAACCTCACGCACAATCCGGACGGCGAACGGCTGATGTTCAGCATCGTCTCACCCGAGCAGTTGCGCCGCATCCTCAAACCGATGCTCGATGAGGCGGAGTTCCTGAGCGACTACGGCATCCGGTCGCTCTCGAAATACCACGAGAAGAATCCCTACATTCTCCCGATCGACGGCCGGGAATATCGCGTGGACTACAACCCGGGTGAGTCGACGACCAGCCTCTTCGGCGGCAACTCGAACTGGCGCGGGCCGGTCTGGATGCCGATGAACTTCCTGCTCATCGAGTCCCTGCAAAAGTTCCACCATTACCTGGGCGACAAGTTCAAGGTCGAGTGCCCCACCGGCAGCGGCAACCTGATGACCCTCTGGCAAGTGAGCCAGGAAATCAGCCGCCGACTGACGCGGATTTTCCGCCGGGATGAACTGACGAATCGGCGGGCGGTCTTCGGCGAGTACGACAAAATGCAGACCGACCCGCATTTCCGCGACCACATCCTCTTCCACGAGTTCTTCCACGCCGACAACGGCAGCGGTCGTGGTGCCAGCCATCAGACCGGATGGACGGGACTCATCGCCAAGCTCCTCCAGCAGGTAGGGCAATACGAGGAAGCCGGCTAGCGGCTGGTTTGCAGAAAAATAGAGCCAGTTCTCAAGGTGTAGCGTCTGCCACCGATCGCGGGTGGCAGGCGATTTGCTGCCATGGCTTGGGAGATCCCAGCCCATGCAAACAAGCACCCGCCGAAAAGGCCAAAAACTCCGGCCATGGATCATTTTCGCGGTTATTGTCAGTAGCGTCTTTCCCGCTGCGGGGGAGGATATCCCGTTGGATGCCAGGAAGAGCTCCGTCAGCTTCGTCGGAGAGGCCTTCCTTCACCGCTTTCGCGGGGAGGCGAGGGACCTTTCCGGTCAGGCCAGCATCGATGCGAATGCCGTCCCGCCGGTTCAAAAAGCAACGCTTCATTTCAAAACGACCGCGCTCACGACCTTCAACGACCAGCGCGATCAAAAGATGCGTGATTGGCTGCAGGTCACGGGGCATCCGGAAGCCACTTTTCAGTTGGAATCCGTCCAGCTGTTGGCGGGCGACGTCCAGCAGGCGGAGGCCGGCAATCCTGCGAAATTTCGGGTCACAGGCACATTCACGTTTCATGGAGTAACTCGACCCATCACGGGAAACGCCAGCGGTTGGAGACAGGACGATCGTCTCCTGGTCTCTGGCTCCGTGGCGATCGACACACTGACCTTTCGACTCCCGCAGATCCGGGAGATGTTCATGACGGTCGGGAACAACGTGAAAGTGAGCTATCGCTTCGCCTTTGTGTTGCCGCGCGGCTACCGCCGGGCGCCGTGACCCACTTCAGCCGTTTGCGGGCGGGAAATCAAAGGGGCCGCTTCACCCCGAGCAGGAAGTAGGTTTCCATCATCCCCTTGCCCTTGATCTTCACCTCGCCGTGCGCTTCGAAATCGAAGCGCTCGCACAGTCGATCATGAGTCGTACGCGTGGTCTGGATGCGCCCGGGTTCGCCGTGAGACTCCATCCGGCTCGCGGTGTTCACGGTGTCGCCCCACAGATCGAAGGTGAATTTTTTCCTCCCGATCACCCCGGCCACGACCGGTCCGCTGTGAAACCCAACGCGCACGTTGATTTGCTTGCCGTGTTCCAAGTTGAAATCCTGGACGGCATCGATCAGCTCGAGAGCCATCCGCGCGACCGCATCCGCGTGATCCGCCCGTGCGAGCGGCACCCCCGCCACGACCATGTACGCATCCCCGATCGTTTTGATTTTTTCCAACCCGTTCCGTTCGGTCAACGCATCAAAACGTGTGAAGATGTCGTTCAGGAGCGAGACCACCTCCTCTGGTGTTGTCTGCCGCGACATATCCGTAAATCCAACAATGTCGGCAAAAAGTACGGTCGCGTCCTCAACATGATCCGCGATGATCTTCTCCTCTTTTTTGAGGCGATCGGCAATGAGCGCGGGCAGGATGTTCAGGAGGAGATTCTCGGATCGTTCCTTTTCCCGCTCCAAGGCGTGATAGGCGGCCTCGAGTTCCTCGTTTTTCTGCCGGAGCAGATCGGATTCGTGCAGCGGATGGATGAGCCGGAGGATGCGCGCGATCCGCACAATCCGCAGCACCGAGAGAAACTGTGCGGCAGGAAGGAAGCAGAGAACGACCAAAACGAAGTCGAAAACCGACCAGCCACTCCGAAAGTACTCCCAAGGCTTCGGCCAGTGCGCACCAGTTCGCGCAATTTGCTCGAGCGTGAAGATGGCGAGAATCAAATACTCGACCATCACCAACGCCCCAAGCCAAATGCCGCGTTGGGTGCCCGGCAGGGTTTCCAGGCCAGTGACGAGCGCTGAGGCCAGGATCGTGCCTATGACAACGTGCTGAAACCCCGGCGCGTGAACTAGCCGCTGCAACTGCATCGGCAGAGGCACAGTCGTGGCCATCGTAATCGAACCGCCCGAAAGCGGTTTAAAGCCCCATACCGCCAAGTCCGAGCCCGGCGGTCAGGCGTTGCATCTCGGCTTCCGCCGCTTTTCGACCGGTTCCGATCGCCTGGTTCACGGCCGACATGACGAGATCCTCCAGCACTTCGATGTCTTCCGGATCCACGATTTCCCTGGCGATGGTAAGCTTCGTCAATTCACCGCCGCCGTTCGCCTCGGCGGTCACCTTCCCGCCGGCGACGCTGGCGGTAAAGGTACGCGCGGCGACTTCAGCCTGCACTTTCATCATGTCTGCCTGCGCTTTCTGCGCCTGCTTGAGCATCTTTTGAATATTCATGGGATCAGGGGAGGAATTAAGGGCGCACGGGCGCAGGTTGCACGGAAATGATTTCGGCGTCGAAGATCTCAAGCGCCTGGCGGATTTGAGGATCGTTCCGGAACGCAGCCATCGGATCGACGGCCTCCGGGACCGGTTCGGGCCTGGGAGCTGCGGAGGGCTCAGCCGGCACGGCCGGGACCGGCGGAGCCAACGTGATGTCATCGCGGAGTTCAAACTTAAGCTTGAGCTTGCGGCCGGCGTGACGCGCCAGGGCTTCCTCGAGAAAGGCGCGATTGCTCGCGGAGCCCAGCGACTCCACCACAATTTTCTGGGCGCGCGCAAAGCCCACCCGCAGCTCGTCCCGTTCCAAGGCAAGAGCCTGTCCCAGGTCCAGCCAGGAACGGATGAGAGGGCGCTTGCTGCGCACTTCCTCGACGACCTTGCTCCATAATTCCGCGGGCGAGGTGGCAACCAATTCGGTCAGAGGCAGCGGGTTCGCCACATTCTCGGCCGCGTCCTCCGGCGACGGCCGGATCGTCTGCACCGCGCTCGGAGAAGCCGCTGAGGGCGCTGCGACTTCTGCTGGGGGCTCGAGTTTCGCGGCGAGCGGCGACAGTGCCGTTGCTGGAGCGGGATTGAAAGCGGGCTCGTCTTCCGCGGCGCGCAGCGTGGGTGGGGGCAACTCGATCCGGCGTTTCGTCTCGCTCTTTGGCGTCTCGCTCTTTGGCGTCTCGCTCTTGGCTGTCTTGAAAGCGGTCGGAGGCGGCGCCGAAGCCCGGCGCGGAGCGGATTCGGCTGGATCGCCGCGCCGAAGGGCGGTGAGTTCACCGATGACCTCATCGAGTGTCGCGGAGCCAAGCGTCTGGATCGCCTTGATGGTCGCGATTTCAAAATGCAGCTTTCGGTCCGGGGCCCACCTGATGCGGGCCTCTGCCGCCGCGAACTGATCGATCAAATCGAGCAGTCGTGCCGGGCTGACCCGGGCGGCCTGGGCGCGAATAAGCCCGAGGAGCAGTTCATCATGCTCCCCTTCCAGGCTCGAGGGATTCACCTGGCTGACGAGCAGGTTGCGCAGGTGTGCGATCAGATCGGCGAGCAGCCGGAGAAGATCGCGTCCCGCCTCAGACTCGGCCGCCAGTTGGGCCAGCGCCCCGGCAGCATCCCGCGCAAGCAATTTTTCCGCGAACTCGGCCACCACTTCTGGCGCAGTGAACCCGAAGACACCACGAACATCCTCCGCCCCGATTTTGTCGCCGCAGAAGGAGACGAGTTGGTCCAGCATCGACTCCGCATCGCGCAGGCCTCCTTGGGCGCCGCGGGCGATGGCGCGCGCGGCGTCCGCGGCGAGCTCGATCTTCTCACATTTCGCAATGTGCAGAAGATGCGCGGCAATGACGGGCGCCGGAATCCGGTGGAGATCGAAGCGCTGGCAACGGCTCAGAACGGTGGGCAGGACTTTCTCCGGCTCTGTTGTGGCGAAGATGAACTTCACGTGCGGTGGCGGCTCCTCGAGCGTCTTGAGCAGCGCATTGAACGCCCCCGTCGAAAGCATGTGCACCTCGTCGATCAGGTAGATCTTGTATTTGCCCCGTGTGGGGGCGTAGCGCGAATTGTCGATGAGTTCGCGAACCTGATCGACCTTGTTGTTGGAGGCACCGTCGATCTCAATCACATCGAGGCTGTTTCCCGCCGCAATTTCACGGCACGAATCGCAGACGCCGCAGGGGTCCGCCGTCGGTCCGTTCACGCAGCAGAGTGCCTTGGCCAGAATGCGGGCCGTGGTGGTTTTGCCGATCCCGCGCGGTCCGACGAGGAGATAGGCCTGAGCGAGACGATTTTGCTCAATGGCGTTGCGCAGCGTGCGCACGACGTGGTCCTGCCCCACGACTTCACGGAAGACCTGCGGACGATATTTTCGGGCGAAAACCTGATAGCTGCTCACGCGGGAGAGTGCAGCGGGAAGCGCGAAGTGGAAAGGGGGAAACGCGCGGGGAATTGCGGATTGCGGATTGACCGAGGGGAAGAGGAGAAAGACAGAATTTGTCGGTCTGTCTCACCCGCTCCACGGTTTCGGGTGCGGATTGCGGATTGGCCATCAGCTCCCGCCCATCGCCCATCGCCAGTGCAGGAAAGCAAAACGCCCCGCGCGAGGCGGGGCGTTTGAGAATTCTGGAGTTTGAGCGGGATTAATAGCCGCCGCCGCCGTCGCCGCCGCCACGATCGTAGCTACGCTCGCGATAGCCGCCGCGGTCGCCGCCGCCGCCGCCACCACCACGATAGCCACCGCCACCGCCACCGCCACCGCCGCCGCCGCCGCCGCGGTATCCACCGCCGCCGCCGCCGCTGCCGCCGCCGCTACCGCCGCGATAGCCACCGCCGCCGCCGCCACCACCGCCGCCACCGAAGCTGCGGGGCGCACGTTCCTCTTTCGGACGCGCTTCGTTCACGGTTAGCGGGCGCCCGTCGAGGGGCTTGCCGTGGAACCGGTTCACGGCCTCGGCCGCCTCGGAGTCACTCGACATCGTCACGAAGGCGAAACCGCGTGACTTGCCGGTGAAACGATCTTGCATGATGAGGGCCTCGGAGACCGTACCCACCTGGCCGAAATGATCCATCAAATCGGTTTCGGTGGTATTGAACGAGAGGTTGCCTACGTAGAGTTTGTTGCCCATAAATGCTGCAGGGAATTGTCCTAGTCTGATTGCTGTCGGTTGATTGCGAATGTCCCGCTTCGGGAAAGGTGGGCCTTGCTGCTTGCAAACTGCCGCCCAGGTTCTGGCCCCGTACCGACAATCTACCGATTTGCTAGGTCTGCTGCTTTACTCGTTGCTGGACGAAAGTAGATGTATCGCAGGGGTCAAAACGTTTGCAAGCGGCATTTCGGACGCGGTACCGCGTTGCATTTGCCTTGCTGAACGGCGCCAATTTTAGAAATTTGGCCTCTGCCCGATTCGCGGTACGCTTCGAGATGATCACGTTTCCCCGTTTTGCGCTCGCGGCTCTCGCGGCCGCTTCCCTTTTTGCGCCGGCGGTCGCGTTCGCCGGGAGTCCTCAGCAGACGGTAGATCAAGCGACAGTCGTCCTCGAGCGCTTCCGGCGCTTACGCGGCAACGACACCGAACACGGCATTCCCGCCAAAGTGATGCGCGACGCCCAGGGCCTGGCCATTATCACCGTACTTAAGGCCGGATTCATCTTCAGCGGACGGGGCGGCGAAGGCCTGGTCGTTTCCCGGCTCCCGAACGGCAAATGGTCCTCCCCCTCCTTTATCGGTTTCGGAGGCGCGGGATTCGGGCTCCAAATCGGTGCTCAAGTCAGCGAGTTCGTCATTGTGCTCAACACCCCGGAAGCCGTCGCGGCCTTTTCCAAGGGAGGAAATGTGGCGCTCGGAGCCGACCTCAGCGCGGCCGCGGGTCCAGTGGGACGTAATCTCGGGGCTGACATGCTTCCCAGTGCTGCCGTCTACACCTACAGCCGAAGCCAGGGGCTCTTCGCCGGCATGTCTCTTGAAGGCACGGTGATCGGTACCCAGGACCAGAAAAATTTCAAATACTACAATGGTCGATTCTCGCCGTCCGCCATCCTGGACGGCCGGATTGACCCGCCGCCCGGCGCGCAGCGGCTGCTGCGCACGCTGGAAACTTTTTAGGGTTCCGAGCGAAACTTCAACCGCGCTCGACGCAAAAGATGTGCCCCGGCGCGCCCGGATCCAGCCCGACGAAGTTTCGCCGTCCGAACCAAGTGTAGCGGTGTCCGCCGAGCAGGTCGTGCACGACATAAGGCTGCTGCTCCGAGAGGCCGAGATGCTCGAGCGGCACGTCGACATGCGCGCCCTGGTAATTGTGCGGATCCAGATTCACCACCACGAGCACGATGCTGTCGCGTGAAGGCGTCACCTTCGAATAGAAAAGCAAAGCGTCGCTCTCGACGTGGTGAAAGTGGAGGTTGCCGTAGAGCTGAAGCGCGCGCTCACTTTTTCGCGCCTGATTGATGCGGGTGATCCACTCCTTGATGTTGCCAGGGGCATCCCAGTCCCGACCTTTGTAGTGGTACTTTTCGCTGTGGTTGTATTCCTCCCTGCCGGGAAAGGGGTCGTTTTCGCACAGCTCGAAGCCTGAATACATTCCGTAGACGGACGAAAGCGTCGCCGCGAGCAGGATACGAATCATGAACGCGCTCCGCGGGGCATTCTGCAGTCCGTAAGGCAGGATATCGGGTGTGTTCGGCCAGAAGTTCCCCCGCATATACTCCCGCACATCGGTCTGCGTGAGTTCCTGGCAGTACTCCATCAACTCCTGCTTGTAGTTGCGCCAGGTGAAATAGGTATAGCTTTGCGTGAACCCCGCCTTCGCCAAGGCCTTCATCATCTTCGGGCGCGTGAAAGCCTCGCTCAGGAAGATCGTATCCGGAAACGCGGCCTGCACAGTCGCAATGATGAACTCCCACATCGCAATTGGCTTCGTGTGGGGATTATCGACGCGGAAAATCCGGACGCCTTTTCTGGCCCAGAAAAGAATGATGTCGCGTAACTCGGTCCAAAGCGCCCGCCAATCGGCGCAGTGAAAGTTCAGGGGGTAGATATCCTCGTATTTCTTTGGCGGATTTTCCGCATACTTGATGGAGCCATCGGGCCGTTGATGAAACCAATCGGGATGCGCCTTCACATAGGGATGATCCGGCGAGCAGTTGATCGCGTAGTCGAGAGCCAGTTCCAGCCCGCGCTGCTTGATCTGCTTCAACAGCCATTCGAAATCCTTCATCGTCCCAAGCGCGGGCTCGATCTCGTAGTGTCCGCCGGCGGGCGAACCGATCGCATAAGGAACGCCCGGGTCGCCGGTCTCGGACCGCGCAGCATTGTTGCGCCCTTTCCGGTTGGTGAACCCGATCGGGTGAATCGGCGGGAAGTAAATCGTGTCGAATCCCATCGCCTTCGCAGCGTCGATCCGTGGCAGGCAGTCCCGGAAGGTCGAGCCCCGGTCGGGCCATCCCTCGGCGCTTCGCGGGAAAAACTCGTACCAACTCGCGAAGCGCGCCTGCTCGCGATCCACGCGCACAGGATGCGGAGGTTTGATCTCATGCGCGAGGGAACGATCCGCATACGCGCTCATTAGGGCGAAGAGCTCGGGCAGATCCGTCAGTGACTTCACCTCGGCGAGCGTGCTCGCGCGCATGGCGGCCGCCAGCTCCTTCAGGCGCGCGGCATCCCCCGGGAGTTTTTTGGCGCGCTTGACCGCATCGTCGAGCAACCGCGCTCCCTCTTCGACTTCGAGGCCGAGATTTTCCATCCCGGCGCCGAGCTTTTTGGCAAAATCGTGCTGCCAGGTCAGCCAGCGCTCCGTGAAAGTTTCCAGGGTGAATTCCCCCAAGCCGGGCTCGATAAAGGTGCAGATGCCCCGCCAGCGATCGATCCCGACTTCGTGCATCGGCGTTTCATTCCACTTCTTTTCGCCGTGCATGCGCCATTTCAGGAGCGCCGAGGTCACGTCGTGCCCATCGATCAGGAGATCCGCCTCGACCGCCAATTCCTCCCCCACCACGCGCTTGACCGGATAACGCCCGCCCTCGATCGAAGGGGTGATATTCTCGATCCAGGCAGTGGTACGGGTTTTCAGGGACATAGGCGGAACGCTTCGTTTATCGCGGACCGGCCGCCCGCTCAATCGCTTTCCCGCGGGCGGACCATCGGCCGCCGCACCCTGGCGCCTGGTTTCAATCTTCGCCCGGAGTCATTGGTGAAAGTGCGATCGCCCTCCCGGAAAACCGAGGCGACCGGACCTCGGCTACAAGCCCGCACCGACGTATTGAGCCGTAAAGCTTTCGAATCTGGCGCTCGAGCCCTTGGGCGGCGTGGACTTGATATCGTACACCGCATTGCCCACCAGGGTCTGGGTTTGCGTATCCCAGAGCATCACGCTGCGTTCGAAAGCCGGAGCGGGTCCCCGCGCGGCGGAGGTTGGACCCTCGACATAGGTGGCGGGCTGGCTGTCGAAGTTGGGCGCGCTACGTTCCGTCTCCACTGCGATGTAGCGTGTCTTGGCGCGCTGCCCGGGATTCATTCTCGCCACCGTGGCACGGGCGCGCTGGGCAGCCACAATCGCCTGGCGTTTTGTCGCTTCGCGCTTCGCCACGATCTGTACGAAGGCGACGATGCTGGAGAGATCTGCTTGGGCGACGTCACCCCCGGTCGAGAGCTTGATCCGGACCGGCGCTTCGCCACCTGCACCTGTGCCACTCGAGGCGATGCTTTGGACGCGATAGGTCGCGTTCGCGTTCGTATCTGTCGAATCACAGCCCGTCAGCAGCATGGAGACGCATAAAACGGTGGCAACGAGCTGCTTGATCATGCGCGCAATCTACCGCGCCCCGCTCAAGGAAGGCAACCCGCATTCTGGCTCGATCGCAGAAAACCGATTGCCGAATGCCGAGGGCCGAGGGCCGATATCCGCAATTGACCCTACCCCCCCTGCACGGGCGGCATGACCGAGATCACGTCGCCATCGCGCAGCTCATGCTCACGCGAAACGTATTCGAGGCCAACGGCGAGGAGCAGGTGGGAATGCCAGGCGCCGAGGCCGGCGTGTCGCAGGTAGCAGGATTGGACCAGCGCACCGACCGTCGTCCCGGGCTCGACATCGCATTCCTCCATCCCGATCCCGGTAAGATCGCGCAACCTCGAGTAGTAATCGACTCGAATCTTCATGCTCCTTCCGCCTCCGCGGCAGCAAATCCGGCCGCAATTACATCGGGGTGAAGCACCCCAATGCACGGCAAGTTTCGATATTTCTCCTGAAAATCGAGGCCATAGCCCACGACGAACTCGTCGCCGATATCGAAGCCGACATAGCGTGCATCCACCTCCGCCGCGCGTTTTTTGGTCTTCCGCAGAAGCACGCACATCTCGATGCTTTTCGCGCCTTCACCGTCCAGTTTGTGCCGGATCGCATCGAGGGTGAGTCCGCTATCGAGGATGTCGTCGAGGATGAGCACGTGGCGCCCCGCCACATCGGGCAGGGAGAACTGATCGAAGGTGACACGTCCCGTCGATTCGGTTCCGCCGTGGTAGCTGGCCACACTCAGGCAATCGACGCGCAGCGGGAGGGGAATTCGCCGCAAGAGGTCGCCCATGAACATGAAGCTGCCGTTAAGCACGGCTACCACCGTCAGCTCCTTTTCCCGGTAGTCGCGCGTCAATTGCGCAGCCAGTTCGTCGAGCCGGACGAGAATCGTGGACTCGTGATAGAGGACACGCTCGAGATCACGCAACATCGTCCGCCCTTACGCGCAATTCGCCGGTTGGCAATCCGCGCGGCTCAACGACGGCCCAGCCATCGGTGCACAAGCGTTTCAAACTGCGTCGGCGGATTCTTCAAGGGGTCCAGCGCGTTCATCGGATTTACCTGCGCCTCCCGGGAATGACGCTTCTTTTTGCGACGAAACGCCTTCGTGCGCGGCCTCTCGGCCGCTGCATCCGGCGCGGGGGGTACGGATTCCGCCAGCTCGGGTTCGGCGGTCTGCAGCATCTGGAGCGCGGCCGCGACCTGGACCGGATCGATTTCCCCGGCTTCACCCGCCGAAGCGTGCGATTGGCGCACCGCCTGGATGGCCGCCGCCAATTGGGCGGGATCGATTGAATTTGACGTGCTGGGAGGAGCGGGTGTCGGCGGCGGCGCACGCATTTCTCGCCGCTCCACGCGCGAAGGAGGCCGGACAATATCGGCCGCACTCACCGCCCTGGGCTTGATTGCATTCACGTCGAAATGCGGCTCATAGGCCGCCCGCTCCCGCATCGTCAAACGAGGCGGCTTCGCGTCGTCCGAGGCCTTGCGCCAATCGGCCCGACCGACCAGGATCAGGCGTTTCAGCCACTCGCCGAAGCGTTTGAGCCGCGAGGATATTTTCTTGCGAAAATGCTCGCCGGGATGGCCTCGACTGACGTTGGGCATGGTTCGAAATCAGCGTTCGAAGGAGACGTCGGTGAAGCGAATCACCTTGTCCATGAATGGGCTCTTTATCGCAATCCAGACGCCATTGAACTCGCGATGGTCGTCCCGCGCCGAGCTGACGACAGGCTGGCCTTCGGGGCGATAATCCCACCTTACCAGGCGCTTGGTCGTCGGGTCGATGTACAAGGTGTACCGGTCCGTCGGAGTCAGCCCCACGTGGTCGAAGCTGACCTCCAGGACCTCATATTCCTTGCCCTCGACGGACTTCTTGCCGCCGCTGGCCAGCACGACTCCCTTATCCCGAAGTTGCAGCGGCGCGATCAGCCAGAAGCTGTCATTGGTCCAGCGGGCGAAGGCCGCCTTCGCATCCCCTTCCGCCTGCGCCGCCTCGTTGAAGAGATCCACTTTCACCGTCTTTCCCTTCCAGGTCACGGTGTCGCTTCCGTCACGGACGAGCCAGTCGTGCTTTGCCTCAAAGATGTGTTCACCAGTCGCGGCCAGGTCGACGGCAAAAGTGAACTTTACGTGCTTCACCTGATTCCATGCAACGGCACCGTGCGCTTTCATGACCTCGTCCGCGAGTTTCAATGCGGCGGCGTCTTCCGCACCAGCGAGGGAGAGGGACGCGAGGCTGAACAGCGCCAGCGCGGTAAGAGAGAACCGGGTGAACTTCATTTCGGAGCGTGCGTCGAAGTGACAGCTTCGCCACTGAAAATCGCAGTTCTGCCCTTCTTAATGGACGGGATCGCGTGTCACCACCCCATCGACCTGGCGAAGAAGTCCCAGCGGGTTCGCATCCTGGAGCGCGGCCGGAAGCAGCGCGTTCGGGAATCCCTGCCAGCAAACGAGCCTCGCAAAACGCACCAGGGAGCGGGTGCCGACCGAAGTGGTGCGCGCGTCGCTGCTGGCCGGAAACGGCCCACCGTGCACCATGGCGGCACTGACCTCAACGCCGGTGGGAAACCCATTGAAAAGGATCCGCCCGGCTTTCGCGGCGAGCGTTTCGAAAAGCTCCTCCTCCCCGGCCGCCTCCGCGACGGTCGCGTGAACCGTGGCGGTGAGCCCGCCGTGGAGCCGCCGCGCGACGGCGAGCCGCTCGGCGCGATCCCGGCACCACACCACCAGGGAACTTGGCCCGAAGATTTCTTCCGCCAGCGTCTCGTTCGCGAGGAAGTGCGCCGCGTCCGACTCGAACCACTGCGGGGCGACAGTGCCCCCCGCCGGTGAAGCTCCCGCGGCGAAACTCCTTATTCCCCCCTCCGCCGACCGCGCCTTGGTTGCAGCAAGAAACGAGGCGCAAATCCCCCGCGATAGCATGGGCGCAGCGGATATGGCGCCGATTTTCTTCGCCAGTTGGGCGAGGAATCCTTCCGCGTTGGGCGAACGCTCCAGCACGATCAGCCCAGGATTGGTGCAGAATTGCCCCACTCCAGCCGTGGTCGAGGCATACAGCCCATCAACGATCGTATTTCCTCGCTCGGCCCACGCCCCCGGCAGAATGAAGACGGGATTGATACTGCCCATTTCGGCGAAAACCGGAATCGGATCGGGGCGCGCCGCTGCCAAGTCCATGAGCGCACGGCCGCCACGCGCGGAGCCGGTAAACCCCACGGCCCGCACCAGCGGATGGCGGACCAACGCCTGGCCGATGGCATGCCCGGAATCGAAGAGCAGCGAAAATGACCCCTCCGGCCAGCCGCATGCACGCACCGTGTCCACAACGAGTCGCCCGACCAATGCGGAAACCCCCGGATGCGCGGGGTGTGCTTTCACGATGACCGGATTGCCTGCCGCGAAAGCCGAAGCCGTGTCTCCGCCAGCCACGGAAAACGCGAACGGAAAATTGCTGGCACCGAAGACCGCCACCGGTCCAATCGACTGCAACATTGAGCGATGATCGGGTTTTGGGAGTGGCTTGCGGTCGGGCTGCGCGGTCTCGATGCGCGCATCCACCCAGTCACCCCGCTCAATCTCGGCGGCGAAGAGGCGAAGCTGCTGACAGGTGCGCCCGATCTCGGATTCGCAGCGGGCGGCGGGCAGCGCTGTTTCTTGTTGGGCGCGCGCCGAAAGTGCCGGTGCGTTTGCGGCGATCCGATCCGCCAGGGCGCGCAGGAAGATGCCGCGTTCCGCGCCGGTTTTCCGTCCGAGGACGGGAGCCGCTGCCGCGGCCAGGCGAGTCGCCGTTTCGACATCGGCCGCCTGCGCGGAATGGAACGCAGGTTCCAGGTCGTTTCCGGTCGCAGGATCGACGGCGTGAAACTCCTCCGCGCCGACAGCCGCGGTGCCGAATCCAAGCAGCGACAACCCGGCGAGCTGCATCACGCGACAAGGGCCGGCTTGGTGGAAAGCGCTTCGGCGAGGACAGCTTTGGCGTGGGCGAGATCCTCGCCCTCGAGCGGCAGACGCGGGGCGCGAACCGTGGCCGTTCCGCGTCCCACCTCCGCCTGCACCCATTTGATGAGCTGAACGAATTTCGGCACCGTATCCAGGCGCAGCAGCGGCAGAAACCAGGCGTAGAGCGCATCCGCCCACGCGATTTCATTGCGCGCGGCGAAGTCGAAAAGCGCCACGGATTCCTCCGGAAAAGCGTTGACCAGTCCGGCAACCCAACCAACCGCCCCGGCGCGTACTCCTTCGACGATGGCGTCGTCCATTCCGACCAGGATATCGAGTCGATCGCCGAGCAGCACACGCAGCGCCGTGATACGCCGAATATCGCCGCTCGACTCTTTTACCGCGTGCAGATTGCGATGCGCGGCAGCCAGTTCCGCAACCTGGGGCGGCGTGAAGTCCGTCTTGTACGCGATCGGATTGTTGTAAAGCATGCAGGAGAGCTTCGTGGCCCGCGCGACCGCGGTGACGTGGCCTTTCATTTCCCGCCAATCGGAACTGTACACATACGGCGGCAACACCATCAGCCCCGCACAGCCAGCCTTCGCGGCGGCTTTCGCGAGCGCCACGGCCTCGCTTGTGGCGAGCGCCGCGATCCCGAGCACGACAGGGGCACGCTGGCCCACCGCACGCACGGCCGTGGCAGCCACCGCGACCTTTTCCTCAAAAGTCAACGTCGCGGCTTCGCCGAGCGAGCCGCAGCAGACGATGCCAGTGCACCCGCTGTCGATCATCCAGCGACAGTGCGTGGCGATCGCGGGATGATCGACGGCACCGCTGGCGCGAAGATTCGTCGTGATGGCGGGAAGGACGCCTTTCCAATTCATGCGGAGGAGAGTCTGCGGTTGGGTTGGGGGCGATCGAGATCGCGGGGAGGGAGGGCAAGCTTGCGTGGTGCGGCGCAGCGCCGCAAACACTTCCCACGTCAGACTTCGCGTCAGGCAAATCGATCGGGATCGAGCGTCTCCAGCGCCACGCTGGGCGTCTTCCCCGTGATGATCTCCGCGACGAGTTTTCCGGTGATCGGTCCGAGGGTGACCCCGAGCATGGCATGACCATTCGCCGCGGTGAGATTCGAGTACCGGCCGAATCGGCCAATGTAAGGCATGCCATCGGGCGAAACCGGGCGCAGGCCGGACCACGGCTTGATCCCTGCGAAATCGGTTGGGCTGAACTCGGGATAGTAGGCCGGAACCGATTCGACGATCTGCCGCACGCGCTCGGGGCGAATGGTGTCGTTGATCCCGCTCAGCTCCATGGTGCCACCAAAGCGAAGGGTCTGGCCCATGGGTGTCGCGGCGATGCGCGCTTCCGTGAAGACCGCCGGAATGCGCGGGAGCACGCGCGGTTTGTCGAGCGTGAGGCTGTAACCCTTGCCCGCCTGCATCGGCAGTCGGAGACCGAGTCCGGCCAGCATGGAGGGCGACCACGAACCGCCGGCGAGAACGAATTCATCCGCCTCGATCTCGCCCGCCATTGTCTTGGCCGCGACGAGCCGCGCCCCTTCGGTGCGCCAGCCGGTGACGGGGGTTTCAAAGCGAAAATCGATCCCGGCTTCCCGGAGAAGACGCGTCAGCGAGGCGACAAACGTTCGGGGCTGGAGATGGCAGTCGATGGGGAAAAACACCGAGCCCGCAATCTCCATGCGCACGGCCGGGTCGAGCGCCGAGGTCTGGGCGGCGTCGAGCGTGCGCGCCTCCACGCCGAGTTCATTGGCCAGGCGCACGAGCGAGTCTTCCTTGGCGAGCATCGCCTCCGTCTTGCAGAGCATGAGCAGACCTTCTTTCTCGAACAGAAAATCGTTCTGCGTGGCCGCCGCGAATTCTTCGAAGAGCGTCCGGCTGGCTAGGCAGAGATCGCGCAGCACGGGCGCCGAGCGCTCGACGTTCCTTGGTGTGCACGAGCGCATGAAGAGCCAGCCCCAGCGCACGAGTTCAGGATCAAGGCGCGGCTTGATGTAAAACGGGCTCCGGGAATTCAACATCCATTTCAAACCCATTGCCACCATGCCGGGCGCCGCCAGCGGAATGATATGGCTGGGCGAAACGTAGCCCGCGCTCCCGCCCGCACAGGAGTCGTGTCCGGCGGCGTCGCGCTCGAGGAGCGTGACGCGGTGGCCCTCCCGGGCCAGATAATGCGCGCAGCAAAGTCCGATGATTCCGCCGCCACAAACGGCGACATGTTTGGCCTTAGGCATGGGGAAGCGGGCGATTGAGCAGGTTGGACCAGACGGACAGGATGGACGTGGTGGACGGAAGGAACCGCCGGGAGCAGGAGAATGCTACGCGAGACGGCAGTCGGTGCCATAATCGCGCATGCCGAACTCTGTGCACCGCATCCGCTTTCTCGATTCCCATACCGGCGGCGAACCGACGCGTCTCGTCCTGGAAGGGGGTCCGGAGCTCGGCGGCGGACCCCTCGCGGAACGCGTGGAGCGCTTCCGCCTGGAGCATGACCGCTTTCGCTCCGCCATCGTGAACGAACCGCGCGGCTCGGATCCCGTCGTCGGCGCGCTGCTCACTCCACCGCATCGTCCCGGCTGCGATTTCGGTGTGATTTTCTTCAACAACGTGGACTACCTGGGCATGTGCGGACATGGCACGATCGGCCTCGTCGCCTCACTCGCCCATCTCGGCCGCACGCAGCAAGGCGTGGTGCGAATCGACACGCCGGTGGGCGTCGTAGCGGCGGAACTGCAACCCGGAGGCGAAGTATCTTTTGAGAATGTCCCGAGCTGGCGTCACGCGCACGACATCTCGGTGCATGTCAACGGACTTGGCGAAGTGCGCGGCGACGTGGCCTGGGGCGGGAACTGGTTTTTCCTGGTCGAGGAGCATGGGCTCACACTCGAACTCGGAAACGTGGAGGCCCTCACGGACTTTGCCTGGCGCGTGCGCAAAGCCGTCAACACGCAGGGATTTCCGGAGGTTGACCACGTCGAGCTTTTCGCGCCCTCGCGCAATTCCGCCGCCCAGAGTCAGAACTTCGTGCTCTGCCCCGGGAAAGCCTATGACCGCTCCCCCTGCGGAACCGGTACGAGCGCAAAGCTCGCCTGCCTGGCGGCGGCGGGGAAACTCGCCGAAGGCGAGGTCTGGATTCAGGAAAGCCTGATCGGCAGCGGTTTCGCGGCGCGCTATCGCTGGCTCGACCGCACCGCAGGCAAGATCAGTCCGATCATCACCGGAACGGCTTTCATGAGCGCGGAAGGCACGCTTCTGCTCGACCCCCACGATCCCTTCTGCTGGGGGATCATCGCGAGCGAGGCGTGAAATCGTCTCAGCCGCCGGCTTCCAGCGAACTCAAATCCCGTCGCCCTGCGCAAATTCGAAGATCGGCGGACGCCAATCCTCGGATTGGCCGCCCGTGATGGAAAACTTGCGCATCGCCCGGAGGGGCGGCGAGTAGATGTGCAACGTCACGAGATCGTGCTCGGTACTCTGCAAATTGGAGACCTGATGGGTATCCGTGTCCTGCGAAGCGCAGATGTGCCCTTCATGCAGATCGCGACTGTAGAGCGCGACAACCTGTCCGCAGGGCGCCCGGTCAAAAACCGTCTCACTACAGACCCCGCGTAGAACTTTGAGTCCGCAGGTGGAGCGCGCGTGATTGTGGATCGGGCTGCGCTGACCGCTGCGCCAGCAGATCACCAGCAACTCGTACCACTCCCCCTCGCAGACGAGATTGCGCTGATACTGCGCTGCATCGAAACGCACGAACTCGCGCACGTCTTCCAGGGTGACATGGGCGCCGTTGAGCAGTTCGCGCAGACGATCGATCGAGGCACGCTCGCCGAGCCCGTCGAGATACTCGACGAGCGGAATGAGCGCAGCAGGAGGGGGAGCAAGCGTTTTCATCGGAACCGACGCCAACTCTCCAATTTTACCGTTTCCACGGAGTGGATGCAATCGGCGATTCGGTCCGCTATTGCCTTTCCCGGCGTCTGCACAATCAATCCGCCATGCGTCTTCCCCTCGCCCTTCGCGCTGTCCTGTTCGTCGCGCTGCCCCTCGGGCTGGGCGCCGCCTCGCCCGAACCCGCGCGCCCGCAGGAGCGCGCCGACCAATTTCTCGCTCTCGTAAACGCGGGCTACCAGGCGCTCTACCGTGTGCAAAGCGAACAACAGTGGCTCGCGGCCACGGATGTAACGCCCATCCATGATGCGGGTGCGGAGGCGGCCGGTCGCGCGTACGCGGCGTTCAACGGCAATCCCGCGCTCATCACGGAAGCGCGCGAACTCCTCAAACAGAAAGCCGGTCTCGCTCCGCTCACGGTGCGCCAGCTCGAGCAGGTCCTCCTCAACGCCGCCGAGGGACCGATGACCAAGCCCGAACTCGTGGGCGCCCGCATCGCCGCCGAGACCGCCCAGGCCTCCACGCTGAACGGATTTGCCTTCACCCTGCGCGGCAAGACCATCACCACGAACGCGATCGACACGATCCTGCGCACCAGCACGGATCTCGCGCTTCGGCAGGCCGCCTGGGAAGCTTCCAAGCAATCCGGACCGGCGCTCAAACCCGGACTCGTGAAGCTGCGCGACCTTCGCAACGGGGTCGCGCAGGCACTCGGGCATCCCGATTACTTTGCCCTCCAAGTCGCGTCGTACCGGATGTCCACCGATGAGATGTTGAAGCTCAACGACGAGTTTCTGCGCGCGCTGCGTCCGCTTTACCTGCAACTCCACACTTGGGCCAAGTACAAGCTCGCCGAGCGCTTCAAGCAGCCGGTACCGAAGCGCATTCCGGCGCACTGGTTGAACAATCGCTGGTCCCAGGAATGGCCGGGCCTCGTCGAGGCGGCCAATCTCGACCAGTTCTTCAAGGACCGGCCACCCGAGTGGATCACGAAGACCGCCGAGCAGTTCTACACCGGCCTGGGTTTCGCGCCGTTGCCCGCAAGTTTTTGGACGAAGTCCGATCTCTATCCCGTCCCGGCCCTCAATCCGCGCAAGAAGAACACGCATGCCTCCTGCTGGCATGTCGACCTGCAAGACGACATCCGCTCGCTCCAGAGCATCGAGTCCGACGTCTACTGGTTTCAGACGGCGCACCACGAACTCGGGCATGGCTATTACTTCATGAGCTATACGCGGCCGGAAGTGCCGCCGCTGCTGCGCATCGGCGCCAACCCGGGTTTCCACGAGGGGATCGGGGAACTCATCGCCCTCGCCGCCGGTCAGGTGCCCTATCTCAAGCAAATGGGTGTGCTTCCGGCCGATTTCAAAGGCGACGAAGTGGGCTTCCTCCTCAATGACGCCCTGGCAAACTCGATTCCGTTTTTGTTCTTCGCCTCCGGCACAATGACGCACTGGGAGGCCGATGTTTACGCCAAGGGATTGCCCCCCGAGCAATGGAACGCCCGTTGGTGGCAATACGTCCGTGACATCCAGGGCGTCGAGCCACCCGGCGCGCGCGGCGAAGATTGGTGCGACGCCGCCACGAAGACCCACATCAACGACACGCCCTGCTACTATTATTCCTACGCTGTGGCGACGGTCCTGAAGTTTCAACTGCACGACTATATCGCGCGGAAGATCCTCCATCAGCCACCTCAGAGCTGCAGCTACGCCAACAACCGCGAGGTTGGCGCGTTCCTCAAGAAGATCTTGGAGAAAGGCGGGACCGAGGATTGGCATCAAGTCTTGAAAGACGCGACGGGCGAAGACCTTTCTACCCGGGCCATGGGCGAGTATTTTCAGCCCCTGACGAGCTGGCTGGAAAAGGAAAACAAAGGCCGGCAGATCGGCTGGGACTGAGGGAAAAAGTTCAGGAACCAGGAATCAAGTGCCAAGGAGATCCAAGCAGAGAAGAGAAAGATAAATCCCTGGCCGAAGGCGGCAGCCCAGCGAGTCAAGAACGTTGCGCTCCCTCTTTCTTTAGCCTTGTCTCCCCTTGATCCTTGATTCTTCCTTGCCTCTACGGCCGCGAAGCCGCTGGCGCGGCTGAGGCAGTCGGCTTGCTCTTCAATTCACTGATCTTGGCCGCAATCTTCTGGTTTTCGGGCTCCAATTCCATGGCCTTCTGCCAGTAAGTCAGCGCTTGCGGCTCGTTCTTGAGCTTGAGGTACGTGTCGCCGAGGTGATCGTAGACCGTCGCGTCCGGCGGGCTCGTCTGTTCTACGGCACGCAAGAGTTCGGTGAGCGCTTTATCGAACTTTCCGGCCCGGAAATAGTACCAGCCGAGGCTGTCGAGGTAGGCACCGTTCTGCGGGTCGATTTGCAACGCGCGCTGGATAAGCTGGCCGGCTTCCTCCAAGTTCTCATTCCGCTCTACCCACATGTAGCCGAGGTAGTTCGACGCCTGGGCGATAATGCGCGGCTCGCTTTCGATTTTCAGGCACTTCCGGAAGAGGTCAGCCGCCTTATCGATGCGTCCGGCCTGCTCAGCGGTGGTCCCCCAGTCAAAATAGAAGCCACCGTTGATCATCGAATCCTGCGATTGCTCGGCTTCTGCGATAGTCTGCTCGAACATGCTCAGCGCCTCCGGGAATCGCTTCGCGATCGCGAGCACCCGGGCGAGCAGATAGGTGAACCCCGGCAAATCCGGGAAGCGCCGGCGGGCGTCGCTCAGCACCTCGACCGCTTTGTCCGGCCGCTTGAGCTGGATCGCGAAAAGCTCCGCGACGCGTTCATAAGCCGCGGGCTGGTTCGGGTTGAGCAGGAGCATCTGCTCGTAGTTCACGATCGCGCGATCGAACTGCTTATCGTCCTCGTAGATCTTCGCGAGCATCTCGTAGGCGAAGAGCTTCGAAGGATCCTGTTTCAGGATGGCCTCGAGCGTCTCGATCGCCTTCGGGCGTTGCTCGCTCTGGAGATAGCTGTAGGCGAGCTTCTCGCGGACCGAGGGCTGATTCGGGCTTTTCTCGAGGATCTTGAGGTAAAGCGGAATCGCCTCTCCCGTCCAACCGATGAAGGAATAGAGGGTCGCGACCGGGTTCAGCACCTCGACGTCGTCCGGCGCCAGCGAAAGCGCCTTGGCGAAGGGCGCTGCGGTACGGTCGACTGACTCCTTCGGCGCCTTCTTGGGCTCATCGCGAATCAGCACCTGCCGGTGGAGCTCGCCGATTCGAAGCCAGAATTGCGGGTCGCGCGATTTCGCCTTCATCGCCCGGTCCAGCACCGCCTGGGCCTTCGCGGGTTGATTGAGCGCGGTATACGCCTCGGCGAGATAGGCGTAGCCGGCGGCATTCTCCGGCGCGATTTCCAGCGCCACGTTGGCGCACTTCACCGCCAGGTCCGGCTTCCGCAGACTGCGCAGATAGATGAAAGCGAGCGCGAGGTTCGGCGACGCCTCCGTTGGTACGGCCTTGATCGCATCCTTGAGGAGTTCCACGGCCTCATTCGTGTCCCCGCGGCGCACGAATTCGCTCGAGACCTTCAGGGCGAGCGTGACGTTCGCCGGATCCGAGGTCAGGGACTTGAGATAGAACGGAAGCGCCTTGTCCGGTTCGCCCGCCTCTTCCGCAAGGGTGCCCTGCATGAAAAACACCAGCGCCAGCGCCTTCCGCTCGTTTGCAGGCGTGAGCAGCAGGTCGCGCGCGGGCGCACGGTAGCGGTCGTCATAGACGACCGCCCGCTCGGTCTTGTCCGGGCGCTCATCCCGCGCCGGAGCCGGGGCTGGCTTGGGTTCCGCCGGTTTCCGCGGCGCGGCCATGGCGCCACCCGCCCACACCGTGACGAGCGCGAAAACGCTCGCGGCTCGGCGAAGTGTGCGTCTTCCCGAAACCGCGACAACGTACATGACCGAGGCTAAGTCTTACGACTTATAGCGCAAACGCTTCTTGTGTCGGTTCTCACGCCGACGCTTCCGGCGCTTGTGTTTGGCGATTTTTTCTTTGCGCTTCTTCTTCAGGGAACCCATGGCGGTCGGTTAAGGTCTGCTGCTGCGAATCCCGGCGACTTAATACACCACCTTGTTCAGTGGGTATTCGATGATGCCTTCCGCTCCGAGGAGCTTCAGCCGAGGGATGATTTCGCGGGCAATTTTTTCGTCGATGATGGTCTCAATGGCCACCCAGCCGGGAGTGGCGAGGGGAGAGACGGTCGGTTGGCGGAGGGATGGTAGCGACGCAAGGAGCATTTGCAATTGCTTTTCCTCGAGGTTCATTTTCAATCCCACTTTATCTCGGGCCGCGATGGCACCCTGTAAAAGGATGACGAGATGGCCGGCCTTTTCGCGCTTCCAGGGCTCGGCTAGGCTCTTCCGGTTCCCGATGAATTGCGGGTAGCTCTCCAGCAGGGTGGCGACAATGCGCAGCTTGTTCGCCCGCAGAGAAGAACCGGTCTCCGTGATGTCCACGATGGCATCGACGAGGTCGGGCACTTTCACCTCGGTGGCGCCCCACGAGAACTCGACCTCGGCCTCGACGCCGTGCCGTTCGAGAAAGCGCTTCGTCAGTCCGACCGCCTCAGTGGCGATGCGCTTGCCGCGCAGATCCGCGAGGGTTTGGATGGGCGAGTCCTCCGGCACCGCCAGGACCCAGCGCGTCGGAGCTGTGGTGGCTTTCGAGAACGGTAAATCGCAGAGCACTTCCACATCGGAGCCGTTTTCCTCCACCCAATCGCGTCCGGTCAGGCCGCAATCCAGGAACCCATGCTCGACGTAGCGGCTGATCTCCTGCGCGCGCAGCAGCCGGACTTCGAGCGCCGGATCGTCGATTGCCGGTTTGTAGGAGCGTTTCGAACCGCTGATGAGAAATCCCGCCTTGGCGAACAAGGCCAGTGTCGCCTCGTGCAGGCTGCCCGTGGGAAGTCCGAGGCGGAGAATCGACGGGGGAGAGGCAGGCGTATCCATGCTGGGGCCGCAATCGCGGGCCGCATGCGTAGTCGCGGGGGAGGCCGGGAACAAGCGGGGACCCGGAATTTGGTGCGTCAGCGACTGCCAACAGCGAAATCGGGCGGACCGGGCAAGCCCGACGAGCACACGTTGTGGTCTTGATCCTGGTGGCGCACGGTTTACCTTCATCTCATCATGATCCGCCTCCTCCGCTTCTCTATTCTCTTCGCCGCCCTTACTCTCGCCACCGCCCCGGTCGTCCTCGCGGGCGAGAAAAAAGGCGAGTGCTGCGAGGGAAATGCCTGCTCCGAGACCAAGGCCAAGACCCAGAAGTCCGTCAAAAAGACGACCAAAAAGTCTCGGCCGACAAGGCTTAAGCCTCTCCGGCTTGCCCACCACGACCAAGGGACGCCACGTGCGTCCCTTTTTCGTCGGGCGGTTTCCGCGCCCGGCAAAATTCCGTTGACCCGCGCAGCTTCGCCCGGTATCGCCTCCGCACCATGAACGGCGCGACGCGCACCCAGCTCACTACGACCACGACGCGCCCCCGGGGCGCACGCGGCTGAGCGAGTTCCCCTTCGTTCAATATCCCGCGGGCGACCGGCAACCGGTCGCCCTTTTTGTTTTCTCCCCCTCTCCTTTCTCCAGCCCATGTCCAACGAATCCCGACCTGCCCACGCCGCTCCGCCCCAGATGAGCGACCTTGAACGTCTGCGCCACAGCGCCGCCCATGTTCTCGCCACGGCCATCCTGCGCATCTGGCCCGAGGCGCAATTTGCCGCCGGCCCGCCGGTGGAAACCGGTTTCTATTACGATGTCGAACTGCCGCACCGCGTCTCGCCGGAGGATTTCGCGCGGATCGAGGACGAGATGAAGAAGGAGACGAAGGCGAATCACGTCCTCGAGCGCGTCGAGATCAGCCGGGACGACGCCATCGCCATGGCGGAACGCGGTGAACTCGCCGCCCTCGCCGCCCGAAACGAGCCGAGCAAGTTCAAGCTCGATATCCTGCGCCGCATTCCGGAGGGCGAGACCATCACGCTCTATCGCAACGGCCCGTTCACCGACTTGTGCGCCGGGCCGCATGTCATGCGCACCGGCAACATCGGCGCGTTCAAGCTCACCCATGTCGCTGCGACCTATTATCTCGGCGACGAGAAGAATCCGCAGCTCCAGCGCATCTACGGGACCGCCTTCAAGAACAAGACCCAGATGGACGAGCACTTCGCCATGCTCGAGGAGGCGAAGAAGCGCGACCACCGCAAGCTCGGCCGCGAGCTGGAGCTGTTTTGCTTCGATGACGACGTCGGCCCCGGGCTCCCGCTTTGGTTGCCGCGCGGCACCATCCTGACCGAGGAATTGGAAAAGCTGGCCAAGGAGACTGAGTTCGCCGGCGGCTATCAGCGCGTGCGCACTCCCGTGATCGCGCGGGAGAACATGTATCTCACGAGCGGGCATTTGCCGTACTACGCGGAATCGATGTTTCCGCCGATGGAGTTGAAGGAAGAGGGGAAGGAGAACGAGCCTTCGGGCGCGTCGGATCGCTACTACCTCAAAGCGATGAACTGCCCGCATCACCACAAGCTCTTCAAAGCCATCCCGCGTTCCTATCGCGAGCTGCCGCTGCGCTTCGCGGAATACGGGCCGTGCTACCGCTACGAGCAATCGGGCGAGCTCTTCGGGCTCATGCGCGTCCGTTCCATGAACATGAACGACGCCCACATCTACTGCACGGAGGAGCAATTCGAGGCGGAGTTCAATGCGGTGAACGAAATGTACATCAAGTATTTCGGGATCTTCGGGATCGAGAAATACGTCATGCGCTTCTCCACCCACGATCCGTCCAAGCTCGGCGCCAAATTCCTCAACGAGCCGGAGCTTTGGAAGAAGACCGAGGACATGGTCCGCAGCGTCCTCATCAACTCGAAGATTCCCTACATCGAAGTGCCGAATGAGGCCGCCTTTTACGGCCCGAAGATCGATGTGCAGGTCTGGAGCGCCATCGGGCGCGAGTTCTCGATCGCGACCAATCAGGTCGACTTCGGTGTGCCGGGCCGCTTTGGACTGACTTACAAGGACCGCGACAACTCCTCCAAGACCCCGCTCTGCATTCACCGCGCGCCCCTCGGCACGCACGAGCGCTTCATAGGCTTCCTGATCGAGCACTACGCCGGCAATTTCCCGCTTTGGCTGTCGCCCGAGCAGGTTCGCATCCTGCCCATCGGGGATGAAGCGCCGCTCCTCGAATACGCGCACAGCATTCAGGCCGAGCTGCGCGGCCACGGCGTGCGCGCGGAACTCGATGCCTCAAGCGATCCGATCAAAGCCAAGATCGCGAACGCCGAGCAAATGAAGGTGCACACGATGCTCGTCCTCGGACATCGTGACCTCGAGGCCGGCGCGGTGAGCGTGCGCGTTCACGGCCAGGGCCACGTGGGCGCGAAACCGCGGGCGGACTTCGTCGCGGAAACGCTCAGCGCGATAAAAGAGCGGAAAGCGTAGGCGGAAGTCCGCGCAGCCTCACTCTCCGCGGGATTTTCCCGCGGAGATGCGGGTGACTTTCTGCTGCGTGAAGCGGGCCTGCGCGATGTTCCACACCCCGACCAGGCGCGCTTTCCAGGCGCGGAGTCCGGGAATGCCTTTGGGGTTCGTGTTGCCGACGCAGCGAACCTCCACGCCGCCCGCCTGGTCGAATTTGGCCACCGTGCCTCCATCGGCTCCCTCGTCATCCGCTTCGAAAACGAAGTCGAAGTTCTCGTTGTAGCGCTCCGCTTTCGCGCCCTGGAAGTCCGGTCGCAAAAGCGCGGACATTTTTGCGCTCAGCTCGGTGCTGCGGGTGAGCTCGCCGGCGCGGAACTCATACAGGAAGATGTCTCCCGGCCCCCATTTGCTCTCGAGCGTCACCAGCGCGGCGCTGCCGTCCGCCACCCATTCGACGCTGATCCCACCATTGCTTTGGTTCTGGAAATAGGGCCAGCGCGTCTTGATCTCGGTGAGGACGCGGAATGGGCGCAAGGCCACCACGAAATCCTTGGCCGGGTGTTTGTCCGTGTAATCGAGCGTGGGGTAGATCACCGCCAGTTTCCCGTCCGGCGAGACCGAGCCCGCCGCCACGAGGTAGTTGGTGCGATACTCTGCGGGCGCATCCGCCGGAAGTTTCGCGGAGCCCTCGGCTTCTTCGGCAGCGCCGACCGACAGGGCGGCGAACAGGCTGAGCCCGGCGGCGAACGCGAGGCGAGAGGCAGAAAGCCGCATGGCAGATTCTTCGGATGATTCGCCGCGCACGCAAGACAATCGAGATCGGACTAAGTGCGCCCGAGCGTCTCGCGGCTCTCGCCGGCAAAGGTTCCGCCCGGGCCGAATCTTCGCTCGATGATCAGTCCGCGCCCTTCCGCGTCCAGCGCGAGAATCGTGCTGGCGCGCGTTCCGTAAATCTCGCCGCGGATGAACGCCGGCGAAAGCATGCGCTCGCGCTGCAAGCCGACGCCGGTCCCGGGCAACTCGGCATCAGGGGCGAGAGTTTCGTCGGCCAGCGGCGCAAACAGCTCTTCCAGCGGCGCATCGTCCCGCTTCAGCCAGGCCGAGACAGCCGAGCTCAGGCGCCGAGTCTTGGGCCAGTCAGAGTCGAGGTATCCGTTCGAAATGGATTTCACCCCGAAACCCACCTCGCGCCGTTCCGGGCTGGGTTGATTCCCGACATAGCACGCGTTGTCGGTATCGAAGAGCAGCAAATTAAAGGGACGAAAATCTGCCGCACGCGGCGCGAGCGCGGCGGAAAACTCGCGCGCGGAGGTACCGCGGAGCAAATACTCGGTCAGGAGAAAACCCCGGGAGATCCCGTCCTGTGGCGCTTGGGGATTGCGTACATTCGTGACCACTCCGGCCCGCCCGTCGTCAGTTACGCCCAGCCAGGTCCCGCCGAGTTCGAGATCCTTCCCAGCCACCAACTGCGGGAAATCGGGCCAGCGTTGGAGCGCCGCGCTCGGACGGGCGTGGTACTCGTCCCGGTTTCCCGCCAGGACCAGGCGGTAACGCGGATGAACGTGCCAGGCGAAAGCGATCAAGCACATGTGCTGTCAGTCGCAGCCTTCTTCCCCCGATCACCAATGAATCCCTCCGCGACACGCGACGAAGCGGGACGCCGGGATGGATCCTACTTCGCTTTCGCGCGCACGACGACGGCGGACACCGTGTCGAGCACGACCACGGCCTCGAAGAATTCCTGTTGGCTCAGGGTCGAGAGATGCACCAGTTTTTCGCCGACCTTCTCGACCTTCCCGCCGATCTTTTGGCCGGACTTGAGTTGCAGTTCGACGAGCTGGCCAACCTGGCGCGAGAGGACGGTGGCGGTGGTGTCGGCGGGTTGGAAATCCAGTCGGCTATCGGCGGCAGGCAGGGAGGACATAGCGGCAAAGACGAGGGCGAGAGAGAGCAGGGTGCGCTTCATGGCAGATGATGGATGGGTGCTGGTCGCAAGCGGAACGCTGGCGGAGCCATGCAGGCTTTCAGTGGGTGCTCTGCCGGGCAAGCTCATTCTGCGTCTTGGTCCCGCGCACTCCCCGGTAACGCACCTGCATCAGGCAAAGCCCCTCGGCCACGGCGAGATAATGGTTCTTCTCCCGTTGCGGTTCCGCCAGGAGGCCGGATAACCAGCTCGGTTCGGCTTGTCCCGCGGCCACGCGCACGAGTGCGCCGGCGAGGAGCCGCACCATTTTGTAGAGGAAGCCGTCCCCCGAGAATTCGAGGGTGAAAAGCGCACCCGCCTTCCGCACCACCACCTTGGCGATGGTGCGCACGGTGGTGGCGGGCGCGCTGCCGTCGCGGCGATTCGCGGCAAATGCCGCGAAGTCATGCGTGCCCACGCAGAGCGCGGCGCAGTCGCGCAGGCGGTCGAGATCGAGCCGGCGCGGCACATGCCAGACGCGGCCGCGCTCGAGCGGATTCGAGACGGGCGACGCCCAGATCCGATAGCGGTACGTCTTTCCACTCGTCTGGAAGCGGGCGTGAAAACGCGGCCCAGCCCAAGACGCCCGCAGCACGCGGATCTCCGGCCGCAGAAAGGCGTTGAGAGCCCGCCGCCAGTCCGAAGCCTGGGCGAGCGAACCACCGAGGACGGGCACATCCGCGTGCGCCACTTGCGCGGCAGCGTGCACACCCGCATCCGTGCGTCCGCTGCCTTCCACATGAATCCGGGCGCCCTGGCAAAGCGCGGCCAGCGCTATTTCCAGGCAGCCTTGGACCGTGGGTCGCGGGCCGGCCTGAATCTGCCAGCCCGCAAAAGGCGCGCCATCGTAAGCGAGAACAAGCTTGAGCCGCCGCGTCTTCACGGCGCGCGCATCGCTTCGGAATCGAGGTGGATCTGCAGAATCATCTGGGCGGCCACCTGGTCGATGACGCCGCGGCTTTGTTTCGTGTTTTTTCCCCCGGCGTGCAGGGTCTTTTGCGCCGCCACCGTGGTGAGGCGCTCGTCCACGAACTTGATCGTGCAGCCCGGCACCTGCGCGCGCAGCGCCACGCCGAAAGCGCGGACCTTTTCTGCCGCCGGTCCGTGCGAGCCATCCATATTGCGCGGCATTCCAATCACAAAGAGGGAGACCCCGCGCGCCGCCGCCACCTCCGCGATGCGTTTGAGCGCCGTGGCCGCGGGGGTCGCGGGCACGGTTTCGAGCGGATGCGCGAGCATCCCGAGTGCATCCGAGATCGCGAGTCCGATCCGGGCGGTGCCGTGGTCGATGCCGATGGCCATCATGGCAAAATAATCTCCTGCTCGTTGCCCGGTTTAATGCAGTTCACTCGGAACGTGGGGGATGATCTGCTTGATGTGTTCCGCGCGGTCCCGCGGGCAGATCAACAGGGCGTCCTCCGTTTGCACCACGAGCATGTCGCTGATGCCGAGCAGAGCCGTCTGCCGCGCGCAGGTCGAGAAGACGAGATTATTGTTCGCATCGACCGTGGCGAGGGGCCGGTTCGAGGCGTTTTGATGGGCATCGAGCGTCAGGTAGGCCGCAATCGCGGGCCAGCCCCCGACATCGTCCCAATCGAACCCCGCCTCGACCATGAGCACGGTCCCCGCCTTTTCCATCACCGCGTAGTCGATGGAAACCTTCGGCAGCGAGCCGAAACGCTCGGCCAGGTAAGCGGCGGGATCCGCCGCATTCGCATAACCTGTGGCGAAATCGGCGAGCACGGGCGCCTGCCGATTCAGCTCGTTGAGGATCGCCCTGATGCTCCAGATGAACATGCCGGCGTTCCAGCGAAAGTTCCCCTCTTCGAGGAATTGTTGCGCGAGCTCGGCCGCGGGCTTCTCGCGGAATCGCCGCACCTGAAAAAGCTGCGGGCCCCGCGACACGCCGAACTCGATATACCCGAATCCCGGGCACGCCCAGGTCGGCTTCACTCCGATGGTCACGAGCGCGGACGGGTCGGCGGCGGCGGCCGCGCAGGCTGTCCGCAGATCCGCCTGAAAGGCTGCGGTGTCCTTGATCATGTGATCGGCGGGAAGCACGATCATGGCCGCCGAACGATCGCGCCGGGCGACCCAGCCCACGGCCAGGGCAATGGCCGGGGCGGTGTCCCGCTTCGTCGGCTCGGCCACGATGTTTTCCGGCGGCAACAGGCCCTGGGTGAGTTCGCGGACGGCCGCTTCCTGTTCCCGATTCGTCAGGATCAGCACCCGCTCCGGCGGCGTGATGCCATCCAGGCGGCGGAGCGTTTCCTCCAGCATCGTGGAATTGGAGAACAGCTTGAGGAGCTGCTTCGGCCGCGCCTTGCGGCTGAGCGGCCAAAACCGCTCGCCGCTGCCGCCGGCAAGAATGAGAACAAAAGGCTGGGACATGCGTCGGGGCGAGTATCCGTGTGGGGCGGGGAAGGGCAATGTGCGAATGGCGATCATCGTCGTCTTGGCTGCTCATGCGCGCCGAAGGCGCAGCGGCGAATAGCCGGTGGTGCGAGCCACCGGTATGGCAGGCACGCAAAACCCAAGTGCCGAAGGCACGGAGGGAACCGTTTGCGGCGCCTTCCTCCATGCCTCCGGCACTTGTTTTCCGCGGCGTTTGTCCCGGTGGCTCGCGCCAGCGGCTATTCGCCGCTGTCCCTACGGGACGAAGAGCAGAACCTTCGGCCGTGCTTCCGCCTCGGGTGAGCGCTATTCAGGCAGGCCCGTTCAACGCCACTCGTGCTTCGGATACCGGCGTTGGAGTTCCAGCTTCAGCTTCGGATAACTTTCGCGCCAGAACGTCGCCAGGTCCTTCGTCACTTGCACCGGACGCTGGTTCGGCGCGAGGACCTCGATCGTCACCGGGACCCGGCGCGCGGCCACGAAGAGCCCGCCTTCGACGCCGTAGAGATCCTGAATGCGAGCCGACAGCACCGGCGGCTCGGCGGTGCCGCTGTAGCGCAGCTTCCGCGCCCGCCCACCCGGCAGTTCGAGGCGGTCGGGAGCGTACTCTTCGACCCAGCCCTGCTGCCGGGCGCTGAGCCAGGACTTGAAAACGCCGGCCACCGGTTTGTCCTTCACCTGGTTGTAGGTGAACGCGCCCAGGCAGAGTTGTTCCAGCAGCGGAAGACGGTCTTCTTCAAGCAGCGGCGGCAGTTCGAGCTCAGGCATCCACTGACAGAGCGAATTCAAGCGCGCGACCCAACCCTCGACCGCTTCGTCGAGATGATCGAGCCGCAGCCGCCCAGCGTGAATCTCCGCTGCCAGCAGAGCGGCGGCCGCTTCGCGCGGCGGATTCTCGGCCAGTTTTTCCGTCAGCGGCAGATCGCGAAAGTAGCGGCGACGCCGCACGAAGACCCGCCGCTGCGGCGCGTCGTAGATGGTTTCGTCCTCGTCGCGCAGATCGCGGGGAAACATTTCCTGCAGCCAGCTCTCCTCGATCGCGGTCGCGAGACTGAGCAGCGTGTTCAGCTCTGCATCGCGACCTTCGACCTCGCGCACCTCGCCCACCACCAGCAACGGAGCCTCGTCGACCTGGCTTTCGCGGGCGAGCACGCCGCGGCGGCCCCCGACCAAGGCGCAGCGCAGCGTGCCGCCATCGACCCGTTTTGCGACCTGATCGGCAAATCCCGCCAGGATGCAGCGGCGCACGTCGGCGCTGTCGGGTGCAGTATCCCGTTGCGTCGGGAGCCCCTCCCCCTCCGCGATGCGGAGGAACTGCGCCGCGAGATCGGACGCAGCCCGCGCCGAGATCCCGTGGATGCCGAGCTGACGGAGCCGGCTGGGATCGAAATTCGATTTCTCAGCGTAGCGAAGAGCCCGCTGGAGAAGAAAGAAATCGCTCTCGTGTTCACGCCCAAGCAAATCGTCGCGCCGGCTCTCCGTCATCTTGTCGGAAGGCCGCACGAAGAGCCCCCGCCCCTGCGTGAGCGCAGCCAGGCGCGCGATGGCGGGCACGCAATTGCGCTCCTGCGCGGCGAGAAACATCCGCGCGTAGCGCGGATGAACCGGGAACGCGAGCATGCGCCGTCCCAGTTCGGTAATCGCGCCGGCCTCGCCGCGCTCGATTGCGCCGAGGTTCTCCAGCAGGCGTTCGGCGCGCTCCAGGGAACGGCGTTCCGGCGGCTCGAGCCAGCGAAAGCCGTGCACATCTGCGATGCCGCTGGCCTTGAGCGTCAGTACCACTTCCGCGAGATCGAGCCGTTTCACCTCGGGCAATTCCTGGCCTGCACGCGCGAAATGATCGTCCTGCGTCCAAAGCCGCGCACAAAAGCCCGGCGCGGTGCGACCCGCGCGGCCCGCCCGCTGGTCTGCGGAGGCCCGGCTGATCTTTTCGATCAGGAGCGTGTTGATGCCGCGATAGGGATCGAACTTCGCGATGCGCGCGAGACCGGAGTCGATCACGATTCGGACGCCATCGATCGTAAGCGAAGTCTCGGCGACGTTCGTGGCCACCACCACCTTGCGTCGGCCCACCTCCGCGAGCGGCGCGAGCGCGGCATCCTGCTCGGCCGCAGGAAGTTCTCCATGCAGAGCCCGCGGAATCCAGACCCGGTCCAAGGCCCGACGGTTTCGCACTTCCTGGATCGTGCGCGAGATCTCGTAGGCTCCAGGCATGAAAATGAGCGCGTCGCCCGCCGGCAATTCCGGCGCGAGTCGCTCCAATTCATCGGCCGCCATTTCCCAAACCGGCTTTCCTGCCTGGGCGACCTTCGTGGGGACGTGATCGATCTCGACCGGATACGTGCGACCCGTCGAGGTGAGCGTGGCGCAGGTGGGCCCGAGATAGCGTTCGAGCAAACCCGTCTCCAACGTCGCCGACATAACGATCAATTTGAGATCGGGCCGGGAGGATTCCTGGATGGCGAGCGAGCGCGCGAGCGTGATGTCTCCGTAGAGATGCCGTTCGTGAAATTCGTCGAAGAGAATCGCCCCGATGTTCCGCAACCCGGGATCGCCGAGGATCTGCCGGAGCAGAATTCCCTCCGTGACGAACTGCAGGCGGGTCTCGCGGGAAGTCTGGTTGTCGAAGCGAATGGTGTAGCCGACTTCCCCGCCGAGCCGCACCCCCCGCTCGTGGGCGACCCGGGCCGCGAGCATGCGCGTCGCGAGACGCCGGGGCTGGAGAATGACCACGCGACGCCCGGCCGGTACAAAATCGTGCGCGAGCAGCATCTGCGGCACCTGGGTGGATTTGCCGGAGCCGGTCGGAGCCTGCAGCACGAGCCGGTTTGTTTCGCGCAAGCGCGCGACAAGCTCGGGCTCGAGCGCGTAGATGGGAAGGTCGGCGGTTTTCAGATTCAAGATTCCGGACGTCACCAGAATCCGAATTGAGAGGAAATGCGAGCGCAGCTCTTTTCGCTACCCCAGGGCCTCGACTTCGGCAGCGAGTTGGTTCGCGGCCACGAGCGGCACCCAATGCCCGGCTTTGGGGAGCACCGTCACGTGAGCCCCTTCGAAGCGCTCCGCGCAGCTGACGGGGAGGTAGGGATCCTGGTCGCCCCAAAGCACCCGGCAGGGCACCTGCGTAATCAGCCGCCGCCGCATCTCTTCGAAACCGCGGAAGAATTCGGGGCGAATGAACTGGCGGAACTGGCGCAGCGTCGTGCGCTTGGCGACCGGGTTCAGCGCAAAGGCTGCCGCCATGCGATCGAGTTGCGCGGCGGAAAGCAGGGGAGACTGCGCTCCAAAAATCCGCTTGAAAATTGCGCCCTTCCGGAACCCGAGAACGCGCATGCCCAGGGCGGCACGAAAGCGTCCCAGGAGCGATGCGTTGCCCCAGCGCCGGGCGATCGGAAACCATTCGAAACCTTCGTAGGCCACGGTGTTGGTGAAGACGACTCCCCGCAGGCGCGCCACGTTCGCGGCGGCCCAGGCCGTGCCCACCATCCCGCCGGTGTCGTGCACGACCAGCACGAGCGGTCCCGAGACATCCATGGCGTCCAGGACCGCGTCGACGAAGCGCCGCTGGACCTCGAGGCTGTAATCGAAAGTGGGCGGCGGCTCCGGCGACTGTCCGTAGCCGGGAAAATCCGGGGCGATGCACCGATGCGTCGCCGCCAGGCGCTCGATCAAGAGACGCCACTCGTCGGCGTTGTCCGGGTTGCCGTGCAGCAGCAGGACGACCGGCCCGCGACCGGCGTCGAGCACCCGGGTCCGGACGTTCAAGCCGGGGATCAATTGCGTGCGCTCTCGCATTTCGACATGGTTCATGGTCATGACAGGTTGCCCAATGGGTTCGAATCTAAAGATACATACAGTATGTATGTGAACAGGAAAGCGGAAAATGCCGCGCACACCCGGGCCGCCCTGGAGCGGGTGGCGCGCGCACGCTTCGAAGCGGACGGATTTCAGGCCGTCAGCGCGGAGGAGATTGTCGCAGCCGCGGGGGTGACGCGCGGCGCGCTGTACCACCATTACGACGGCAAGGAGGGTTTGTTCGAGGCCGTGGCCGAGGCGGCCATGCAGCGCCTGCACCGGCAAGTCGGCGCGGCCGCCCGGACGGCGAAGGACCCCATGGCGGCGCTGCGGCTGGGGGTGCAGCGGTTTCTGGTCCTGGCGACTGCGCCGCGGCTGCAGCGCGTGCTTTTCATCGACGCCCCGGCCGTCCTCGGCTGGCAGCGCTGGCGCGAGCTGGATGCGCGCTATGGCTTGGGCATGCTCCAGCAGGCCATCGAGCAGGCGATGACGCATGGACAGATGCGCCGCTCCTCGGCCCGTTCCGCCCAGTTTCTCGCCCACGTCGTGCTGAGTGCGCTGATCGAAGCCGCCATGCTCATCGCGCGCGCGACCGACAAGCCGCTCGCTCGGCGCGAGTCTGAAGACATCCTCCTTCGTCTGCTCGACGGCCTGGCGTAGGCGGAAGCTTAATCTTCCCCGCCCAAATTCCATTCCTTCAGCTTGCGATGCAGCGTGCGGCGGCTGATGCCGAGCTGCTTCGCGGCGGCGGTGCGGTTGCCGCGGCTTTGCTCCAGCGCCTGGGAGATGAGCAGTTTCTCCGAGGCCTCGATGTTGAAGGAGCCGGGCACGTTTGTCGCGACCGAACGCACCGCACCCGCGGCCGCGGGCCGGGCGGGTCCGTTATCGGGATGCCATTGCCGCAGGACAAGTGGAAGGTCGCGCAGCGTGATCTTCGGTCCGGTCGCGAGCACCACTCCGTGATCGATGGCGGCCCGCAGCTCGCGCACGTTGCCGGGCCACGGGTACTCCATGAGGCGGCCCGCCGCCTCGGAGGTCAGTTCCCGACCCGGCTTTTCATGCTCCTTGGACGCCTGCTTGAGAAAGGCCGCCACCAGGAGCGGAATATCTTCGCGCCGTTCCCGGAGGGGTGGGATGTGGATCGGCACGACATTGAGGCGGTAGTAGAGGTCTTCGCGAAATTTCCCAGTGTCCACGAGGTGGCGCAGATCCTTATTCGTGGCCGTGACGATGCGCACGTCCGTCGCGAGCGTCTGGTTTCCACCCACGCGTTCGAAGCTGCGCTCGCCGAGAACGCGCAGGATTTTGACCTGCGTGCTCTGGTCGATCTCGCCGATTTCATCAAGGAAAAGCGTGCCGCCATCCGCCTGCTCGAAGCGGCCGATCCGCCGCTCGCTCGCGCCGGTGAAAGACCCCTTTTCATGACCGAAAAGCTCACTCTCGAGCAACTGCGGAGAGAGCGCCGCGCAGTTCACCGCGATAAACTTCGCCTTCGTCCGATTGCTGAGATTGTGCAGCGCGCGCGCGACCAATTCCTTGCCGGTGCCGCTTTCCCCCGAAATCGCGACCGTGGCGCGCGTGGGCGCGACCTGACGGACAGTTTGAAAGATCTGCTCCAGTACCGCCGAGTGCCCGATGATATTCTCGAGTCCGTAGTTCTTCTGCACCGCCTCCTTGAGCGCGATGTTCTCCGTCTCCATGTCCCGCCCCCGCAGCGCCCGGCGGATGAGGATCTCGAGCTTGTCGAGATTGATCGGTTTCGTCACAAAATCGTAAGCCCCGCGCTTCATGGCCTCGACCGCAGTATCGACCGACCCGTAGGCCGTCATCATGATGCAGACAGGCGGAGAGGGAAACTTGAGCGCGCGCTCGATGAGCGTCATGCCGTCTTCGCCGCCCCCAAGGCGCAGGTCCGTGACGAGAAGATCGACCTTTTCGCTTTCGAGCAGCGAAATCGCTCCACCCACGCCGTCCGCCACGTAGACGTCGAAGTCATCCTCAAGCGCCCGGCGAATGCCCTCGCGCGTGTGCTTTTCGTCGTCGACAATGAGGATCGTGGGTGTCTTCACGGGAGCCGGGAAACAAGCACAAGGCGGACGGTCCTGCGCAGGAAATCAGTTCCCTTGGGTCTCGTCGGGGTGATCCGCCGGATCGGCGTTTGCCGCCTTCTCGCCCGATGAATACTCCAGCATCTGGACGCGCCGGTCGCCGGTCGGAAGTTGGATCGTGACGGTGAGCCCTCTCCCTTCGTCGCTCTGGAGGGCGATTTCACCGCCGTGTTCGCGCACAATCCGGCGCACGATCATCAAGCCGAGTCCGCTGCCGGTGGTCTTGGTCGTGAAGTAAGGGTCGAAGACTTTGCTGAGAACCTCTGGAGTGATCCCGCCGCCGGTGTCCTCGAAAGTCACGGCCACCCAACCCGGCTGGGCCGCGGAGCGAATCCGCAGGATGCCTCCGCCCTTCATGGCCTGGCCAGCGTTCTTGATCAGGTTGTAGAAGGCCTGCTTCACCTGGTCGCGATCGAGCAACAGCGGCGGCAGCGTCTCGGCCAGTTCCAGCTCCACGAGGATGTCGCGATCCTTCATCTCCGCCGCCAGGAAGGCCACCGATTCGCGCACGATCGCATTCAGGTCCTCCCGTTGAAGCTGGGGAATGGTGGGACGCACGGCGCGGAGAAACTGGCTCACGATGAAATCGAGCCGGCGAATTTCGTCGCGCGCGATCCGCACGGACTCCTCGAGTGGAACCCGCTCGCCAGGATCGAGCTTGCGGATCTTTCGCTCCATGAGCTGGAGATGAATGTTGAGCGAATTGAGCGGGTTGCCGATCTCGTGCGCCACGCCGGCGGCGAGCAGCGTGAGCGCATTGAATCGCTCGCTCTCGATCGTTTCCTCCGCATTGCGCCGGCTCTCCGTGATGTCGCGCACAATCATGGCGTAACCGTGCGGCTTGGGTTTTTCCACGCGTGGAGAACCTTCCACCGGCTTCGCGTGGGCCGCCGCATCGAAGTCATCGGTCTTGAGCGGAACGACGTAGAAATTGAGGAAGCGCGACTGCGGATACAAGATCTGCAGATCGCGCGAGACGAGGCGGTCGTGCTGGGCCAGCGCCTCCCACTCGAGGCCGCGCACGCACTCGGAAAGCCTTCGGCCAAGGCTCTGCGCGCGCTCGATGCCAAAAAGGTGGCAGCCGGCTTCGTTCAGATAGGTGATTCGTCCGCGCGGATCGCAAACGATGATGCCCTCCTGGATCGTATTGAAAATCGCCTCGAAGAAGCCTTTCTCGCGCACCAGTCGCGTGAGATGCGCCTGCGCGTCCTCCGGTCGCACCCGGTTGAGGCGGCCAATCAACTTGTCGAGAAAGCCGGGTTTCGAAGATTCCATGCGGGAGGGGGGACGGCCGAATCAACCGAATCGTTGCATCCAATTTCAGCGGCTGTTTTCCATGGCTCCGAGCATCGCTTCGAAGCCGATTTCGTCGAGCACGCTGACGCCGAGTTCACGCGCCTTGTCGAGCTTGCTGCCGGCTTCCTCGCCCGCGAGAAGATAGCTGGTCTTTTTGCTCACGCTGCCGCTCACGGCGCCTCCGGCCATGCGAATTCGTTCCGCGATTTCCTCGCGCGGCTTCGAGAGGGTGCCGGTGATCACCCACTTCGTGCCCGCCAGGGAAGCGGCCGCCGCCACCGGGGCGGGATCGCGTTCGCCGAAATTCAGCCCCTGCGCCCGCAGCGCTTCGAGCACCACGGTCGTCTCCGGCCGGTCGAAATACTCGCGCACACTGCGCGCGGCAATCTCGCCGAAGTCGGTCACGAGCGTGAGCTCGTCGATCGTGGCGGCGCGCACCGCGTCGAGCGTGCGGAAGCGCAGGGCCAGGGCCCGCGCCGCGCTGGTGCCGATCTGGGGAATGCCCAGGCCAAAAAGCAGGCGCCAGAGCGGACGCTCCCGACTGCCCGCGATGGCCTGCACGAAGTTGGTCGCACTCTTCTCCCCCTGGCGTTCGAGCGCCGCGATCTGTTCGGGTTTGAGCGTGTAGAGATCCGGCAGGCCGCCCACCAGTTTCGCCCCAACCAATTGCTGCACCATCGCTTCGCCGAGCCCCTCGATATCCATCGCGCCACGACTCGCGAAGTGCTCGATCCGCCGCTCGACCACCCCGGGGCAGATCAAGTTCGGGCAGCGCCAGAAGACGCCGCCCTCGGCCCGGACCAACCTCGTGGCACAGACGGGGCAAATCGTCGGCATCGCAAAGATGCGCTCCTCGCCCGTGCGCTTCTCTGTGCGCACCGCGACGACTGCTGGGATGATTTCGCCCGCCTTCTCCACCACCACGAGATCGCCGATGCGGATGTCCTTGCGGGCGATTTCGTCGGCGTTGTGGAGTGTGGCGCGTGCCACGGTGGTGCCGCTGACGAAGACGGGATCGAGCTGGGCGACCGGTGTCAGCACGCCGGTGCGCCCAAGCTGAAGAGTGATGTCGCGAAGCCGCGTCTCGGCCTGTTCAGGCTGGTACTTGTACGCCATGGCCCAACGCGGCGCCTTGGAGTTGGCGCCGAAGGCGGCGCGTTGGGCGAAGTCGTTCACCTTCACGACCGCGCCGTCCGTCTCGTAGAGGAAACTGCGCCGCATGGCATCGAGTTTGTGGATGGCCTCGAGAATTCCGTCGGCCGAGCTGGCCTCCCAATGCCGCTCCGAGTGCGGCAGACCGAGACGGGCCAGCAGGGCAAAAAGGTCGAGGTGGCTTCTGACTTCGAAGCCCTCGGCGAGGCCGAAGGAATGGGCGACAAAGGCCAGGGGGCGGCGCGCCACCTCGGCAGGATCCAGCAGCTTGAGTGAACCGGCGGCGGTATTGCGCGGGTTGATAAAGGCCGGCAGGCCCGCGGCCACCCGCTCGCGGTTCATCTCCTCGAAGGCGGCGCGCGGCATGAAGACTTCGCCGCGGACCTCAAGCGTCCCTTCCGGTGTCCCCCTCAAAGACTTCGGCAGACCGCGAATCGTCCCGAGGTTCTGCGTGATGTCGTCCCCGGTCGTGCCATCCCCGCGGGTGAGTCCCAGCGTGAGGCGGCCACGCACATAGGTGAGCGCCACCGCGACCCCATCGATCTTCGGTTCGATCACCACCGGAATTTCGCGGCCCGGGAGAAGCTTTTGCAGCCGGGTGTAGAACTCCACGACTTCCGTTTCGGAGTACGTGTTCGCGAGGCTCTGCATCGGAACGCGATGCTTTGCCTGCTTGAATTCCCCCAGCGGTTCGCCGCCAACACGCTGCGTCGGGGAATCCGGCGTGCGCAGCTCGGGAAACTGCTCCTCGAGGTCCGTGAGTTCGCGGAGCAGGGTGTCGTATGCGAGATCGGAAACGATCGGCGCCGCGTCGACGTAGTAGCGCTGATTATGCGCCTCGATCTCGGCCCGGAGTAGCTCCGAGCGCTGCTGCAGAAGTTCAGGGACGGCCATCGCGGAAGAATGGCGCGGTGTGCTCGCGATGCCAGTCCCAAGACGGCTAAACGCAGTTACGATTCGCCTCTGATTCGCGTTCGACGCTCGTCCACGATCCAAAGACGCTGCGAAATTTGCTCGGTCTTTAGCAGTTCCAGAACACGCGGAATGATCGCGAGCAGCGAGCTGCGATCCTGATGGACGAGACGCAAGACGATGATGCCGTGAAAGTCGCGCGGAGGATAATTCTCGATGTGGGCGAAATCCAAGTCGAGTGTGATCAGGATTCGATTCTCTTCCTGACAGATGCAGGCGATGGTTGAATCGGGCGCACCGCCGAGACCTCCATCCAGCCCAGAATCAGCATCGTGACCGGCACTACGAATCAGAGCGCCCAAATCCGGGGAAGATTCTCATCGATTTTGAATCTCAAGCAGCCACTCCAAAAGGAGTTGGCACTACGCGCTCGCGCGCGAGTTCGGCGGCGTAAGCAATCGCGGCCGCAATATCCACATTCTGGAGCGACGGATAGCTGTTGATGACCTCAGCGGCGCTCAGGCCCGACGCCAAATTGTCGAGCACGACCGACACCATGATACGGGTACCGCGAATACATGCTCGGCCGTGGCAGACAGCCGCGTCAATCGAGATGCGCTCAGACCAATCCATTCCGGGAAGATCGTTTTCCCGCCCCCGCGGTCAAGGGCGCCTCTGGAGCCCTTTGGGGCAAAGGACGACATCGGTTCGACCGCCTCAAGAACCGGGAATCGATGGCCCGTTTGGATCTGATCCAACTGGTCAAAATTCGCCAACGTTCGGGCGGGAATCAGGTGCCTCTGGGCTCATGTCACGCCCCGCCGATATTTTCTAACACTTTTATTCCACTGGGGGTAAACACTTTCCGCAGCAAAAGGCTCGCGCGAAAACGCACTTGGCACCCTCACTGCTAAGTGGTTATTCGTCCTCGCAAGTGGACAAGGGAATAAACAAGGGACAGCCCGATCTGCAGGGTTCAGTTGAAAATCCGGGGGGAATCTTTCAACGGGCGCAGGTCGGGCTGTTTTCCTTTTCCGCGGTCCTGCTCAAACCGCAATCCGAGGGCAGGAACGATTACTCGCGGGGGCGGATCGCTTCGAAATAGCGCTTCACGTACGCCCGGGAGCCGAGCGGCACATTTTCCTGCTCCACCGCATCCTGGGCGGCCGGGGCCATGGCCTCGTAAAGCTCACGGTAGCCGCGGGAGGAGGCACCGCGTCCGCCGGCCGACTGCACGTATTCCTGCAAGGAAGAGCCGTCACCCAACATGCCCTCCAGCTTGCGGGCCGATCCTTCCGTCGGAGGAGCGCCGGGTTTTTCCGCGAAAAGTTTGTCGCTTGTGCCCCGGTCCTGCTCGCCCCCGGGATTCCCGCTCGGCAAATCGCCTTCCCCCGGCTCGGTGGAGGGTTTCCCGGCCGGCGAGGGCAGAGGGATGCGAACCAGGGAGCGGGCGGCGGAATCGAGGGCATCCTTGGCGTCTCCACCCTGCTTCATGCGCTCAAGCGCATTGATGAGTTCCTGGAGCGTTTTGGCGTCGAGCGGCCGGGGTGTGCCCTCGCCCTTCCCTTCGCCATTTTGCTGACCGGGCTTACGACCCTGTTTTCCCTGCTGCTGCTTGAGCAATTCCGCCAGGCGCTGCAGGAGTTTCTGCACCTGCTCGCTCTTGCCCGCCTGGGCGGCCTGCGCCGCCTGCTGCATCGCCCGCGCCACCTCGTTGCGCTGCGCTTCGCTGAGCTTGCCCGCCTGCTCCTGCATAGAACGCGCGATCTCTTCCATCTGCTTCGACGCGTCCCCGCGCTGCTGCAATTTCCGCAGGAGTTCCTCGAGCTGCCGCCCGGCTGCGGCCAGGTCACCCCGCTCAAGCGATTGTGCCGCCTCCCGGGTGGAATCCTGGCGCGCAAGCGCCTCCGCCAGTGCAGCCAATTCTTCCGGCGAAACCGGGGCCGCGTTTGCCTCGGCCTGCATCTGCCGGAGCATCTCGGCCAGCGCGGACATTTCCCGCAGCGCAAGCTTGTCGGCATTCAAGTCCTTCCCTGCCCGCACCTCAATCCGCCCGGCCCGTTTCTTCATTTCCTCGGCGAGCCGGGCCAGGTCGTCGTCCTTCCGGTCCTGGGCCGCCTTCGCGAGGAGGGCGGCAAATTCGCGCAGCGTCTTCGCGCCGGCTTCCGCCTGCGCCTGGGCCGCTGCATCGGGCCGCCGGTCCCGCTCGGAGGCGACGAAATTCAACTGGAGCAAAGCCAGCGAACAAAGCGGCGCCAACGCCCAGAGTCCGAACCAGGGCGTGCGCAGCGGCAGCCAGCGCGCGACCCGGAATTCCTGGGCGTAACGCTCGCATTCCTCCGCGGCGAGCCGGTTGAATTCGCCTTCGTGGCCGGCGAAATCGAGCGCGGTGGAAAAACGATCCCGCGTCGAGGCGGCGCGGTCGAGCAATCCGGCGGCATCGCGCACGCTCGGGAAATTGCGCGCGATGCTCCAAATGGTCAGGATGACAAATGCCGTTCCGCCCGCGTAGGCGAGCCGCTCATCGAAAGGCACCTCCCCGAGCAGGCGGCGCACCACTCCGGCCGCAAGCATCGCGCTCGTGGCCACGATCAAACCGCGGGCCGACCACTCGAGCGCGAGGGCGCGAACCAATCGGCCCCGCGACTCGGCCAGGCGCGCTCGGACAGCAAGGTTCGCAGTGGCAATCACGAAGGGAGAATTCCCATAAGCCCGGGACAACCAAGTGTCGAATGTGTCACGCCCCAACCCGCCTCGACTTCGGCCGTGGCGGCGTCAGCCTCGCAGCGTTTGCAATACGGCCGCGGTCTCGGTGAGATCCTCGCAGAGAACGTCCGGCTGGGACAGGGCAAGCTCGGCCCGATGATGGCGGCCGGTGGCAACCGCGAGGACCCGCGCCCCGATCGCCCGGGCGCAGGCGATGTCCTTCGGTGTATCCCCGATGATCCAGACCTCCCGCGCGGGGTCGAAGTCGCGCTGGCAATGCTGCCGCGCGCGTTCCAACGCAAAAGGTCCCAGCGCATTTCGATCCGCGCTGTCATCGGCGTAGGCGCCGAAAGGGAAGTATGACCAGACGCCATAATGCTCGAGCTTGAGCCGGGCGCTGCGTTCGTAGTTCCCGGTCAACAGGGCGAGCTGCACGAATGAATCCGCCACCAGCGCGTCGAGAAGCGGGACGACCCCGGGAAGCAACGTCCCCTGCCGCTGCGGCAGCCAGCGCGCGAGCGCCGGAAAATAGGCCCCGCGAAAGCGCTCCGTGTTTTCCGGCGTGACCGGGATGCCGTGCAGCGTGAAGAGCTGCACGAGGATGTTCGAATCGGTCGCGCCCGCGAAATCGACGCGCGAAAGATCATCGGGCGCGTTGAATTCCTCCCGCATGACCTCGGCAAAGGCGAGCAACCCCGCCTCTCCCGTCTTCACGAGTGTGCCGTCGATATCGAAAAGGAGAAGACGCACCGGCTCAGCTCTTGACCGGCTCGGCGGCGTGATTCTCGTCTTTTTCGTCGAGGGCTTCCTTCGCGTCCGTGGCCGCATCGGCGGCTTCGCCGGCTTCGACTTCGTCGTCGTCCATCGGCTTGAACTTGCGCTTGCGCTTGTTCGCGGGGAGCGGCGCCAGCATCATGGTGATGCTGCGGCCGGCCTTGCGGGGCGGCGCCTCCACCTGCGACATGGTGGAAAGATCGTCGCGGATGCGCATGACGAGGGCTTCGCCGAGTTCCTGGTGAGCCATTTCCCGGCCCTTGAACTGCAGCTGCACCTTCACCTTGTTGCCCTTGTCGAGGAAAGCTTCTCCCCGGCGCACCTTGGTGAGGTAATCGTGTTCGTCGATGTTCACGCGAAACTTGACCTCCTTCACGCGCGAAGTGGCGTGGTGGCGTTCCTTGTCGAGCTTGGACTGCTCATACCGGAACTTGCCGAAATCGACGATCTGGCAGACCGGCGGAACGGCGTTGGGGGCGATCTCGACGAGGTCGAGGCCCAATTGATTCGCCTTCCGGAGGGCATCGCTCGTCTTCATGACGCCGAGCAGCTCCTTGGTGGAGGCGAGAATGACGCGAACTTCGCGAGCGCGGATGCGCCCGTTCACATTGATGCGATTAAGAGGGATCAGAACTAGGGACTGGATCGCCGGCCCGGCGCGAGCGAGAGCATTGGACAGGCTGGTTGGTCAAGGTCACCGGCGCCGCGGCATCGCCACGGTCCAGTGTTGCGGCGGACTCGCTCAGAGAGGACGGAACCGGCTGTCGCCCGCTCATCCCTCCCGACCCCACGCCCGCCGCCGCGCGTGAAGCCGATGGGGCAGTCTGTGACCAATGCGCCCTACAGCAAGGGATAATTTCGCCCCAAAGTTTCATTCCTGCGCACCGTCGACCCTGACCCACCGCTCGGCCCGGAGCAGATCCCACTCGAAGAAGAGCCGCTCCCGCCGTCGAAAACCGTGAGCTTCGAGCGCGGGTGCAAAGTCGGGCACGCGGCGCGCCCGCAGCCCCGTCGCGAGTCGGAAGAAGCCATAAGCGAGCGCCAGGATGGCCTGGGCCCGCCAGCGACGCACCCCCGCACCCGGCTCATGAAATTCCGAGACGAGCCAGGTCGCCGTTGGCGCGGCGGCCCGGGCCAGGGACGCGATCACGGCGCCCAGTTCCGCCGGCGGAAAGCAATCGAAGAAGAAATGCGTCGCGACGAGATCGCATTTCCCCGCCGCGAGATCGTCGGCAGGCAGCTCCCGCCGGAAGAAGCGGACTCTCGCAGGGTCGCCCCCGCATTTCCGCCAACGGGTTTCCGCCGCCGCGAGCATTCCGGCACTCGCGTCGACGACGATGAACTCCGTCTTCGGCCAGCGCTGTGCCGCGCTGGAAAGAAAGCGCCCATTCCCCTCCCCCGCGAGCAGCGCCCGTTGGGGTTCGGGCCCGGCCCCGAGGAAGGCGGTCCGGCAACGCTGCAGCTTACCGCCCGCCAGCACCGCCTCCAGCCAGCGGTAATGCGGCGCAAGTGTGTCGAACGTCATCGCCACGACGATTCCCACCAAAGCCCGGCCCCGAGCCCGCCGGCGGCGTAAGCCAGGACGTCCAAAGGATCGCCCGTCACCCGCATGAGATGCGGACCGATCACCTCAAAGAGCAGCGACCAGACGACAAAGTGCAGGGCAATTTCCCCCCAGCGCGGCGGAGCGTCATCCGCGCGCCAGCCGAGCTGCCGGTGCAGCCAGAGGACAAGCGGCAGAGCGCAGGGAATGAGCCAGAGATCGTTGAAGTGCGAATGGAGAAACTCCACCCGCAGGTGGGGCTTGAGGAGCCAGCGGTTCACCGCATAGGCGGCACAACCGCAAAGAAACAAGGGATCGCGCCAATAGCGGAACCGCTTCACAGCAGCGCGAGAATCACGAGCCCGGAGCCCACCGCCAACAGGACCTTCAATGCAAGGACGACCATGGGAAATGCTAGCGCGCACGCCGCCGCGGCCAATGCGTTTTTTTAAGCTGACGCACGGAGGCCTCCAGCCGCGCTTCGGCGCAGGATCGTCCCTCGACGCGCGCGCTCCCTGGTCGTACGCTGCGCGTATGACCGCCCCGGAGATCATCGATGCCCTCTCGTTCGCCGACGAAGAGACCACGCTGGAGGCACTCGACGCCGCCGACGCCCAGCGAGTCGCGTTGACGCCGCGCCTGATTGAAGCGCTCGAGCAAGCCGCCACGCGCAAGGCCGACGCTGCCGAGGAGACCGTTGAACTCGCCGGCTATGCCCTCTATCTGCTGGCGAAATGGCGCGAAAAATCGGCCGCGCCGGCCTTGCTCAAGCTGTTCTCCCTGCCGGATACGGAAGCACTAGAGTTGCTCGGCGACATCCCGATCGAAGACGGCCCCATTCTGCTGGCCTCCATCTGCGCGCCGGATGCCCTTCGCACGCTCTTCGAGAATCCGCGTCCGCATGACGGGATCCGCGCCTCCGCCCTGATCGCACTCGGTGTCTTGACGGAATGGAACGAATGGCCCCGCGCGGATCTTTCGAATTACCTGACGAAGGTCTTGCGCGGGGAAGTTCCCGCGAAACCCATCGGCTATCTGGTCGGGGAAGCGGCCCTGCTTGTCGCCTACCTTGAATTTCCCGAATTGCTCGGGCCTGCGCGGGTGGCCCTCCGCAAGTGGAAGGACGATGAGGACATTCTCGAGAGCGAGGAATTCGAGGGCTTCCTGGCCGAGACCGATGGCCTCCGGCGCGAGAAATTCCGGGCGGAGAATCGCCCGATCGAAGACGTCGCCGCCGCCATTGCCTGGTGGGGCGAGGAGGATGACGAAGACGACGAGGAGAGCGAACGCGCCGCCCCTTACGTGGCGCCGAACGTGCCGAGCCGGAATGCGCCGTGTCCCTGTGGCAGCGGGAAGAAGTACAAGAACTGCTGCGCACCGTAGCGCCTTGGATCTACACCATCAGGTGAGCCGGGCGGGGAAACTGCGCCGCAAATAGGTCGATCCGCCCGCACTGGCGCGCGCAGGTCGCGAGCCGGCCGGACCCGATGCCATCCGCCGACCACGAGTCCGCGATGGCACGAAAGAACGGGCCTTCGACAATCGCGCGCAACGGATGTCGCCGCGCGTCGATCGTATCCTTCCCGCCAGGCTGCGCCGCCAACAGCGCGCGCACTTGATCCAACTCCGCGCTCCCGCGCCCGGAATAGATGTGCGCCAGGTAGCAGCAGGGGAAAACCAGCGCCTCCGCGCTTACGTAGATCTCGTGGAGCGCCGTGGCTTTGCAGGCAATGGGAGTCTGGTCGAGATAGTGCGCGTAGTCATCGGCCGCCGTCCATTCGGTGGCGGCTTCCTGCACCGCATCGTTGCGATATTCGGACGCGAGCGGTTCTTCCAGCCAGTACTCGATCTCACCGGCCGGCGAGCGCACTTCCTGCCGGCTCGCACGCCGGCCCTCCTGCAGAAATCGCCGGGTCCGCTTGACCGTGAAACGGGCGAAACCCAAGTCCGCCGCCAATGCGCGCGCGGCTTCGACTTCGTGCTCATTGTGCCGAAAAACGAGAAAATCCCACTCGGCGCGTCCGCCTGCGCCCCGAAACGCCCGCACTGAGCGCATCACCTGCGCCCACAAAACGCCGCGGCGGTAGAGGTGATTCGTCTCTTCCAAACCGTCGATCCCGAAACGCACGAAATCGACCCGTCCCGCCAGTTCCTGCCACCAATGCTCATCGCGCGCGCCGCCATTCGTGTGCAGTCCGAGACGCAGCGCCGGATTCAGCCCGCGCAGCCACGCGCAGATCGCAAGCAAGTCTGCCGCCATGATTGGGTCCCCATAGTTTCCGCAGAAGCGAATCTGCCCCAGCTGCTGCACAAACTCCGGCCGGAAGATGGCCTGCACATCGGCGAGTCGGAGCTGGGTGACCGGCAAGTCCGGATTCACCGCCCCGCCGGCGATATTCCGCGGACATTGCGGACACCGCGCATTGCAGGCCGAGGTGATTTCGAGGTGAACCCGACGAATGTCGGCAAGCGTGTACATGACGTCGGAGCGGCGGGTCAACGGAAAGAACCCACTCCCCCCGAGTTCACCACGGAATCTCCTGGCGATCCCGCAGAAACTTTCCCGTCAATTCCTGGGGCGCATCGGCCGCGAGCCAAACGGCGGTATCCGCTCCGTGCCTGGCGCTGTGGGTCGCGCCTTCGCCGCCCATGTCGGTCTGGCACCAGCCGGGATCCAACGTGTTCACCGCGATGCCGGCCTCTTTGAGCTCACAGGCGAAGAGGCAGGTCAGCGCATTCAGCGCCGTCTTCGAGATCTGATATGCCGGCGCGTAGATCGATTCAGCCATGTCGCAGAGCTGTCCGGCTCCGCTCGGAACGTTCACGATCCGGGCCGCGGGCGCTTTCCGCAGCAGGGGCAGAAACGCGCACGTGACGAGGTGAGTCCCCGTGACATTCGTCTCCAGCGTTTCCCGCAGTGTCGCCCGGGTGGTCGCGCTCATGGGCTGGTAGTGGTCGGTCAGAATCGCCGCGTTGTTGATCAGGACGTCGAGCTGCGGCACCAGCAAGGCCACGGTCCTGGCTGCGGCTGTGATCGATTTCTCGTTCGTGAGATCGAGCGCGACGAAATCCACTCTCGCCCCACCAGCGCGGAGAACCGCGACGGCTTCCTCGCCGCGCTTCGCATCCCGTGCTCCCAGCAAGACGTGCCAGCCGCGGCGCCCGAGTTCGCGCGCGATCTCGAGCCCGATGCCTTTGGCCGCGCCAGTAACGAGGACAGACTTTGGCATCCGGGAGGATTCCGCGGGCGCAGCGAAAAGGAAAGCTGACCCTTTTGCACCCGTCATCCCGTTGGCGCAGGCTTCTCGACGACAGCCACCTTGCCCCTCCAAAACCGCGCCATTACAGTCCGGCATGCCCGTAAGCGATCTCGACCTTGCGCAGCGGATCGCCTGGTGGAAGGACCCGCGGGAGACGCTGGCAAATCGCACCGAATTCCTCGCGCGCGTCATGGCGCAGGGTTCCTGGGAGGATTGGTGCGCGGTCCTCGAGCGGGAGGGCAAGGACGCCTTTCGGAACGCATTGGAAAAGGCCGCGCCGGGAATCTTCGACGCACGCTCGTGGGCTTATTGGCGCATTCGCCTCGGTCTCCCTCCTGCACCGTTGCCGATCCGTCGCTTCGAGACATGAAGTCATTCGCCCCGCATCTCGAAGTGCTGCCGCCGCCGCAACGGGCGATCTGGCCGGAACTCGATGCCCTCTCATCGCATTTTGTCCTCTATGGCGGCACCGCCATCGCCCTCCAACTCGGGGGGCGCGTGTCGGTCGATTTCGACTTTTTTTCCTCGGAAGCACTCGATGCTCACAGTCTCGCGCGTGAGCTGCCGCTTCTGGTGGGTGCTCAGCTGGTGCAAAGCGCTCCGAACACCGCGGCATTTCTCGTCGAGCGGCAGGGCCCGGTTCGGCTCGCCTTCTTCGGCGGGCTCACGTTTGGACGGGTGGGCGAACCTTCCCGGCCACATGATCGACAATTCGCCGTAGCATCGTTGCCGGATTTGGGAGCGCAAAAGGTGCGTGTCGTACAAGTGCGGGCGGAGAAAAAGGACTATCTCGATCTCGACTTGCTGATTCGCCGCGGATTCTCCCTCGAAAGCTTGCTCGGCGCGGCCGCGGCGCTCTATCCGAATTTCGCTCCCGCGCCGACGCTGAAGGCCCTTTCGTATTTTGAGGACGGCGATCTGCCCACGCTGCCTGTGGAGGTGCGAAATAGACTCGAAACGGCGGCGGGCGCCCTCGACGCGATTCCGCCTGTCGCCAAGGTCGCGACGACGCTTCACGCCTGACCGGCAGCGGCGTGCGCCGCGTTCTGGGGAAAAAAAAATCGCAATTTCCCGCGATTTCCCTTGATGTGTTCATACGAACACGTCATCTTCCTCGTGTTGCCTCCTAGGTAACGCTCACCGCTGCGGGTCTCCCGTTGGAGGGCTGCAGCAACAAGTCAGTCAACAAGGTAAGAAACGAACGCAAATCGATACAAACAACACTCAGTTCACGCCGGAGCAGCTGGATGCCCTCACCACCGCCATTCGTGGCTTGGTGAGCGCCAGCGGCTTCCTGCCCAACATTGAAACCCCCATCCGTCGCCGCCTCAGGCGCGTCGGAGCCAAGACCGAACCTTTTGCCTCCCGCTCTCTCGCGGTGGGCAAGCAGGCCCCGTCCTTGCTCTCCGGTCGCGTGGGCGCGGTCCGGATAGACGAAATCACCTCGCAACGGGACGCCCTGCGTTCTGCCAGTGCGGTGCTCAGTCAACTCCTGCGTGGCGTGGATGATGCCATCATCCTGCTCAGCAAGGAGTTTCACAGCGCCGCGTTCTCGATTTACGAGACCGCCAAGCGCTTCGGTCCGGCCCTCGGGTTGGACGAGCAGCTCAAGGAGCTGACCGCCCTGCGCAAGCAGGCGCGGAAGAAAACGACCCCGCCCGCAAGCGGCACCCCGGCCCCGGCCGGCGCGCCCGAACCGGCCAAGGTCTAGGAAATGAGAGGAACAGAAAGGTCTCGCATGAGATCGATTAGTGCCCCGGAGCGGGCGCTCGAAAGAGCGCCCGCTCTTTTTCTTGCCGTTTTGCTGCGGGGCCTGCTCGCGCCGTCCGGGCGTTTCGAAGATAATGCCGGTGGAGGAGGAGTCATCCCATCTGAACCCGAGGATGCGCGAGCGAAGAGGCCAGAAAGCTGCCAGACCACAGCGGCTCCCCGCAGGCGTTGGAAAAGTGTGCGCGCCCGGTCTCGCGGCGCCGTGAGCAGACCGCAAAAGAATTCAGACGGCGCCGGTCCACCGCCTGGACTACAGGCCACTTCGCGCGAATTCGCACGCCAGGCGCGAAAGTGACGATTGTATGCCACCGCAGAGGCGCGCACGCCGCGGAAACGGGCGCGATCTGCGTGAGTTGGTTCCGGGTCCATGACCGGTTGGCCCAGCTAAAGGCGTAAACGTCCACGCAATTGGCGAAAGCCTTGCAGCCGCCGACGCAGACGCCCACGCTTTCTCCGTGACCGATTCAACCGCTTCCGCGAATGCCCACGCATTTTGCGCGAACGATTGAACCCACGGCGCGAATGACCACGCATTTTGCGCAAACGATTCAACCGGCGGCGCGCATGCCCACGCCTTTCGCGCGAACGTTTTAACCACAGGCATGAACGGCCACGCTTTACGCGTGAACGATCGAACCCGCGGCGCGGATGACCAAGTTTTTCGCGCAAACGATTCAACCGGCGGCGCGCGTGCCCGCGCTTTTCGCACAAACGTTTTAACCATAGGCGTGAACGGTCACGCTTTATGCGTGAACGATTGAACCCGCGGCGCGGATAACCAAGCTTTTCGCGCAGTCGTTTCAACCGGCGGCGTCAATGACGACGCTTTTTGCGCAATCGGTTCAGCCTGCGGCACGGATGACCACGCTGTTCGTGTGGACGTTTCCACCGGCGGCGCGGAGGATCACGCTTTTTGCGTGAACAGCGTGCGTCCGCAACCGTGTCTTGCCGCCGGTGAAGCGACTGGCTAAACCCTCGGCGGATGCCCGACGACGCTGCCTCTGAATTCGCGTTCGTGGCGCGATCCGGGCGGTACGAGATCCCGATTGATCCGGCTACAGGCGAGCGGCGGGAATTGGGTAAGGGAGGGATGGGGGTGACCTACAAAGCGCGGGACGCGATGCTGGGGAGAATGGTGGTACTGAAAGTGATCTCGCGGGCGCTCCAAGGCAATTCGATCGCGAGGAAGCGGTTCCTGCGCGAGGCGAAAGCTCTGGCGGTTCTCAAGCATCCGGGCGTGCCGGTGATCTACGAGTACGGCGAGGAGTCGGGCGACGCCTTCTACGCGATGGAGTTCATTGAGGGCGAGGATCTACGGGCACGGGTGAAGCGGTCTGGTGAGCTGTCACTGGCCGAGGCGCTGAATCTTGCCGAGCAAGCGGCACGGGCGTTGGGAGCGGCCCATCGGGCGGGGATCATCCACCGGGACATCAAGCCTGCAAACCTGATGCTGACGCGATCGGAGCACGGCGCGGGGCCCATATTGAAGCTGATCGACTTCGGGCTGGCGAAGGGCGTGGCCGGGACGGTCGATCTCGGAATGTCCACGACCGGGGACGCAGCCTGGCACACGCCGCTCTACGCGAGTCCAGAGCAATGCCGGAAGGAGCCGGCGACGCAGAAGTCGGACCTGTACTCGCTGGGTGCGACGCTGTGGTGCCTGCTCACTGGGAAAGGGCCTTTTGGAGGAACATCGGTGTGGGAGGTGGAGAACAAGCACATCAGCGCGCCGGTGCCACTGGAGAAGCTGCCAGCGGGACTGCCCTTACCGGTGATTAAGCTGCTTGAGCGGTTGCTGGCGAAGAAGCCCGAGGATCGGCCAGAGACGGCCGACGAGGTGGCGGAGGAGTTGTCGCTGCTTCGAAAGATGGTGGAGGTGCCAGCGCCCGCTCCTGCGCCACCGAATCCTCCTTTGGTTCTACCACCGCCGCCGAAGCCTGCACCGGCTCGCGCTCCGTCTGCAGATCCTCGTGATGCGACGGGCCGCGGAGGAGGCACCCCCGATTCTGGCGTATGGCTCAAGCGGCTCGGTTTGCCTGGAGTTGTAGTAGCGGTATTGATCGGACTGGTTGTTGCGAATGCTGGATGGTTCAAGTCCGGCGCATTGCCCGAGAAGACACTCGCGCCGAAGGTGCTTCCGACTGAAAGGCCTACACCGGTTCCCCAACCCACGGCGACACCTCATCCCGCCCCGACGGCGACACCTGCACTCAAACCTACCGCACTGCCGGAGTCGATTGGATCGATCACCAAAGAGCGGCCCTACGTGAACGACTTGGGGATGAAATTTGTTCCGGTGGCTGGTGCTGAAGTGCTGTTTTCGGTGTGGGATACGCGGGTGCGCGACTACAAGGAGTTCGCGGACGAAACGATCCGGGAATGGCTTAAACCTGACTTCACGCAAACAGGCGATCACCCCGCGGTAAATGTGAGCTGGCAGGATGCGCAGGCGTTCTGCGAATGGCTGACCACGCGAGAGAGGGCCGCGGGGCGGATTGGTGCTAATCAACGCTATCGGCTGCCGACAGACTCGGAATGGAGCACTGCGGTGGGGTTGCCGAAAGAGACGGGTGCCACGCCGAAAGACCGCGATGGGAAGATCGAAGACGTGTATCCCTGGAACAACGGGAAGGGGACGTGGCCGCCACCCAATGGCGCGGGGAACTACGCTTCGACGCTGAAAGTGGATGACTTTGCGACTACGAGCCCGGTGGGCAGCTTCGCTGCTAACGAGTTTGGACTTTTCGACATGGGTGGGAACGTCTGGCAGTGGTGCGAAGACTGGTATGGTGATGACGAGGACACCCGCGTGTTGCGCGGTGGGTCGTGGGTCAACGGCGTCCGCGGGGGCCTTCTCTCGTCGTGTCGCGGCGTCAGCGGCCCTACGGATCGGTACGATTTCAGCGGCTTCCGCGTGGTGTTGGCGGGTGATCGCGCTCGTGCCGGTCCGTCCTTTGCTCACTTGGCCTTTTATTCGCCATGCGTTTCCAAGGCGCGAAGTGCCGAGCATGAGACCGAGCGTGCGTACGAAATCTTGCGTCCGACGACAAGCGGAAGTCGCGTCTATGCGCCGCTGGCGCGATTTCCGGCTGGGGCGGGCCGTTCAACTTCCGACCGCGTTGGATTTGTGGCCGCGCGGTTCGATGCCCGGACTGGCCTGGCCGATCGCGCCGTGATTCTCCGTTCGTTTGGATTGCGCGAACTCGACGGGCGGGTGCTCATCTGGCCGATCTACTACTGGAAACTCGAGCGACTAAGCGGACGCGCTGAAACCATGGTGTCAAAATTTGCGGCGAAGAGTTTCAAGGTTTGAGCATCGCTATCCCCCCAAATCCCCCGCCGCCAGCCGCAGTAGGCAGAAAGAGCGATCCAACATTCGGATCGTGCGGCCGGCTTCCAGCGTGCGCGGCGCGGCGCCGGGGATCCTTCCGTCCTCGTAGCGCGTGTCGAGCAGGAGTTCCCACGCCACGTCCAGCCGGCCGGGCAGAATGAATGACATCTCCCCGTGGTGGGCGTTGAAGAGGAGCAGGAACGAATCGTCCTCGATCGGCCGGCCGCGCTCGTCCACGACATCGAGCGAGTGCCCGCTCAACATCAAACCCAAAGTGCGCACAAAGTTCTGATTCCACTCCTCGTCGGTCATTTCCGATCCTGCCGGCCCGAACCACATGACATCCTTCACCCCGCCGCCCCGGATGCGCCGGCCCTGGAAGAATTTCGGCCGCCGGAAGACCGGATGCGTGTGGCGTAGTGCGATCAGCTGGCGCGTGTAGTCGAGCAGCGGATTTCCGGCTGGATCGGAGACCTGAATCCAATCGAACCAGCTCGTCTCGTTGTCCTGGCAGTAGGCATTGTTATTGCCGCCTTGCGTCCGACCGTATTCATCGCCGGCGCAGAGCATCGGCACGCCTTGCGAGAGGAGCAGCGTGGCGAGGAAATTGCGGCGTTGGCGGCGCCGCAGCGTGTTGATCGCCGGGTCGTCGGTTTCGCCTTCGACGCCATGATTCCAGGAGAATCCGTGATTGTCTCCGTCGCGATTGTCCTCCCCGTTGTCCTCGTTGTGCTTGCGGTCGTAGCTGACGAGATCGTGCAGCGTGAAGCCGTCGTGCGACGTGACGAAGTTGATGCTCGCGTAGGGCCGCTTGCCCGTGTGGCGATAAAGATCGCTGCTCCCCGTCAGCCGGAAGGCGAGTTCGCGTCCCTGCGCCTCGTCGCCCTTCCAATAGCGCCGCACGGTGTCGCGGTAGCGTCCGTTCCATTCCGCCCAAAGCACGGGAAAATTCCCGACGCGATACCCATCATGCCCCACATCCCACGGCTCCGCGATGAGCTTGACCCGGCTGATCACCGGATCCTGATGGACGATGGTGAGGAAGGGCGCGAGCCGGTCGACCTCCGTGCTCTCGCCGCGCAGCAGGGTGGTGGCGAGATCGAAGCGGAAACCGTCGACATGCATTTCCGTCACCCAATAGCGGAGCGAATCGAGTACCAGGCGAAGCGTGCTTTCGTGCAGCACATTGAGGGAGTTGCCGCAGCCCGTGAAGTCCTGGTAGTGCCGCCGGTTGCTCCCGTTCAGGCGGTAGTAGCTGGCGTTGTCGATCCCGCGCAGGCAAAGCGTGGGGCCGAATTCGCCGCCTTCGGCAGTGTGGTTATAGACGACATCGAGAATGACCTCGAGGCCCGCGGCATGCAGGGCACGCACCATCTCCTTGAACTCGTCCACCTGCGCGCCCTCCCGGCCTCCCTTGCTGCAATAATCCGCATGCGGAGCGAAATAGCCGACCGTGCTGTAGCCCCAGTAGTTCTGCCGTTCGCGCTCGACCAGGTGCGGCTCGTCCGCGTGCTGTTGCACCGGCAGAAGCTCCACGGCGGTAACCCCGAGAGCCCGCAGGTATTCGATCGCCGCCGGATGTCCCAGTCCGGCGTAGGTCCCGCGCAAGCCTTCGGGAATGCCGGGACAGCGCTTGGTGAAGCCCTTTACGTGCAGCTCGTAAATGATCGACTGGTGCAGCGGCGTGCGCGGCGGACGATCATCGCGCCAGTGAAACGTGCGATCGTCCACCACGATCGACCGCGGCATCGCCGGGGCGCTGTCGCGGTAATCCCGGGAAAGATCTCCTGCGGCGGAGCCGATCTCATAGCCAAAGACCTCCGGACCCCAGCGAATGTCGCCGGTGACCGCCTTGGCGTACGGGTCGAGCAGCAGCTTGCTCGCGTTGAAGCGATGGCCGCGTTCGGGAGCGTGCGGGCCATAGACCCGGTAGCCGTAGAGCTGGCCAGGGCGGAGATCGGGAATGAAGCAATGCCAGATCTGATCCGTGTGTTCGGTCAGCCGGAGCCGGCGTGCTTCCGTCGGCTGCCGTGGATCCTCGAACAGGCAGAGATCCACGCCGGTCGCATTCTCGGAGAAGAGCGCAAAGTTCACCCCCTGCCCAGTCCAGGTTGCACCGAGCGGATACGGTGAGCCCGGCCAGAGAGGAGGAGCGGACATACGGATCGGGCGGCGTTCAGCGCGCAGAAGTCTCCAAGCCGGATCGCGTCCCTTCAGGACGCTGATCGTTCCCTGTCCCGACACCAGGCCGTCGGCCTGGGCTAAGGAATCCTGCGCCTTTGGCGCTGCCGCTCACGTCGGGCTGCCGCTCATTCCGACACAATGAGCAAGGACATAAAATAACTGCGCCTTCGGAACTGCCATTCCCGTCCGGCTGCCGCTCATTCCGACGCAACGAGAAAGGACTTAAGAAAACTGCGACTTCGGAGCTGCCATTCCAGTCTGGCAGCCGCTCATTCCGACGCCCGCAGCCGGAACCAAGTTTAGACACGCCGACGGCTCGCTCGATCCGGCTGGATTCGCGACCCCGGGCCGAAGGTCCGGCATTCCTTAGCCCAGCCCAACGGGCTGGGTTACCTGCCAAATCATCGAAGCGCCCCAACGGGGTGCGATAGACGCGAGCATTCCGCAAGCCGGTGTCCGATTGCCGAGGTGGAGCCGAGCGGGAGAGGTGCACCCGATGGATTCTCGCCGCTCTCAGGCGCTCAAGGCTTTCAGCCCGCGCTTCGCGTCGCTCAGTCGGATGATGATGAGCGACTTCTTCCCCTTGGGCAGACCGCCGAGGTAGGCGTATTCGATGTTCACTTTCGCCTTGGCCATCTTGCGGGCGATATCGACCAGCACGCCGGGCTTGTTCTCGGCCTCGATCATCAAGACGTCGTTTTCGACCACGAGCACGCCGCGCTCCCCGAAAAGATGGATCGCCGCCGCGGGATCGCTCACCACCATGCGCACCACCGCGTGATCGACGGTATCCGAAACCGTCAGCGCGAAGATGTTGATCTTCTTTTCCGCGAGCGCCTGGCAAACCGCGGCGAGCGTACCGGGCTTGTTTTCGAGGAAAAGAGCGAGCTGCGGGACGATTTGCATAGTGCCGGAGGGTCAAACGCGGGTGTCGCGGTGTCCATCTGAAAGTTCCACCGCCAGTTTTTCCAGCCGGTCGGCTTCCGCGAGCGCCCGCCGACCGGCCAGTTCCACCGGATCGGGCTGGGGCGGACGCAGCCGTGCCGCCACGAGGACGCCCGCGAGCGCCCCGCTCAAATGCGCCTCCCAGGAAACGGACTGCCCGACGGTCCACGGCAGCGTGCCGAGAAAGAGTCCGCCGTAGAAGATGACCACGCCGATTGCGGTGAGCGCCGCAAACCAGTGCCGGAGACGCCACCCGGCGACGATGAGAAAGGCCGCCAGCGCATAGATCAGCCCGCTGGCGCCGATATGCACCGTGCCCCCGCGCCCGATCAGCCAGGTGCCGAGCCCGCTGAAGATCCAAAGCGCCGCCAGGCTCGGCCAGGGACGGGTGCGCGCATTCAGGAAGAGAAGGACGAGCAGCACGAGCAGCGGGCCGCTGTTAACGAAAAGATGACCCCAGGAACCATGCAGCAGGGGCGCGAACAGAATGCCGGCCAATCCCGCAGTCGTCCGCGGCAGGATGCCGAATTGCGCCCAGTCGCGACCCGCGGTCAGCAGCTCCGCCGTGTACACGGCATAGAGCCCGGGCACGAAAGCGAGGGTGAATTTGAGGCCGCGTCCGTCCATTACAAATTGGCTCTTGTCCCCGCGGTGGGCCGGGATTCGCTCGCAGGCGAAAGATTGGTCGGCCGCTCAGTCGGCGGGAACATCTTTCGGTCGGACAACGCGGAAATCATTGCGAGCTTTCGAACTGCCGTCGTCGTTCCCCGTTCCACGCCGCTCCCCAACCCGCAACTGCAAATTCTCCTCAAGGCGCGACGAATTTTCCCAGCCAAAATCCGCCGGCGGCCGCGGCGAGTCCGAGCACGACGGAAAGAAGCACGTTCGCGCAGGCGCCGCCCATATTGGCCGACTGCAGGAGCTGCAAAGTTTGCAGGCTGAAGGCGGAAAAAGTGGTGAACCCCCCCAGCATTCCCACGAGCAGGAGCGGCTGCACCCAGACGGCATAAGCCCGCGTCTGGCCGAACGCGCCGAAGAGCAGCCCGATCGCCAGCGATCCGGAGATATTGATGAGCATCGTGCCCCAGGGCAGGGCGTCGCCCCAGCGCGCCGCCACCACCGCGCCGAGCCAGTAGCGCAACATTCCCCCGCAGGCGCTCCCGAACGCGACGTAAAGGTAGTCCATGCCGCGCGTCCCTTTGCGCGGACGGCATCCGCGCGCAAGTGCCGCGTCAGCCCTGCGCGGATTCCATCGCGCGCTGAATCTCCACCCCGGGCGCCGCCACCAACACAAAGCTGGTGCCGCTCTTCGACCAACTCGCCGTCTCGAGTCCGCCGACTTTGGCGTAGGTCGGAACACCGCCGGGACGGTCGTGGAAAAGCGTTTCCCGGGCCATGAAGAGGTGAATGCCGCGACCTTTGTCGTCGTAGAAGCAGACCATGCTGTACACCATTCCCCGCCAGCGGAACGTCCGGCAGCCGACCGGCGCAAAGTCCGCGGGCGCCTTGAAACCATCCGCCACGGCGGGTGCGCTCGCGCTGCGCAAGTATTCTTCCAGGGTCGAAAGCCGTTTGTCCTGCATCTCGAGGCCCGCCTTGCCGGCGATCGTATTCACCGCATCCCGGGTCGCGACGCGCTCGCGGAATTGCTCGAAGGACTGTCCCTGCGACCAATTGCCGATGAAGACGAAGGCCGCGACGATGAGCGCCGCCGCCGCGAGCAGGACTCGCGCGGGCGTGAACCAGGGACCGTGCACGATCTTCCCCTCGTCCCGGACTTGATCGCGCTCCGCCGCGAGGATCCGGGCGGGCAAATCCGCGGGCGCCGCGATCTTGCGCAAGGCGGCCGAGATGGCGCGATCGACGTCATCCATCGGCTGGCGTTCGGGGGCGGGAAGCGGGTCGGACATCTGCGAAAGGAGCGTGAGAGAGGGTTACTTGCGGGCGTCGGAGAGCAGGATCTTGCGCAGCCGCTCTCGGCCCCGCGAAAGGCGCGACATGACGGTACCCACCGGGATTTCGAGCGTCTCGGCGATCTCGGCATACGACATCTCCTCGAGATAAAACATCGCGACCGGCGCCCGAAAAACATCGTCGAGCTGCGCGAGCGCCTCGACGGCGGTGCGTGCATCGATCGAAGGTGCGGTCGAACCGGCGGTCTCGGCCGGCAGATTTTCGAGTTCCGCTTCGTCGACGAAGTCTTTTGATTTCCTGCGCAGGGCGAGAAACTCCCGATGGAGCGTCGTAAAGAGCCAGGTCTTCACCTTGGACCGGTCGCGCAGCTGGTGGCCGTGCCGCGCCCATTTCAGGAAGGTCTGCTGCACGAGATCGCTGGCGCCCGATTCCTCGCGCACCAGGCTGAGCCCAAAGCGGTAAAGCGGCGCGTAGTGGGCCTCGACAATGGTCTCGAATTCAGTCGCCATGCTGCTCGCTTCTCTCTCGCACGCGGGCGCTCCGTAGCTGCGGCTGGGTGCCAGCGCAAGCTCCGGCCACCACGAACCCGGCAAGGGGAAGGTGACGGCGCAGGCGATGCTCATGCCCATGCGAGCGGGCGGAAGGCCACCTTCTTCCCGAATTCTTGCGGATACCCGGTTGTTTTCTGCGCGTGCGGACCACTAGCCGCGAGATATTGCGCAGTTTGCTGGAATAGCGCCGGGGTGGCCCGCGTCTAATTGTCTCCCGCACCGATCCGCAATTCTCGCGCTATTCCGTCCCACTCTCCCGCACTACCATGCCTCAGATGCCGCGCCGTCACTACGCCATCATCATTCCCGCGCAAAACGAAGCGGAAGCCATCGGCCCGGTGCTCGCGGAACTGCAGGACTCCCTGCTGGCACTCAGGGATCGGGCGCAATGGACCATCTGCGTAGGCGTGAATGCGAGCCACGATCGGACGGCGGAGCTCGCGCGCCGCGCGGGCGCCGAGGTCGCGGTCACGCCAGCCAGCGGCTACGGCCATGGTTGCCAGGCGGCCATCGATCACCTCCGGAACCGCGGCCTCTTTCCGGACGCCTATGTCTTCATGGCGGCCGACGGCGCCAACGATCCACGCGATCTCGCCCGTCTCGTGGCGGCGCACGACGAAGGATTCCCCTTCGTCCTCGGTTGCCGCACCAACGGCTTTCGCAACGCCTTTAGCGCAATGGCCCTCACCCATGTCGTGGCGAATTGGATCCTGGGCACCTGGGCCTGGGTCATGGGCGGGCGCTTTCACCTCGATCTCGGGCCTTTCCGCCTCGTCGAGCGCGAGCTTTTCGAGCGCCTGGCCCTCCAGGAATGGACTTACGGCTGGACCATTGAGGCGCAGGTCCTGGCCGGGCGGCTCGGCGTGGAGACAGAGGAGATCTCGGTGCGTGAGCGTCCGCGCCGTGCCGGAAAGCAAAAAGTCTCCGGCGTAAACCTGCGCCGCACCCTCGAAGTGGGCGCGTTCATCTTCGCGGCGGGCTGGCGCGCCCGGGCGCGGGCGCTCGCCCAAGCGGAAGCGCTCGTCGCGTCGCGAGCTCTGGTGCGGCGGTAAGAGGCACGCCGTCCCATCGGTCAGATGGGACCTATTCGCCTTGGGCTGCGCGATTCTGTGCCCAGCACCGTTTTCGATTTCCAAGCCGGAAGCGGTCTGGAATCATGCGCGTGCTCATGGTCGGCAACCGCCGTCAAAAAATCGTTGGGAATGCATCTGCTCTTCCGCACCTCCTCCACGCACTGATGCAGTAAATCAGACGACACAACCTCAAGCCCTTCCGCTTCTTCCGCCATGAATCCACTCGTCTCGTATGCGCGCTGGCTCCACCTGCGCTGGCCCGCCGGCACTGTCGAACGCCTGCCCGAAGTCGGGGAGGACGGTCTCACTTCGGTCAAGGGCATTCGGGTCGTCGGCGACCTCAGCGGGATCCCCCTACTCAAGTTTTCGGCCGATACCGGCGCCCGCGCCGTCCAAGCCATCTTGAAGGAGCCGGATTTTGCCAGCCAGCGTGGCAAAGGGGGCGATGATATCGTCGACCTGGAGATCATCGGCTCGGGCGTCTCCGGCATCTCCGCCGCCATGGAAGCCAAAAAAGCCGGACTTTCCTACCGCATTTACGAGGCGGCTGAACCCTTCTCGACCATCGTCAATTTTCCGAAGGCGAAGCCGATTTACACCTACCCGACCGAGATGCAGCACGCGGGCGAGGTGAAGTTCACCACCAACGTGAAGGAGGCCCTGCTCGCGGAACTCGAAGCGCAGCGCGTGGCCGCAGGCATCGAAATCACCAAGGACCGCATCGATCGGGTCGCCCGCTCCGGCGATCACATCCAGGTGGAACACGCGGACAAGAGCATCACCAAGGCGCGGCGCGTCATCATCGCCATCGGGCGGAGCGGCAACTACCGCAAGCTCGGCGTCCCCGGCGAGACGCTCGACAAGGTTTCCAACCGGCTCTACGACCCGAAAGAGCAGGTCGGGAAGAACATCCTCGTGGTGGGCGGCGGTGACAGCGCGCTCGAGAGCGCCATCGCCTGCGCGATCTGCGGCGCGCACGTCACGCTCAGCTATCGCGCCAAGGAATTCGCCCGCGCCAAGCCGGAGAACATCGAGAAAGTGCAGCAACTCGAGAAGGACGCCACCGCGCCGGTGTCAATCGACAATCCCAAAAGCGAGCGCGTCAATGCCGCCGCCAGCCATGCCATGCGCGAGGCATCGCCGCACGGTTCGCTGCGGGTGCTCCTGGGCTCGACCGTGCAGCAGATCACGCCCGATTCCGTCACGTTGAAAAAGGTCGATGGGGCGGAGGAGACGATCCCCAACGACGCCACCTTCGCGATGATTGGGCGCGAGGCGCCGCTCGATTTCTTCCGCCGCAGCGGCATCCCGATCCGTGGCGATTGGAGCGCGCTCAAGGTGATCGCCATGCTTGCGTTCATCGCCTTCTGCGCGGTGGTCTACCACTTCAAATCCAATCATCCGCAGGAGTGGGGACTGCAGCAGTGGCTCGGCGAACACGGCTTGTTCCCGTTCAACGTGCCGGACAAGTTCGCGGCCTGGACCAAGGACAAGTCCTCGCTCGTTTATACGATTGTCCAAGGGCTCGGGAATCCGGCTTTCTATTACACCCTGGCCTACTGCACGGTGGTTGTGATCTTCGGCATCCGCCGCATCCAGCGCCGGCGCACGCCCTACGTCACCTTGCAGACGACGGTGCTGATGATCTCGCAATGTCTTCCGCTTTTCATCCTCCCGGAGATCATCCTGCCGTGGCTCGGACGCAACGGCGCCTTCAGCGGCGAGGGCTGGTTCCGCTGGGTGATCGACAATCTTTTCGAGACGTACGATGGCACCGTCGGCGTCGAGCGCGCCTACTGGCGCTCTTACGGCTTCATTCTCGCCTGGCCGCTCAATGTGTACAACGTCTTCACCGAGAAGCCGCTCTGGCTCTGGCTGGCGATCTCGTTCGTGCAGACCTTCGTCATCATCCCGCTCATCATTCGCCGCTGGGGCAAGGGCGCCTATTGCGGCTGGATCTGCTCCTGCGGCGCGATGGCCGAAACACTGGGCGACACGCACCGCTCCAAGATGCCGCACGGCCCGGTCTGGAATCGCGTGAATTTCATCGGCCAGGTTGCGCTGCTCTTTGCCTTCGTGATTCTTGCCTTCCGCATCATCGGCTGGATCCTCGGGCCGGAATCGTGGGCCTCGCACCTGACCCATGCGCTCTTCGAGGGCATTCCGTTTCTGAACTACGGCTGGAGCGTCGATATCTTCCTCGGCGGCATCCTGGGCGTCGGACTGTATTTCTGGTTCAGCGGCCGCACCTGGTGCCGCTTCGCCTGCCCGCTCGCGGCCTTGATGCACATCTACGCGCGCTTCTCGAAGTTCCGCATCTTCCCGGAGAAGAAGAAGTGCATCTCCTGCAACGTCTGCACCAGCGTCTGCCACCAGGGCATCGACATCATGAGCTTCGCCAACAAAGGCCTGCCCATGGAGGATCCTGAGTGCGTGCGTTGCAGCGCCTGCGTGCAGCAGTGTCCGACGGGCGTGCTCAGCTTCGGCCGCTACGATGCGACGGGGCATCCGCTGCTCGACAAATTGCTCGCGAGTCCCGTGCAGATCCGCGAGCACTCGGCGAAGCATTGAGGCGGAGGCAAAGCGCCGGCGAAAAACGCCGACTCCAAGACCGACGACACCGGCGCACCCTTGTCATCCTGAGACTGCGAAAGCGCTGCGCGCAATTGAAGGGGGGACAAGAACTGGGTTCTGGGTCGCAGAGCGACCGCTGATGGTAGCCGTGGTCCCGCATGCGGGACCACGGGCCTTGCGCGATCTTCATTGAGTCGCGGAGCGACGACTGAACCCGTCCAACAGAGTTCTTTAGCAGCTTGCCGAAGGACTAGATCAGCCCCTTTCGCAGCAACGCCTCGTCGATCGCGCGTTCCATCAATGCGGTAGCGAGCGTCTGCGTCGCCTCGTCCAGCGCGGCGGTTGCGGCTTGTAGATCGGGTAGCGAATTGCCCTCGCAGGCCGCGCGCACGGCTGCGACCTGCCGCTCGATCTCGACGCGCTCGGCCTCGCTCAAGGCGTCGCCGGCCTGGGCGAGCGCATCCCGCACCGCGGGCAGCAACTCGTTCGCCTTCAGTTTCGCCTCCGTGAAGCGGCGTTCGTGAAAATCCTCGAAGGCATGCTCCAGCGAGGCGGAGAGCATTTCCTCCACTCGCGCGTCGCTCACATCCACCGCGCTCTTCAACTCGACGACCCGCTCGGCCCCGCCCTTGGTGTCCCGGGCCAGCACGGTCAGAAGGCCGTTGGCATCGAGCTCGAACTGCACGCCGACCCGGGCCACGCCCCGCGCCACCGGCTCGAAACCCAACTCAAATTCGCCGAGCGAAAAATTGTCGCGCATCATCTCGCGCTCGCCTTGCAGCACGTGAATGCGCATCGCGCGCTGGTTCGTGGCGGCATTCGTGAACATCTCGCCGGCCTTGGTGGGAATCGTGCTGTTGCGCGGGATCAAAACGTTCATCAAACCGCCAATCGTCTCGAGCCCGAGTGAAAGTGGCGTCACATCGAGCAGCGTCACGTTTTGCACCGCGCCGGAAAGAATGCCGGCCTGGATCACCGCGCCTTGCGCGACCGCTTCATCGGGATGCTGCGTGGTGTCCGGCTCGCGCTCGAAGATCTCGCCGGCCAGCGCCCGCACCAGTGGCATGCGCGTGGAACCGCCCACCAGCACCACGGCCTGGAGATCGCCCGGCCCACACTTCGCGTCCTCCAGTGCGCGCCGGCAATGGTAGCGCGCCCGCTCGACGATCGGCTTGGCCAGACGTTCGAGATCGGCCCGGGTAACGCTGCTCACGAACGAATCCGCGCCTGCCGCGAACGGAATCTCCACCTGGGTTTCCGCCTCGACCGAGAGCCGCAGCTTGGCCGACTCCGCGGCAGCGCGCAGCGCCGCCCGCAGCAGGGGCGACTCGGCGTCCGCCCGCGGATGCCGCGCCCGAAACTCCGCCAGCAAATGGTTCGCCAGCACCCGGTCGATATCGTCGCCGCCGAGGCGGGTGTTTCCGTTCGTCGCCAGCACCTGGAAGATGCCGCCGTGCAGTTCGAGGATCGTCAGGTCGAAGGTGCCGCCCCCGAAATCGAAAATGGCAACGCGGGCTTTCTCGCCGAAGCGATCGAGCCCGTAAGTCAGCGCCGCTGCGGTCGGTTCGTTGATGATGCGCTCGACCGTGAACCCCGCGAGTTCGCCCGCCTGCCGCGTGGCGGCGCGCTGCGCATCGTTGAAATAAGCCGGCACGGTGATCACCGCCCGATCCACCTCCGCGCCCAGGGCCCGGGCTGCATCGGCTTTCAGCTTCGCGAGAATTGCGGCGGAGATTTCCTCCGGGCTCCGCTCCTGCCCGCGAATACGTACGCGAACCGGCGCGCCCAGAGTCTGCAGCACTTCGTAAGGCACGCGCGCGGCGTCGGCCGCCGTCTCCGCCTCGCCGCCGCGCGCCCCCATGAAACGCTTGATCGAGTGAACCGTGTTCTGCGGTTCGAGCAGCCGCATGCGCGCCGCGGGGAAGCCCACGAGCGGAGCGGCCCCGGGATCGGCCGGGTAATGCACCACGGATGGAGTGAGCCGGCGACCTTCGGCATCCGCGAGCAGCACGGGAAAGCCCGACTCCATCACACCGATGAGCGAATTGGTCGTGCCTAAATCGATTCCGGCAATCATTCCGCCAAGGTAGCACGCGACGGTCGCGCGCCTCGACTTTACGAAGCTTCCCGCTCAGTTTTGCACCATGCAGCACCACCTGCGCATCCCGCGCCGGCCCCTGGCGGACTATGTTGAGAGTCTCTGGCTGGTGCGCGGGCATCTGGCGCTCGCGCAGCGCCAGCTTCTCCTGCCGGACGCCGCCACCGTGCTCATGTTCAATCTCGGCGAGCCGCAGAAACTCTGCGACCGCGCCGATCCCCGGCGGCACACCGTCTACCGCGCGAGTTGGATCTCCGGGCAGCCCCCCCAGCCCATCGTGATCGAGCAGGCCGGCGCCTATCACCTCATCGGCGTGCGCTTTCGTCCCGGCGGTGCGTTCCCCTTGCTGCGCGTCGCGCTCTCCGAATTGACCGGACGCGTCCTGGAACTCGACGACCTCTGGGGCGCCCACGCCGGGCGCGTGCGCGAGCAGCTCGCGGACGCGCTGGATGACACCACCCGACTCGCCCGCCTCGAGGCGTGGCTCGCCTTCCGTTTGCGGACAGCCGGGCCGGCCGATGCGCGCATCTGTCACGCCGCCGCCCGACTCCAACGCGGAGGCGCCACGGTTGCCGGCGTCGCGCAGGAAGTGGGACTGAGCCCGAAGCATCTCGTGCACGAGTTCAGCCACCGGGTCGGACTCACCCCCAAACACTTCGCCCGCATTCACCGCTTTCAGCGCGCGATCCTCGAGATTGGCACACGCGCACGCGTCGACTGGAGCGCGCTCGCCTTCGCGCAGGGCTATTGCGACCAGGCTCACCTCATTCGGGAGTTCGGTGAAATCGCGGGCATGACTCCGGGGGAACTTCTCGCGCGTCGCACGCTTTTCCCGGGATACCTCGAAGCCGCCTGAGCGGTGCGCGTCGGCTGGTAACAAATGTCCAAGACGTCCCCGCGAGTCCGGGCGAACACCTCTCCGCACCCCTTTCCCATTCCATGAAGATCATCGTCCGACTGCTGCCCCTCCTCGTCACCGCCGCCTCGCTTCTCGCCGCCGATCCGCCCGCGGCCGAATCGCCCCTCGCGCCGATCGCCTTTCTCGCCGGGGGCAAATGGCGCGCCACGCTGCCGCCCGCGAAGGACGGCACCACGATGGGGATCGAGCTGCAGCTCGACTGGTCGGAGAATCGCCAGACATTTCGCTTCGAGAGCACCTTCCTGAGCGGGGAGAAGCGCGTGCCCTACACGAGCGGCCTGTACTATTGGAATCCCGCCAAAAAGCTGATCGCTTTCACTTACGTCGAAGCGAGCGGGAGCCTCACCGAGGGAACCCTGACCAAACAAGGTGAGGGCTGGCTGCACGAGTTCACGATCACCGACAAGACCGGCGCTGTGCACCGCGCCCAAGCTTTGCTGACGCCGCGGGAGAAGGACGTCTTTACGAACGAGATTTCCACCGAGAAGGACGGCAAGTTCGAGAAGGTGGTCGACGTCCGCTACGAGCGGCGGAACTAATTTTCAGCCTAAGGCAGACTACTCCCCCGGCGCCTTCGGAACGCGCCCGAGGGCGTGCTCGTCGCAGGCGAGGATCAATCCGCCGATGGCAGCATTCAGAGCGTCCTTCAATTGCGGGAAAGGCTCGCTCGGAGCGCCGGCGATGGCCGGCGGATTGGCCGAGGCGGCGCCCGCCTTCCGCTTCTCTTTCCATTCGGCTGTGAGGGCCCTGGCCGGCGCGAGGAAGGCCTGCTTGCGCGCGTGCAGCTCGTTCTTCACGAAGGTGTCGGTATCGGGCGGGATAACGCCGCGATTCAGCACGGCGAAGAGGTCTTTCCCGACCATCAGCCGCCACTCATCCTCCTGGGCGAAATAGCAAAGCAGCATCCCCGTCTGGTCGCCCGCACCGGTTTCGGCCACGAGCTTCTTGAGGTCCACATCGGCCGCCTTTTCTTCGTCGAAGATGCGCACGACCAAACGCAAACGGCGGAACTTCTCGTAGTTCGCCAGCTTGTAGTTGAAGTTCTTCACCCGGAAATCGGGCAGCGACTTCGTGCCGTCGACGAGATGCTTGAAGCCCTCGGTCGGCAGGTTCGGCTCCATCACCAACTGCATCCGCTTCCGATTGATCTCGAAGGTGAGCGTGTTTGCCTCGAATTTCTTCGCCGCCTCCCCCACGCGCAGGATGCGCACGGTCTCGATCTTGTCGCCCTGCGCGATCCGATTCACCACGTCCATGCCCTCGACGACCCGGCCGAAAACGGTGTGCAGATAGTTGAGCCGGTGGACGGGCAGATGGCAGATGAAAAACTGGCTGCCATTGGTGCGCGGACCGTCGTTGGCCATGGAAAGCGCACCCGCCTCGTGCCGGAGCTGCGGGAGGAATTCATCCTCGAATTCGTAGCCGGGCCCGCCATCGTTTTCGCCTGTCGGGTCATTAAGCGGGTCACCGCCCTGAATGACGAAATTCGGCACCACCCGGTTGAAGGTGAGGTCATCGAAGAACGGCTCACCGGTCTTCTTCGTCTTCGACTTCACCGCGATTTTCCCCTCCGCGAGCGCGACGAAGTTGATGACCGTGAGCGGCGTCTCCCGATAAAACAGCTCGCAGACAATGACGCCCTTCGGCGTGGTGAACTCGGCGTAGAGCCCGTCGGGACGCGCCTTGGCGGGTTCCGCGCTGCCGAGTTGAAAGAGCGGAAGAGCCGCGAGCAACGCAGCGAAAGCGAAAAGGAAGACGCGTGGCATGGGCTTCGTTTAGTGGACGCGGGAACAAAACTCAACCGGAGCGTCGAATTCGGATCCTTTCCGCGCTCGCACTTCGGGAGGCATCCCTACAAACGGCACGTGAGATTTCCCGTCTGTATCGCGCTCCTGGGCCTCGCGACCACCTTTCGTCTCGGGGCGCAAGCTTCGGAGGCCGCACAATCCGGTTGGGACGCACGCAGAACGCCCACACCCTCGCCAAGAACCAAAATTGGAAGGAAGCCCGGGCAAGATTCGACGCGGCGCGAGCGAGCGTGCGCGACTGGCATTCCCCCGTCGTGCGCCGCGCCGTGGAGGGAAGTGTGATCAGCGCAACAAGACTGGGCCTCTGGGACGACGGGATCGCGCTGGCCCTGCAATTTGTAGAGAAAACGAAGGGCACTCTTGAAGTAGCGACCCTTGGTCAGGCTCACTCAATCTGCCTGAAAGAACTCCGCCAGTTTCGCGGAGGGCAGGGCGTCTTCGAGGTAGCCGAAAGTGCCTGATTCACGGACTTCATACGCAGCCGCAAACAAGCCGGTCATGGCGGCGCGATAGAGCGACGTGGCGAGGCTGATGCGGCGCACGCCGGCGTCGGCAAGTTCCCGCACGGTGAAGGATTTCCCTTTGATCGCGACCATGAAATTCACCGGCTTCGAGACTGCCTGGCAGACCGCGCGCACCGACTCGAGATCCGGCAGTCCTGGAGCGAAGAGCACGTCCGCCCCCGCCTGCTCGAAGGCCACGAGGCGGGCAATCGTGTCGTCCAAATCAGGATTGCCGCGCAGGAAATTCTCGGCGCGGGCGGTCAGCATGAAAGAAAAGGGCAGCCGGCGTGCCGCCACCACGGCGGCCGCGACCCGCTCCACCGCATGCGTGCGGTCATACAAGCGATGCTCGGGTCCGCCGCCCGCATCTTCGATCGAGCCACCGACCAGACCCGCTTCGCCCGCCAGTCGGATTGTCTCCGCTGCGTCTTCGGGTGCATCGCCGAAACCATTCTCCAAGTCTCCGGCCACCGGCAGATCCGTCGCCGCGCCGATCCCGCGGTTGTGCTCGATCGCTTCGGCTCGGGAAAGTCGACCGTCGACCCGTCCGAGCGTGCCCGCCGCCGCCCCGCTCGAAGTCGCGATGGCCTTGAATCCGAGGCCGGCCAGCAGCCGTGCGGATCCACCATCCCACGCGTTAGGAATGACGAAGCACCTGCCGGTTTCATGCAGCGC